>NZ_JBIWGA010000050.1:0-37919 GCF_044763345.1 Streptomyces sp. NPDC096132
CCCACTCTCCGACGCGCGCACAACACGACACCCCTTCACCATTCAGGAGATCAAGCACACGTGAACGAGAACACCCGTCACAAGACCCTGGCCGCAGCCACAGAACACGTCTGGGACGCGTTCGTGATCGTCGTCGGCATGCTCAAGGGCGGCACCGGCAAAACCACGTCCGCCTGGTTCATCGCCCTCTACTACGCCGTCGTCCTCGGCCTGCCCACCCTGCTGCTGGACGCCGACGCCACCAGTCAGTCCGCCTACGACTGGTTCAAGGTCGCCCAGGCCGCCGGCTTCGAGATCCCCGCCAACCTGGTCGTCGAGCGCTACCCCTTCGACGACATCGCCGAGTACATCCGCACCAAGCGATCCGAGTTCGGCGCGATCGTGGTCGACGCCGGCGGCGGCAGCGCCCGCATCTTCCACGAGGCAGTTACCGAGGCGAACCTGCTGCTCGTGCCGGTCGCCCCCACCAAGATCGAGCGCCGCAAGCTCGTGGCCACCTTCGACGAGGCCGAACGCGCCGCCGCCCGCAACGAACACGGCGTCACCGCCCACGTCGTCATGGTCAAGGCCGACGACCGCACCAGCCTGCCCCGCAACGCGAAGGACAAGCTCCTCGACCCCGCCGAGGGCGAGGGGATCGGACCCGATCGCGACGAGGCCTTCCCGCTCGCCGAGACCACCATCCACTCCTGGGTCCACTACATGGAGGCCTTCGGCGAGATCCCCACCGAACTGAGCGAGTACGCCGAGCTCATGAAGGAGCTGACCCAGGCATGACCGAGAAGAACGAGAAGCTGAAGCCGCCGGCCCGCCGCGCCGGTCGCACCCTCGGCGGCGGGGCCAAGAAGACGGCCCCGCCGCCCCCTCCCCCGGCCGCCGAGCTCACCCCTGAGCAGTACGCCGCTGAACAGGCCACGCCCCAGGGCGAAGGCCGTCCCGCTGTCAGCGAGCCTCACGTTCAGCCCGCTCCTTCCACCGTTCCCAACCCCGAGGCATCGACACAGGGCCGAACCGAGGCGGTGCCCGAAGTCCCACAGATCTCCGCCCAGCCGACTACGGAGGCGCCGAGCAGCTCCGTTCGGGAGCCGACCGCCAGTCAGCCGGTTCGCCCGGCCGTCGTCGCCCCCGAGGCGGTGGCCGGTGGGGAGCCGGTGGAGCGGCAGGTGCCGCCTGTAGTCCCGGCTGCCCAGTCTGGATCACCCGCGGTCCAGGCCACACAACCGGCCGAATCTGTTGCGCAGCATGCTCCGTCTCCCGTCACGTCCACGGCTGCTGGCGCGACTCCGGCCGCCGAGGTGGCAGTTCGCCCTGCCGTTCCTCCGGTCGCAGGCGGTACCGCATTCCCGGTGAGGACCGATGGTCCGGGTTCTCACCAGGAGCAGTACGTGCGACCGGAGGCAGCGCCCAGCGAGGGAACGCCGTGGGCTCACGGTCCTGGCCGCCCCAAGGACATCCCCGAGACGGCCGTGATTCTCAACCAGCGCATCATCGCGCGGGAGAGTCTCGACTCGTCAGTTCCCGCCGCGCTGAAGCTGAAGAAGCGGATCAAGCGCTTCGCACTGGACAACGAACTCGACCACCTGCCCATCGGCGACATCGTCTCAGTCGCGCTGGACGAGTGGCTCACCACCCGCGGCTTCTGAACCGACCGCATGGCACGGGCGGCCGCCCCCACGCAAGGGGGCGGCCGCCCGTGCCGACTATTCCAATAGCCCAATAGGCGGATAGCTATCCGCCTAGCCAAACCGACCGGAGTAGATCACGTGCCCGACCAGTCCCCCTACGCCCGCCGACTACGCGAAATCGCCGACGCGCTCGACGCCCAGCCCCAGCCGACCGATGACGTTCTTACACCGCATCCGGGCACTCTGGACGTCATCAGAAACCGGCACACCAAACGCGGACAACTCAACCACGCCGTCCCCGAAGTCCTCCAGCTCCACCGCCGGATCCGCCGCTACAACGCCGACACCGACCTCCCCCACGGAGACATCGTCGCTCTCGCCCTCGACACCTGGCTCCGCGCAAAGGGCTACCCTCCCGATCTGAATAGCGTTGAATAGACGAAAAGGGCTGACAGCCGATCGACAGTGATAGCAGAGGGTGGCGTTCGAGCTGCCGCAGGCCTGCGCCTGGCGAGGCACCTGGCGGGGCTGCGCAGCATACCTGCGGCTCCGCCGGGGGCATCCTCGTGGTGCTTACTTCACTGCCCCCTCGTCCGGCGTCACTCGGCACTTGCGTCCTGGGAACGTCGGCAACGGCAACCTCTGGTCGAGACTCGCTCCGCGCGGCTGTCCGGTCCCCACTTTTGAGAGGATGATCACGGTGGGGCGCCGAGCCGGAGGTACCGGTGCTCGGAAAGTTGAGGTTGCTTTGGCGATCAGCCAAGGTCGACTGTTTGAGGTCAGGTCATGGGGCCACGTGGCGTTGGCGACGCCGGGTTCGAGTGCAGGGCGTTGCGGAGGACGTGAGCGGCCTGGTTGATCGCGGCGTCGGCGGCGTGGGTGCTGCGCATGGCGTCGAGCATGACGAAGCCGTTGGTGACGCCGGCGTAGCGGACGGAGAGAACGGGGACCCCGGCGGTGCGCAGGGCACCGGCGTACGCTTCGCCCTCGTCGCGCAGGCAGTCGGCTTCGGCGGTGATGACGGTGGCGGGCGGCAGTTGGGCCAGTTCGTCCGGGCTGGTGCGCAGTGGTGCGGCGACGGGGTCGAGGCGGGCGTCCGGGTCGGGGCAGTACTGGTCCCAGAAGTCGCGGTAGCCCTGGGCGCGCAGGGCGTAGCCGACGGCGAACTGCTGGTAGGAGCCGGTGTCGAAGGTGGTGTCGGTGGCGGGGTAGAACAGCAGCTGGTGGGTGAAGTCGACGTCTCCTCGGCGGGCGGCGAGCAGGGTGAGGCCGCAGGCGATGGTGGCGCCCATCTGGTCCCCTCCGACGGCCAGGGGGGCCTGGTCTTGCTTGGTCAGCCAGGTGGCGACCTTCCAGCACTCCTCCAGTGCGGTGGGGAACCTGGCCTCGGGGGAGAGGGTGTATTCGGGGAAGGCGACGGCGATGTGTGCGCCGACGGCGATTTCGCGGACCAGGCGGTCGTGGGTGGCGGCGTTGCCCATGACCCAGCCGCCGCCGTGGACGAACAGCAGGGTCGGCAGCGGGCCGGTCACCCCCGGTGGGCGGACCATGCGGACGGGGACGTCGTCGACGAGCAGCCATTCCTCCTCCACGTCGGGGCGTGGGGTGGGGCGGGCCTGGAGTTCGTCGAGCATGCGGCGCTTCTCCGAGGGCGGCACCGTGTACAGGTAGGGGATGACCTCGCCGGCCTCCACGAACGCCTGGGCCTCTGGTTCGAGGGGGAGGTCCAGCGGGTTGGCGTTGCTCATCAGCGCCGTGCCTTCGCGGCCAGCTGCCACTGTCTCGGTGTCATGCCGTAAGCCTCCCGGAAGACGCGGCTGAAGTGCGATGCGCTGACGAACCCCCAGGTGTGGGCCAGGTCGCGGACGCTGGTGTCGCGCGGGTCGTACTTGGCCAGCTCCAGGCGGCAGCGTTCCAGGCGGGCGCGCAGGATGAAGCGGGCCACGGTGGTGTCCTCGCCGGCGAATACCTTGTGCAGGTAGCGCAGTGAGACGTGGTGGGCGGTGGCGATCAGTTCCGGCGTGAGGTCGGGGCGGTCGAGGTGGGCGAGGACGAACGCCTTCACGCGCAGGACGAAGGTGTGGCGGGCGGCGTCGTCGCTGGGCATTTCGCGCAGGGCTTCGCCGACCAGGGTGGTGAGGATGTCGGTGACCTCGCCGACGAGCTTGTTGCGGGTCTGCGGGTGCAGCCGGGCGCCTTGGTGGGACAGTCGGGTCAGGAACGGGACGAGGAACGCCGACAGGGCGTGGTTCTGCCGCAGCGGGGTGCCGGTCAGCCGGGTCAGGTCCGTTTCCGACAGGCCGAGCGCGGACTTGGGGAACAGAAAGACCCGGGTGACGAACGCGGTCGGGGTCTCGATGTCGTAGGGGCGGGCGGAGTCGATCAGGGTGAAGTCGCCCTGTTCCAGGAACACCTCCCGGCCGTTCTGTTCCAGTCGGCTGCGGCCGGAGTCGAGGAAGGCCAACTGCAGGTTTTCGCCGGGGTCTTCGGCGATGTGCCGCCAGGTGCGGCGGGCTACGAACGGGCGTCCCTGTGGCTGGGTGACCACCAGGATGTGGGCGAATTGTTCGAAGCGGGGTTCGGGCCACGACGGCGGTAACGGATCGTTCGTCTCCCGCCGGTCCAACAGCGGCAGCGTGGCGGTCGGCTCTTCCATGCCTCCGGCTCCTGTCGCGACTGGGTCGACGCCACCGTAGCGTGACCCCTGCCGCACGTTGGCGGCGATTCCGGCATCTCACCGCACAGGGCAGGTGACGGCGCCGGTGGGAGCGGGCGTCGCCATCGCCCGCCGGCATAGGCGGCGGCGCTGCGGATTCCCCAGTCGCCATCACAACACCGGTTCGGCAGGCGGATTGCCTGTGCGTGCACGGGTATCGCCGCGGACGGGCAGACGTCCGGTTGTGCTGCTTACGGTGAGAAGGCACCCGCCAAGGTTCCGGACTCTCTTCCTGCAAGGGTGCATCGCGCGCTGCCGCCGACGTCAGCGCCGCCCACGACTTCTGCGCGAGACGTGGCCCACCGGCCCGGGGCACTGCGGCCGGGTCTGCGGCTCGTCGCCGATGCACGAGCGGCCGGACGGGGCCTGAGGGTGAAAGGGGCGGGCACGGTGGTGGGGGTGGACTCGATCCAGGCGTCCGCGTGGGGCGCGTCGAAGAGCACAGCGGTCGAACTGGTCGGCCGAGACAGTGAATTGGCCCTGCTCGGACAGTGCCTCACCGCGCAGCACGCCGACGAAGGGACAGCCGTCCTGCTCGTCGCCGAGGCGGGCATCGGCAAGACCGCGTTGCTGGACGCGACGACCGCTCACGCCGCGCGGGCCGGGATGCGAATCCTGCGGGTGCGCGGCACCCAGGGGGAGGCCGACCTCGCCTTCGCCGGCCTGCACCAGCTGCTGCGGCCGGTCCTCTCCCGCGCCCATGCCCTGCCTCCGCGGCAGAAGCACGCGCTGGAGGCGGCGTTCGGCCTGGAGGACGACGAACAGGCCCACACCCCCGACAGGCTGCTGCTGGGCCTGGCCACCCTCACCCTGCTGTCCGACCTCGCCACCGAGACGCCCCTGTTGATCGTGGTCGACGACGCGCACTGGGTCGACTCCGGCTCGCTCGACGCCCTGTCGTTCCTTGCACGCCGGTTGGACGGTGAAGCCATCGGCATCCTCGCCGCGTGCCGGCCCGAGGTCCTGCCGGAGTCCCTCGGCCAGGCCATGCGCGCCGTCGCCCTGGCCCCACTGGACGAGCCGGCCGCCCATACGCTGCTCGACGCCCAGCCCACTCCTCCCGCGGGACGCCACCGCGCCCGCATCCTGGAGTATGCGAACGGAAATCCGCTCGCCCTCGTCGAGCTGGCGCGCTGCACCGATCCCGAGCAGCTCGGCGCGGCCCCGTTGCCGATCAACCGCCGTTTGGAGGGCCTGTACGCAGCCCAGCTCGCCATGCTGCCTCCCACAACCCGCAACGTGCTGTTGATCGCCGCAGCCGCCGACGCCCCGGACCTGTCCCTCGTCCTGGGCGTCGAACCCGACGCCGCCGATCCGGTGACCTGGCAGCCTGCCGAACAGGCGGACCTGATCCACATCAGCGGCAGCACCATCACCTTCCGCCATCCACTGATCCGGTCGGCGGTCTATCAGGCGGCGAGCCAGCCTGAACGCCGGCAGGCTCATCTGACCCTGGCCGAAGCCTTCAGTCAGGACTTCGACCGCAGGGCCTGGCACCTCGCAGCGGCCGCCTTCGGCCCCGACGACGACGCCGCGACGGCCCTGGAGAAGACCGCCGAACGGGCCGTCGGGCGGGGAGCGACGGAATCCGCCGCAGCCGCCCTGGAACGTGCCGCGGCCCTGAGCACCACCGCTGTCCAGCAGGCGGAACGGCTGATCAAGGCCGCCAACGTCCTGGCCGTCGACGACCATGTCGAACGTGCCGAGCGGCTCGCCGCCCGCGCCGCCGACACCTCCGTGGACGAGGGCCTGCGCCGGCAGGCCGAGATGCTGCGCGGCTGGGCACTGTCGGCCGGCCTGCGCCAGGGCGAAGCCTTCACCCACCTGATGGCCACCGCCCGTTCCCTCACCAAGACCGCCCCTGAAGCCGCCCTGCAAGCACTCGCCGTCGGCGCCGCCGTCGCGAACCACGCCGGAGACGACACCTTCCGTCGAGAGGTCGATGCGGCACTGGACCGCATGCCCCACGCCTGCGGGTTGCCCCGGCTGTGGGTGCGGACGGCCATCGATCCCCTGGCCTGCCGCACCGACGCGCTGGCCGCCGTCCGCGAAGCCCTCACACCCCGCCCGCCGGGCAGCCCCCCGCACAGTCCGAGGGAGCGGATCTGGCTGTCCGGGATGGCCTGGCTGCTCGACGAGACCGCCGCCGCACTTCACGTCGGCCGTAACTGCAACCCGCTGGCCCGCGACCGGCCGGAGTTCCGCAACCGCCAGATGGCCCTCACCTACGGCTGGGCCAGCCTCGAACACGGCTGGTGGCTCCAGACCCGCGCCGTCGTCGACGAAGGCACCGCTGCCGCGGCCACCCGGCCCCTTGGCCGCGCCGAGGTGTACGTGATGACGCTGGAGGCCACCTTGTGCGCCCTGCAGGGCGACACCGACCGGGCCCACCACCTCGCAGGACAGGTCTTCGACCTCACCGGCGACGAGGTGGTGAACCAGATCCGGGCACGCACCCACTGGGCCGTCGGCCTCGCCTTCGCCGCAACCGACGACCACGCCGCCGCCTTCACCTCACTACGCCGCCTGTTCCGCCCGGACGGCACCCCCTTGCATTTCCACGCCTCCCCCTACGCCGTCGCCGACCTCGCCCAGGCCGCCGTACGAAGCGGCCACACCGATGATGCGCGCGTCATCCTCACCAACCTGCTGGACACCCTCCCCCGTTCGCGCTCCGCCCGGCTCGACGGACGCCTTCTGCACGCCCAGGCGCTCCTCGACGACACCGGCCGCGCCGACGACCTCTTCCGTTCGGCCCTGGCCGGCGACCGACTCGCGCCCTGGCCCTTCGAGCACGCCCAGACCTGTCTCGCCCACGGTCGATGGCTGCGCCGCAACGGCCGTATCAACGACGCCCGCGCACCCCTCACTCACGCTCTGGAGATCTTCCGGCGTCTGGGCGCCACACCCTGGACCAGCCGCACCGCCACCGAACTGCGTGCCGCCGGCGTCACTCGCGACACCTCGGCAGTCCACGCGCTGGGCGATCTGTCCGCCCAACAGCAGCAGATCGTCCACCTGGCCGCCCAGGGCATGACCAACCGGGAAATCGGCGAGCGCCTCTTCCTCTCACCCCGCACCGTCAGCCACCACCTGTACCGGGTGTTCCCCAAGCTCGGCATCGCCTCCCGCCACCAACTCCGTGACCTCATCGGGGACGACAGCTCCGCCGACTGACGTTCCGACACCCTCGCAGGGGGACCCGACGGCCGCTGCGCGGTTGCGGTACGTGTGTTCAGCCTGTCCGCGGGACAGGTCGCGCAGACCCGAAGCGGCCCCTGCCGGCTGACCGGCGACCGGCGACCGGTTCTCCGTGCCGGCCGGCAGTGGGTGGGCGCCGTACCGACACGCGGCCCGGAGTGTGAGCCGCCCTGGCTGATGATGCGCTGCTCAGGGTCGGTGCGGCGGCCGTGTTGTACGCCTCCTGGGCGGTCGATCCGAGTGGACGTCTCTGGTCAGGCGGTGTCTGTCCGTGGAGAAACAGTCACGTGACAGACGCGGGCTGCGGGCCGCTCGTTCCAGGCTGTGAGGGTCCGGTCGGAGAAGTGAAGCGGGACGGGTCCGCTCGTGCCGGCCGGTCGGCGCGACCGGTTCCCCTTCCGCTGTTCTGAAGACGAGGAGGGCTCTCATGGCCCCCAGTACGGTGCCCGTGGTACTCATCCACGGGCTGTGGATCCACCCGGCGAGCTGGCAGAGCTGGATCGAACTCCTGGAGGAGGCCGGCTACGACCCGATCGCGCCGGGCTGGCCAGGTGTGGCCGACACCCCGGAGGAGACCCGGGCGCACCCGGCGGCCACCGCCGGTTTCGGGATCACCGACATCGCCGACCACTACGCCCGCATCATCGCCGACCTGCCGGTGAAGCCGGTGGTGATCGGGCATTCCTTCGGCGGCCTGATCGCACAGAACCTGCTGGGCAGGGAGCTGGCCGCGGCCGCGGTCGCGATCGACCCGGCGCCCATCAAGGGCGTGCTGCCGGTCCCGGTCTCCACGCTGCGCTCGTCGTTCGTGGCGCTGGGCAATCCGGGCAACCGGTCCAAGGCCGTCTCGCTGAACGCCAAGCAGTTCCGCTACGCGTTCGGCAACGCCCTGCCCGCCGACGAGTCGGACGACCTGTACGCACGCTGGGCCGTCCCGGGACCGGCCCGGCCGCTGTTCGAGGCCGCGTTCGCCAACTTCAGCCCGTCGTCGCCCGCGAAGGTCGCCACCACCAACAGCGCGCGGGGCCCGCTGCTGCTCGTCTCCGGGGGCAAGGACCACATCGTGCCCCCGGCAGTGGTGCGGTCGGCGGCGAAGCAGTACCGGCACTCGACGGCCGTGACGGAGATCCGTGAGTTCCCCGACCGGGGACACTCCCTGACCCTCGACCACGGCTGGCGCGAAGTCGCGGACGCGGCCGTGGCCTGGCTGGACAAGAACCGCCCCGCCTGACGATCCCGGGCGCGGCCCACCGCGACGGCCGCGCCGCGAAGCGGCTCGGCGGCGACCCCGCGAAGGCGCCGACCGAGACCGCCGTACGCCCTTGCTCGCACCCACTGTGCTGACCTGATCCGGAGGAAACACGTGTCCGTCCCTTCTTCCCCTTCCCGGCGCTCGGCGCTGGCGTTCGCAGCCGCGGTGACGGCCGGTGCGGCCATGGCGGTCACGCCGCCGGCCGACGCGGTCGCCGCCACCCGCTCCACCAGCGGCGGAAACCGGCCGACGATCGTGCTGGTCCACGGCGCGTGGGCCGACGCGTCCGGCTGGAGCACGGTGGTAGGTCACCTTCAGGACGCCGGATACCCGGTGATCGCCCCCGCCGTCCCACTGAGAGGACTCTCCTCGGACGCCGCCTACCTCGCCAAGCTGCTGGAGGTGACACCGGGCCCGCTGGTGCTGGTCGGCCACTCCTACGGCGGCGCGGTCATCACCCAGGCCGCCGCCGGCAACGACCGCGTGCAGGCGCTGGTGTACGTGGCCGCCTTCATCCCCGACGCCGGTGAGAGCGCGGCCGCGCTCGCGGCGAAGTTCCCCGGCTCGCACCTGAGTGACGA
Organism: Streptomyces sp. NPDC096132; assembly: GCF_044763345.1. Classification (NCBI taxonomy): domain Bacteria; kingdom Bacillati; phylum Actinomycetota; class Actinomycetes; order Kitasatosporales; family Streptomycetaceae; genus Streptomyces; species Streptomyces sp. NPDC096132. The sequence goes on from NZ_JBIWGA010000050.1 coordinate 9,376, forward strand.
CCCGACCGCGCCGATCCCGACCGCGCTGCAGCCGGTGCCCTACGACGGCGGCATCGACCTGTACCTCAAGGCCGAGAAGTTCCGCGACGTCTTCCTCAGCAACCGGCTGTCGACACAGCGCGCCGCCGTCCTCGCGGCCACACAGCGTCCGGCGAGCACGATCGCGCTGGGCGAGCCCGCGCAGGCTGCCGCCTGGAAGGCCGTGCCGTCCTACGCGCTCGTCGCCCGCGCGGACCGCACCATCCCGCCCGCCGCCGAACGCTTCATGGCCACCCGCGCCGGTGCGCACACCGTGGAGGCCGACGCCCCGCACGCCGTCCACCTCACCCACCCCGAGACCGTCGTCCGGCTCATCCGCCGCGCGGTGAAGGAGACCAGCTGACATGCCGTACATCACCGTCGGCGAGGAAAACAGCGCCCCCGTCGAGCTGTACTACGAGGACCACGGCAGCGGGCAGCCGGTCGTCCTCATCCACGGCTACCCGCTGGACGGCCACTCGTGGGAGAAGCAGCTGCCCGCCCTGCTGGACGCCGGGCACCGGGTCATCACCTACGACCGACGCGGCTTCGGCCGCTCCTCGAAGGCCGCCACGGGCTACGACTACGACACCTTCGCCGCCGACCTCGACGGGTTGCTGACCACCCTGGACCTCACCGATGCCGTGCTGGTGGGTTTCTCCATGGGCACCGGTGAGGTCGGGCGTTACCTGGGCACCTACGGCTCGCGGCGGATTGCCAAGGCGGTGTTCCTGGCCTCCCTGGAGCCGTTCCTGCTCAAGACCGACGACAACCCCACGGGCGTCGACCAAGCGGTGTTCGACGGCATCCTGGAGGCGGTCACCACCGACCGCTACGCCTACTTCACCGGCTTCTTCCAGGCGTTCTACAACCTCGACGACACCCTCGGCAAGCGGATCAGCAACGAGGCGGTGAGCGCGAGCTGGTCGGTGGCGGCCGGATCGTCGGCCATCGCGTCGGTGGCGTGCGTGCCGACCTGGCTGACCGACTTCCGCGCGGATGTGGCCCGCATCGACGTCCCCGCGCTGATCGTGCACGGCACCGCCGACCGGATCCTTCCCGTCGACGCGACCGGCCGCCCTTTCCACGCCCTGCTGCCGTCCGCGGAGTACGTGGAGATCGAGGGGGCGCCGCACGGGCTGCTGTGGACGCACGCGGCGGAGGTCAACGCCGCCCTGCTGGCCTTCCTAGCCAAGTAGCCACCGGTCGTGCGGCGCAGGTCAGTTGCCGGGCCAGGCGGCGAGTGCCTGGTCGGCGACCCGGTGCAGGTCCTCGCGGCCCGCGCCGCCGGCGGCCTGCACCGAGATGCCCTGGCCCACGGCGGTCAGGTAGCGGGCCAGGGCATCGGCATCGGCCGACCTGGGCAGGTCCCCTTCGCGTTGCGCGCGCTCGAACCGTTCCCGCAGCGTGCCCACTCCGGCCTCGCGGCGGGCGGCGAGGTCGGCGCGGGCCGGTTCGCCCTCGGGCCCGCAGGCGAGGGCGGACTGCACCAGCAGACAGCCGCGCGGGCAGCCGGGCGTGGTGTAGGCATCCGCGCAGCCGTGCAGCATCGTCTCGGCGACCTGGCGGGCCGTGGGCTGGTCGAGGGCTTCGGCGACAAATGCGCCGGGGCCTGCGAGATAGCGGTCGACGGCTTTGCGGAACAGCTCCTCCTTGTTGCCGTAGGCGGCGTAGACGCTGCGCCGGTTGATGCCCATGGTCTCGGTGAGTTCGTTCAGCGAGGCGCCTTCGTAGCCCTCGGCCCAGAACAGGCGCATCGCCTTGTCGAGGGCCTCGTCGGTGTCGAAGGAGCGGGGCCGTCCTGTCCTGGCCATCCAAGCCTCCCGAAAAGAAGTCCGCCGCCGCGGAATGGATCGGTCGTGGCCCGTGTTCCAGCCACCACGACATAGTAACCGAACGGTTCGGAATTACGGGTGTCGGAACGGAGACCACCAGTCATGACCACCCAGCTCGCAGACGCGGCCACCGCTACCGCTCACACGCCTCTCACCGGAAAGGTCGCCCTGGTGACGGGCGGCTCACGGGGGATCGGCGCCGCGATCGTGCGCCGCCTGGCCGCCGACGGCGCCGCCGTCGCCTTCACCTACTCCAGCGCCAAGGACACCGCCGAAGCCCTCGCCGAAGAGATCACCCAGCAGGGCGGCAGCGCGCTCGCGATCCAGGCCGACAGCGCGGACGAGGACGCCGTGCGCGCCGCGATCACCGAGACGGTCCAGCACCTGGGGGACCTGGACATCCTGGTGAACAACGCTGGCGTCGCCCACGTCGCGCCGCTGGAGGAGTTCCCGTTGGAGGAGTTCGACCGTATGATCGCGGTCAACGTGCGCGGCGTGTTCACCGCCATCCAGGCCGCCGCCCCCCTCCTCGGCCAGGGCGGGCGGATCATCACCATCGGCAGCATCAACGCCGACCGCATCCCGGTGCCGGGGGTGGGCGTCTACTCCCTGACCAAGGCCGCTGTCGCCGGCCTCACCCGCGGTCTGGCCCGCGAGCTCGGCCCGCGCGGCATCACCGTCAACACCGTGCAGCCCGGCCCCACCGAGACCGACATGAACCCCGATGCCGGCCCGTTCGCCGAGTCCATGAAGCAGCTCATGCCTCTCGGCCACTACGCCCAGCCCGCCGACATCGCCAGCGCCGTCGCCTACCTCGCCCGCCCCGAGGCCCGCTTCATCACCGGCACCAGCTGGGACGTCGACGGCGGCTTCGCCGTCTGACCCACCCCCACAGCAGCCGGGCGGGGTTTCCCCGGCCCCGCCCGGCGCCCTCCATCCGCCATCACTTCTCATCCCCTCAGGGAGCACGTCATGTCCATCGGAATCATCGGAGCCGGAGCCATCGGCACCGCCCTCGCAGAGCGCCTCGTAGCCGCCGGAGAGAACGTCCTCATCAGCAACAGCCGCGGCCCCGACACCCTCGCAGGACTGGTCAGCGCAGCCGGCCCCGGCCTGACCGCAGTGACGGTCAAGGAAGCCGCCGCGCAGGACATCGTCGTCCTGGCCGTGCCCTGGAAGCGCCTGAAGGACGCCGTCGGCGCCACCGGCCTCACCGACTGGGAGGGCCGCGTCGTCATCGACACCACCAACCCCCTCGGCCCACCCGACTTCAAGGTCGCGAACCTCGGCGGACGCACCTCCAGCGAAGTCGTCGCCGACCTCGTCCCCGGCGCCAAGCTCGTCAAAGCCTTCAACACCCTGCCGCCCCACATCCTGGGCGCCAACCCCCGCTCCGGAAGCGGACGCCGGGTGATCTTCCTGTCCGGTGACGACGCGGGCGCCAACGACCGCATCACCCGCCTGATCGAGCGTGCCGGATGGGCCGCGGTCGACCTCGGCCCGCTGGCCGAGGGCGGCCGTCTGCAGCAGTTCCCCGGCGGCCCGCTGCCCACCCTGAGCCTTCTGAAGGAGAACTGACGTGAGCGACAGCCTCTGGTTCCTCGGCGGCACCGTCGAGGTGAAGCTCCCCGGCCACGCGGCCCAGGGCCGGGCCGCCCAGCTGGAATTCCACGACCCCGAAGAGCAGTCGCCACCCCTGCACGTCCACACCCGCGAGGACGAGATCTGGGCCGTCCTGGAAGGCGAGATCACCTTCTTCGTCGGCGATGAGCAGTACGACCTCAGCGCGGGCGACGTCGCCTTCGGCCCGCGCGGCGTCCCGCACAGCTACGTCGTCCGCAGCCCCACCTCGCGCATGCTCGTCACCTTCGCCCCCGCCGGCATCGAGGAATGGTTCACCCGCAACGGGACCCCGGTCGCCACCGCCGGCGAACTCCCCCCGCCCTTCGACCTGGACGCCGCGATCAGCAGCGCGGGCGAGTACGGCCTGAAGGTCGTCGGCCCGCCCCCGGTCCGCGTCCCACGCGCCAGCGACACCATCCCCAGCGGCAGCGCCGACCCGGAGGAACTGCGGGCCTGGAACCGGGGCATCCAAGAGGAGTTCCGAGCGAACGGCGGCAGGGTCGGGGGCGTCTTCAAGGGCGCCGACATGGCTCTGCTGACCACCACCGGCGCCAAGTCGGGCATCCCGGCCACGACCCCGATCACCTACTACCGCGACGGCGACCGCATCCTGCTCATCGCCTCCAACTTCGGCCGCACCAAGCACCCGGCCTGGTACCACAACGTGCGCAAGAACCCGACCGTCACCCTGGAGATCGGCACCGAGACCCTCACCGCCCGCGCCACCATCACCGAAGGCGACGAACGCGACCGGCTCTTCGCCGAGGTGGTTGCGCGGCAGCCGGGATACGCCGAGTACCAGAAGCACATCGACCGGGTGATCCCCGTCGTCGCCTTCGGCGTCCTTCAGAGGCGGCCCTGATGCCGAAAGCCATTCGCTTCAGCCGTTACGGCGGCCCCGACGTTCTGGAGGTCGTGGACGTCGATCGGCCCGCCCCGGGACCGGGAGAGGTGGTCGTGGCCGTGGAAGCGGCCGCGATCAACCCTGGCGAGATCAGCATCCGCGAGGGTGCCTTCGCCGACATGTGGCCTGCCCACTTCCCCGAAGGGCAGGGCAACGACTACGCAGGCGTGGTGCATGCAGTCGGGCCGGGCGTGGAAGCCTTCCAGCCCGGCGATCAGGTCATGGGCTTCCAACCGCGCGCCGCACAGGCCGAGTTCGTCCGCACCGCCACCGACCGGCTCGCCCGCAAGCCCACGGCGCTGGGGTGGCCGCAGGCGGCAGTCATTCCGGGAGTCGGGGCCACTGCCTACGCCGAGGTGGAAGCCCTCGACCTGTCCGAGGCCGACACCGTGGTCGTCTCCGCCGGTGCCGGCGGCGTGGGCTCGATCGCCGTACAACTCGCCCGCCTGAGGGGAGCCACCGTCCTGGCCGCGGGAAGCGTCAGCAGCTTTCCGTTCCTGGAATCGCTGGGCGCGATCCCGATCGAGTACGGCGACGGCCTGACCGAGCGCATCCGTAAAGCGGTATCGGGGTCCGTGACCGCCTATCTCGACCACTTCGGACGCGGCAACGTCGCGACGGCACTGGATCTCGGCGTCCCGCCGACGAGGATCAACACCCTCGCCGACGGTACTGCCGCCGCCCGCTACGGCGTCCGCACCGTCGGACAGGCCGAGGCAGACACCCCAGAGGTCTGGGAAAGGCTCGCAGCGATGGCCGTAGCGGGGAACCTGGTCTTCCCGATCGATTCCATCTACCCACTCGCCGACGTACGCACCGCGTACAGCAAGCTCGCCGAGCGCCACACGCGAGGGAAGATCGTCCTCGCCATCGGCAGGGACACACACCCCAAGCATGACAACCACAGGCGGGTGTAGCAAGGAGAACGAGCCATACGGTCGCCGGCAGCAAGAGATATGCAGAACCAGAGCGCGGTGACGTACCGCGCCAAGCCGGGTCCGTTCCGACCCGGGCGAGGCCGTCGACGAGGGACGGGCTGGGATTGGTCTCCTTGCCGCGCTCCAGGCGCGTGTAAATAGTCGATGCTGACCCCCTGCGAGGGTGGCCAGCTCTTCCCGGCGCAGCCCAGAGGTGCGCCGCAGGCCGGGCCCGACCGGGTTGCGCCCAGGGAAGTGGTGTACGGGTTCGACCTGATCCGGGGGTTTGCTCCGGCATCGGGATGGGGCCCGCATAGATGAACGGCCACCGGCTGATCTTCGAAGTGTCGAAGCCTCGAAGGAGATCAGCACGATGACCGCACCCGACAGTCTGCCCCTGCACGCCCTCGCGGAGGACAATCTCGCCGCGGCGAGTCCGGATCTGCTGCGCGCAATGATCAAGACGTTCGCCGACGCGCTCATGTCCGCGGAGGCCGACGCCCTCTGCAATGCCGAATACGGCCAGGTCAGCGGGGACAGAGTCAACCACCGCAACGGCTATCGCCCGCGCGAGTGGGACACGAGGGCCGGCACCGTCGAACTCGCCATTGAGCATCCAAGCCGACCGGCGTACCGCTGGCGACGGCGCGTCGGCAAGGAGCTTCAAGGCCCAGGGAGCTGATGTCGGGCACGGCATCCCACAGCACCCGGCCGAGCAGCCTATCGGCAGTACCGAACAGACGTTCCGCTTCGATGTTCGCATAGGTGATGCACCAGTCGGTGTCGACGGCGAAGAACCCGTCGCTCATGTGTCGCAGGGCGCGTACGACCGAGTCACGGGCAATACGGGTCTGCGTGGTGTTCCACAGGGTGCCGATCATGTGGGCGGGCTCCCCGTCCTCGCCAAGTACTACCTGGCCGCGGGCCTCCACCCAGGCGACGCTGCCATCGGGCCGGCACACCCGGTATTCGGCACTGTAGACGTTTCGGTCCGCGATCGCCTTGTCGCCCTGCGCAAGCACCCCGCTGATGTCATCGGGATGGACAAGGCCGAGCCAGGTCTCGATCCGCCCGTCGAAGGTGTCCTGCGTCAGTCCGCCCGCGGCCAGGACCGCCTCGTCGCAGAACACCTCGCCCGTGCGGATGTTCCAGTCGTAGCCTCCCACCTCGACCGCCTTCATGGCCTGGCGCAGGTACGACTCGGATGGCTGCTGCCACCAGGCAGGGCTCAGACCACTCGGGGCAGGTGGGGACTGCTGCAACCGCTCGGCGACCTGAGCGGCCAGTCCGCCCAGGAATGCCTGCTGATCAAGGTCGGGCCCAGTGGACGTGGCCGTCACGACGGACAGCGCCCCCAATGGTCCTTGCGGGCCGGGCAGAGGGACGGCCGCCAATCCGGTGCCGTCTGGGAGCGTCCGCGCCCGCGCACGGGGGGCGGTCGGCCGACCAGGGGTACCGCCCTCCGGGATGCTCTCGGAAGATGCGTGGACCGGCAACCACACGTAGGTGCTCTCGCGGGCAGCCAGAGCAGGGGCTACCGCCTCGTCCCACTCGATGTCTTCCCATGCCTGTGCAAGGGGCGGAGGTAGGCCAACCGCCGCGACGAGCCGCATCCTGTGCATACCGCCGCGCTGGTGCACCATGCCGCCCAGCCCTCCGAGCTCTGCCACTGCTTGCTGGAGTGCGAACTGCCACAGGTCGCTCTCGTTGAGATCACTCGCCGCCCGCACCAAGCGCAGCCTCCCGGCCTGCACATGCTTCGCCGGGGTTGAAGATCCCCGGGCACGGCCATCGCGCACGCTCACTGGACAACCTGCGCTTTTCTCCGGGCCGTCAGGGCAATGACGGCACTGAACATTTCCCTTTAAATGCTACTAAGATTCTCCTCTTGGTGATCCAGGCCTGGCGGGAAGGATCATCGTTCTCACCTGTGTAAAGGTTCCGGTACTCCAGCCATGGATCGCGATCTTCACCGTTTGCGGATGGATCGGCGCCTGCCATGCAGGTCGACTGACTCGCAGCGCCCTAACGGCCGCTATGGCCTGAACCAGGAAGTCGATGGGACAGCCCCAGTGGTCATAGATGCCGCCGCGACGCGGCTGCTGCCACGGACGACGAACACGCCGCCCTGGCTCAGCCTTGAGGTGGGTGCCCAGCCAGCCGGCGAAACCTCTGCTGTCCACATGATCGGCGGGTGGGGCCGCCAGCGGAGGCGGTCGGAACCCGCGGGAGAAGACGGTGAACGAACGGATCGCCTCCGTCCCGAGGTTCGTGAGGTTCGCCGACGCCCTCCCGTAGACGTGGGGCGCCGCGGACACGGCGGGGCCGGGCTCCCGCGTACGGGTACTGGTGGTCGAGGACGAGGCGACCATGGCGGTGATGCCGACCTGGGCGTTGCGGCTCCCGGATTTCGACGCGGTGGTTGCTGCGAGCGGGTATCGCTGGAGGCGGTCGCGGCGCAGGCCCCGGACGTGGTGCTGCCCGACCTGGACGGCTTCGAGGTGTGCCGACGGCTTCGCGAGCAGCGGTTCACGGTGCCGGTGTCGTTTCTGACCTCCCGGGACGCGGCCGAGGACAAGATCCGCGGGCCGCCCCCGGGGGAGACGGCTACGCGACCAAGCCGTTCTGCGCGCCGTGTGGCGCCAGCCGGAGGCCTCTCCCGCACCGCTCGCCGCTCGCCGAGGCGCCCCGGGACAGAACAGCTAGCCCTGTGCGAGCACCCTCCACAGCCCTGGCGCACCTCACAGTGGGATCGGGCCACGGACTCAGGTGCTGCCTGTAAGCATCTCGATGAATCCCACGATGTCCTCCTTGAGCCGACGCAGCTCCGCCGTCCTGCCCTGTTCCACCTGCTCGAGTACGAGTTCCGCGATGCCGCCGGCCACTGCCGACACGGTCGCGGAGGAGAGTCCGGGCGCGGACGGATCCCGAGCGGGATCGGCCTCGACGAAGCGCGCGATGAGGTCCGCCCACCGGACCTGGGCTGAACGGCGCACCGCGAAGCCCTGCTCTCCCGCCGCATAGATCTCCAGCATGTGCGTGCGCGTTACGGCGGGCTGGTCCGCCAACCAGCCCAGGTATGCCTCGACAGCCGCGCCCAGCCGCTCAGGGCGCGGACCCGGTTGCGCCAGCACCTCCTCGACGTGCGACGTCAACCGCTGCGCGTTGTCCGCGTACGTGGCCAGCAAGCAGGCTTCCTTGTCGGGGAAGACGCTGTAGAACGTTCGCTTGGAGACACGCGCGTGGCGGGCAATGTCACTGATTGTTGTCTTCGCGTACCCCTTTTGCTGAACAGCGGCAGCCATACCTGCCATTACCCGGGCACGGATCTCGGACGCTGGAGTCGCTGTGGGAGGCACCCGCCCACAGTATCGCCCCCCTCGGACCACCCGGACGGCGGGAGGCGGACAACCGGCGGAGAGCAGTCAGTTTTTTTACCCTTCACCCACTCGGTACCGCGCCGTACCACTGTTACGGTACCGAGCAGTACCCAAACGGGAGGGGGACTGTCCGAGGCCCCGTCCCGAGGACGAAGGAGTCCGAATGTCCACCGAGATCAACGAGCAAGAGACGCCAAACGGCCTGGCGCGGGCTGCCCGGCATGTACGGGTGGCCGTCATTGGCGCGGGGTTCAGCGGCCTGTCGATCGCCTGCCGCCTGCGGGAACAAGGAGTCGAGGATTTCCTCATCGTCGAGCGCAGCTCGACCGCGGGCGGAGTATGGCGCGACAATACCTATCCCGGAGTCCAGTGCGATATTCCCTCGCACCTCTACTCGCTCTCCTTCGCCCCGAATCCGGACTGGGAACGAGCATTCTCCAAAGGGACCCAGATACACGCGTATCTGAGGAAGGTGGCCGCCGAGCGCCTCCTCGGCCACCAGATCTCCTACCAGGAGGAAGTGCTCCGCGCGGACTGGGACGACAGCCGGCTCCTGTGGCGGATCTCCACCAGTAAGAGGAATCTGACCGCCGACGTGCTGATCGCCTGCGCGGGACCGCTCACCGAGCCAGCCCTGCCGGACGTGCCTGGAGTGACAGCCTTCAAGGGTGTGACGATGCACTCCAACCGGTGGGACCACACGCACGACCTCACCGGCCGGCGAGTCGCCGTCGTCGGAACCGGGGCCTCAGCGGTACAGCTCATCCCCGAACTGCAGAAGGCCGTCGCTCACCTGGTTGTCCTCCAGCGGACGCCAGGCTGGGTGCTGCCACGCCCCGACCGGGCTATTCCCGCGGCCGAACAGCGCCTGCTACGCCGATTCCCGGGGCTGACCCGCCTGTACCGGATCAAGCAGTGGGCCCTGCGCGACACCCTCGGCTACCGGCTGATCCGCCGCAATCCCGGCATCCGGCGACTGCAACAGCGCCAGGCCCGGAAGTTCCTCGCCAGAACAGTGCCCGATCCGCAGCTGCGCGCCAAACTGACACCGGACTACGAAATCGGCTGCAAGCGCATCCTCATGACCAACGAATACCTGCCCGCCCTCGCCCGGCCCAACGTCACCGTGGTGGACAGCGCGCTGAGCGAACTGACCGAACAGAGCGTGATCGCGGCCAACGGCGAGGAACACCCCGTCGACGCCGTCGTCTTCGCGACCGGCTTCGACATCACCGACGCACCGGTCTTCGACCGCATCCACGGGCGGGACGGCCAGTCACTCGCCCAGACCTGGAAGGGCCGGCCGCACTTCTACAAAGGCGGCACCACCGTCGCCGGATTCCCGAACTTCTTCAACATCTGCAGCGGCGGCGCGGGAAGCGGACACGCATCCATGGTGTGGCAGGCAGAGGCACAGACCGCCTACGTCATGGACGCCCTCCGCACCATGGACAGACACCGGATCGGCTCCGTCGAACCACGCCAGGAAGCCCAACAACGCTACATGAAGTGGGTCAAGGACGAACTCGGCGCGACGGTCTGGCTCCGCGGCGGCTGCCACAGCTGGTACCTCGACGCCGACGAACTGCCCACCATCATGTGGCCCAAGAGCATGATCGGATTCCGTCGTCTGCTGCGCCGCTTCGATCTGGAGAACTTCGAGACGCGGTCTGCTCAATTCGACCAGCCCCGCCACTGATCGCTCCTGCCGGCTGCCCCGGCGCCGAAGCCGCTCGCCACCTCCACCCGGAACAGGTGAAGCACAACACCCTGCCTCGCCTTCGCCGCAGAGAGCCGCGAAGGCCGCTCGAACAAAGGAGAAGCATGCGCGCCGCCATCATCACGGGGAGCGGGACGTCCGCGTCGAAGAGGTACCCGACCCGGTTCTCACGACCGGTGAGAAGGCGAGCGGGCTCGACGCCGTCGTGCGCGTCGTCGCCTCCTGCGTCTGCGGTTCGGACCTGTGGCCCTACCGCGGCTTCGAGAAGGTCGAGGAGCCCCACCGCATAGGCCACGAGTACGTCGGCGTCGTCGAGGAAGTCGGCGAGAACGTCAAGGCCCTCAAGCCCGGCGACTTCGTGATCGCCCCGTTCCACGTCTGCGACAACACCTGTGTCAACTGCCGCAACGGCTGGAGCGTGCACTGTCTGCACGGCGGTTTGTGGGGCACCGAGGTCCAGGACCAGGGCTTCGCAGACGCCGGCCAGGGCGAACGCGTCCGCGTCCCGCTCGCCGACGGCACTCTCGTGCCCGTGTCCGGGCAGCCCGATGACGCGCTCGTCGCGGACCTGCTGACACTGTCGGACGTGCTGCCCACCGGCCACCACGCCGCCGTCTCCGGGGGCGTCCGCACGGGCTCCACGGTCGCCGTGGTCGGCGACGGAGCCGTCGGGCTGTGTGCCGTCATCGCCGCCAAGCGGCTGGGCGCGTCACGCATCGTCGCCATGTCCCGGCACACCGACCGCCAGGCCCTGGCCCGCGAATTCGGCGCCACGGACATCATCCCCGAGCGGGGCGACGACGGCATCACCAAGCTCAAGGAGATGTTCGACGGCATCGGCCCGGACGTCGTCCTGGAGTGCGTCGGCACCAAGGAGTCCATGGATCAGGCGCTGCGCTCGGCACGCCCCGGCTGCCAGGTCGGCTTCGTCGGCGTGCCCAACGCCAGGCCCCGAACTCCCGGTCGGCCAAATGTTCGATACAAACGTCGGTGTCCGAGGCGGCGTCGCACCCGTCCGCAGCTACATCGAGGAGCTCCTGCCGGAGGTCCTCAACGGCACCCTCCGGCCCGGACGCGTCTTCGACATGGAGATGCCCCTCTCCGCCATCCCCGCCGCCTACAAGGCCATGGACGAACGCCGAGCCATCAAGGTCCTCATCCGCCCGTGACCCACAGATCGGCCCCCGAGTTATGTTTTCCGCGGTCCTGCAAGAGGGCCGCTGGCCTCCGAGCCCGGCATGACTGTGTCCCCCTGTCGCACGGATGACCTGAGGGGTGGTGTCACCAGGCCCGGGAGGTGTCGTCGGAGACGCTGATGAGAGGTCCGGCCACCGCCCGGTCCGGCGCAATGCCGGACAGCTCGCGGGCGGCAGGTCTGCATAACGTGGATGCGCGCGTACGACACCACTGCCGAGGCCGGCACCGTTCAACTCTTCTGGAAGGGTGCGATGTTCGACATCAGCAGTGTGGGCGTCTTCCTCGGCCTGGACGTCGGCAAGAGCGCCCACCACGGGCACGGGCTCACCCCGGCCGGCAAGAAGGTCTTCGACAAGGCCATGCCCAACAGCGGGCCGAAACTGCGGGCGGTGTTCGACAGGCTGACCGCGAAGTTCGGCACCGTGCTGGTGATCGTGGACCAGCCCGCCTCGATCGGTGCTCTCCCCCTGACCATGGCCCGGGACGCGGGCTGCCGGGTCGCCTACCTGCCCGGCCTGGCCATGCATCTTGTTGCCGCCGCGGGGCGGTCCTTCGCCCCGGATGGAGGTCCCGGAGCGGCGTGTGGTGGGGGTCAGTCCCGCGTAGGAGGCCAGGTGGGCGGCGGTGGGGAATGCGGCGGCGTCGCCGACCTCGGCCAGGATGCGGGCACCGGTCCTGACCGCGACCCCGGGCATGGAGGTCAGGACCTTCGCGAGAGGGTGGGCCTCCAGCAGGGCGGCGATGCGTGTCTCGAGGTTCTCACGGCGTTTGAGGAGGACGGCGAGGGCTTCGGCCAGGCCGGAGACGATCTCTCCTGCCGAGGCGGTGCCGGGGACCGTGACGGTCTGCTCGGCCAGGGCGGTGGTGATCTGCTCGGCGAGGGTGTGGGCGCTGCGCATGCGCGGGGCGGTCTGGAGCATGACCTGCGTGATCTGCTCGGTGCCGGCCTGGGCCAGCTGGGCGGGGGAGCCATAAGCCTGCAGCAGGGCCAGGACGGCCGGGTGGCACAGGCGGGGTCCCAGGACGCGTTCGAGGGCGGGGTGGATGGAGGTGAGCAGGCCGCGGAGCCGGTTGGAGGTGCGGGTGGCGTCCTGGGCGAGGTCGTCGTCGTGGCCCAGGACCATGGTCAGTTCGGCCCGCACGCTCTCGTCGGCCTCGATGGAGTGCAGCAGATGGGGCACGGTGCGGGCGGCGTCGGCGATGACGTAGGCGTCGCGGGCGTCGGTCTTGCCCGTGCCGGGGTGCAGATCGGCGAGCCGGCGCATCGACAGGCCGGGCAGGTAGGCGACGTCGCATCCGCTGGCGCGGGCGACGGTGACCGCCAGGGTGCCGATGGAGGCCGGCTGGTCGACCACGACCAGGACCTTCCCCTTGCGCTGGAGGCGGGTGAACAGCTCGCGCAGCTGGGGCTCGCCGTTGGGCAGTGGTTTGTCGAAGGTCGTACGGCCATCGCGTAGCAGGGCCGTGCCGTGATGGGCGGTCTTGCCGACGTCCAGGGCACAGAAGACATCGATCGAGGTGAAGTCGTTGCTGGTCACCGGGCATTCCCTCCCCGGAGTCACCGCCGGTGGCCCGCCCGGGCACCGGAGATCGGCAGCCACATTACGCAGCCCTGCCGGTCGGCGGACACGCTTCCATCAGCGACCATCCGGTGCCACCGGGACCGGCGACAGCACCCCCGGATCATCAAGGACAGGGGCAAGGAATCATACCGGACCCGAAGGCCACGAGCCCGAACCGGGCTCCACGGAAGAAGGTAATGGGCAGGGCCGCGTGCCGCTGCTCCGCAGCGCGTGTGCATCGCGCTGGCCCTCTCGGGCGAACCCGATCTGCTGATCGCCGACGAACCGACCACCGCGCTCGACGTCACCGTCCAGGCCCAGATCCTCGACCTGCTGCGGTCCCTGTGCGACCGGCTCGGCATGGCCGTCGTCCTCGTCACCCACGACCTGGGCGTGGTGGCCGATCTGTGCGACCGGGCGGTGGTCATGTACGCCGGGCAGGTCGTCGAACGCGGCGAGGTGGAGCAGGTCCTCACCTCCCCGGCGCATCCCTACACGCGCGCTCTGCGTGCCGCCTCCCCCGAGCACGCGGTCCACGGCACTTTCCTGACCACCGTCCCGGGCACCGTGCCGCCACTCGGGAAGTGGCCCACCGGATGCCGCTTCGCCGACCGCTGTCCGTACGCCACCGCAGCATGTGAACAGCAGGCACCGCATCTGCACTCCGGGCGAGACGATTTTCTGCCTGGTATTCGGCCCCGGCGACACCGTCCTGTCCGCGGGGAGCCCGCACGTGCCGACGCAAAGGCACGCCCTTACCCCGGACGAGGCCGTCCGCCAGATCTGTCACCCGGCCGCCACGACCCTGACCCGTACAGACTGGACCGCTTACCTCCCCGGACAGGCATACCGCCGGATCTGCTGACCACTGCGGCAATGCCCTCAGCGCGGGGTGCCGACACCGCGTGTGACGGCTCGCGCCGGTGACGGGCGGGCCGCCCGGCCCGCGGGTGAGCTCCTCCGCGACACCTACGCTCGCCTCGTAGGTGGAGGGCACGAGGTCGAAGGCGAGCGGGAGCACGTCCGGGCTCTGTCGGGACCCGCGACCACCGTGGTGCTGTGAGTGCCGTCGGACGACGAACTGCTTCCGGGTCTCACCGGAAAAAGGTCCCGGAGCCGCCCTTGTCGGCACACCGGACACGCGTGGGTCGAGTGTCTAGTATCCCGGTCAGGATCAGCTCCAGCACCCGGTCCAGGCGCCGAGCGAGGTCGAAGTGGGGAGGATCGGTAGTGGTCCACCGCAGGACCACCGAGAAGTAGGCCGCCGCCAGCAGGGCCGCCGTCGGGAGATGGTCCAGGTCCGCTCTGATCTCGCCCCGGCGCACGCCCACTTCGATGATGTTCGCCAGATCCTTCTCCAAGGAGGGGTCCTGCCACAGGCGTCCGAACCTGGCGGAGGCTTCCATGAGGACCATGGACTCCTCCCGGGAGCAGGTGTTCAGCTCGGCCATCTCGTGGAAGTAGCGACGCAGTCGTTCGTCCACAGGCATGTCCTCCGCGTGCTCCCGGCCGAGGATCTCCGCGACCCGCACTCGCCGCCGAGCACCCCACTCCTCCAGGAAGCCGACCTTCTGGACGAAATGGTTGAAGACCGTGGCTCGTGCCACGTCCGCCCGCTCGGCGATCTGGTCCATGGTCGTCGTCTCGTACCCCTGGGTGACGAACAGGTGGATCGCCGTCGTGTAGAGCAGGTCGTGCATCCGCTGCCAGTTGCGCTCACGGCGGTTGGGGGCAGAAATGACGTTCACCTCCGGCTGGGTCGGACCCTCGGCTCGGGCAGGCCGCAGCTCTGCTCATCGGCCGTGGGAAGGAGCGGGAACCGGTGGCGCCGTCCGCGAAGCGGCGCACTCGGTCGCGGTCCCGTCCGATCGCGGCGGCGTTTCCGGACCGCATCCGGAAAGACTCACGGGTGCCTCCCCGGCTGCGGCTCGGCAGGCTCCCGCCGCCCCTGCGCGTGCCCGGTCGCGTCACTCGCCCAGGGGCGGGCCTTCCACCAGGTGGACAGCGTGGGCACGATGCCGCGCGGCAGGAACAGGACGACCAGCACCAGCAGGATCGCGTACACGGCGTAGTTGAGCACGCTCGGGGCGTTGGCGGGCATGCCGTCCATGGCGCCGATCTCGTTGAGCGCCTGGAGCAGCAGTGTGATCGTCACGGCTCCGACCAGGGCTCCCCGGATGGACCCGAGGCCTCCTACGACGACCATCACGAGGAACTGGATGGAGAGCAGCACTGGGAAGGAGGAAGGGCTGATGTATCCGATGAAGAAGGCGTAGATGCCTCCGGCGAGCCCGGCGAACGCGGCGGCGAGCGTGAACACCGCGAGTTTGAAACTGGCTACGTGCACCCCGCTGGAGCTCGCCGCCGTCTCGCTGGTGGCGAGGGCGCGCAGGGCACGTCCGACCCGGGAGGTGACCAGGTTCCGGGCGACCAGCACGGTGACCGCGAGCGTTCCCCAGGCCAGGTAGGCGTAGTGCGCCTCCTGGTCCAGTACGGTTCCGCCGACGGACAGGTGGGGGATGTTCTGGACGCCGATGGCTCCGCCGGCCCATTCGGCGTCCCCGAGCAGGGAGAGCAGGATGAGCTGCAGGGCGATGGTGGCGAACGCCAGATGATGACCGCGCAGCCGCAGCAGGGGGCCGCCGATCGCGGCGGCGACGACGGCCGCGGCCAGTGGTGCGGCGATCAGTGCCAGGAGCGGCGGTACGCCGTGAGTGCTCAGCAGCGCCGCGGCGTAGGCGCCGACGGCGTAGAAGGACGCCTGGCCGATGGAGACCTGCCCCGCGTAGCCCATGAGCAGGGTCAGCCCGACGGCCACTGTCGCGGACAGGCCGAGCAGGACGTACACGGACAGGTCGCTGCCGGACAGCGACTGCGGCAGGAGCAGGGTCATGACGGCCGCGGGCACGGCCGGGATCAGCCACCGGAGCCTTCTGGGCGCCGTGCTGTCGCGGGGTGATCGTGGTGCCGATGGGGCCGCGGCTGCGGGCGTGCCGTCCGGACCTGCGGACGGCTTCGGGGCCGGCTCCGCGCGACCGGGAGGTGCGGCGTTCA
Source organism: Streptomyces sp. NPDC096132 (assembly GCF_044763345.1). Classification (NCBI taxonomy): domain Bacteria; kingdom Bacillati; phylum Actinomycetota; class Actinomycetes; order Kitasatosporales; family Streptomycetaceae; genus Streptomyces; species Streptomyces sp. NPDC096132. The sequence goes on from NZ_JBIWGA010000050.1 coordinate 25,586, forward strand.
TGTGTTCTGCCTTTCGGGTACGGGAACGGGGCCTGGCAGGGCGTCACCTTTCATCCCGCTTCCGCCATGACACTGCGCGTCCGGGACGCCTGGCCGAGCAGCAGGACGAGGACGAGGCCCAGTGCCACCACGGTCTGGTAGGTGGCGTCGCCGTAGCCCGCCACCATGGCCTGGGCCACACCGAGCAGCAGGCCGCCGCAGAGGGTACGTCCGATGTGGTGCAACGAGCCCACGATGGCGGCGGCGAAGCCATTGATGATCAGTGCGACATCGGAGTCGAACGCGGTGGAGTGCAGGGGCGCGAGAAGCACACCGGCCAGGCCGCCCAGGGCGCCGCCGATGGTGAAGGCGGCGAGGCCCATCCTGCGGACTGAGATGCCGACGACCCGGGCGGCATAGGGGTTGGAGGCGCAGGCCGACAGGGCCTTGCCGGTGTCCGTGGCGCTGAACAGTACGGTCAGCGCGGTGAAGACCACGGCGGTCGCGCCGATGACGAGCAGGTAGTGCGTCTGGATACGGGCGCCGAACACCTCCACGGCCCCTGACAGTCCTTCGGACGACCGGCCCTGGTCGCCCCAGAGCAGGACCTCCACGGCGTAGGCCAGGATGCTCAGCCCCAGGGTGATGATGAGCGCCGACTGGGGTGAGGTCCCCCGGCGTCCGGTGGCCACCAGGCCGGCCAGCAGTCCCGTGGCGGCGGCCACCACGATGCCGAGCAGTTCCGCGAGGCCGTGCGGCAGCCCGGAGTCCAGCAGCGAGATGGCGGTCAGGGCACCGAGCACGGCGAAGGTTCCCTGGGCGAAGTTCACCACCCTGGTGACCCGGTGGATCAGGACCAGTCCACTGCCCACCAGGGCGATGGCGCAGCCACTGCCGAGCCCGGTGATGAGGTAGGCGAGGAAGTCGCTCATGACCCCTCCTGAGAGTGGACGGTACCGGTGCGGGGGATGTCACGGCCGGTGGCCTTCGGGGCGGAGCCTTCCCCGGGGCCGCCGAGGTAGGCGCGCACCATCTCCGGGCTGGCCGCCAGGTCGGCGCTGTCGCCTTCCGCGCTGATCCGCCCGGCTTCCAGGACGTAGGCGCGGTCGCACAGGTCCAGGGCCAGCCGCGCGTTCTGTTCGATGAGCAGGACGGCCGTGCCGTCCTCCCTGTTGAGGCGTTTCAGATGGCGGGCGAGATCGGTGACGACCAGCGGTGCGAGGCCCAGGGACAACTCGTCGATGACGATGACCTCGGGACGGCTCATCAGGGCGCGTCCGACCGCGACCATCTGCTGCTGTCCCCCGGAGAGCCCGCCCGCCTTCCGGTGCCGTACGCGTACCAGGTCCGGCAACAACTCGTATACGCGCGAGGTGTCTCGGTTCTCCCTGCGGGCCCTTCCTCTGCCGCGCAGACACCAGGCGCCGAGGCGGAGGTTGTCGTCGACGCTCAGGTCGCCGAACATCTGTCTGCCTTCCGGCACCTGGGCGAGTCGGCCCCGCACCGTGACCGAACCGGAGGCCGGCTGAAGGATTCCGGACAGCGTGTTGACCAGAGTCGACTTCCCGGCCCCGTTGGGTCCGACGAGGGCGACCATGTCGCCGGGGGCGACCCGCAGTGAGACTCCGTCCAGTGCGGTGGACGCTCCGTAGCGGACGACCAGGCCGTGGACATCGATGACGTCGTGGCGCAACGCGTCGACGGTGTTCATGCCGCCTCCGTACCGATGTAGGCGCTGACGACCCGGGGGTCGCGGCGGATCTCGTCGGGTGTGCCCTCCGCTATGACGTGGCCGAGGTCGAGGACGGTGACGCGGTCCGCGAGACGGCTGACCATCGCGACGTCGTGCTCGATGAGCATCATGGTCAGGCCGTCGGCACGCAGTTGTTCGATGAGGAGGGAGAGCTGTTCGCGTTCGGCGGCCCGCAGCCCGGAGGCCGGTTCGTCGAGCAGGAGCAGCCTGGGCTCCGCGCACAGAGCCCGGGCCACCTGCAGCGCGCGCTGCTGTCCCAGCGGCAGCAGTTCGGCCGGCCGGTCCGCCCATGCCTCCAGGCCGACTCTCACCACGGCCTCTCTCGCACGGGAGGCGATCATTCGCTCCTCACGGCGGTGGACGGGCAGCCGGAACGCGGCGGCCGCGAACCCGGCGCGGGTGGTGGCGTGCGCTCCGACCATGGCGTTCTCCAGGACGGTCATCCCGTGGAAGGTCCGCGCGCTCTGAAAGACGATCGCGACGCCGAGCCGGGCCCGACGGTGGGGGGAGAGACGGTCGATCCGCCGTCCGTCGAGGAGGATCTCTCCCCGGTCGGCCGGGAGTTGGCCGCTGACCAGGTTGAACAGGGTGGACTTCCCCGCCCCGTTGGGGCCGATGACGCCCAGCGTGCGACCGGCGTCGACCCGGAGGTCCACTCCGTCGACGGCGTAGACGCCGCCGAACGAGCGGGCCAGACCGGTCGCCCGGAGCAGTGGCTGTGTCACTTGGCCACCTTCGCCAGCTGGGCCTTCGACCAGGCGGTGGGCACGAAGGCGCCGTCGGTGACCGTGTTCACCGCGATGTAGTCGGGTGTCAGGCCCGCGTGGTCCTTCGCGCTGTAGGTGTAGGTGCCGTTCGGTGTGGTGAGAGTCAGGCCTTCCATGGCCTTCTGGATCTTCTCGGGATCGGTGCTCCCGGCCTTCTCGATCGCTGCGGCGAGCAGCCTCACGCCGCTGTAGCCGTCCTGCGCGAACTGCGGCGGCTCGTAGCCGTGCTCCTTCTTGAAGGGGCCGGTCATCTCCTCGATCGCAGTCTTCTGCTTGCCGGCCGGGATCGTGTCGCCGACGACACCCACGGAACTGGCCACAGTGACGCCCTCGGCTGCCTTGCCGGCCGGGTCCAGCCACAGCTTGCTCGCCTGGGATCCGGTGAAGGCGAGGGGGATGTCCAGGTCTGACGCGGCGTACTGCTTGGTCAGGACGACGGAGGCGGGGCCGGTCACCCATACCGCCATGGCCTGGGCGTCGGTGCCTTTGACGTGGGTGAAGACCGCGCTGAAGTCGGTGGCGGTGTTCTCGATCTCCTCGGTGTGGGCGATCTCCACGCCGTACTCGGCGGCCTTGGCCTTCATGGCCTTGTAGCCGGAGGTGGGGTAGGCGGTCTTGGTGTCGTAGACCACGGCGATGCGGGTGATGCCCTCGGCCTGGTAGTGCTGCAGGAGCCGGTCGGCGTAGGCGGAGGCGAGGGCCGGCACGACGAAGACGTAGGGGTGTACGGGTTCCACCTGCTCGTCGGCGGGGGTGAGCGAGATGTACGGGATCTTCGCCCGGTCGACGGCGGGCAGCGTCGCCAGGGCCGATCCGGAGGAGGGCGAGCCGATCACCGCGGAGACATCCTGCGACTTGAAGTCGTTGAAGGCCAGGACCGACTGGTCGGGCTGGCTCTTGTCGTCCTTGACGGTGAGCTTCAGCTCGCGCCCCAGGACTCCTCCGTCCGCGTTGATCTGTTCCACGGCGAGTTCGGCGGCCTTACGACCCTCGGAGCCGAGCGTCTGGAGCTGCCCGGTCAGCGACGTGATCATCCCGACCTCGATGGGACCGGAGCCCTCCGAGGCGGAGGAACCGCTTCCGCACGCCGTGGCGGTCAGCACCAGACCAGCGGCGAATGCGGCAAAAGGAACGAAAGATCGCATGAAAGTCTCCCGGATGCGAACGCGGATGCGGGGAACGAGCTGGACGAAACCGTCGGCCAGGCCAGGGCACGCAGAGTCCCTGGCGGCACGGCCGACGACACACAGGAGAGGTGACCTGCCCGCATTCGCGGAGTGGCGGCCTTGCCAACGGCTCGAAGGTAGGCACCCGCCACGACCACCGTCAATGACCTGGACGCAATTTATTAGACGTAAGTCCATCAATGAATTGGAATCCATGCTCGGCGCCGGGGGCGCCGACCGCACCACGCTGCAGGCCTTGCACGCCTTGCCTCCGACCGACCCTGCGGCGCCACACCGCTTACACCGCACCGAAGCGCGCCGACGGCCTCACGCCCCGTCGAGGACCGACACGCAACCCCGACCGGTCCGCCGGCGGGCCGCGCCACGGCCCACCCCCTCCGGTCCCGCACCCGCCCCGGCGGTGCGCTGCGGAACGGGCCATCCGCCGACATCGCACGGGCGACGGAGCGATCATCAGCGGGCAGGCCGCCCCGGCGTGGCGCCGGGTTCGGACGAGCTACAGCTCAGACCAGAACTCCGTCCAGCACGATGTCGAGCATGCGGTCGAGCCGCCCGCGCAGGTCGAACGGTTCCGGCTCGGTGGCCGTCCAGCGCAGGACACCCGCGAAGTAGCCTGCCGAAATCAGCGAACCCACTTCTCCGGGGTCCACCCCTGCCCGCACTTCCCCCTTCTTCACGCCGTCCTCGATGATCCGGGCCAGTTCCCGCTCAGGGGTGGGGTCCCTCAGCAGCCGACCGAAACGCGCCGACGCCTCCATCAGCACAGCCGTCTCGGGCCGGGACTCGATGTTCAGGGTCGCCATCTCCCCGATGTAGCGCCGCAGCCGCTCCCCCACCGGCAGGTCCTCCGCGTGCTCCTGCCGCAGGATCTCCAGCACCCGAGCCCGTCGCCTGGCGCCCCATTCCTCCAGGAAGCCGGTCTTCTGCGTGAAGTGATTGAAGACTGTGGCCCGTGCCACGTCCGCGCGCTCCGCGATGTGGTCCATCGTCGTGGCCTCGTAGCCTTGCCGCGCGAACAGGCCGATCGCGACGCGGTAGAGCTGATCGCGCACCTGCTGCCGCTTGCGTTCCCTGCGGCCGGTGCCGGCGGTGTGCACTTCCGGGCTCGTCATGACCTCACACATATCACGTCCCCCTGCGCTCTTGACCGCCCGCCAGGCACATCATTAGATTCCAGATCGTTAATGGACTGGGATCCATTCATTGATGAGAGCTTGAGCCCGACTCCTTTGATCGCCCAACCCTCACCAGGAGGCAGCGTGGCTTCCGACCGCACCATCGCTGACGCGCAGCACGTCCGTCTGCGCGGCGGCTGCCATCTGTGGCAGCAGACGGCAGGGGGGTGGGGCATGAGCAACGCGGGACTGGTCGCGGGCCGTGGGGCGTCGCTGCTCGTCGACACGCTCTACGACCTGCGCCGGACCTCACGGATGCTCGACGGATTCGCGGCCGTGACCGCGCGTGCCCCGATCACCACCGTGGTCAACACCCATGGCAACGGCGACCACTGGTTCGGGAACCAGCTGGTCGAGGACACCGAGATCGTCGCCTCGCACGCTTCGCTCGCCGACATGCGCCAGGTGCAGCCCACGGACATGACCCGTCTGATGGCTCCCGACACCCCGTCCGGTCGCTTCGCCCGGCGGATCTTCGACGGCTTCGACTTCACCGCGATCCACCCTGTCCTGCCGAGCCGGACCTTCGAACGGGAACTGTCTCTCGACATCGGCGGCACCTGTGTACGCCTCATCGACGTGGGCCCCGCGCACACCGCCGGAGACACGATCGTCCACGTACCGGACGCCCGGACCGTGTACACCGGGGACATCGTCTTCGCCGGGGCGACCCCGGTGGTGTGGCACGGACCGTTCGACAACTGGGTCGCCGCCTGCGACCTGATCCTCGGCCTCGGCGCCGAGACCATCGTGCCCGGCCACGGCCCCGTCACCACCAGGGCCGCAGTGCGTGCGACACGCGCCTACCTGGAGTACGTGCACGAGCAGGCCAGTGCCCGCCATGCCGTCGGCATGAGTCCGCGGGAAGCCGCCCGCGACATCCCCCTCGGTTCCTTCACCGGCCTTGCCGAGAGTGAACGCCTCGCCGTGAACGTCCACACCGTCTACCGCGAACTCGACCCGGATCTCGCGCTGTTGGACGGCCCCCAGCTGTTCGGCTGTATGGCCGACCTCGCCTGTCCCCGCATCTCGTTCTGAACCCTCCCCCGAGCCACCCCCCGTACCGCACGGGGCTCCCTGCCCGAGGAGAAGACATGGTCTCCAGCTCCGCCCGACCACGCGCCGTGCCGACGGCCACCAGCACGCCCGCACACCACACCGGCACGCTGATCGCGGGCTGCCTGGCCGTCTGCCTGTCGACGAGCACGGCCTCGTCCCGCTGCTCGGGCCGCTGGTCCTCGACGGCTTCGGCTTCGGCTTCGGCTTCGGACTGGTCGTCGCGGCCCTCACCGCCGCCGTCAATACCGTCCCACCGAAGCTGACCGGCATGGCCGGGGCCACCACCAGCCCGGTCCGCGCCCCCGGCCAGACCCTCGGCCCCGCCATCGTCAGCGCCCTCACGCTCAGCCTCGCCGCCACACAGATCACCTCGCACCTCAACGGCGCGGGCCTCACCCCCGCCGACCACGGCACCGCCGAGCCCGTGCTCTCCGAAGGCGGCCCCATTCCCCTGCACACCGCCGAACTCGGGCCGCTCAGCACGAAGATCGCCTCGATCACCGAACGGGCCCTCGCCGACGGCTACAACACCGGGCTCCTGGTCACCGCGTGCGCGTGCCTCGTCGCGGCCGTCATCTCGGCGAAGTACATCGGCCTCAAGCCCCAGACCACCCGACTCCCCGACACCACCGGGAACTGAACATGCGATTCGCGACCTTCGAACACGACGGAGCACGGCACTCCGGGATCCTGTCACCCACCGGCGACACGATCCACCCCTTCCCCGCCGGCACCACCCTGCTGCGGCTCATCGAGAAGGGCGAGCACGCACTGCGCCAGGCCGGAACACAAGCACTCGGCACAGCGACCCCCATCGCCCTCGGGGACGTCCGCCTGCTGCCCCCTCTCCAGCCCCCCACCATCCGCGACTTCATGACCTTCGAGCAGCATGTGGAAGGCATCGCCGAGGGATACGGCGACCCTGTCCCGTACGAGTGGTACGCCCAGCCCGCCTTCTACTTCACCAACCCCTACTCCGTCATCGGAGCGCACGACGACGTCCCCGTACCACCCGGCTGCCAACGCCTCGACTTCGAACTGGAGGTCGCCGCCGTCATCGGCAAGCAGGGCCGCGACCTCACCCCGGAACAGGCACGTGAGCACATCCTCGGCTACACCGTCCTCAACGACTGGTCCGCACGCGACCTCCAGGGCTTCGAGATGCGCGTCAAACTCGGCCCCGCCAAGGGAAAGGACTCCGCCACCACCCTCGGCCCCTGGCTCGTCACCGCCGACGAACTCGACGCCCACCGCGACAGTGAGGACCGCCTGACGCTCAGGCTCCGTGTCGAGGTCAACGGCCGCACCATCGGCTGGGACACGCTGGCCAACATGGCATGGACCTTCGAGGAGATGACCGCGTACGCCTCCCGAGGCACCGAGGTACGCCCAGGCGACGTCCTCGGCTCCGGCACCTGCGGCAACGGCTGCCTCGCGGAATTCTGGGGCCGCAAGGGCAAGCTGTACCCACCGCCACTCGTCCCCGGCGACACGGTCACCATGACGGTGGAAGGCATCGGCACCATCAGCAACACCGTCGTCGAGAGCACACGGCCGGTGCCCGTACCAGTGCCGCGCGCCAGGCATGTCAAGCCTGTCACGTAGTCGACGGGACATCATCCCGCGGCCGGGCCGGATCGCACGTGTGCCCTGCGGGCCGGATCCGTCCCTTGCTCTTCGCAGGGAATCCCGGCCTTCAGGCCGGGCAGGAACGCGCCCCTGGGCCCGAAGCCGGAAGACCGCCCCGCACCGATCCGGTTGATCCGGCCGGTGTTCTCGGCTCGCGGACACCGGGAGCTGACGCCGTTGAGGCTGTTCACCAGCTGGGAAAGGGCGGTCTTCGGCGGGTTGCTCAACGAGCACATGGACGTGGTCCCCGTTGAACTCGGCACTCACTCTCCGACCGCGCACGTTTCCTGTGAGTCCCAAGAGGACATCCACAAGCGCTTACAACAAGAGCTACCCGCGAGTACAGTCACACCGCACCCGCCCTCCCCACAGAGCAGGCAAGCCTCCACAACCCCTCTTCCCCCAGCAGCGCCTTCGGCGGGGTACACCGCATGCCCAATGAGCCCGCCCAAACTTGGCATGCCCCGAACATGAACACCCTCCGGCACCTTCACGCATCACCGAGGAGACATCGATGCGAAGACTTCTCTCCTGCTTGGCGACAGGAGCCCTCGTGCTCGCCGGTATGGCCGGTGTGGCCATCGCCACGGCATCCCCCGCCACCGCAGCGGATTCCGGCTCGTTCAGCGTACTGTCCTACAACGTCGCCGGACTTCCGGAGATCCTGTCCAGCGCGTCGACCGACCGGGAGACTTCCACGACGGCGATCGGTCAGCGGATCGCGCCGTACGACATCGTCCAGGTCCAGGAGGACTTCAACTACCACGCCTATCTGTACGCCGGTGACGCCAACCACGCCTACCGCACCCCCACCAGCGGCGGCGCCGGCATCGGCGACGGGCTCAACACCCTCTCGAAGATCTCCTATGACAGCGACGACTTCGAGCGCGTCGGCTGGGACTCCTGCCAGTGGGATTCCGGCGACTGCCTGACCCCCAAGGGATTCACCTTCATGCGGGAACGCCTCGCCGAAGGCGTCTACGTCGACTTCTACAACCTGCACACCAACGCCGGCACCAGCGACGGCGACCTGGCCTCACGCGCGGACAACCTCAGCCAGCTGACCGAATTCATCCAGTCCCACTCCGCGGGCAACGCCGTTGTGGTGATGGGCGACACCAACACCCGCTACACCCGCTCCGGCGACACCATCGCCGAGTTCGTCGCGGCCAACGGCCTCACCGACGCCTGGGTGAAGAACATCCGCGGCGGAGTGGCCCCCGCCAAGGGCAGCGCCGCGCTCGTCTGCGACCAGACCGGCGCCACCGTGCCCAACACCTGCGAGGTCGTCGACAAGATCCTCTACCGTGGCAGCAGGTTCGTCACCCTCGACTCGACAAGCTACAACAACGAGCACGCCAAGTTCCTGGAGTCCGGAACCAGCCTCATGCTCTCCGACCACGACCCGATCACCGCGTCCTTCAGCTGGAGGACGAACCCCGCCTTCCAGTTCAGCGACCAGTTCGGCGGCCCCCACGGCGACTACTTCACCGACGTCAACAGCGTGCCGTGGGGCGCCCAGGCCACCACGATCTCACTGCGCGCCGGCTCAAGGGTCGACCAGGTCGCGGTGACACTGAGCAACGGAACGACGCTCACCCACGGCGGAACCGGGGGCACGGCCTCGTCACTGACCCTGGGCAGCACCGAGTTTGTGACCAGCGCATACCTGTGCCGGGCCAAACACAACGACCACACACGGATCTTCTACGCGAGGTTCACCACCAGCCTCGGCCGCACCCTCGCCGGCGGCTCCACTACGTCGGACTGCGTCACCCGCAGCGCACCCTCGGGCTGGCAGATAGCCGGTTTCCACGGGCGCACCGGCGACGAGATCGACAAGATCGGCTTCATCTACACTCCGAACGACTTCATGCTGGTGAACCGGGCCACCGGCAAGTGCCTCGACGTGAACGGCTGGTCGGCCGATGACGGGGCGAACGTCCAGCTCTGGACATGCCACGGCGGCGCCAACCAGCGCTGGCGCATCGAACCCCTGGGCGACGGCACCAGCCGGATCGTCAGCACGGTCAGCAACAAGGTGCTCGACGTCACCTCCTGCGGCACCTCCGACGGCACCGGCATCCTCCAGTGGGCATGGCTGGACAACGCCTGCCAGCGCTGGTCGCTCACCGACACCGACAGCGGGTGGCTGCGACTGCAGAACCCCAACAGCGGCAAAGTCGCCGACGTGGCGAACTGCGCGAGCACCGACGGAACCGACGTCCGCCTCTGGTCATGGCTCAACAACCACTGCCAACAGTGGCAGACACGGCCATAGCTCGCCCTCGGCGGTGGGAGGCGCTCGGCTCGGAGAATCGTGCGAGCGGCTCGGCATCGGGCCCGGCGTCCGTCTCGACCTGGAACCCCACGGCCCGGCCGACGGCCCTCCCCCGCCACCGCCGAACCACGTCGCCGACTGCGGCGGCGGGATGCTGGTGACCGTCGGCATCCCGGCCGCCGGGTGGAAACGGGAGCGGCCCGGTCGCGGCCAGGTCGTCGACACGGCGATGACCGAGGGCGCCGCCCTGATCATCGGCATCCTGCACGGTCCGTATGTCCGCGGACCGTGGCGCGAGGAGCGAGGCGGGAACCTTCTCGACGGCTCCGCCCCGCTTCTTCCACCGTACGTACGCCTGCGTCGACGGCCGCTGCATCGCCGTCGGAGCGATCGAGCCGCAGTTCTGGTCCCGTACGCTGGAACTACTCGGCCTCACTCCCGAAGGTCTCTCCCCCCGCAGCTCGACCCGGACGGCTGGCCCGAGCTGAGCGAACGCCTGACCAGGGCGTTCGCCACCCGCGGCCGGGACGCGTGGGTGGAGATCTTCGAGTCCGCCTGCCTCACCCCGGTCCTGAGCCTCTTCGAAGCCCACCACCACCCGCACAACGCCGTCCGCGGCACCTTCACCGAGGTCGCGGCCACACGCCGGTCCGCCCCGGCACCACGACTCTCCCGACCCCCGTTATCTTCTTCGCGGTCCTGCAAGAGGACCGCTGGCCTCCGGGCCCGGCATGGCTGGTCCCCCCTGTCGAACGCATGACAATGCCGTTGCCTTTGGGGCCGGCAGGGCGTTGGGCCATTCGTGTTGGTCTCGCGTCTGGAGCGGCTGGGGTTGGGTATTTTGACCCGGTCGTGCCCGCCTGAGCTGGTGGACCGGGTTGTAGGTGCGGCGGGGTGCGGTGAGAAGCGCCGTCGCCTGCTGTCGGCTCGATTCACGGTGTACTTCGTCCTCGCGTTGTGTCTGTTCCCGCGGGTCGATTACCTGGAAGTCCTGCGGCTGTTGAAGGCGGGCGAACCGGGCTTGCGGCCGTGGTCGGGAGTGAACAAGTCGTCCCTGACCAGGGCCAGGCAGAGACTGGGGTGGGCGGTGATGCGCGACCTCTTCCACGCGATGACGCGCCCCCTGGGGCAGGGCCAGGAGTTCTTCCACGGCCTGCGTGTTCTGGCTGTGGACGGAATGTTGCTGGCGGTGCCCGACTCGGCCGGCAACCGGGAGGTGTTCGGCAAATGCGGTTCTCAGCGCAGCCCTATGGGCTATCCGATGGCACGGATGGTCGCCGTGGCGGAATGCTCATCGCACGCGGTGCTGGATGCGGTGATCGGCGGCTGGAAGGACTCTGAGCGGATCGTGTCTGACCAGCTGGAGCGTCATGTCGGCGACGGCACGTTGCTGCTGGCCGATCGCGGATTCTGGGGCCTGGCCCGCTGGCACCGGCTTCGAGACCGCGGCGCCCATCTACTGTGGCGGACGGACCGCCGGATGGCCCGCAGGGTCGAAGACGTCCTGGCGGACGGAAGCTATTTGGCCCGAATCGAGGCGAACAAGCACAGCAAAGCGACCGGGACCCTCAAAGCCCCGCCGGTCCTGGTGCGGGTGGTCGAGTACCGGATCGACGGCCAGGCCGAGGTTATCCGGCTGATCACCAGCCTCCTGGACCACGAGAAGTACCCGGCCTCCGAGCTTGCCGAACTCTACGCACGACGCTGGGAGATCGAGCTCGTATTCGACGAGATCAAGACCCACCAGCGCGACAGACCCGTCCTGCGCTCACAGACTCCGGACGGCATTCGGCAAGAGATCTTCGCCCACCTGATCGTGCACCACGCCACCCGGGACCTGCTCGTCGAGGCTGCCCGCATCGCGCGGTGCACAGCGGACCGGACTTCGTTTACTCGAGCCCTGCACGTCGTCCGCCGGTCGGTGATCGCACCGACCGGCTTTTCCCCCCTCGGCACGCAGACGTGACCGTCGCCTCGGCCTCGCCGAGATCACCAGGGCCTTACTGCCCCGACGACGGTCGCGAGACTGCCCCCGGAAGCTCAAATCGTGCATCACCCCGTTCAGCAGCAAGGCCCCCGATGAACCCGCCAGCCAGCGCCGACCAGCCGTCACCATCGCCCTGAACCACAGATGGCAGTGACCCCAAAGGCAACGGCATTGGAACGCATGACCTGGGGGGTGGTGTCACCGGGCCCGAGAGGCGCCGTTGGAGACGCTGATGAGAGGTCCGACTACCGCCTGGCCCGGCGCAACGCCCGGCCGCTCGCGGGCGGCAGGTCTGCATAACGTGGATGCGCGCAAACGACGCCAACGCCCTGGCCAGCACCGCACGAACCCCGCTCGGGAGGATGGGTTGGACGACATCGACGACGTGGGTGTCTTCCTCGGCCTGGACGTCGGCAAGAGCACCCATCACGGGCGCGGGCTGACTCCGGCAGGGAAGAAGGTCTTCGACAAGCAGCTGCCCAACAGCGAGCCGAAGCTGCGGGCCGTCTTCGACAAG
>NZ_JBIWGA010000051.1:0-37556 GCF_044763345.1 Streptomyces sp. NPDC096132
GCGGGGGGGTAAACTTGCGCGGGCGCGGGGGGCCGCCCCCGGGTGGCGGGCGCCCCGGCGGGGGGGGGGGGGGTGGTGTCCCCGCGGGGGGGGGGGGGGGGGGCCCCCCACCACCGCGGACCTCTCAGCCGACGCGCGGTCCGACCGGGCCACCGGCCCGCACGCTCCACCGTCCCTCGACGCGACTGAGACGGACGGGGTGGTCGAAGCACCTGCTGACCTGGTCGCTGCTCAAGACCTCGTCAGCGGGACCCGAGGCCAGACAGCGCCCACCACGCAGCAGCATCACATGCGTCGTCCCCGGAGGAAGTTCCTCCAGATGGTGGGTGACCAGGACGGACGCGAGATCCGTACAGGTCTGCTGCAACGTGTCCAGCCGCTCGATGAGTTGCTCCCGGCCCGCGACGTCCAGACCGGTCGCGGGTTCGTCGAGCAGCAGCAGCCGTGGACTGGGCATGAGCGCCCGGGCGATCAGCGAACGCCCCCGCTCTCCCTGTGACAGGGTCGGCCACCGCGCCTGGCGACGATCACCGAGCCCGAGCAGGCCGATGAGCCGGTCGGCCGTGGCGATCTGCTCGGGCGTCGGCTCCCATCGGGGAACGCGCTCGATGGTGTTCGTGAGCCCGGTCAGGACGACGTCCCGGACCTCGAGGGACGAGCGCAGATCGTGCCGGGGGTTGACGTGGCCGACGTAGGAGCGCAGCTCGCGCATGTCCACCCGCCCCAACTGGTGACCCAGCACCTCGACGGTGCCGCGGGTGGGATGCGCGAGCGCTCCGAGCAGACCGAGCAGCGTGCTCTTGCCCGCCCCGTTGGCACCGAGCAGCGCCCAGTGCTCACCGGCGTGCACGGTCAGCGACACCTCGCTCAGGATCGCGGTGCCGTTGCGGACGACATCCACGTCCTTCACGCGGAGCACCGGAGGCGTGCTCACGAGAGGGCCCGCCCCGAGCGGTTGACGGCGGCCATGACAGCGTGGACCGAGGCGGTCAGCACGGAGGTGTCCCATCCCGCGCCCCAGCAGACGGCGCCGTCGACCCGGCACTCGGCGTAGGCGACGGCGGGGCTGCCCGGTCCGGTGGTCGTCGAGTGCTCGGTGTAGCCGAGGATGTCGACGGTGACGCCGACGGTACGGAGGGCGTCGGTGAGGGCGGAGAGCGGTCCATTGCCGGTGCCCTGGCAGGCGTGTTCCTGCCTGTCGATGTGGAGCACGCAGGTGAACCGGTGCTCGCCGGGGGCGGGTTCCGTGGCGTTCCACGAGGCGAGAACGACCGGGCCGTCCAAGGCCGGAGCGATGTAGGTGCTGCGGAAGAGCTCCCACAGTTCCTTGTGGGACAGCTCCTGACCGGAGGCGTCGGTGACGTGCTGCACCGCGCGGGAGAAGTCGGGGCGCATGGTCTGGGGCAGGTCCAGGCCATGGTGGGTGTGGAGGAGGTGGGCGATGCCGCCCTTGCCGGACTGCGAGTTGATACGGATGACTTCCTCGTACGTACGGCCGATGTCGCCCGGGTCGATGGGGAGGTACGGCACTGCCCACGCTGCCTCGTCGACCGGGGTGCCCTGCTCGGCGGCCTGCTTGGCGTGGTGGGCCATGCCCTTGGCGATGGCGTCCTGGTGGGTGCCGGAGAAGGCCGTGTGCACGAGGTCGCCGACGTACGGGTGGCGCGGGTGGACCGGCAGCCGGTTGCAGTACTCCACCACCTCGCGCACCGCGTCGATGTCGGAGAAGTCGATCATCGGGTTCACGCCCTGCGCGTACAGGTTCAGGGCGAGAGTCGCCAGGTCGACGTTCCCGGTGCGCTCACCGTTGCCGAAGAGGCAGCCCTCCACACGCTGCGCCCCCGCCAGGACCGCGAGTTCGGCGCAGGCGACGCCGGTGCCGCGGTCGTTGTGCGGGTGGACCGACAGGATCACGGAGCCACGGCGCGCCAGGTGGCGGTCCATGTACTCGATCTGGTCCGCGTACACGTTGGGGGTGGCGATCTCCACCGTGGCCGGCAGATTGTGGATCACCGGCCGGTCGGGGCTCGCCTCCCACAGCTCGGTCAGGCTGTCGCACACCTCCAGGACGAAGTCCGGCTCCGTGAGGTTGAAGACCTCTGGGGAGAACTCGAACCTGATGTCGGCACCCGGTCGTTCCTCGGCGCGGCGCATCAGGTACGTGGCGGCGTCCAGGATCAGCTCGTGCACCTCGGCGCGGGAGCGGCCGAGGACCACGTCCCGCCATGTGGGCGCGGTCGCGGTGTAGAGGTGCACCAGGGTGTGGGGGAGCCCTTCGACGGAGTCGAGGGTCCGGTCGATGAGGTCCTGGCGGGCCGCCGTGAACACGGAGACGGTCACGTCGTCGGGGACGGCGCCGCTCGTGGCCAGGTGGCGTACGAAGTCGAAGTCGGTCTGGCTGGCGGAGGGGTAACCTACCTCGATCTCCTTGAAGCCCATGGTGACCAGGAGGTCGAACATCCGGCGCTTGCGCTCGGTGTCCATCGGCTCGGCCAGCGCCTGGTTGCCGTCCCGCAGGTCGACAGGCACCCACAGAGGGGCCCGCTCGATCCGGCGCGACGGCCAGGTGCGGTCGGTCAGGGGGAGGGCGACCCGCTCGTGTGCGGACCGGTAGCGGTGATGCGGCATCGCGCTCGGGCGTTGGGGGTTCCAGCGCGGAGCGTCCGCCGGGAGGTCACCGGAGGGAGTGCGCAGGGTGGGGAACACCGTGCCCTGGGATGAGGGAGCCATCGTGCGGAACTTCTTTCAGTCGGCCATGCGATGACCGGCGCAGCCCGACACCCGCTGCGGGGTGCCGGTCGTGTCAGGCCCCGCAGCGGCAGCCGAGGAGAAGGAGCTCGTGCAGCAGCATGCGCGGTACAGTAACGACAACTCAGCTCCTCAGACAACCCGAGCGGTGTGGAAGGTGAATCCGACATGTCACTAGGTGCCTTGAGGCCGTCGCCCTTGGTCGAGCAGGCCACCGTGCGCCTGCGCGAACAGATCACCGGCGGTGAGTGGGCCGTGGGGACGAAGCTCCCCGGCGAGACCGCCCTGGCCAAGTCCCTCGGAGTGGGCCGCTCGACCGTCCGTGAAGCCCTACGCGCACTCGCCGGCGCGGGGCTGGTGCAGGCACGCCAGGGATCCGGTGTCTTCGTCATCGCGACAAGACCCAAGGAGGACTGGTCCACCCAGCTCCGCCAGGCGGCCATCACCGACGTCTACGAGGTCCGCATGCTCGTCGAGGTCGAGGCCGCGCAGTTGGCCGCGCGGCGCCGGACCGACGACGACATCGCCGCCCTCCAAGGGGCCCTGGCCAGGCGCCGGGACGCCGCGAAGGCCGACAACGCCGAGTTCGTCGAGGCCGACATCGCTCTGCACGGAGCTGTGGTCGCCGCGGCGCACAACCCGGTGCTGACCGGTTTGTTCACCGAGTTCGTCCCCGTGCTGCAACAGCGGCTGCTCGATCTGGTCGAGTTGCTCAACCTGCGCTCCGAGAACCCCAACCACGGTGACGAGGGGCACACCAAACTGGTCGACGCCATCGTGCGGTCGGACGCCGGGGCGGCCGGAGCCGCGCTGCGGGTCGAACTCACGGAGACGCTCGCCCTGCTCCACTCCCTTTGACCCCGTCGTCCTTTCGGAGAGCACTAGCCATGCTTGACGCCGAACCGTGGATACGGAGCTTTCCTGCCGCCACCACGCCCACCACGCCCACCACGCCCTGGACGGTCCTCTTCTTTCCACACTCGGGCGGTTCGGCCGGCTCCTACCGGCACCTCGCGGCGCGGGTGGCCGACATGGCGCGAACGGCGTGTGTCCAGTACCCGGGGCGCGCGGAACGAGCGCGAGAACCCCTCTTCACCGACGTTCACGTCCTGGCGGACCAGGTGGGCGAAGCGCTTGCCGCGGTACGCGAGGACGAACCGGTGATCTTCTTCGGCCACAGCCTGGGGGCGGCAGTGGCCTACGAAGTCATACGCCGCATGCCCGACCAGCGGCGGATCGTCCTCGTGGCCTCCGGGCACCCCGCCCCCTCCCGGATCGGGCTGCCCGTCCTGGACTTCGTCGGGGACGACCCGGACCACGACGACGAGCAGCTGATCGAGCTGATCGGATCACTGGGAGGCTCGGACGCCGACCTTCTGGACCATCCGGTGCTCCGCCGGGTGTTCCTGCCCGTCATACGGGGTGACCTCGTGGCGCACAGCCGCTACCGCCCCGCGGCCGACTCGATGGTCACCTGTCCCGTCATCGCCCTCATGGGTGCCGCCGATCCCCTCACCGACACGCCCGACGTACAGGCATGGGAACGGCACACGTCTGCCGGCGTGCGGGTGCATGTGCTTCCCGGGGGTCACTTCTTCACGCACCAGCACACCGGCGAAGTGGCCGACATCCTGCGCCGCGTCATGACGCCCGACGGGGGTGAGAAGGAAGGTCACGCATCTCTGGTCTGACGGTGCTCGGTGGTGGGCCGACGTGGAGCGGGGGAGAGGCGTGCCCCTGCGGACTGTGCGGCATGGCGGACGGAGGGCCGGGTGCGCGGATCAGGCCGCGATCACGGCATCGTCCCGCTCGGCATCGTGCACCTGCGGCGGGCTTGCAGAACCACTGGGTGACCGCGTTCAGTCGAGGTTCCCGACGTCGAGGACCAGGCGTCTGCCGTGCGACTCCCCCCGTTCCAGCCGCCGGTGGGCCTCGGCGGCGGCGGACAGCGGTTGGATGTCGACGGCGCGGGCCCGCAGGCGGCCCCGCGCGAGCAGCCGGTTGATGGTGCGGGCCGCCTCGGACAGCTCCGCGGCCGTGGCGTGGGAGATGGCGAAGCCGACGATGGAACCGTCCTTCATGTAGAACGGGCCGCCCGGCAGACGCGGGACGGAGTGGGCACCCGCCAGCAGCACGATCCGGCCGCGGTGGGCGAGCAACTCGACGGCGGCGGTCAGGTCGTTGCTGCCCGAGGTGTCGAGTTGGAGGTCGATGCCCTCGGGACTCAACTCCTTTATCCGTTCGGTGAGTTCCGGGTCCCGGTAGTCGAGTACGGCTTCGGCGCCGAGGTCGCGGCAGTACGCGGCGTCGCCGACCGACGCCGTGGCGATCACCCTCGCGCCGGCGTCGGCGGCGAAGCGGACGAGTGCGCTGCCGACGTTTCCGGCCGCGCCGGCCACGAGCACGGACTTTCCGGCCCGCAGCCGACCATGAGTGAACAGGGCCAGATACGCGGTGGCCGCCGGATGCACGGTGGCCACCGCTGCCACCGGATCCACCCCCTCGGGCAGGTGGTAGAGACGGTCGGCCGCCACGGCCACCTGCTCGGCGGCCGCACCCGGGCGGCCGCCGTGGCCCGCGCTGTTGCTCCACACCAGGTCGCCCTCGGTGAAGCCGGGGGTGCCCGGGCCCACGGCGGCCACCGTGCCCACCAGGTCCCGGCTGATCACGGCCGGATACTGGAGCGCCGTCCGGAACACCCCAGAACGGACGAAGGTGTCCACCGGGTTGACCGTGGTGGCCAGTACATCGACCAGCACGTCGGTCGGGCCGGCCACAGGAGGGGGCAGCTCGCCGCAGCGGATGTTCTCCGGCGGTCCCAGTTGCTCGATGAACGCTGCTCGCATGGGCCGGATGATGGCAGACACCGAGCGGCCTGCGGCCGAAACGGCTGATCGTTT
The DNA here is from genome assembly GCF_044763345.1 of Streptomyces sp. NPDC096132. Taxonomy (NCBI): domain Bacteria; kingdom Bacillati; phylum Actinomycetota; class Actinomycetes; order Kitasatosporales; family Streptomycetaceae; genus Streptomyces; species Streptomyces sp. NPDC096132. The sequence continues at coordinate 5,649 of NZ_JBIWGA010000051.1, forward strand.
GTCAACTCGGGGCAGGACAGGGGGGCGGGCCCGCACAGCGCCCCTCGTCGACCGCCGAGGGTGACCTTGCCTTGCCGGAAAGAGCTTTCCGTGTGTCACGGTAGTCGCTAAGGTAACACCTCAGAGGACCTGAGTACCTGAGTGGTTCTGGTTCACAGCACAGCGAGCAAGGCAGCGATTTCGGTCAGCCGGTCGTCCCCGCACGCGCGCCACCTGTGCCCCGGCGTGCCGCGCCACCTGGCGAGGGAGTCCGGACGGATGACGTAGGTGATGCAGGGGGAGCCATGGGCAGATCCGTTGCGTGCGAGTTCGTCGTCAGGGGAAGCGCCACGCCCCAGGAGCAGGTCCTCACCGACGTGTGTTCGGTACTGTTCGCGTCCTTGCCACGGAGCGACCAGCGCCGAAGGGGAGCCCAGTACGTGCGGGGCCTTCTTGCGGCGGAGGGCCGGAAGTCGATTCGCAGGATCGCCGCCGTGGTGGGTGGCCGGGCGACCGAGCAGAGCCTGCACCACTTCATCTCCAGCTCCACCTGGGACTGGATACCGGTCCGGCAGGCGTTGGTGCGCTACCTGGCCGGCATCGCCGCACCGCAGGCCTGGGTGGTCCGGCCGATCGTCATCCCCAAGGCCGGCGAGCACTCGGTCGGCGTCGACCGCAGGTTCGTCCCCGATCTCGGGCAGGTGCTCAACGCGCAGCACGCCGTGGGGATCTGGGCCACCGCAGAGGAGCTGAGCTTCCCGGTCACCTGGCGGCTGCACCTGGGCAGGTCCTGGCTGGACGACGCACCGCGCCGCAGCCAGGCGGCGATCCCGGAGACCGCGGGCGCTGAGACGTTGGACGACTGCGTGGTCGAGGCATTCCTGGAACTCGCGGCGGACCGGGAGCTGCCCCGGCGTCCGGTGGTGATCGACGCCCAGGAGCTGGATGCCGCTGCGCTGCTGTGGCGGTTGCGCGCGACCGGGGTCCCGTTCCTGGTCCGGGTCGCCGGCGCACTGCCGCTCACACCGGCCGAGGCGCCGCCGGCCGGGCACGGGAGCGATCCGCTGCCGGCGGATCAGCTCGCCGGTGCCGCCAGGGAGCGGCGCCGCCCGGTGGCGTGGTCCGATGACTCCGCCGGAGGGCGTCCGCGCACCCACCTCGTGGCGGCGACACCGGTCCGGCTGCCCTCTCGCGGCCGGACGGCCGCCCCGGCCACGGGGCCCGAACTGCTGCTGCTCGCTGCCGGCCCGTGCGGTCCGCGCTGGCCCACCGAGTTCTGGCTCACCGATCTGACGACCATGCCGTTGCCCTCGCTGTTCCGGCTGAGCCGTCTGATCGGGCAGGTCGACCGGGACTTCGGCGCGATCACCGAGCAGGTGGGCATCCGGGACTTCGCCGGGCGCTCCTACAACGGCTGGCACCGGCACGTCACGTTGGCGTCCGCGGCACACGCGGTGACAGCCCTGAGCGGCCACGCCCAGGTCAGGACGCGCTTCGCCTCCTGATCCCGCGCGGCCTGGTGGGGGAGCCGGAAGCCCCCGGTTCCCATGGGCCGGGGGTGCCCCGGCCCCGGCGCTGGTGGCGCACGCGGGCCGGCCGGAGCGCGAGCGGGAACTCCCGGCGGAGCCACCGGCCCGACGACGCTCCGGCTCCGCTCCGTTCACCAAAAGCTCCCGTTAGGGCCGATGTCGGCCCGGCGCCTCGGCATCGACCGGCTCGTGGCGACACCCGCGGTGTCCGCCCGGGTGCCATCGACATCATTCGCGGGACGGTACAGCGGACCCCGACGTCGTGATCTGCACCGCCGTGATCAAGCGCCGCCGGACCGCTCAGGGACGGGCGGCACCGTCAACGACCTGCCGGAGCCGGAGCCGGAGCCGAGAGCGAGGAGACCGGTCGCCGTGACCGGAGCGGTGTTGCCGTCATGGGGAGAGGCCGCAGCCATGGGCCCGTGGGTGGCCAGCACCTCGGCGATCAGGTCCGCGGTCAGCCGCACCCCGTCCCGGGTGAGCACCGACTCGGCGTGGAACTGCATCGACGCGAAATGAGGTCCGCGCAGCCCGTGCACCTCCCCTGTGCCCGGGTCCCGGCTCACCCGGACCGCACCGACGCCCGGGCAGTCCAAGGTCTCCCCGGCGCTGCGGGCGGCGAAGGTGTTGTAAAAGCCCACCCGTTCCCTGCGGCCGAAGAACTCGATCTCCCGCTGAACGCCCTGGTTCGGCACCGCACGCCGTACCACGGGCAGGCCGAGCCGCGTGGCGAGCACCTGGTGGCTCAGACAGACAGCGAGGAACGGATGCCGCTCGGCCAGCAGAGCGTCCACGGCCTCCCGTAGACGGGCGGTCTTGGGATGGCCGGTCTCGCGCGGGTCGCCGGGGCCGGGCCCCAGAACGACCAGGTCGTACGCCTGGAAGGGGCAGTCCTGGTCGTACCGGCGAACCGTGACCTCCAGACCCAGGGAGCCCAGTTGGTGCCCCATCATGAAGGTGAAGGTGTCCTCGGCGTCCACCACCAGGACGCGGCGCCCGGCCAGCGCGGCCTCGGGGCGACGCCGCTCCTGCTCGGTGATCAGCCAGAACTCGGCCAGATCGGCGTTGCGGCCCCGCAGAGCGGCCCTGACCTCGGGGTACCCGCCCAGGCCGCCCCGGTCCGTGGCCTCCAGGGCGGAGATCAGGCCCGCCGCCTTGGCCGCCGTTTCCGCCACCTCGGCGTGCGGGTCGGAGTGCCGTACCAGGGTGGCGCCCACGCCGATCCGGACCCGGCCGGCCCGGTCGATGTCGGCGGTGCGGATCAGGATGGACGAGTCGAGTGTCCGCCCGCCCGCCGCGTCACGCCCGATCAGCGCGATGACGCCGCTGTAGTAGCCCCGGCCCTGGGGCTCGTACCGGGCGATCACGCGGGCGGCGCTCTCCAGCGGGCTGCCGGTCACCGTCGGGGCGAACATGGTCTCGCGGAGGATGTCGCGCGGGTCGAGTTCGGTGCGGCCCTCGATGAAGTACTCCGTGTGCGCGAGCCGGGCCATCTCCCTCAGGTGCGGGCCGGCCACCCGGCCGCCGGCCACGCAGATCCGGGCCATCATCTTGAGTTCCTCGTCGACGACCATGTAGAGCTCTTCGGTCTCCTTGCGGTCGGCCAGGAAGTCCATCACCCCGGTCAGGGTGGGCCCCGAGGCCGGATAGCGGTACGTTCCGCTGATCGGGTTCATCACCGCCGTGCCCTCACGCACGCTGATGTGCCGCTCGGGCGTCGCCCCGACGAACGTGCGGTCCCCGGTGTGCACGACGAAGGTCCAGTAAGCACCCGACTCACGCACCATCAGCTGCTTGAAGAAGGCCAGCGCGCTGTGCACCGTGTAGTCGGTGATGTCGGCGACGAAGGACCGCCGGACGACGAAGTTGGCGCCCTTGCCGGTGCCTATCTCCTCCGTGATCACCCGCCGTACGAGCTCGGCGTAGTCGTCGTCCGCCACGTCGAAGTGCTTGCCGGTCAGCCTGACGGGGCGGTCGGGGATCCGGTCGAGCAGTTCGGGCACCGGGGCCAGGGCGTGCTGGGTGACGGTGAGCGCGATCAGTGGCTCCCCGTCGTCGGGGCTGTCGAAGCCGCGCTCCGCGATCTGCCGGTACGGGACGAGCACCAGCACCTCGTCGGCCGACGGGATCCGGTCGGTCGTGTCCGCCGTCGAGGTCTGGCCGAGGAGTACGTCCAGGCGGCCGGGACCGGTGGTCTCCGGTCGGTGCAGCAGGGCGAAGGCCGGGGGGCTCGGTGCCAGAATCCGCGCCAGCGCCTCCTGGTACCCGTGGCTCCGCGTCATCGCGCCAGGACCTCCTTCGTGGTGACGACCATGGCGCAGCGGCCCGCCGCGTACTCCAGCGTCTGCCGGTGGTGCCGCTCGGAGAAGTCCGCGACGGCATCAGCGACCAGGAAGGTCTGGATGTCCCGGGTGAAAGCGTCGACGGCGGTCATCAGGACGCCGACATGCGCGTACACACCACAGACGATCAGCTGGTCGCGGCCGTGCGCGCGCATGCGCTCCAGCAGCTCGGACCGGTGGAAGGCGCTGTACCGCCATTTGGTGAACAACCAGTCCCCGGGGGCCGGGGCGAGCGGCTCGACCACGGCCCGGTCCGCGGGGTCGACCCGCATGCCGGGACCCCAGAAGTCCCGCAGCAGGCCGCGCTCCTCGTCGGTCATGCCACCCGGCTGAGCGGTGTAGCCCACGGGCACGCCGAGCACGGTGCAGTGGCTGCGCAACGCCACGATGTTCCGCACCAGCTCCGTGCGTGGAGCCTCCTCGGGGAGCGGGGCCACGAAGTAGCGCTGCATGTCGTGGACGAGCAGGACGGCGCGCGCCGGATCCACCGCCCAGTCGGCGGTGTTGGCGGGCAGGTCGCCCGCGGTCGGCATGCGGTACGGCTCGATGGTGGGTATGCCGGCCATCGCTTCCCTTCGGTCTGGCTCGGTTCGGACGTCGGTCAGGCGCCCAGCGCCGCGCCGCCGTCGACGGTCAGGTGGCTGAGGGTGATGTGGGAGGCCTGCTCGGAGAGCAGGAAGACGACGGCGTCCGCCACGGAGGAGGGCTCGGCGATCCGGCCGAGGGGGATGCCCACCCGGAACGACTCGGGGTCGCCGTGCACGGTGGCCGTACGACCGCTCTCGTCCTGCCACATCGAGGTGAGCATCGGGGTGTCGGTGGAACCGGGGGCCACCACGTTGCAGCGGATTCCGTACCGGGCCACCTCAAGGCCCAGGCTCTTGGTGAACATGGCCGCGGCGGCCTTGGACGCCGCGTAGGCGGCCATCGCGCCGCGCGGCACATACGCCGCGTTGGACGCGATCGTGACGACGGTCCCGCGGCGGCGCCGCGCCATGCGGTCGACCACCGCCCTGGAGGTGTGGAAGACCCCGTTCACGTTGACCGCGAACGTCGTACGCCAGTCCTCGTCCGAGTAGCCGAGCACCGGGCCGAGGCGCAGCATGCCGGCCGCGTTGACCAAGTGGTCGACAGGGCCAAGCCGCTGTTCGACTTCCTCGACAGCGGCCTCGACCGCCTCGGCGTCGCTGACGTCCACCGCAACGCCGTGCGCGGTCAGGCCTTCTGTGGCGAGTCTGTCGGCCAAGTCGGCGAGGCCGTGCTGGTCCCGGTCCATGGCGGCCACGAGGATGCGGCGCTCGGCGAGGGCCCGGACCACCGCCGCGCCGATGCCTCCGGCCGCGCCGGTGACGATGGCAACCGTGTGTTCCACGTTTTTCGTTCCTCCCTGTCTGCGGGGTTCTGCGGGGTTCTGCAGGGTTCTGCGGGGGTCTGCGGGGGATCCGCGGGGCGGTGATAGGTGGCCTGCGCCGGCGCCGCCGGGGTGCGAACAGCCCGGCTCGGCCCGGCTCAGTCCTGCCAGGCGGCGACGACCGCCATGGCTTGCTCGGGGTTGAGCCTCGGATCGCAGAAGGACGTGTACTTGTCGCCGACCCGGGCGAGGTGTGCGGCGTCGGTCGCGCACTCGGTGACGTCGTCGGGTGTGGTCTCCAGGTGCAATCCGCCCGCCACGCCCCCCGCGGCGCGCACCGCGCTCCGGAAGCCCGCCACTTCGCGCAGGACGGTCTCCACCAGACGGGTCTTCAGGCCGTCGGGCGTGGTCACGGTGTTGCCGTGCAGGGGGTCGGTGAGCCAGATGACGGGGTGTCCCGCGGACCTGACCGCGCTCACCAACGAGGGCAGCCGCTCGCGGACCCGGTCCGCTCCCATCCGGGAGATCAGGGTGAGCCGGCCGGGCTCCCGGGCCGGATCGAGCCGCTCGCACAGGGCCAGCAGCTCCTCCGGGGTGGTGGTCGGGCCGACTTTGCAGGCGACGGGGTTGGCCACCGCCGCGAGCAGGGCGACGTGGGCTCCTTCGACCTGCCGGGTCCGCTCTCCGATCCACGGCCAGTGGGTGGAGGAGAGCAGCAGGCCCCCGTCCGCCGTGGGCCGGGTCTGGGGGATCTCGTAGTCGAGCAGCAGTGCCTCATGGCTGGTCCACACCTCGGGGCTGATACCGGGCCGCCGGGGCTCGCCCAGCCAGCCGAGGTGGGTCATCGCCTCGCCCGCCGCGGTGTGGCCGAGCAGCAGCCGCCGCGGATCGGGTCGTCGGCGGGCGGGGTCCGGTTCGGGGCTGTTCACCATGTGCCCGCGGAAGACGGGCAGTTCGACGTCGCCGATCACCTCGGTCGGGCGGCTGCGGGGCTTGGCGAACTGTCCGGCGATCCGGCCGACCCGCAGCACGGGCCGGTGGGTCGCCATCTTCAGGACGCCCGCGAGAACGTCCAGCAGACCGGCCTTGCGGGCGAGGGAGCCGGGTTCGCATTCGGCTGGGTCCTCGGCGCAGTCGCCTGCCTGGATCACCATCGCCTCGCCGACGGCGACCCGGGCCAGCAGGGCGCGCAGCCGGTCCACGTCGGCGGCGCCGACGAGCTGGGGGCGCCGGGCCAACTCGGCCGTGACGCGTCGGAGTTCCGACCGGTCTTCCCACACCGGCTGGTGCGGGGACGGCTTGTCGACATGGTCGTCCAGCGCAGATGTCAGCACGGTGTCCCCCCAAGGGTGGGTCGGTGAGGTGGCCCCAACATCGCCTGGGGCCCTGGGTGAGGCTCCGCCTCGGCTGCCATGCCCGGCGACGCCCGTCCCCGCACTCCGTCGGGTGCCGGGGCGCCATCAGGTCCGTCCCGCCCTGCGTCAGGGGGAGGAGCGACGCCGTCCGGACATGGGCAGTGCGCGCCGCGAGCGAGCCGCGGCCACGGGGCGGACTCCGGCGCGGCCGACCGGGATTCCGCCGGGCGGAGCCGCTCGGCCTGCGGTGCCCGGTCCGCGACCGCCCGCACCGGGACGGCACGGGCTCGGGCATCTAGCGACCCCGCATGCGGCCGGTCGGGTCGGCCGACAGCAGCCGGGCGAGTTCCAGCCGCTTGATCTTGGTGGTGGCGGTCTGCGGCAGTTCGTCGTGGCGCCACTGCACCGGGTCGCGCATGGGCGGCAGTTCGGCGGTCGCGGCGCGCCATGCGGCCGCGTCCAGCGGTGCGTCGTCCCGGGTGCACACGACGGGCACCGGGCGGCCGTCCCGGTCCGGGACGATGACCACCTCGACCAGCTCCGGCAACTGCCCGAGCAACGCGTCCTCGGCGGCCAGGGTGCTCCCGAAGCCGTCGATCAGGTCCACCTCCCGGTCGAGCAGGTGGATGCATCCCCATCTGCTGCGGTAGCCGACATCGCCCATGCGCCACCAGCCGCCGGGCGACAGCTGCAGGTCGTAACGTTCCTCCTCGCCAAGGTAGGTGACCACCCGTCCGTCGCTGCGTACCTCGATGAGGCCCGGGTTGTCGGCGGACGGGGGGCGGCCGTCCCTGCTGACCACGCGGACGTCGGTGAAGCCGGGGAAGGCGAAGCCCACGCAGCGGCCGTCGTCGTCCAGTGTGCGCCGCTGGGTGAAGCCACGGACCACCGCGGGACCCACCTCGCTCTGTCCGTACAGCTGACCGAAGACGGGCGACCGGCGGCCGGTCGCGCGGAGCAGGCGGTGCACGGTGCGTGGATGGATGGCGTCGAAGGTGCTGCTGAACAGCTTGACGTTGGACAACGGGCCGCGCGGGTCGTCCGCCAACTCCTCCCACTCGACGAACGAGTTGGGGTGCGCCTCCAGGATGCCGGGCTTGAGCCGGGCGAAGATCTCGGCGACGTGTGCGGCGTCCGCGTCACGCAGCATCATGATGGGGAAGCCCCGCCGGAGCGAGATGGCCAGCGCGGTGATCAGCCGGGAGTGCACGAAGGAGACATGCATGGCGATGGTCTCCCGGCCCCTGATCAGCGGGGCGATGACGGATGCCTGGGGACGGTAGCGCGACTGCAGGCTGAAGCCGGTGTGCACGGCCAGCTTGGGGATGCCGGTGGTGCCGGAGGTGTGGGTGATCAGCGTCGGGTGGTCGGCGGGCATGGTGACGGGGTCGACGCGGGCGGCACCCGCCAGCGAGCCCAGTGCGATGCCCGCGGGGTGGCTGCCGGAGGTGAGCAGCACCTGCTCGGCCGCGTCGGTCACGTCGCCCGGCAGTGCACGGTCGAGCTTCGCCTGGTCGGTGATGAGATGGGGCCGGCCGGTACGACGGACGAGCTCCGCGGCCGTCGCGCCGTCCAGCATCGGTGACAGCAGCACCGGCACGCCGCCGACACGGGCGATCGCGCAGGCGAGCAGCGTGATGTCGAAGCCGTCGGACTTGTGGACCACGACACGCTCGCCCGGCCGGACACCCGCCGCCCACAACCGCGAGGCGTGGTCGTCGACCAGGTCGGCGATCTCGGGGATGGTGGCACGGCGGCCCAGGTCCGGGGCGATGTCGAGGTTATGGTCCAGGAGAAGGACGTTCGACGGATGGCGGGAGGCAGCTCGTTCGAAGAGTCTGCCCAGTTGGATACCTCTGTTCCCCAAGCGTTGCAGAAGCACCTGACTGCCCTTCAATTCAGTGCTGCTCGATGACGGCCTTGATCCGCTGGAGGGTGTTCTGCAGGTCGTGCCGGAGCTTGTCGGACCATTCGGTGAAGAAGCGCTGTCTGGTCCGGTCGTCCATCTCGGCGGTGATCTCGCGGATGCCCTCGGTGGGCCGGCCCATCCGGAAGTGGTGGACGAGTCGGCTGCCTTCCGGCGTAGGAGCGATGTCGAAGCCCCAGACGCTCTCCTGGCGGCGGCCCGAGCTGTCGCGCATGGCCCACCGGAAGGTGCGGCCCGGTTCGGCGGCCACCACCTCGGCGTGCGTGGTCCACCGGCCGCGCACGACCGGTGCCCAGGCGATGACGTCCGCGTCGCGGACGTTCTCGCCCCGGAAGACGGCACCGACCGTGGCCGGACGACCGGCCACCCAGCTGCCGCCCTGGCATTCGGGACTCCATTCGCCGCTTCGCGGCAGATCGCTGATCAGCGTGTACACCTCCGCGGGGGTGGCGCGCACCATCGTTTCGGCACCGACCTGGAAGAGGGCGGCGGGTTCGGAAGTCGTCGTCTCGGCCATGGTGGGGAATCCTGGCCAGGGACCGGGAGGCGGGTCAAAGGCGTCCGGTCGGGTCTGTCAAGTCGCGGAACAATGTCATGTCGCCCCGGACACACGCTGCCTGACTCCTCGTCGGCCACTCCTGTCAGGACAGGGCCGGGTGGCGAGCAGCATTCTGGATAGGTAGTATCCAGGTTATGCGGATGGGTGAGGGCGTGGAGTGGGGGCTGCACTGCTGCCTGACGCTGGCCTGGCTCGACAAGGGGCCGGTGCCGTCGGCGAAACTCGCCGCTCTTTTCGACGTCTCACCCACGTATCTCAACAAGTGCCTCCAGCGCCTGGTCCGGGCGGGGATCCTCATCTCGACCCCCGGTCCGCGAGGCGGCGTGCAGCTCGTGCGCGCCCCGGAAGACATCACACTCATGGATGTCGTCGTCGCGCTGGAAGGACGGGACGCCCTCTTCTCCTGCACGGAGATCCGGCAGCAGGGGGCGGCAGGCGCGGAGGCCTCCGCGCGCGAGTTCGCGCACCCGTGCGGCATCGCCACCGCGATGCGCCGAGCGGAACTGGCCTGGCGGCGCGAGCTCGCCGGGCAGACCATTGCCGATCTGATGGCTGCGGCGCCGACCAGTTCCGCGCGCAGGATCCGTAACAGCTACGACCGCATCGCCGCCTGCCCCGCAAGGTGACGCAGGGGCCGACGGCCCTCGGCGTGCGCAGATCCCGCCCCTTCCTGGAGGGCCGCAGCAGAGGGAGATTCTGGATGTCTAATGTCCTGAATAAGGACGAGGGGACCAGGCCCGCAACACAGCAGACCGCTCCCGGGGAAGGTGGGCTCGCGCCCACTCTCGTCCTCGCCCTGGGCACCTTCGCGGTGGGCACGGACGCCTTCATCACTGCGGGCTTCCTCCCCTCCATGGCCCGCTCGCTGGATGTGTCCCCCTCCGCCGCAGGGCAGTCCGTCACGCTCTTCGCCGCTGCCTACGCCGTCCTCTCGCCCGTGCTCGCCACACTGACCGCGCGGCTGCCCCGGCGGGCCCTGCTCGTCGGCGCGCTCACCGTGCTGGGCCTGGCGAACCTGCTCTGCGCGCTCGCACCGAACTACCCGGTCCTGCTCGTCAGCCGAGTCATCGCCGCCGCCGGAGCCGCCGCCTACACCCCCAACGCGGGGGCGGTCGGCGCCGCGCTGGTCCGCGAGGAACTGCGCGCGCGGGCCCTGGCCGTGGTGATCGGCGGGCTGACCGTCGCCACCGCCCTCGGCGTACCGCTCGGCAACGTCGCGGCACGCTGGACGAGTTGGCGTGTCGCGTTCGCGGGCGTGACGGCGCTCTGCGTGCTGTGCGCGGTCGGTGTCGTCCTCGTCATGCCCCGACTGCCCGGAGCCGGCCGCGTACCGCTGCGCACCCGGCTGGCCGTCCTGCGCAGGCCCGGCGTGCTGGCCGTGCTGCCGCTGACCGCCCTCGGCATGGCCGCGTGCTACACCGCCTACGCCTACAGCGTCCCCGCCCTCGGGGCGGTGGGAGTGCCCGGCTCCGCCATGGTCCTGATGCTGTTCCTGTACGGACTCGGCGCCGTGGTCGGCAACCTCCTCGCCGGCCAGGCCACCGACAGGGTCGGTGCGGTCCGGGTGCTGACGGTCGGTTACGCCGTCATGGCGCTCACCTTCGCCGTGCTGGCCTGGATGGCGGCCACCTCCACCAAGGACCTCACGCCCCTGGTCGGTGTGCTCGCCTTCACCTGGGGCGCCAGCAGCTGGTGCCAGACACCACCGCAGCAGCACCGGCTGATCGCCGCCGCTCCCCAGGAGGCCCCGCTGGTGGTGTCGCTGAACTCCTCCGGCATCTACCTCGGTATCGGCCTGGGCACGGTCATCGGCGGGCTGAGCCTCTCCTCCGGCCCGGGACTCACCTACGCGCTGGGTGCCGTGCTCGCGGCGATCGCCCTGGCCTGGCTGCTGGTCACCGCCCGCGCCGCCGACTCTCGGACCCCCGGAAAGGAGGGACGATGACCCTGCTGGACACGACCGCCGAGGCGGCTCCCGAAGCCGTCCCCGAACCCGTCGGCCGACCGGTCACCGGCGCGCAATGCCTGATGCACGCGCTGGAGGCGGCGGGCACCGACATCGTCTTCGGCATGCCGGGCGGCGCGATCCTGCCCGCCTACGACGCGCTGTTCGACGCCTCGGCCATCCGGCACGTGCTGGTCCGGCACGAGCAGGGCGCCGGCCACGCGGCCGCCGGATACGCCCTGGCCACCGGCCGGGTCGGGGTGTGTATGGCCACCTCCGGCCCCGGAGCGACCAACCTGGTCACGGCGATCGCCGACGCCCACGCCAGAAGCGTGCCAATGGTGGCGATCACAGGTCAGGTCCCGAGCGGTCTCCTCGGTACCCACGCCTTCCAGGAAGTCGACATCTGCGGCGTCACACGGCCGATCACCCGGCACAGCTTCCTGGTCACCGACGCGAACGACATCGTGGACCGGGTGCTGGACGCCTTCCAGCTGGCCCACGAGGATCCCGGACCGGTGCTGGTGGACATCACCAAGGACGCGCTCCAGCAGCGGGTGACCGCGGTCGGCATTCGGTACACCCCGCCGGCCCCGCGTCCCGGTCTCGCCCCCGCCGCGCCCGCAGCCTGGGCCGCTGACCACACGGGTGCCCGGCTGACACCGGAGGCGGTGACGGCTGCCCTGGCGCGCACCGCCGAGCGGCCCACCGCGTATGTGGTCGGGCCCGGCGGCCACGCACGGTGGGCAGAGGAGCGCCTCGGTCCGGTGGCGGGACCGACCGGCTACGCCGTCCCGGCGGCCCTGGGTGCCGCCTTCGGCCGTCCCGATCTGACGGTCTGGGCGGTCACCGGCGAGGACTGCTTCCTGGCCACCGGGCGGGAGTTGACCACCGGGGCACTGAACGGCGTCCCCCTGAGGGTCGGCGTCCTGCGCCGCGACGCCGACCGTCCGCGAGCGGATCCGGTGGGTCTGGCCGAGTCGATGGGCTGCGTCGGCCTGCGCTGCACCACCCCGACCGAGCTGGACGCGGCGATCCGGCACTGCGAAGCCGTACGGGACCGGCCGGTGCTGCTGGACGTCGTCCTCCCTTGACAGGCACGGCCGGCCGAGCGGGGCCCGGGCCCATGGCGGACCCTCGCCCCGCTCGGCAGCTCGCCTCGGCTTGCCCGGGCCCGGCCGGATCGACCGTCAACGACCTTCCTGCGGCGGCGTCAGCAGCCGTGCCAGCTCCAGGCGCTTGACCTTGGTGGTCGCGGTCTGGGGCAGTTCGTCCAACCGCCGCTGCACCGGCTCGGCGAGCGCGGGCAGATCGGCCACCGCCCGGCTCCACCGGGCGCGGTCGAGCGGCCGGTCGTCGCGCGTGCACACCACCGGAACAGGCGTGCCGGCCTCGTCGGGGACGATGACGACCTCCAGCAGTTCCGGCAGCCGGGTGAAGAGCTTGTCCTCGATCTCCAGCGTGCTGCAGATGCCGGGTATCTCGTCCACTTCCCGGTCCAGCAGATGCAGGCAGCCCCACCTGCTGCGGTAGCCGAGATCGCCCATCCGCCACCAGCCGTCCGCCGACAGCTGTTTGTCGAAACGTTCCTGTTCACCGAGGTAGGTGACGATCCGTCCACCGCTGAGTGCCTCGATGAAACCCGGCGAGTCCTTGGTGGGCGGCCGGCCGTCGCGGCTCACCACCCGGACGTCGGTCATCCCCGGAAAGGTCCGTCCCACGCACCTGCCGTCCGCGCCGGAGCGATGGCGCCGGGTGTACGTACGGGCCGCGATGGCACCGGTCTCGCTCTGGCCGTAGGTCTGGGCGAAGAACGGCAGGGCCCGTTCCGAGGCGGCCAGCAGGGTGACCACGGTACGGGGATGGATGGCGTCGAAGGTGTTGCTGAAGCAGCGCACCTTCGCCAGCGGCTTCGCCGGGTGGTCGGCGAGCACCTCCCAGTGCAGCAGGGTGTTGGGGTGCGACTCGATGACGCCCGGCGGTACCCGTGCGAACAACTCGGCCACCCGCTGCGGATCGTCGTCCCGCAACAGGATCAGCGGATGGCCGCGCAGTGCGAACAGCGCCACCCCGCTGATCATGCGCGAGTGCGCGAACGAGACATGGACGGCGACAGGCTCGCGCCGTCCCACCGGGGCCAGCAGTACCGACTGCGGACGGCAGCGGGCCAGAACGGTGTGCCCCGTCTGGACAGCCAGCTTCGGCAGGCCGGTCGTGCCCGAGGTGTGCGTGATCAGCGCCGGCAGGTTCTGCGGCATGGTCACCGCGGGCACGCGCTCGCACCCCGCGAGCGAGGACAGCGACACCGCTCCTGGGAAGCTGCCGGCGGCCACCAGCACCCGCTCCGACAGTTCGAAGACCTCGGGCGGGAGGTCCCGCGTCAGCTTGGTCTCGTCGGTGACCAGGGTGGGCCGACCGATCCGCCGCAGCAGCTCGGCGACCGTGGCGCCGTCCAGCTTGGGTGAGAGAAGCACCGGCACGCCGCCGACGCGCGCGACGCAGTAGGCGAGCAACGAGATGTCGAACCCGTCCGACTTGTGGATGACCACCCGCTCTCCGGGGCGCACCCGCGCGGCCCACAGCCGGGAGGCGAAGTCGTCGACCAGATCGGCCAGTTCTGTGAGCGTCGGGCGGCGCCCGACCTCGGGTGCGATGTCGAGATCGTGGTCCAGATGTACGGGGCTCGCCGGATGGCGAGCCGCCGCTCGGTCGAAGACCGTCCCCAGCCGGATCCCCTTGTTGGCGACACGCTGCAGAAACATGCCAACATCGTGGGACGCCCGCAGTGCGCGGCCAACGTGCGACCGCACACTGTGTCAACTCCGTGTTCCCCGCCCGGGAATGCGTCGTCGACTGGAAGCATGGTCATACGGCGGCCGAGGCGAGCTTGAGGCCGAAACCCACCAGGACGACGCCCGTGACCCGCTCGAACCACGCCTGCGTGGCTCCTGGTCCTTGAGCGGTGGCTCCGGTCGGCTCCGTGTGCGGGGGCTCTCCGGACTGTCGACGAGGCGGGGTTCGCAGCGGGGCTGAAACCGGGGCTGCGTTGTCAACGACCCTGCCTCATGCGGAGTGTTGCCATGCGCGCGCGGCATGCGGTTGGTCATCCGCAAGGAACGGCCGCACTTCGGTGCCCAGTTGAGGGTCACGGACGCGGCCGACTTTGTCGACGGACCGTTATGCAAGATCGAGGTCAGGCAGGGGAAAATACCACCGAGTTGCCGTTGACGGAGCAGCGGATGTTCCCTGCCGCTTGGCAGCTGGTACTCGGGCCCGCGATTCCCCCGTAATAGGACGTTGAGATCGTGGCTTCGTAACCGCCGTTATCAGATGTGATGCTGGCCTGGCCGTTTCCGAGTCCGATGACTCGATAAATAGGCATGTTCTGAGCACCTGCGGGGATCGGCGTATTGGGGGTACCTGAGATGGGGCCATTCAGGCTGGCCAGCACGAGATTGAAGCCTGCATTGTTCGTCACGATGATCGGCCCGAAGTCCTGGACCTGTCCGAGTCCTACACTGTGGTTTTGGCCGGTGGTCGCGTTGTCGCCGTAGGTGATGCTTCCGCATGCGGTGTTGTTGTGGTGGCCGACGACGTTGATGAAGCAGGGGTTGCCTTTGCCGCTGTCCTTGTTGTAGTCGTCGGCGTGTGCGGTGGTGCCGAGTCCGGTGAGAGTGAGGAGGGCCGTGGCGGCTGTGAGTGCGGTGCGGGTGAAGCGCATGGGGTTTCTCTCCTTGTGGTTGTGGCTTTGCATGGTGGGGGTGTGGGGGTGTTGGGGTGTGGGAGGCTGGCCGGGGGTCGCTTGGTTGGGGTAGGCATTTGGGTGGCTCTCTGGCGTGACAGCCAAGCCAAATGACACAGACAACCGAGAATCAAACGCTCGCTTAGGCGAGCGGGGCGATCGTTCGCCTGAATGTCGTGTCCCCGGCTCTTTGGGCCGGCCCGGATGGTCGCCTTCTGAAAACTGTGCAGCCGAGCGAGCTGATTTCCGGCGAGGCGGTGTCCGCGGCGATGGTCCCGTGGCATGAATCTGGCGTCATGGCGAGCTGGCCATGAAGGCCGAGCGGGTACCGCTCTCACGTTACTGAGGAGGTTCTTGCCCCACCCCGGGGCCTGCCTGAGCCGTCTGGTCTGAGCGGATGTCGGAGGTCCCTGGGAAGATCACGGCCATGGAGCTTCCCACCGTCCTTGCCGGGCTCGACACCCATCCGTGGTCCACCGTCAACCACGCCTACGGCCCGGCCGAAGACCTGCCCGGGTTGTTGCGCGCGTTCGCCGAGGGTGGTGAGGACGCCGAGGAGGCACTGGATGAGCTGTACGGCTCGATCGTGCACCAGGGCACCGTGTACGCGGCCAGTGTCGACGCCGCCCCGTACCTCGCCCGAGTCGCCGCCTCCGGCCGGCAGACCGTCGACGCGCTCCGGCTGCTCGGCCGCCTCGCCGAGAGCCAGGACGAATACGACGTCGAGCCGGGCGCCGTTCGGGCCGCCGAACCGCCCAACTGCCGTTGCTCATAACGCTGCTGGGCGATGAGGACGTCGCCGTCCGGCAGGCAGCCGGCTGGACGGTCGGCCACACCCGGGACACCTGCACCGCCCTGCCCGCCGTCCGGGCCCGCCTGGCCGCCGAGACCGAGCCCGGCGTACGGGCCGAACTCCTCACCGCGTACGGCCGGTTGGACCGCGTGGGTGCCGCCGCCGAGGCCCGCGTCCTGCTCGGCCCGGACACTCCCGCACCGCTGCGGCTGGCCGCCGTGTTCGCTGCGTTGGATGCCGGGGAGCCGTGGCTCGCCGCGCACCGCGACGCCGTCTTGGGCCTGTTGCCCGCGCGCGAGACGGCCAGGTCCGGCTACGCGGACGAGCACCGGGAGCCGCTTCGCACTGTCGTCGGGATCCTGCTGGGGCGGGACACCGGCGCCGACCGCGAGAGTGCCCTCGCGTTGCTCGACGCCGCGCTGCGTGACGAACGCCCCGAGGTGCGGGCCGAGGCTCTGTGGGCGGCCGACCGCGCCGTCACCCTGTCCCGCAGCGCCCCGCAGCGTCTGATCCCCGCGATCGCCCCGCTCGCCGCCGATGGGGCGGCCGCCCAGCTGTTGGGCAAGATCGGCCCGGCCGCCGCCGAGGCCGCGCCCGTCCTCGCCGAACTCGCCGCGCAGCCGGACGACGAGGCGGCTGACCAGGCCCTCGCCGCGCTCGTCTTGGTGGCGCCGCAGGCCGCCGCCCCGATGTTGGCCCGGGCCCTGGGCCGGCGCCCGCTCGCCATGCAGTGCGCCGCAGGGTCCCACGCGCCAGCCGATGTGCCCTTCCCGTTCGACCCGGAACTGTTCGCCGCGGTCCGTGCTCGCCTGGCCGCCAAGGTGCTGGAGCGTCCCGAGGGATGCAAGGACTGCGGTTGCTCGAGGACCGAGGAGCACAACGACATCGCTGGGCTGGTCCACCTGCTGCGGCAATGGGGCCCGCAGGCCGTCGAGGCGCTGCCCGAATTGTGTGCCGTCCTGCCCCGGTTCCAGTACGCCGCCACCGCGATCACCGCCGTCGCCGCCGGCATCGAGCCGGAGCAGCGCGAGCAGGCCGCCACCGCCTTGCGGGCCGGTGCCCGGAAGCTGTTCGTGGCGCAGGCACTGTACGAGCTGACCGGCGAGACCGGGCCGCTGCTGGCCGCCGCCGAGGCAGCGCTCGCCACCGGTGTGCGCGGCGGCGTCGAGGGCGCCCGCGCCGTGGCTGTACTCGGCCCGGCGGCCGCCCGCCTCACCCCGGCCCTGCGGACGGCGCTCGGCCGCACCATCGACCGCGGCACCACGCCGGAGGTGGACCTCGACCTCGCCCTGGCGCTCGCCCTGTGGCGGACCGCCGGTGAGGCGGCCGAGGTCGTTCCGGTGCTGGCCTCGGTGTTCGACAGCTGCGAGGGCCGGCAGTGGTTCCACTGGACGGCCGCCCGCGCCGCACGTGAGACCGCCGTGCTCGGCCCGGCCGGGCGCCCGCTGACCGCCCGGCTCGAAGCTCTCCTCGACGACCCGGCCCAGGCGCCCTCGGCCGTCCTCGGGCTGCTCGCCGTCGCCGATCCGGCCGTCCTCGACCGCACTCGGCTCGCCGAGGCGGCGCTGCAGTCGGCCGAGACCCGGGCCGACCCCAAGGGTGCCTGCGACGCCCTGCGGGCGCTCGGCACCGCCGCCCTGACGCTGGAGCAGCACGACCGGCTGGCCGCGCTCGCCACCGGGGACCGCCGCCTGGTCGTCTCCGGGTTCGACCACGCGATGATTCGCGAGGACGAACAGCTGCGCGCCGCGCTGGCGTCTGTCCTCGGCCGGGTCGGCTGAGGCCAGATCCTCTCTTTCGGATCTTGCCGGGTGCCCAACGCCGCGCGCCCAGGGAGACCCGAGAGAGAGGATCTGGCAGCGAGGCTCGCCGTGTCGGCGGTGACGCACGCGTACCGCAGCCTCCTCGACCGTCGCCGCGCGGCGCGCCCCAAGAGGAATATCGCGAGCCCACCTCAGCCGAATTGCCTACGCTCCAACCCATGCGAACCGTCTTCGTGTTTCCCGCAGGTGAGCGAGCTGAGACCGTCGCCTCGCTCGATCGGCATCTGCCCGAGCAACGCAATCCGTGGACTCTGGACGGCAACCTCTACATCGACATCGACGATGAGCAGACCGGCCACCTCTTCTCCGACTGGGATCCCGAGGATGTGGCCATCCTCGAAGCGGCCGTCGGACATCACCCCACTTGGGCGGTGCAGATCGACATCTCCGGGCGGATCGACGGCACCGCAGAGGTTCACCAAATGATCGCGTTACTACTTGAGCATGGAGGCGTGGCAACGGACGACTACACCACCCACCCATGGACCATGCCGGAAATCCTGTCTGAAGCGGTGATCGACGGCCTGCGCTTCTTCGACTTTCGCGGCTACCACGGACTCAACCGCGAACACGGGCGCTCCTGACTCGATCAACTCACGAGCGCAAGTTCACAGAAGCCTGCATCCGCTGCCCGGTCCTTCGGATGGACCCCCGCCGGAAGCGCCGCCTCATCGAGATCATCCGCAAGCTCCGTGACCGCGGCTGAGAGGCCCGCGTCAACGGCTGGCTCGGCGAGGTCGAAGGGCCTCAGGTCAGCTTCGACGCGGCGATGGCCGAACTCAACAGCCTGAAGAACATCCCTACCGACGGACGCCCTCAACTGGTCGACCTGGGCATGCCCGTCTTCACCGACGACGCATCACCGTCTCAACCGCATGGAGGAGAACCCCGACCACAAGGCTGATCACCCCGCACCTCCGCGCCCCGTCCGCTCGGCGCCGAGTCGCCTGGCGGCGGGGACGCCGATCCCGGTGCACCGCCACCACGCGCGCCATGTCCCGTGCCCCCGAACTCGTCCCCGACGTTGTGGTCAGTCACTGTGGAACGAGCCCGTTTCGACAACGCCGATTCAGCGAAGTGACCTGTGATGGGATGACCAGGTAGCTGCAGTTTTCTGGGCAGGAACGTCGCAGAGCTGCGCCGCAGGATGCTACGGGCGCAGGACGGGACGTGCTTCAGCGTAGCGCGGTGCCGTCCTTGGCTGCGCTGTGCCTTGCGATTTCAAGGCCGAGCCGCGTGCGGGCCAGGCTTCAGGTCGCCCACACGGCGTCGGGTGGAGCCCGAGCCGGTATGACCGGACGTTGGTCCGCGACCAGCTCGTCCGAGCCGCTGCGGAGCCGCCTCTTGATCGCCCGAGGTGCGCGCCGCGCCCATGCCCTTGTCTAGGCATGGTCGGGGTAGGCGACTGAGCCCGGATGCCGCAGATGCATCATGCGTATGGTCGTTTCGCAACGTCACATGCTCCGCACCGGAACCCCAGTCTCCCGCGAGCACTGCGGCGCCAGCCACAAACAACTCTCAACCCACATGCTTTATAGGCGACTTGATGCCCTGCAGTCTTGTCCTGCCGTACGGTGATCGGTCGAGTGAGACGGCATCGGCTGACCTTTTCGAGTCAATTGTCGATACAGATCTAAATCCTCCTGGCTGGTGTGCAACCGCAGGTCGGCGGCATCGCTACCTGTAGGAGGCAGTTGTGGAGCAGGATGACGGTGCCGTCACCGGATCTTCTCGGGCTCCCCGCTGCCGCGGCACGGCTATCACCGGGTGCGGGCTCACCTCCGCCGCAATCCGACACGCAGGGGTGCCAAGCGCATGAGTGCCTGGATGATCGCCGGGCTCGTCGCCGGAGTCTGGCTCTGGGGGCAAGGTGTTCAGGTTCGGTGAGGCCGCTTCAGCCCCGCCAGCCTCCCCCGGGCCTTCGGTCTCGGCAGCGGTCGGCCGCTGATGGCCCGGAGCGATCACGGATGCGGCGCCCAGCGGCCCCGTCACCTGTCCGGCGGCGGTCACGGGTCAGGAGTCGTTGGTGCTGTTCTGCTGCGCCGCTTCCTGGAAATCGGCGACGGCGGCGCCGTACGTCTTCGCCCAGTCGGTCAGGGCGGCGATGGGTTCGGTGAGGGTCTGGCCGAGGTCGGTGAGGTTGTATTCGACGCGTGGGGGTGCCTCGGCGTAGGCACGGCGTTCGATGAGGCCGTAGCTCTGAAGTCTGCGCAGTGTCTGGGTGAGTACCTTGCGGGAGATGCCACCGACGAGGTCGACGAGTTCACCGTGTCGGCGGGGCTTGCGACTCAGGGCGAACAGAACGACGACGGACCATTTGTTGGTGATGATGTCGATGGCGAGCCGGGCGGGGCAGTCGGCGAGGAAGACGCTTCCGGCTGAGTCGTGCATGGCCGAAGGTTACCAGGAGGTACCTATCGGCTCCGTACCGTCTTTCTGCATGAGTACGTCGCACACGAAAACCTATGTTCTTGTCCATGGTGCTTGGCACAGCGGGCGCGTCTGGGACCGGGTGGTTCCCTTGCTGACCCGGGCCGGGCATCAGGTGTTCGCCCCTTCGCTGACCGGTCACGGCGAGAAGGAACACCTACTCACTCCAGACGTCGACCTGGACACCCACGTTGCCGACGTCGTCGCTGTCCTCAACGAGTGGGATCTCAGCAACGTGGTGCTGGTCGGGCACAGTTACGCCGGGATGGTCATATCCGGCGTGGCCGGCGAGGTCCCGGACCGGATCGCGCATCTGGTCTACGTCGATGCGATGGTCCCGACTGACGGTGAGAGCGCCCTGGACGTCATACCGGAGAAGACCCAGCGACTGATCGACGCGGCCGCCGCCTCCGACGCCCCCTGGCGCATCCCGCCCGTGCCGGAAATGCCCGCGCCCATGGGTCTGTTCGGGGTGACCGACCCGGCGGACACGGCGTGGCTGCGCACGATGCTGTCGGATGAATCGGTGCGCTGCTTCCTCCAGCCTGTCCGGCTGGACACCCCGGCCGTGGAAGCGATTTCCCGGACGCACATCCACTGCGTCGGCAGCGCACCGGGAGACGTCACGCGCCGCCCGGTTCCGGCCGTGCAGCCCAACGGCGCTGCGTCGCAGGTGTGGGAACTGCAAAGCGGCCATGACTGCATGGTCACCGCTCCGGACGCACTCACCGACCTGCTGTTGAAGGCCGGCTGACCGGTTGCCGGTTGCCTGGCGACGGCAGGTCTTCCGCCGCTCAAGGCTCAAGAAAGGCAAGCACCTCGTGCACCGGGCAGTCGGACTCCGGTGGCCGCAGGGAGCGTCCGGATACTTTGCGTGTTCGCAGTTTTGAGCCGGGCCGGGCGGTGATGTCCACCGGTGTCCGGTGTTGGCGGGGCAGGATGCGGATGTACGCACAGCCTCGGTGATCACGTAGCCGTCGGAGAACCTCGCCTTCACGAAGACCACTGGCGATCGCGGTCAACGATCTCGCACCCGCCAGTACGCTCGCCGAGGCCGCCGCCAGCGGGAAACGTCGGAGGCGGCGGCCGCGCGGATCCGGCAGACCGGCAAGAATCCGGGTCAGACAGACAGCGTCGGGCAGTGGCTGCGGTGATGGAGCACGGGCCAGTTGCTCCAGCCCCTCTGCCAACAACCACACCGCCTTCCCGCCCGCTCGCCGCGATCCACGCAGCACCTTGCCATCGACCGCCACCGCCCGTCGGTGGCCAGAGAACACCGCGTCGTTGAAGGACACGGTGCCGCCGGCGAACTCCGCACGGGGAAGCGGACGGGTGGGGATGCAGGCAGGGTCCGGTTGTGGTCATGCGGATTTGCCGCTACCTCAGGCCACGCCCTCCTGGCTACCCCCCAGGTCGCAGTCGTGGCCGGCGCTGAGGTAGCCGGCGCCGCTGTTGGAGTAGTCGCTCTCCACGCTGCCGCAGGCCTGCACCCACACAGCCGCACCCTCGGGGATGTTCCACGGGTGGATAGTGTCGTCCTGGTTACATCCGGTGTTATTGCGAACCGTCCGGAAATGCCATCCGTACCCGGACTTGTACCACGTCAGCTGAGCCCAGACGGTGTCACCGTCGCACTTGGAGTCGTGAACGATGAAATTATCGCCGTCGGCCCAGAATTGCGCGTTGCCGTCACCGTTGCTTGCGTAAGAAATGGGCGAGTTCGTGCCTGCGCTGGCGGAGGTGGCGGTTCCGATGACCAGGCACGCTGCCACAGCGGCGACAGCCGAAAGGCGACCTCGGGATATTGCTTTCATCTCGGATATTTTCCGATCTGGAGGAAATCAGGGAGCGGCTGCGCATTAATCACCTGAATCGGCGTATTGTGCAGCACGTGTCCGCGTAGGCTCTCACGCGGGGTACACCGTGATCAAGGGATACGTATGGTTCTGGTTGCCCGTTGCTGAGCATGCGTCAACCGGGCCCCGGGATACGGCCGTTCCTTGCCGACGATCAGCCGCATGCCCTTGGGCCGGCCGTCGAGGACATCGCCGGTGAGCTCGGCGGCCCAGGCGCCGTCACGGATCTCGCCGTCCGTCTCGAGGGCCGGTATCCGGGCCGAGACCGGGATCTTCAGCACATGCTGGTGAATCGCTATCACCATGCCGACCGAGTAGGAGGCCACCACCCCGCCGGGCCGGCCAGGCAACGAACTCATGGGTGCCGCCGCCGGAATCGCACCGGATGAGGGTCTGCCGCCCCCCCCCGCCGGCGTCCGGCCAAGCTTCAAGCCGACAAGAGATACGACTACGACCATCTGCGTCAATGGCTCCGTAAGAGGGGTATGCGTCACCGCATCGCCCGCAAGGGAATCGAGTCCTCCACACGGCTGGGCCGCCACCGCTGGGTCGTCGAAAGGACGGTCTCCTGGCTCGCCGGCCGCCGCCTGCACCGCCGCTACGAACGTAAGGCCGAGCACTTCCTCGCCTTCGTCGGCGTGCGCCGCAGCCCTCATCAGCTGCCGCCGCCTTGCTCGGTGAAGTGATCCGGAAGTGACGGACGCCAGCTCATCGCCAGGACTGTTGCGTCTCAGCACGCCGGCGACTCGGCTCAGCCATCCCGTGCGGGGCTGATTGTCTCTATCGATCAGGAAGCGCGCTGTCTGCAGCGGGTCACGCGGGGGCTGGCCCACCTGGTGACGTTGCCAGTAGTGGGCCGGTTTCCGTTCCAGATCGGCCAGGTCGCCCCTGCCAGTCCTGGTCAGCACGACCGAGCCATCTGGCCCCTCGGGAGCAGTCAGCGCCAACACGCCACCGCCCGGTGAGTACGCCTGTCGGAAGGGAGACCCATAGGGGTCACGGTGACAGCAGCCCTCGTCGTGCCGCACCAAAATAAACGGTGTTAAACGGTTGACGTGCCCTTCGACGGCTCCGGAGCTGTAGTCGAGCGTCATAACGGCGAGGACGGCGTCCCAGCCCTGGCGGAGGAAGCCGGCGAAGCCCCGCACGGGCCCGGGCCCGTTGGTCTCGGCCTCGCGGACCCAGTCGGCGAGGAGATGTCCTCGGCGGTCGCGGACCAGGCAGCGAACCCAGCCGTTTCGACTTTTGTGACAGTGAACCTGGTCGTGCGGGGTGAGCACGCTGGGGGTGTTGGCAAGGCCGGCGGCGCGACCTGTCGGCCACTGGCCCACGCTGGGCTGGAGGGGCGTGTGGGCTGTCATTGGCCGATGTTGGCCAGGGCGGCGGTGTACTGCTCGTCGGTGACAGGCTCCAGCCAGGTGGTGCCGTCTCCGCTTTCGTCGCCGACGACCATGGCGATGTGGGCCACGAGGGTGGTGTCGGTGGCGCCGTGCCAGTGCTCCTCGCCGGCCGGGCACTTGACGGTCTCTCCGGCGGTGATCCGCACCACGTTGCCGTCGCGGGTGCCGACCAGACCGACCCCGTCGGTGACGTACAGGACCTGGCCCTTGGCGTGGGAGTGCCAGTTCGTCCGGGCGCCCGGGGTGAAGCGCACCAACGCGGACGCCAGGCGGGCCGGGTCGGAGGGCGCCTCGATCACGTTCAGGTAGACGTCGCCGGTGAATCGCTCGGCCGGGGCATTGACGGTGGGGGTTTCCGTGATGTGTTCCACGACTGTTTCCTTGATCCGAAGGGCTGGCTGGGGTGCGGGGGAGGTGAGGGTGCGGGGCGTCAGGAGGCCCGCTCATCGATGATCTTCTTCAGCTGGTTGATCGCGGTCATGGCACCTGGCCAGCCGGCGTAGAAGGCCAGGTGTGTGATCGCCTCGGACAACTCTTCCACCGTGAGCCCGTTCTCCAGCGCCACACCCAGGTGGTACGGCAGCTGCTCGCTGCGGTACAGCGCGGCCAACACGCTCACCGTCACCAGACTCCGGTCCCGCGGCGACAACTCGGCGCGTTCCCACACGTCGCCGAAGAGCACGTCGTTGGTGACTTCGACAAGCTTCGGCGCGATCCCAGCCAGCGCCTGGGGCGCGGACTGCTTCACCATCTCAAGACTCCCTGCTCTGATTCGCGTACGTTCCGGTAGATCCGCTGCCTGTGAGAGTTCACCCGGCGGGCGCCCGGGGCAGGCGCCTCAAGAGGTGTCCCGCAGGTGCGCGGCGCCACCGATGTAGAGGAAACAGCAGGCCAGGCGGGTGGGGAAGGCACGCCCGTTACAGGTACTGACAGGGCCCCCCTCATCCGGCCCGGCCGACCTAGCCTGGATCGCGTGAGTACCGAGAGCGACATCCGCGAGTTCCTCGCCTCCCGGCGCGCGAAGATCACCCCGCGACAGGCCGGCCTGCCCGCCTACGGCGGCAACCGGCGCGTGCCGGGGCTGCGGCGCGAGGAGGTCGCGCTGCTCGCCGGGGTCAGCGTCGACTACTACGTCCGTCTGGAGCGCGGTCACCTCGCCGGGGCCTCCGAGGAGGTCCTCGACTCCGTCGCGAACGCCCTGCGGCTGGATGACGCCGAGCGCGCACACCTGTACGACCTGGCCCGCGCCGTCGCCAGACGTCCCGCCCGCCGCACGAAACGTGCCCGCGGCCCGCTGCCGGACAGCGTGCTGCGTGTCCTTCACTCCATGACGGACTCCCCGGCCTTCATCCGCAACGGCCGCCTCGACATCCTCGCCGCCAACCGCCTGGGGCGCGCGCTGTACGCGCCCCTGTTCGCCGATCACGGCGTTCAGAGGGTCAACATCGCCCGCTTCCAGTTCCTGGACCCCGCGGGGAGAGACTTCTTCCCCGACTGGGAGGAGTCCCTGAACACCACGGTGTCCCTGCTGCGTACGGAGGCCGGAAGGGCTCCCGGCGACAGTGACCTGACCGGGCTGATCGGTGAACTCGTCACGCGCAGCGAGGAGTTCCGCACCGCCTGGGCCCAGCACAACGTGCGCCTGCACCACACCGGCCGCAAAGCTGTGCGCCACCCGGTCATCGGGGAGATCAGCCTCGACTTCGACGCGATGGAGCTGCCCTCGCAGCCGGGCCTGACCCTGACCGCCTTCTCCGCCGAGCCCAGCACGCCGGCCCACGACACGCTGCGCCTGCTGGCCGCGTGGGCGGCCTCGGAGGACGCGTCCGCTGCCGCCGACCGCGGCTGAACAGCGTCCCCGGGCCACAGGCTTTCGTTCACCCTCACCATACGAGGAGCACCCCGATGCACATCCGTACACTCGGCCAGGGCCTTGAGGTCTCGGCAATCGGTCTGGGCTGCATGGGCATGTCCCAGAGCTACGGCCCCAACCCCGGCGACCGGCAGGACATGATCGGCGTGCTCCGCGCCGCCGTCGACCGGGGCATCACCTTCTTCGACACCGCCGAGGTCTACGGCCCCTACGTCAACGAAGAACTCGTGGGCGAGGCACTCGCGCCGGTGCGCGACCGGGTCGTCATCGCCACCAAGTTCGGCTGGCGCATCGAGGACGGCACGCCGACCGGGCTCGACAGCCGCCCCGAACAGATCAAGCGTGTCGCTGAAGCCTCGCTGCGCCGGCTGCGCACGGACACCATCGACCTCTTCTACCAGCACCGGGTCGACCCCGACGTCCCCGTCGAGGACGTCGCCGGCGCGGTCGCAGAGCTCGTACAGGCGGGCAAGGTTCGCCACTTCGGCCTGTCCGAAGCCTCCGCCTCGACGATCCGCAGGGCCCACGCCACCCACCCCGTGACCGCCCTGCAGAGCGAGTACTCCCTGTGGACCCGCGACCCCGAAACCGAGATACTGCCCACGCTCGCCGAACTCGGCATCGGGTTCGTGCCATTCAGCCCGCTCGGCAAGGGCTTCCTCACCGGCACCGTCGACCCCACGACCGCGTTCACCGAAGGCGACATCCGCACCACCATCCCACGGTTCAACCAGGACAACCTCGCCGCCAACCAGGCCCTGGTCGACCACGTCGCCACACTCGCCCGCGCAAAGAACGCCACCCCCGGGCAGGTCGCCCTGGCCTGGCTCCTCGCCCAGCACCCCTGGATCGCCCCGATCCCCGGCACCCGACGCATCGAACGTCTGGAGGAGAACGCCTACGCGACACAGATCGCCCTGTCCGCCGACGACGTGGCCGACCTCGACGCCACGGCGGCCCGCATCGGCGTACACGGCGACCGCTACAACGACCAGCACATGCGCCTCGTCGACAAGTGACACGGCTGACTGCCACCCGGCACCCAGCCTTACGTGCGGGCGCCCGATCGGAACCCGACCGGGTGCGAGCAGACACGGCCTGCGACGCCCTGGTCCAGGGCTCCGACTACCTGAACCTCCTCCGGCGCAAGGCGCCCCCCGGCCGAGTCCCCATGCGCCATCCGCTCCGCAACAGCCAGTGGGAAACGGGTCTGAGATCAATGGGCGGCCGGGCTCGCTGAGACACGTGCAAACCCGCTGCTCAGACGAGCGTCTAATGACGCGGCCGGCGAGAATCTACAGCCATCGAACCCAGCCGACGCTGATCATTGCCATCCAATTGAGCCGCCCCGGATCACGGGTCTGAACCTCCGCGTTCGGCACGACCGGCGTTGACAACCAACCCAGTCCGCACAGGTCGGAGACTTCGATCGGACTAGGTTGGCTGTCAACGGACAGTTGCCCTCAGATACACTCCAACCAGCGATAGCACCACAGCTGTTGCACTGGCTGGAGTTCGACCACGAGTGGCTGAGCTGCACAAACCCGAGGTGCATACCACTACGACAGCCTCACTCCCCCAGAGCAGTCGGGGAAGCCGTACGCTGTCGCCACGGCCCCAACAGTAGTTCGACCCGGCGGCAGCGCTGCCCGTACGACGCGACGGCAATACGCGCCCGGCAGCTTCTGCTGATGACGGAGTCAGGGCTGGTCAGGCGGGGCGTCCTGCAAGTGCCAGCCGCGGGCGGCCATGCATACCCGGAGTCCTCGGGCTCACCGATCCTACGAATGACCGGCGTGGGCCCGCGCCAGAACGGTAGGACAAGCTGAGAAGCTGTGTCAGAACCGGTGATCTGTGACGTTCTGTAACTGATGCCGGTGGCGGAGCCAGGCACCGCGAGTCGCAACAGGGGACAGAATCGGCCATGCTGGCTTGGCTGCCCCTCTCCGGACGCTCCAGGTGTTGGAGTACGGCCTTGGCTCCCTAGTCGTGTACGGACCAATGTCCCAGGCTCAGGTCACTTCGCTCGTTGATGCCGCGCTGGTCGGCGGCGTCCCGTTCGTCATGCTGCGGGTTCGGTCAAGTGACCTCCCCGCAAGCAGTGGATGCGTGGGTCCGTTTTCACGATGGCACGGCGCGATGTTGAACACGGTCACGCCGGTGACGATGAGCGCGAGGGCAGCGCTCACGCCTGGGGTGATGGGCTCGCCGAAGAGGGGGATGGCGAGGAGAGCTGTCAGGACGGGGCTGGTCGCGCCGGCTGTGGCAGCGAGGTTGCTGCCGAGTGCGCGCACCGCGTAGGCGTAGCACAGGGTCGAGAGCAGTCCCGTCCCGATGCCCTGGAGGCCGGTGAAGAGCAGAACGTCGGAGATGCCGGCGGTGCCGTTCCTCAGGTGTGAGGGCATAGCGGCGAAGGCGGCAAGCAGGGCGGCTGTGATTGCGGCGGGTGAGCACACGGCGAGCACGACGCCGGTCAGACCGAGCTTCGTCTGGCGCAGGCCGATCGTGTAGACGGCCCAGGCGCATCCGGCGGTGAGGAGAACGCCTATGCCCGCGGTCGTCGCGGTGGACGTCGTCTGCATCGCAGTCGCTGCGATACCCGCGGTGATCGCGGCCAGGGCGATCAGACCCCGGGGGGAGATCCGTTCCCGCCACCGGAGATACAGGATCGCAGCGACGAACAGCGGGACCGTGCCGGGGATGAGGAGACCGATGAGCGCCGCGGAGGCCAGGCGTCCGCCGAGTGCGGAGAGGAGAAAGTGCGGCAGGCCACCGATGCCGAGCATCAGAAGGACACCGATCCGTTCGCCGCGCAGCGCACGGAATGTACGCGGAAGCCATGGCGCCAGGATGACGACGGGTGTCGCGAAGCGGAGAAACGCCACGTCGATCGAGGTGAGGCTGGACGAGCCGATCCCTCTGACCGTCAAGGCGAACGAGGACCACAGCACAACCGCAGCCACGAGAGCGGCCACTCCCGTCAACCTTGTACGCATCTGATTGGCCATCGCCATCTCCTTCCATCCCTGCTCTACAGCGAGCAATCCTAGGAAGGTGGCGGTAGCATGCGATTGCGAATTCTGCTTCTCAGTCGGCGTTCTATGGAAGAATCTGCTAAATGGCGACCTTGGATGACATCGACCGGCACATCCTCCTCGAACTCCAGCGAGACGGCAGACTCACCAATCAAGAGCTTGCGGATCGCGTGGGGCTCTCACCGTCACCGTGCCTGCGGCGTGTGCGGCTCTTGCAGGAGAGTGGCGTGATCCATGGCTACGCGGCGATCCTCTCCCAGGAAGCGCTCGGGCTGTCCATCACCGCCTTCGTGCGGATGACACTCCTCGCCCATACCTCGGAGGTCGTCGACGCCGTCGAGGAGAAGATCCGCTCGATTCCCGAGGTGGTCGAGGCGTACCTGCTTGCCGGCGATGACGATTACCTCGTCAAGATCGTCATCGACTCCTTCGCCGCGTACGAAGACCTCGTACGGCGAGAGCTGCGGACCCTCCCGTCACTGTCCTCGATCAAGACGACATTCGCCTTCGCCGTCACCAAACCGCCATCGCCACTCCCCATCCCCTGAGCCGCGCACCCTCGGCAGCCGTGACCATGGTGACCACCGGCCCGGGGGCCTTGTACATCCTTCGCACGGTCAGAGAACGGGCGGCGAGCCAAGCCGACGTCGGGGAGCGTCGCGCATCAGCAACTGGCCGCGTTGCCTCGTACGGGCGTGGGTGGACGCCGACGCCAGGACATCGGCGTCCGTTGGACGCTTCTGGTGCCTGGTGGTGACGCGTCACACGCGTGGATCCTGGCCGGTTGCCGCCTTCACCCTTGGCCTTGGGGCTCGGAATGCTGGTGGCGAACCTGCAATGACCACGCCGACCGGGGGAGCGATCCCGACCATGGTCCACTTACGTAGATTCGCTGCCGCAACAGTCGCGTGCGCCGCCCTGACGCTCGGCATCGGGGGTACCGCGAACGCGGCCGACCCCGCCGTCGGCACACCGGCCGCCCACCAGGCCGTCACCCGCACGGCGCCCTCCGCACCTGTGGGCGTCCAGAACCTCGGCCCCACGGCAACGTCGCCCTACACCTCGCCGGCGTCCACCGCGGGTCACGTCACCCCCGGCCAGACCTACACGTGCGAGTACCTGAACTTGTGCGAGCTGGTCTGGGACCCCACCACCGCGAACTGGGAACTGTTCAAGCAGGACCCCTGTAACCGGTACTACGTGTACTACTGGGACGGCGGCGGGTACTACATCAACAACCAGACGACCGGCACCGTCTCCAGCTTCTATGGCAGCAGCGGCAACACGCTGTGGACGGATACCTCACCGACTGGCCAGACGTACGCCGACTGGACCCCGGTGTACTCGCTCCGCAACTGCTGAACCCGTTCGGCGGTGCTCCCGCCCACGCAGACGGGCCCTTCCCGGTGATCACCAGGAAGGGCCCGTCTGCCTTTCCCGGGGCTTACTGCTGCGCTCAGGGCCTGAGCTCGATACAGCGCATCCGGCGTTGATCCACCGACCAGCGGCAGCCAGGTGTCCCGCTCGCGGCGTCTGGGGAGTGTTGTGAAAGTCCTGGTCGCGTGGGGTCTGCCCTGTCTGGGTGGCGCCGTTGTCAGTGGTGTTGTGCATGATCGGCGCGTCAGCTTTTCGCGGAGGTAGGAAAGTGCCATGCCGATCACAAACCAGCAGGTAGCGGGACATGCGTTCCTCTGGCAGATGTACGACGACCCGTACTTCCCTGATCACGTAGTCGACGGAGGAAAGGCGATCCTGCTGCGGCTGTGCGAGCGCATTGAGGGCGGGCAGCCGTCGGATCTCGATGCCCTGTATGGGCTCACCCAGGCTGCGACGGAGGAGTTCAATCTGCTGGACAGGGAGTTCGTGGCGGCCGGGAGCGGGATCGAGACGGTTGCGCGTGAGTGGATCTGCGACGAGTTTTGTTTCGTCGCGGCGGCATACGGGTTCACGGACGCGGATGCGGAGGTGTTGACCGCCGGCCGGGATTGGTAGACGAGTACGGGAAGGCCACCTCCGTTCAAAGCCGTTCGTTGAGAGCTGCGATCAGCGCGGTCGCCTTGTAGCGGACGGCGAGGGTGCCTGCGTCTGAGGGACGACTTCGCTAGGAGGCGTCCCTGGTCCTTCGCCGCCAAACGCCCTAGGCGAGCGCCCATTGGGGCGCGTGTCCAGGGTCGGCCGGGCAGGTGAATACGTGCAGGTCCCGGTCCCGGCCGAAGCGGAGCCGGGTGGGTTGGGCGACGGATTGGCCACCCCGGATCGATTCCTTCCCCCTCAGGGTCGGGTCACGGTCCTCCAGGGGCACCCAGCTGTGCGAGCCGGCGTCCATCTCGTAGCCCTCGGCCGTCAGCAGCAGTCGCATGGGGGTTGCGCAGGATGCGCAGTCGATGGCCATCGGGCCCGTCGACGCCCAGCAGGGGTAGCCACCGACGCGCCAGCCGGGAGGGATCGACAGGTCGTACTGGTAGCTGGGGGCGTCGGGGCCGTGTTCCACTACCTGGGCGTCGTCCCACGCGTCGATGCGTGCGATCAGCGAGGCGGGCAGCGTGTCGTCCTCCGCCCAGGGATAGGTGTCCACCTCTTCCGGGTGCAGGACACATGGTTCGGGGAGTTCGTGCTCGCATCGAAGCAGGGGCACTTCGGGCGGAGCGGCGAGGAAGCGTTCCGCGTGCTCGGTATCCCGTGCCCGTCGCCACCGCAGGCGGTAGCGGCGCTCCAGGTACGGGCCGTGGGTGAAGGGGCAGCGGAAGAGCTGCACCAGGTCCGCGCCGTCGGGCCCGCAGGCAAGGCCCGGGATGTCACGGCGGAAGAGCTGGGCCAGCCCCACGAAGGGCACCGGACCGTCCTTTCCGGGAGTTTCTGTACGCGGCCATGGGCGGCTCGGCGGCCAGACGCCTGCGGCGCGGGCGCTGCGGATCTCCTCCGGGGTGTACCCCTCGGTCTCGTGCTGGTGCGGCTCGTGGCACAGCGGCCATGGTTCGTCTTCCGGCCACAGCATCGGCCCGCCGACGTGACTGTCGTGCATGCCAGGCCGCCCCGGTCTGGGGTGCAATCGGGTCGTCTGGGCCCGGTAGCGGGCCAACTCCGGGAACACGGCCTCCACGGACACCGGTCTGGCCGGCGTGGTCCTCGTCATGCGCAGACCGTACGCGGCCGGGCAAACGCCACGCGAACGGATTGCCGCGAGCCCGGTGCACTACCCGGAGGCCGACGTGGGGTGCCTCCCGTTCTCGCGCACATCGACCTCAGCCCTGGGGTGAGTACCTTCCGAACCGGTGCACATCCGCTGTCGCCACCCGTGCTCAAAGCCGGCCGACGACCGAATCTCAGCTGTCGCCCTCACCTCGTAGTTGAGAGAAGCAGGCGTGCTCGTGGACGCAGGCGGTGCCGTAGGCACGGGCGCAGGTGCCGACGGACAGCTTGCGGCGTTCGAAGTGGCCGAGGAAGTCCTCCCGCTCAGCTTCGGTGGGGGGTCCGGTACTCCTCGGCGGGACGCAGGGCTCGGCGGAGTTCGAGAACACCTACACAGATGCCATGGCGAAGATCATCGAGGCGATGTGGGAGGGGAAGCTTCTCGCGGGGGCGTCGGGGCCGGAGGCGCCTGGCCGGGTTCTCGATCTCATGGCGGCGCTGAGCGAGTGGGTGGCCCAGGCGAGGGCGGCTCGCGGTGAGGACGCGGCGGTGCGCGAGATGGCCGGGGCGAGGAGGAAGGCCGCCGCCGGGAAGGCGGCCGCGCAGAAGCGGCCGCCCGAGTAGACCGCGGCGAAGAAGACGACAGCCAAGAAGGCGACAGCCAAGAAGACGGTGGCCCGCGAGCCTCGCAGTGCCTGACTCATCCTTCCGGGTAGCGGGGCGCGCTGTCCGGCCGGCAGTGCGAGCAGGCCGGTACGCCGTCGGTGAGCGCGCGCAGGGCCGTCGCCCGGTCGACGCCCTTCGAACGCTTCCCCGCGTTCCAGCAGTCGCCGGTGTGCA
>NZ_JBIWGA010000052.1:0-35633 GCF_044763345.1 Streptomyces sp. NPDC096132
TCCACCCTCAGCGGTCTGGTCCACGGCTGGGTCCTCGCCCGCGCGCGGCGCGCCGAGGCGTGGACGTACTGCCAGGAGGCCCTGCGCGGCGACATTGCCGACCTGCAGGGCGGCACCACGGGTGAGGGCATCCACCTCGGCGCCATGGCCGGCACCCTCGACCTCGTCCAGCGGGGACTCACGGGCCTGGAGACCCGCGAGGGCGCCCTGTGGCTCGACCCGGTGCCGCTCCCGGAGCTGTCGGCCTACGGCTTCTCCCTCCGCTACCAGGGGCACTGGGGCGTACGGCTGCGCCTGGAGCGCGAAGCGCTGGAGGTGACGGTGCCGCCGTCCGACCGCTCACCGATCGACATCCGCCTCCCGGACCGAGCGGTCCACGTTCGGCCGGGGGAGAGTTGCCGGCTCTCCCTCGCGGACTGACGGAACGTCGGGGAGAGGGGCCGGACGGCCCCCGGAGGGGACCGAGCAGCCTCTGCCCCCGTGTGGGCCGCGGCGCGACGCTGGTACGGAGGACAGACCGAGCGCTGGAGGTGTCGACATGATTTCTCCCGTTGTCGCCGGAGTCGACGGATCCCCCGAGAGCCTGGCAGCCGCCGCATGGGCGGCCCGCGAGGCCGGCCGACGGGACCGGCCGCTGCATCTGGTGCACGCCTGGAACTGGCACCCCCGTCATGAGGACCGCGAGATCGCGAACGCCGCCCAGCGTCATCTGGCCCGGCGCGCGCTGCGGCAGGCGGAGGAACGCGTCCGCGCCGAATGCCCCCGGGTCCGTCTCACCGACGAGCAGATGGAGGGACCGGCCACGGCCGCCCTGCTGAAGGCTGCGGACCAGGCCGACCTGATGGTCCTGGGTTCGCGCGGACTGAGCGGCTTGACCGGATTCCTCGTGGGCTCCGTCGCACTCGGCGTGGTCGCGAAGGCGACCCGGCCCGTCGTCCTCGTCCGGGCGGACGAGTCTGCTGCGGACGAACACCTGCCGACGGACGACGGAAGCGCCTCGACGGACACCGGCTACGGGGACGTCGTGCTGGCGATCGACCTCGACGAAGCCTGCGACGAGGTCATCGAGTTCGCCTTCGAGGCCGCCCGGCTGCGGCACGCCCGGCTGCGGGCCGTGCACGCCTGGCACACGGCCGCCGGCCCGCTCGGCCTCGGCTCCGGCGACATCGGTCTGGTCAAGGAGCGCTGGCAGGGCGAGGAGTGGCTGGGCTTCCTCCAGGCCGTGCTCCAGGTGTGGCGCGACAAGTACCCCGACGTGGAAGTGCTGCCGACGGTGGTGGAGGACAGGCCCACGACCGCGCTCGTCCGGGCCGCGACCGGAGCGAGCCTCCTCGTCGTCGGCCACCGCCTCACCGAACGCCCCGTCGGCCCCCGCACCGGACCCGTCACCCACGCAGCGATCCACCACGTCGGCTGCCCCGTGGCCGTCGTCCCCCATGTCTGAGGGAGTCCGGGACCGTGCTCAGCGGGCCCTGCACCGAAGGGCCGACGACAGCGCGGACGAACGAAGGAGGTGACAGCCATGACGAGGCCCGTCGTGGCCGGTCTGGACGGTTCCAGGGAAAGTCTCGCCGCGGCCGACTGGGCGGCCAGGGAAGCCCTCCGCCGCGGACTGCCGCTGCGTCTGGTGCACGCCTGGGAGGGCCTGCCCGACGACGACACCGACGCGGACCTGCCCGAGATCCGGGCACCGCAGTACCACGCACGGCGGGTGCTGCGCGATGCTCTCGAACTGCTGAACGAGCGGTACCCGCGGCTGTACATCGCCGCCGAGCAGGTGCGCAAGCAGCCCGGTCCCGCGCTCCTCGCCGAGGCCGGGAACGCGGAGCTCCTGATCATCGGCAGCCAGGGGACGGGCGGTGTCGGCGGGTTCATGGCGGGGTCGGTCGCCCCGGCCATCGTCGCGCACGTCTACCGGCCCGTCGTCCTCGTCCGGGCCGACGAGTCGGCGGCGGACGAGCACCTCCCCGACGGTGCGGGAAAGGCGTCGGCCATCACTCCCTGCCGAGACGTCGCGGTGGCCGTCGACATCGGCGGGCCCTGCGACGACGTCCTCGACTTCGCCTTCCGCGCGGCCGAACTCCGCAAGGCGCCGTTGCGCGCCGTGCACGCCTGGCACGTGCCGCTCACCCGGGTCGTCCCCGGCGTCGAGGAGCGCACGCGGATCCGGGGGGAGGCGGAGCGCGAACTCGCGGAGCTGCTCGGACCCTGGCGTGCGAAGTACCCCGGCGTGGTCGTCCGCGAGAACCTCCACGAGGGACGCGCCGCCCATGTTCTCGTCCGCGCGGCGGGTGGGGCCGGGCTGCTGGTCGTGGGCCGTCGCCGACGGCGTGCCGCGGTCGGCCCGCACACCGGTCCGGTCGCCCACGCGTTGCTCCACCACGTGCGCCGGCCGGTCGTGTTGGTCCCGCACGACTGACGGCGCCACCTCCCGGCCCTGACCGCCCCGCCGGCCGCACGGTGTCGCCGAGCCGACGCCGCGCGGCCGGACGGCGCGGTCGCCCAGGGAGCGGCCGGGGCGAGTACGTCACAGCCCCCGGGGACCGCCTGCCGGAGCACCCCGCAGAAAGACTGGTCCTGACCATGTTCGACGTCCGCACAGAACCCTGCCACGCATCCGCCTACCTGGCCCGGGCCGCCGTCACCGCGCCGTCCCCGTACAACACGCAGCCCTGGATCTTCGTCGCCGAGGAAGGAGACCGGGGCGTCGAGGTGCACGCCGACAGCGCCCGGAGACTTCCTCTCGCCGACCCTTCCGGCCGGGAAGTGGTCATCAGCTGCGGGGCCGCTCTTTTCAACATCCGGCTCGCCATGCTGCACCTGGGTTTCAATCCCGTCGTCGAGCATTTCCCGCGCCCGGCGGACCCAGCGTTCCTGGCCCGGGTGGCATGGGGCGCCTACCAGCGCCCCTCGCCCGAGGACGAGCGCCTGTTCGGAGCCCTGCGGCGACGGCACACGGTGCGCGGGCCGTTCCTGGCGGAGCCGCTGCCGCCATCGCTGGTCGAAGACCTGCACCAACACGCACACCGTGCGGGCGCCACGCTGGACTTCGTCGCCGACCGGGCGGGCAGACGGCACCTGGCCGAACTGGTCCGGATCGCCGAGGACGCGCACCGGACCCGTCCGGAGTACGCCGCCGAGCACAAACGGTGGACCTGGTGGTCCGGCGAGCCGCGGTGCGACGGGATTCCGGTCGATGCCGACGTGACGCACCCGGATGTCACGGTCTTCGCCGGACGGGACTATGCCGGCCTCACCCGGATGTTCCCCGCGCCCGCGCAGCGACGGCCCTCGCGAACCGGACCGGTCGCGATCCTCAGTACGGACCGTGACGACCCGGCGGCCTGGCTCAGGACAGGCGAAGCCCTCCAGCGGATCCTGCTCGAAGCGGCGGACCACGGGGTCATGGCGGCCTTCCACACCCAGCCGCTGGAAGTGCCTTCCCTGAGGGTGAGGATCCGGCAGACGCTCAGCGGCGGGGCCTTCCCGCAGATGATCTTCCGCCTCGGGTATCCGCCGTGTCTACGGCCGCTGCCCCGGCGTCCGGTCGCCGAAGTCCTCAGGACGCCCGGCGACGGCCTCACTTGACCTGGCAGACGCGTGCGCAGCCGTCACGCCGGACGGCTGCCGGTCAACCGGTGCCGCAGAGCGAGCGAAGCAAGGGCCAGGAGAGCCACCGCGAAGGCGCTCAGCACGCCGAGTTCGCCCAGGATCGAGCGCAGCCCGCCGTCCCGGGACAGCAAGGTCGTCCACGCGTCCACGGCCCAGGCCTGAGGTGTCGCGTGTCCCGCGGTGCGCAGCCAGTCGGGGACGAGGGCCAGCGGCCACATGCAGCCGCCGAGCATGCCCAGCGCGATACCGAACGCGGGCCCCACCGCGTGCACCTGCTCCGGGGTGCTGAACAGTGCCCCGGCCAGGACTCCGGCACCGGTGCCGACCACCGCCCACACCAGGACCAGGATCCCGGCAGCGAGCGGGTCGCCCCACGCCACGTCGAAGGCGAGCGCGCCGATGCCCACGATCAGCAGGGACTGCAGGAGCGCCAGCAGGAGGTAGGCCGCCGCCTCACCGGCCACCAGCGTGCGGGGGGAGACGGGTGCCGCGAGCGCGCGGGTGTACACGCCGGTCCTGCGGGTCTGCACGATGGCCGCGCCTCCGCCGAGGGCGTTGATGAAGACGAACAGCACCAGCATCGTGGGGGTGCTGTAGCTGTAGCCCAGGGGGAGGTAGTCACTGTCGCCGTTGACCGTCTCCGTCCGCACGGAGATCGGGGACGCGCCCTGTTCGGCAGCGTGGGCCAGGGTGAGGTTCGCGGCGAAGTCGCCGCCGGTCTCGTCGGTCGCGAAGCGGGCGGCCTGCAGGCGTGCCGCGTGGTCGGCCACGACGGCCGCCACCGAGGACACGGCCGAGTGCCCCGCACTGCCCGAGGGCTCCACCAGCACCGGGATGGTGACGGACCGTCCGGCGCGTACGTTCGCGTCGAGACCTGAGGGCACCACGACCACCGCGTCCAGTTCGGCGCGGCGAAGGGCGGTGCGCGCGTCGGCCGCTGAGTCGTAGGCATGTGTGCGCAGGCCCGGCGCCGCCGCCAGGTCCGCCGTCAGCTCCTGCGCAACAGGGCCCGCCTGGCGTGCGGTCACGAGTCCCACGCGGAACTGGTCGAAGCCGCTGACCGTGACGCCGATGACGACGATGATCGCGACAGGCAGCAGCACCATGAAGAACAGCGCCGTCCGGTCGTGGAGCGCCCGTTCGACGGTGGCCCGGGTCACGGCGAGCGCGGTCATGACGTCCTCCTCAGTCGCAGGATCACAGCCGTCACTACGGCCACGGCGGCCGAGAAGGCGGCCATGGCGAGCAGCGGCGTGCCGACGGCGGCCCAGCCCCGCACGCCTGTGCCCAGGTCGGTGAACCCGCGCAGGGCCCAGCCGTTGGGGGTGAACAGGGTGAGCCGGCGCATGAGCGAGGTGCCGGACGCGAAGACGAAGTTGCCGCCCAGCAGCACCAGCGCGAACACGACGACCGACGCCAGCCCCTCGGCCTGCCGCTCCGTCCGTGCGACGGCGATGACGAAGGCGGTCAGACAGACCACGGCGACCGCCATGCCCACGCTGAGGACGGCGACGCCGAACGGATCCGCCCAGCGCGCTCCGAAGGCGAGCCACGACACGAGGGTCACGGTGGCCATGCCGGCCAGGCTGTAGACGAACGCCGACACCGACTTGCCCAGCAGCAGGGCACCGCGTCCGACCGGCGCCGCCGCGATCCGGTCCAGGGTGCCCTGCTGCTGCTCCACGAAGTAGCCGCGCGCCCCGAAGCCGATGGTGAACAGCACGAAGAACATCCCCATGCTGGGCCCGAAGTAGCTGATGACCTTCAGTGGCCTGTCGGGGAGCCCCTGCGCCCGCACCTGCTCCGGCAGCCGCAGCAGCGCCGCCTTCGCCGCGAGCCGGGACACGTCCTCGTGCGGGGCGCCCGCCGCCAGCGCCGTGGCGACCGACAGCCGGTCGGCGTTGACCTGGGCGACGTAGGACTCGGTGACCGCCCGCGCCAGTTGCGCCTGCATCCCGTAGTCGACGTTGTCCAGTACGGTGACCGGCTCCGGGATGCCGCCCCGCAGCGCCGCGGTGAATCCGTGCGGGACGACGATCACGGCGTGGGCCTGTCCGGAGTCGACGGCCCTGCGGGCGGTGCCTTCGTCGTCGTCCGCACGAACACGCACCGTGCCCGCCAGTTCCGGAGCCTCGAGGACCTGGGTGAGCCCGGTGGCGGCAGGACCGTGGTCGAGGTCCACGACGCCGATGTCCGCGCGGAGAGCGGCATTGTTGTTGAACGCCAGTGCCATCAGACCGGCGATGAGCACCGGTGCCAGGAACACGATCACCCAGGCCGAGCGGTCCCGCAGACGCTGCCGCAGGTCCTTGGCGGCGATGGAGAGCACTGCGCGCATGGCGGCTCACTCCCTCAGCGCCGTGCCGGTCAGGTGGAGGAAGACCGTCTCCAGGTCGGGTTCGTCGATCTCCACGCTGCGGATGTCGAGACGGCCCTGCTCACGGGCGAGGTCGAACAGGTCCGGAAGGAGACTCCGCGCGTCCTTGACGACGAGCTCGACCACATTGCCGTGCTCCCCGGTCAGGGCCGCGCCCTCCACCCGGACGAGCCGTCTGCACGCCTGCGCGTACCCGGCGACGTCACCGGCGGCCGTGAGCCGTACCCGGTCGCGTTCGGACACCAGCGACACCAGCTCACGGGTGGTGCCCTCGGCGACCAGACGGCCCCGGTCGATGATGCCGACGCGGTCGCACAGCCGCTCTGCCTCCTCCATGTAGTGCGTGGTGTAGAGGACGGCCATGCCGTCCTCGCCGAACCGGGAGACGCTCTCGAGGATCGCGTGCCGGCTCTGCGGGTCGACCCCGACGGTCGGCTCGTCCAGCACCAGCAGGGTCGGCGCGTGCACCAGCCCGGCTCCGATGTTGAGGCGACGGCGCATGCCGCCCGACAGCGAGTCGACGCGGTCACCGGCTCGGGCCCGCAGGTCGATCAGGTCCAGCACCTCGTCCACCCGGCGCTCCAGTCGGCGGCGGGGCAGCCGGTAGAGCCTGCCGAAGAAGCGGAGGTTCTCACGGACGCTGAGGTCGGGGTAGAGCGCCACGTCCTGCGGGACGAAGCCGATCAGCCGCTTCGCCGGTCCCGCGTCGGTGCGCACCGCCTGCCCCGACACCCGCACGGTTCCCGAGTCGGGGCGCAGCAGCCCGCAGACCATCCGGATCGTGGTGGTCTTGCCGGCTCCGTTCGGCCCGAGCAGCCCGTACGTCTCACCGGGCGCGATGCGCAGGCTCACGTCGTCGACGGCCGTCCTGTCCCCGAACCGTCTGACAAGGTGCGCGCAGTCGAGCAGCGCGGCGGCTTCCCCGGCAGGGCCGGGCAGATGGCTGATCCGGTCGTCCATGTCGTCACCTCGATCGCGGAGCCCGGGCTTCGAAGGGTGGTGCGTTCGAGCGTGCCCCGGCTCAGCCATGTGGTACGACGGCGACGGGGCTCGGGGCGTGGTGCAGTACCGCGTGGGCGACGGGGCCGAGCTTCCACATCAGGTGGGACGGGTGGCGACGGCGTCCCACGACGGTGAGCCGACCGCGGGCGGAGGCGGACAGCAGGGTGTGTGCGGCCGATCCCGTGACGACCTCCTCCACGACGGGGACGTCCGGGAAAGTCTTCCGCCACTCGGCCACCGTGCTGGTGAGCCTGCCGCGTTCCTCCGACTCGTGGCGGTCGTGGGCCCGCTCCAAAGACGTCAGGTGCGGGGCGTGATGGGGAAGGGCCCGCACCACGCGCACACCGATGCCGTACGACTGCGCGGTGGCGAAGGCGAATTGCAGCAGTGGGTCGCCGGCCGGCCCCGCCTCCGACAAGCCGACCACCACCTCGTCGTGGTCCGCCGCAGCCGGGTGGCCCCAGCCGGCCTCGACCGCGGGATCGCCTGCCCGCACGGTGACCGTCGGGCACTGGGCGAGGCCCAGCACGTGCAGGCTGATGGAACCGAGCAGGAAACTCGCCGCCGAACCGAAACCGCGCGACCCCAGCACCAACAGGGACGCGCCCTTGCCGTGGTCGAGGAGGGCGTGGGCGGCGGTGTCCGACACCAGTTCTGTCGTGAGTGCCAGATCGCCGTACCGGTGCAGCAGCTCGGCCTCCGTGCGCTGGAGCAGCTCCCGCCCGTAGCGCTGTTTGCTCCGGGCCTCCTGCGGGATCGGGACGTCGAGCGGCTGCGTGGTCCACGAGTGCAGCAGGACCAGGGGCAACTGCCTGCGGGTGGCCTCTTCGGCGGCCCACCACGCGGCCGTCACGCTCCCGGGCGAGCCGTCGACTCCGACCACGACGGGTCCGGTCATGACACACACCTCCCATATCCGGCGC
This sequence comes from Streptomyces sp. NPDC096132, assembly GCF_044763345.1. Classification (NCBI taxonomy): domain Bacteria; kingdom Bacillati; phylum Actinomycetota; class Actinomycetes; order Kitasatosporales; family Streptomycetaceae; genus Streptomyces; species Streptomyces sp. NPDC096132. The sequence continues at coordinate 7,915 of NZ_JBIWGA010000052.1, forward strand.
GACAGGAGCTCGAAGCCTCGGCTGCCGCGCGTTGTCCTCCCCTACCTCAATCCTCAAGAGCCCGGAGAGTCGGCGACAGGGCCGGACGGGACGCCTCAAGGACCCGACCGGCCCCTGCCCCGGCGCCGGGTGAGGGGAGAACGTGAAGTCAGTCAGCAGGACGGTGCCGCCGGGCCGGGGGAGCCGGCAGCACAGGGCTGTCCGCTGTGGCGCCGGGGAGCACGCCTCCTCCGGTCCCGAGACCGCGCGAGGGGAAAGGGGGAGCCGTCATGAGCGGCCCTGTACTGGTGGGAGTGGACGGCTCGACGACGAGCCTGGCCGCGGTGGAGGCCGCCGCACGGGAGGCCGACCGGCTGGGGGTGGAGCTTCGGCTGGCGCACGCCTTCGCATGGCCGACGGCTCATGTCCCCCCGGGCGTGCCTCCGTGGGACCCGGCCGGGAACGGGGCACCCGGCCCGGCGAGGAGCGCGCTGACGGAGGCCGAGCGCCGGGCCCGCGACGCCGCGCCCGACCTGCGCGTCACGCACACGGTCCTCATGGGCGAACCCGCGGCGGTGCTGGAGACCGAGTCGCGCGGGGCGTCGCTCACCGTCGTCGGCAGCCGCTCGGCGCGCCGGTCCGCAGGCACGCGAAGCGGCTCGGTCGCCGTCCGGCTGGCGGCCCACGGCGGTTCTCCGGTGCTGATGGTGAGGGGCAGGCCGGACCCGGCCGGCCCGGTCGTGCTCGCCGGCGACCACGGACACATCGGCAGGGAAGCGGCCGAGTTCGCCTTCGCCGAAGCCTCGGCCCGCGGAACGGACGTGATGGTGCTGAACGGCTTCGATACACGTGAGGGGCGCCAGCCGGACAGGCCCGAGGACACACTGGCGGCACTGCGGAAGGAGTATCCGGACGTCACCGTGCGTCGACCTCGTGTCCGGGGCGGGACGCGCCGAGCGGTCGTCGCGGCGAGCACGCGCGCCCAGTTGGTCGTGATCGCCACGCGTGGCCGAGGCGGATTCACGTCCGCCCTGCCGACGCGGGTCAGCCGAGCCGCCCTGCGGCACGCCGACTGCCCCGTCGCGGTGATCCACGCGGGGGAGGAGACCGCGTGACCAGGCCGATGACGACCGAGGACGCCCGGGAACGCACCGGTGTGGTGCGGGACGCCGGAGGGACGGAGGCCCACCGGCTCGATCCCTTACAGGCCGCGGCCGCGCTCGACGTCGATCCGGCGGTGGGCCTGAGCACCGGCCAGGCAGAGGAACGGGCCGCCGTGCACGGGCCGAACCGGCTGGCCGAAGCGGCTCGGCGCTCGGAGTGGCTGAAGTTCCTGGACCAGTTCCGCAACTGGCTCATCGGCATCCTGCTGGTTGCCGCCGTGGTGGCCGCCGCCATGGGCGACCTCAAGGACGCCGTGGTCATCACCGTGGTGCTCCAGATCAACGCGGTCCTCGGCTATCTGCAGGAGAGGCGCGCGGAGCGCAGTCTGGAGGCCCTGCGTCGCATGCTCGTACCGACCGCCCGAGTGCGCCGCGACGGCCGGGAACAGGTCGTCGCGGCGCACGCTCTCGTGCCGGGAGACCTGGTGCTCCTGGAAGCCGGCGACCGCGTACCGGCCGACGGACGACTGCTGGTCGCGGAGTCGGTCGAAACGGCGGAGGCCGCCCTGACCGGCGAGTCCCAACCCGTCAGCAAGAGCGTGACGGCGACGCCCGGGGACGGCACCGCCCTGGTACCGCTCGCCGAGCGCACCGGCATGCTGTTCATGAACACGTCCCTGACCCGCGGTCGTGCCGAGATGATCGTCACGGCCACCGGCATGGGCACCGAACTGGGCGCGATCGCGGCCGAGTTGCGCTCCGGCACGGAACCCCCCAGCCCCCTCCAGATCCAGCTGGACAGCCTCGGCAAGCGGCTCGCGCTGCTCAGCGGTGTCGCAGTCGTCGTCTACGCCCTTGCCGCGCTGATCCACGGGGAGGCACTGGCCGACATCGCTCTGCGCGCGGTGGCTCTGGCCGTCGCTGCGATCCCCGAGGGACTGCCCGCGGTGCTGGCCCTGACCCTGGCACTCGGGGTGCACCGAATGGCACGCCGCGGGGCCATCGTCAAACGACTGGCCGCCGTCGAGTCCCTCGGATCGGCGACGGTCGTGTGCAGCGACAAGACCGGCACCCTGACCCTCAACGAGATGACCGTGCGGTCCGTGTGGACAGGCGGGAGGCTCTACGAGGTCACGGGGGAGGGATACGCGACGCAGGGCGCCGTCCGCTCGCCCGGCCCTCAAGTCCCCCTGGAACGAGACGACGTGCGCGCCGCCGTCCTGCCCTTCGCCGTGTGCAACGACGCCCGGCTGACGGACGAGGGTTTCCTGGGCGACCCCACCGAGGCCGCCCTCGTCGTGCTGGCGGCCAAGGCGGGAGTGGACGCCGACCTGCTGCGGTCGCAGTGGCCTCGGACGGGTGAACTGCCCTTCGACGCGGCGACCAAGTACATGGCCACCTTCCACGCCGAACCCGACGGCCGCACCCGGGTCTTCGTCAAGGGCGCCGTGGACGTCCTGCTGGACCTCTGCACCGACGTCCATGACGGTGACGGGCGCCGGGGCCTCGACGAGGCGGGCAGGAACGAGATCCTCGCCGTCGTCGCACAACTGGGCGGCAGGGGCCTGCGGGTGCTCGGCGCGGCCACCGCGCTGCTCGACGACACCCCGACCTCGTTCACGCCGGCAGCGCTGCCGGGACTGACGCTGACGTCGATCGCCGGGATCGCGGATCCGCCCCGGCCTCAGGCGCGAGAGGCGATGGCGCTGTGCCGCTCGGCCGGAGTCGCCGTGAAGATGATCACCGGGGACCACGCCGACACCGCGGCGGCCATCGCACGCGAACTGGACATCGACGGAGAGGTGGTCACCGGCGCGGAACTGGACCTCATGACAGAGGACGAACTCGCCAGGCGCGTCGACGACATCGGTGTGTTCGCACGTGTGGCCCCGGAGCACAAGGTCCTGATCGTCCGGGCACTCTCGAGCCGGGGACACATCGTCGCGATGACAGGGGACGGGGTCAACGACGCCGCCGCGCTGCGGGCCGCCCACATCGGGGTGGCGATGGGGCGCACCGGCACCGACGTGGCCAAGGAAGCCGCGGACATGGTCCTCACCGACGACGACTTCTCCACCATCGTGCGGGCGGTCCGCGAGGGCCGCGCCATCTACGGCAACCTGGTGAAGTTCGTACGCTTCCAGCTGGCCACCAACATCGGCGCCATCCTGACCCTGCTGGGGGCCTCGCTGGCCGGACTGCCCGCGCCCCTCACCGCCGCCCAGCTGCTGTGGATCAACATCATCATGGACGGGCCTCCGGCGATGGCCCTGGCCGTCGATCCCGCACGCGACGATGTCATGAGGCACCCACCACGTGACCCGGACGAACGGATCCTGGACGCCCGCCGCCTCCTCGCCGTGGGCCGGGCTGGCGCCGTCATGGCACTGGGCACCGTCGGGCTGCTCGCCCTCGCCCGACAGAGCGTCGGCCCGGAGACGGCACTGACGATGACCTTCACCACGTTCGTCCTGTTCCAGCTGTTCAACGCGCTCAACGCCCGCGCGGACGACGGCCCTGTACTGGGCCGCCACCAGCTCCGCAACCGCACGCTGTGGCTGTGCCTGGCCGGCGTGCTGGTCGTACAGATCGCCGCCGTCCACATCCCGTGGGCGGGCGGCGTCTTCGGCACCGTGCCGTTGGACGCGGCACAGTGGGCCGTGTGCCTGGCCACGGCGTCGAGCGTGCTCCTCGCTGAACTGGTGGTGCGTGCCGCGGGGCGGGGCCGTCGGCGCGGACAGCCACCCGAATGAGGATCCCGCCCCGGCACGGGGCCGACAGCCCCTGGAATCGGGGCCGTTCGGCCCCTGCGGCCCGCCCCGGTGCAGGGGTGAGGCTGATGCGACCGGATCGGCACGAAGGTTCCCGGGAGGTGCCATGGACGCTTCCGACGCCGCCTCGGTCTCCGCGCTGCGTTCCGCCCATGAGCAGTTCGTGACCACGAACGACCGGGAGCAGCGCGGTGTGCGTGGTCTCGTCGCCGATTCCTGGCAGCGGTGCGAGGCCTGTGGCGTACGTCCCGACGGCAGTCGTCCGCCACCGCTGCGGTGGGCGTCCCGGGACCTGGAGGCCCACCGCAGCGCTCACCCGCTCGCCGCCGTACTCCCCCTCTTCCGTGAACTGCTGGGCGCCGGCGCCGCCGACGACGGGCATGTGTTCGCGGTCGGTGACGCGGACGGCACCCTGCTCTGGGTCGAGGGCGACACCGCGGCCTTGAGACGGGCCGAGCGCATGCGCTTCGTCGAGGGAGCCGTCTGGTCGGAGCGCCAGGCTGGCACCAACGCTCCCGGCACGGCACTGGAGTTGGGGCGCGCCGTGCAGATCGTGACGGGCGAGCACTACAGCGCCGCCGTGCACGCCTGGTCCTGCGCCGCCGCCCCGGTACGGGACCCCACCACCGGGCGGGTGCTGGGTGTGGTCGACCTGTCCGGCGGGGCCACCATGGCCACGCCGCCGGCCCTGGCCGCGGTACGCGCCGCCGCCCTTGCGGCCGAGGCACAGCTCGCCCGGCTGCCGTCCGTGCCTCTCCTCGGGCCGCACAGCGGTACCGCACCTGCGGGCGAGGTCCGCCTGTGGGCACTGGGCCGGGACAGCGCGCTGCTGGAGTACGCCGGCCAGGTGCGTCACCTCAGCCCCCGGCACAGCGAGATCGTGCTGGCCCTCGCCCTGGCGGGCCGGGGGGTGACAGGGGACCGGCTCGCCGTGGACCTCTCGGAGCACGAGGTGCCCGCCTCGACGCTGCGCGCCGAACTGACGCGGCTGCGCGCGGTGCTGGGACCGGAGCTGCTCGGCTCCCGTCCGTACGCACTGCTGCGTCCGGTGCGAACGGACTTCGGTGACGTGTCCCGGCTGCTGACCGAAGGTCGGGTCGTCGAGGCGCTCGCCCGCTACTCTGGGCCGCTGCTGCCGCGTTCCGAGGCACCGGCCGTCGTGGCGCACCGCCGTTGCCTGGAGCAGCAGTTGCGCGGCGCCGTCCTCGGCAGCGGTGATGCCGGGCTGCTGCGCCGCTGGGTGGAGGCGGACTGGGGCTCTGAGGACCTCGGTGCCTGGGCTGCCCTGGCCCGGACTCTGCCGGCCGGCTCTCCGCAGCATGCCGCGGCTTCCGCGCGGGCCCGCGCGCTGGACCTGGAGACAGCAGTGTTCCCGCAGGTCCGGCGGCATGCAGCGGTATTGCAGCGTTCCCCCTCCTAGCGTGCTGAGTATCACCCCGATCGCCGTGATCGGACGTCATCCGAGAGGAGACGGCCATGAGGTACGAGCCTCCGGGCGCGCCGGGCAGCCCCGTCGACGTCGCGCCCCGCTACGAGAACTTCATCGGCGGCAAGTGGCAGGCGCCCACCACCGGTCAGTACACACCGAACCTGAGCCCCGCCACCGCCAAGCCCATCTGCGAGATCCCCAAGTCCGGGGCCGAGGACATCGAACACGCCCTGGACGCCGCGCACGCCGCCAAGGACAAGTGGGGCGAGGCCTCCACGACTCAACGAGCCGCGGTCCTCAACCGGATGGCCGACGCCATCGACGCCCACCGCGAGGAACTCGCCGTCGCCGAGAGCTGGGAGAACGGCAAGCCCGTCCGCGAGACGCTGGCCGCCGACATCCCCCTCGCCGCCGACCACTTCCGCTACTTCGCCGCCGCGATCCGCGCGCAGCAGAGCGAGATCACCGAGATCGACAAGGAGACCATCGCCTACCACTTCCACGAGCCGCTCGGCGTGGTCGGGCAGATCATCCCGTTCAACTTCCCGCTGCTGATGGCCGCGTGGAAGCTGGCCCCGGCGCTCGCCGCCGGCAACGCCACGGTGATCAAGCCCGCCTCCCCGACCCCGTGGTCGATCCTGAAGCTGATGGAGGTCGTCGGCGACATCGTGCCGCCCGGCGTCCTCAACGTCGTCAACGGCCCCGGCGCCGAGATCGGCAAGGCGCTCGCCACCAACAAGCGCATCGCCAAGGTCGCCTTCACCGGCGAGACCACCACAGGCCGCCTGATCATGCAGTACGCGTCCCAGAACATCATCCCCGTCACCCTGGAGCTGGGCGGCAAGTCGCCGAACATCTTCTTCAACGACGTGGCCGCGGCGGACGACGACTTCCTGAACAAGGCCGTCGAGGGACTCGTCCTGTACGCGTTCAACAAGGGTGAGGTCTGCACCTGCCCCTCGCGCGCCCTCATCCAGGAGGACATCTACGAGGAGTTCATGGCCCGCTGCCTGGAGCGTATCCGCGCCATCAAGCAGGGCCACCCGCTCGACACCGCGACCATGATCGGCCCGCAGGTGTCGAAGCAGCAGGTCGAGAAGATCGCCTCGTACGTCGACATCGGCGTCAAGGAGGGCGCCGAACTGCTGATCGGCGGCCACCGCCCCACCCTCGACGGGGAGTTCGCGAACGGCTTCTTCTACGAGCCGACCGTCCTCAAGGGCCACAACAAGATGAGGGTCTTCCAGGAGGAGATCTTCGGACCCGTCCTCGCGGTCACCACCTTCAAGGACGAGGCCGAGGCCCTCGCGATCGCCAACGACTCGCTGTACGGCCTCGGCGCCGGCGTGTGGACCCGCGACGGCGCCCTCGCGTACCGGATGGGCCGCGCCGTCAAGGCCGGCCGGGTCTGGACGAACTGCTACCACCAGTACCCCGCCGGTGCGGCGTTCGGCGGCTACAAGGTCTCCGGCATCGGCCGCGAGAACCACCAGATGATGCTCGAGCACTACAGCCAGACCAAGAACCTCCTGGTCAGCTACGGCACCAAGCCGCTCGGGCTGTTCTAGGAAGGAGCGGGACGACATGTCCGTGGGTTCGGCGAGTGTCGAGAACGGCACCGCGGGACACGTCATCGCCACCCGGGCGGCCCGCAAGGCCATCGGGGCCCTGCGGGCCGCCCAGGGCAGGCCGGTGATGTTCGTCCAGTCCGGGGGCTGCTGCGACGGCAGTGACCCGATGTGCTTCCCCGGTGGCGAATTCGCCCTCGGAGACGGCGACATGCTCGTCGGCGTGGTGCAGGGATGCACCTTCCACATGAACGCCGACTCCTACGAGGCCCTCGGCCGCCCTCTCTTCGTCCTCGACGTCGAACCGGGCACACCGGGCGGCTTCTCCCTCCCGGCCGGGGACGGACTGCGCTTCGTCACCCGGATCAAGGCGCCCCGGCACCACAGCAGTTGAGGAGCACGTCATGAAGGCAGCGGTGGTCACCGCATTCGGCAAGGCCCTGGAGATCCAGGACCTGCCCGTCCCCGAGACCGGCCCCGGACAGGTACTCGTCCGCATGGAGGCCTCCGGGCTCTGCCACACCGACATCCACGCCGCCCACGGCGACTGGCCCATCAAGCCGCAGCCGCCGTTCATCCCCGGCCACGAGGGCATCGGCCGCGTCGAGGCCGTCGGCACCGGCGTCTCCGAGGACCTCCTCGGCAAGCGGGTCGCCGTCCCCTGGCTCGGCTCGTCCTGCGGCACCTGCCGCTACTGCGTGTCCGGCTGGGAGACCCTGTGCGAGTCGCAGGTCAACTCCGGCTACTCGGTGGACGGCTGCTACGCCGAGTACACGGTCGCGAACGCGGGCGCGGTCGTCCGGGTGCCCGACGCCGTGTCGTCCCTCGACGCGGCACCGCTGACCTGCGCCGGCGTCACCACGTACAAGGCGATCAAGGTCGCCCGTGTGGTCCCGGCCGAGCGGGTCGCCGTCTTCGGGATCGGGGGACTCGGCCACCTTGCGGTGCAGTACGCGCGCCTCGTCGGCGGCCTGGTCACGGCGGTCGACCTGGAACCGGACAAGCTGGGCCTGGCCCACCGGCTCGGTGCCGACGTGCTCGTCAACGCCCGCACCCACGACCCGGTCGAGGAGATCAGGAAGACCGGCGGGGCGGACGTGGCGGTCGTGCTCGCCGCCGCGCCCAAGGCCTTCGAGCAGGCGTACAGGTCGCTCAACCCCGGCGGACGCCTGGTCATGGTCGCGCTGCCCGCCGACAACGCGGCGGTCAGTGTGCCGATCTTCGAAACCGTGCTCGGCGGGATCTCCGTCATCGGCTCGATCGTCGGCACCCGCCAGGACCTGACCGAGGTCTTCCAGCTGCATGCGGCCGGACGCACCCAGGTCATCGCCGAGACCCGGCGCCTGGAGGACGTCAACGACTCCTTCGACGAGGTCCTCGGCGGACGGGCCGAGGCACGGCTCGTCTTCGAGTTCTGAGAGGTCTGAGAGTCCTGAGAGGTCCGGGACTTCCGAGAGATCCGTGGCCCGGCACCCACTGGACCACGGGGAGAGGCAGCACACCATGGCCACCGTCACCGTAGGCGCCGTACGGGAGCGGGCACCCGGCGAACGCCGCGTCGCCCTCGTCCCCGAAGCCGTCACCCTTCTGCACCGGGCCGGACTCGACGTCCTGGTCGAGACCGGGGCCGGCTCCGGAGCCTGGTTCACCGACGCCGACTACACGGACGCCGGCGCGACCGTGGTCCCCCCGGAGGAGCTCTACGCACGAGCGGACGCCGTCCTGTGCGTGACGGCACCCGACCCGGAGACCGCAGAGGCACTGCGCGCCGGCCAGACCCTCATCGGCCTGCTCGAACCCCTGCGCCACCCCGCGCTGGTCCAGGAACTGACCGGCCGCGGAGTCCGCACGGTGAGCCTCGACCTGCTGCCGCGCACCCTCAGCCGCGCCCAGTCCATGGACGCGCTCACCTCCCAGGCCAACGTCGCCGGCTACAAGGCGGCCCTGCTCGCCGCCGACTCCTACGACCGCTTCCTCCCGATGCTGACCACCGCGGCGGGCACCATGCGCCCGGCGCAGGTCCTGGTCCTCGGCGCCGGAGTGGCCGGACTGCAGGCCATCGCCACGGCCCGCCGCCTCGGCGCCGTCGTCTCGGCGTACGACGTACGCCCCGCCTCACGAGGGGAGGTGGAGTCCCTCGGTGCCCGCTTCCTCGACGTCCCGCGCCCGCCGGACGAAGAACCGGGCACCGAACGGGGAGGCTACGCACGAGAGTTGACGGCCGAGGAACAGCGGGCCCAGCGGGAGGCGCTCGACGCGCACATCGCCCGCTCGGACATCGTCATCACGACCGCCCAGGTACCGGGCCGCAAACCACCGCTGCTGGTGTCCTCCGCCGTCCTGGAGCGGATGCAGGCCGGCTCGGTCGTCGTCGACCTCGCCGCGAGCGAACTCGGCGGCAACGTCGAGGACTCCGAACCCGACAAGACCACCGTCCTGGCGGGCGGCGTCACCGTCATCGGTGCCGGACGCCTGCCGTCCGCGATGGCCACCGCCGCTTCCACGGCCTATGCCCGCAACCTCGTCGCCCTGCTGCGCCACCTGGTGCGGGACGGCGAACTCGTCCTCGACCCGGCCGACGAGATCACGGGCGCCCTCATGGGAGGTGAAACATCATGAACGACCTCGACCTCCTCACCGCGATCACCGTGTTCGTGCTGAGCGTGCTGGTCGGCATCGAGGTCATCAGCAAGGTCCCCGCGACCCTGCACACCCCGTTGATGTCCGGATCCAACTCGGTGCACGGCATCGTCGTCGTCGGAGCCATGCTGATCGCGGCGGAGTCACACACCTGGCTCGGTTACGCACTGGCCTTCGTGGCCATGGTCTTCGGCGCGATGAACGTCGTCGGCGGATACGTCGTCACGGACCGGATGCTGGAGATGTTCAAGGCCAAGCCCCAGACGCGTGCGGCAGACGACAAGGCGGAGGTGTGACCGCCATGGGCACCGTGTCCGACACCGTTCACTACGTCTTCCTCGCCGCGGCCGCCTGCTTCGTGCTCGGCCTGCATCTGATGAACCACCCGCGCACGGCCCGCCGCGGCAACACCCTCTCCGCCGCCGCCATGGCCGTCGCGATCGCGGCCACGGTGTGGCTGGTCGCCGACGAGAGCCACATCACCGGCACCGGCTGGCTCGTGCTCGCCTCGGGCGGTCTCGTCGGCGGAGCACTCGGCCTGGCGGCCGCACGCGAGGTGCGGATGACCGCCATGCCCCAACTGGTCAGCCTCTTCAACGCCGTCGGCGGCGGCGCGGCCGCACTCATCGCCGTGAACGACCTGCTCCAGGCCGACGGCGCGGCCACACTCGGCGCCAGGGTCTCCGTGCCGGGCGCGCTGGACATCGTCATCGGCGCGGTCACCTTCTCCGGCTCCCTGATCGCGGCCGGCAAGCTGCAGGGAACGGTCTCCGGGGCACCGGTCGTCTTCCCCGGGGCACGGCTGCTGAACGTGCTGCTGCCGACCTGCTTCGTCGCCGGCACGGTCTGGCTGGTGCTGGCACCGGACTCCCGTACCGCCCTGTACGGGCTGACCGCCGTGGCCCTGCTGTTCGGCGTGACGATGGTGCTGCCCATCGGCGGCGCCGACATGCCGGTCGTCATCGCCCTGCTGAACGCCTTCACGGGATCGGCGGTCGCGATGGCCGGCTTCGTCCTCGACGAGACCGCCCTCATCATCGCGGGCATGCTCGTCAGCGCCTCCGGCGGCATCCTCACCAAGCTGATGGCCGACGCCATGAACCGCTCCATCGCCAACATCGTCATCGGCGGCTTCGGCACCGGCGACAGCGCGCCGGCGACGACCGGTGCGGGCGGGGCCCCGGCCCAGGTGCGGTCGGTCTCCGCGGACGACGTGGCGATCCAGCTGGCGTACGCGAGCAAGGTCGTCTTCGTCCCCGGCTACGGCCTCGCCGCCGCCCAGGCCCAGCACGAACTCGGTGACCTGGCCAAGCTCCTCACCGCCCACGGCATCGACGTCAGTTACGCCGTCCACCCGGTCGCGGGCCGTATGCCGGGCCACATGAACGTGCTCCTGGCGGAGGCCAACGTGCCCTACACCCAGTTGAAGGAGATGGACGAGGCCAACCCGCAGTTCCCGCAGGCGGACGTCGCCCTCGTCATCGGCGCCAACGACGTGACCAACCCGATCGCCCGCCGACCCGGCAACGCGATCTCCGGCATGCCGATCCTCGACGTCGACAAGGCGAAGAGTGTCGTCGTCATCAAACGGTCCATGGGCCACGGCTACGCGGGCATCGACAACGAGTTGTACACCGACCCGAAGACCGGAATGTTCTTCACCGACGCGAAGAAGGGACTGACCGAACTGAAGGCGGCCGTCGGTGAGTTCGTCGGCTGAGTTCCGTGGCATGGGTGATCCCCCGCCGGAGAAGGCGGGGGATTACCCATGCAGGTACGTCAGCCGGCAGTGTCCTGCAGGCGTCGTTCCGTCGTGGCGGAGAAGAGATGGAATCCGCCCGGTTGAACCGTGACACGCACTTGCTCCCCCTTGGCATGCCGCCTCCGTTCCGGGGCGCGGACGACGACGTCCACGGTCTCCGGTCCGACCTTGGCGGTGGTGTGGAGGTAGGTGACGGCACCGGTGTCCTCGACCGCCTCCACCACGAGGTCCAGGGCCGGCGTCTCCAGGTCCTCCGACGACAGGAGGGCGAACCGCTCCGGCCGTACGCCGAGCAGGATCCCGGCCGCGCCCTCCTCGGACACGGCCCGCCGCACCGCCGGACGCAGCGGCACGACAAGCCCGCCCAGCTCGGCGCCCTCTCCGGTGAGAGGCACTCGGAACAGGTTCATGGAGGGGGAGCCGATGAAACCGCCGACGAAGGCGTTGGCCGGGCTCCGGAACACCTCCCTGGGCGTCCCCACCTGCTGGAGCACCCCGTCCTTGACGACGGCCATCCGGTCGCCCATCGTCATCGCCTCGACCTGGTCGTGCGTGACGTACACGGTGGTGGTGCCGAGCCGCCGCTGCAACGAGGCGATCTGAGTCCGGGTCTGAGTCCGCAGCTTGGCGTCCAGGTTGGACAGGGGCTCGTCCATCAGGAACACACGCGGTTCGCGGACGATGGCGCGTCCCATGGCGACCCTCTGCCGCTGCCCTCCGGAAAGGGACTTCGGTTTGCGTTCCAGGAGGTCGCCGAGGTCCAGGACGCCGGCCGCCTCGGTGACACGATGCCGGACGTCCTCCTTGCGCATCTTGGCGATCTTCAGGGCGAAGCCCATGTTGTCCGCCGTCGTCATATGCGGGTACAGGGCGTAGTTCTGGAACACCATCGCGATGTCCCGGTCCTTGGGCGGCAGCTGGGTGACGTCCCGGTCGCCGATGCGGATCGTGCCCGAGTCGACGTCCTCCAGCCCGGCGAGCATGCGCAGGATCGTGGACTTGCCACAGCCGGACGGGCCCACCAGGACCATGAACTCACCGTCCGCGATCTCCAGGTCGAGCGTGTCGACGGCCGGGCGCTCCATACCCGGAAAACGCCTCGTGGCCTTGTCGAAGGTGACGGACGCCATGACCTTTCCCCTCTCTGTCCGGCCCCGGCGGGTGCCTCGTACGACGGCATGCGGCACGCACGGGGTACGGCGCCTTGCCCGGAGCCGCATCTTCAGCCTCCCGGCCCACAGTGGTGCGGCGGCAGGCGCTCAACGGCCCTGTCCGAGGGGCGGCGAGCCCAGGAGCGGAGGGCCGCACAGCCCACCGAGGAGGACTTCCGGCCCGTTCCGCGCCAGCCGGACGCACCAGGTCGTCGCGCCGCGCGCCGAACGCGAACGCGCGGTCACCGTGATGGATGGTGGGGGTCGGCCGGTGGCGCCAGTTCCCGCAGATCATCCTGGCCGCCATCAAACCGGTGCTGACACTGATCGTGATCTCGCCGTACAAAGCGCGTTGGGCGGCATGTCGATGTCGCCGGCCGCATGACCGCGGCCGTGTTCGGCCTGCTCCCACCGGCTGTCGGCGTCCTGCGCGCCGTGCGCGTCGACCAGGCCGCCCGGCCGACCGTGTTTCCGACAGCCCCGGCCCGCAGGCCCTCGCGGCCGTCGAGGAGGCGTACAGTCCGCTCACCGAGCGGTTGCTGCCGCACGAGAACGCCGCTCTCGTACCGGGTCGCATCCCACCTCGAACTGCGTCTCGTCGGCGCCCTCGCCGCCCGACGGGGGCCGCCCCGGCTCATGAGAGGGCTCACTCGATGTCGAGTACCTCGTGCACGGGGCGCCGAGGTGTGCCGGGGCCTGCCGGGCCGTATCCGAGCCGGAGCACCATCTGGATGAACCCCATCGCCGACCGTGGGTCGCGCACGGTCCAGCGCAGTTCGGGCCATTCGAGGGCCTGGGACGTGAGGGACGTGGCGAGCCCGTCGAGGGTGGCCTGCAGCAGGACGCGCTCCATGGCCTGGCCCGCCGGCAACCAGTCCCTCGGCCGGTCGTGCACGGTGCCCAGCACGGCGAGCTGAGGCGCGTTCTCGAACGCGGCGGCCTCGCGGCCGGGAACGGTGCGCCGGCCGGCGAAGTCACGCACGGGTGCCCTGCCGGAGCGCCGGCGAGGCCCGAAGGCGTACTCCGGTACCCCGTCGCTCGCTGTCTCCGCCGCTGCCGTACCCGCCCGGGTCCAATGCCTCAGCTCATCGAACGCGGCGGCGTCCATGGCATCGCGCCCCTCGGCATCCTGCACCAGGTCCAGCAATGTCCGCACATGCCATGTGTCGGGAAAGACCAGCCGCGCCCCCTCCAGGAGAGCGGCGCCGCTCAGGGCATCCTTGATGGCGCGGGGTATCGCCTCGAGCTCGGTGGCCGGTGTCCACCCCGCGTGGGCGGCGGCGACGCGCAGGTTGAACAGGGCAGCGGCGCAACCCAGGAGCCGCTGCGGCGCCCTCGACCAAGCCTGCCACGGTCGTCGTGTCGAGTTCACGTACGGACACTGGACCTGCCTCCCTCCATGGCCGACCGGCCACTCACGGAAGCGCGATTCCCGTCTCCTCCAACTATTCCGCGGCGGTCCCGGGCGTGTGCGGTGGCGGCTGTCGGCCCGGCGGACGACTGCGGAACCTGGAGTGTGACGGGAGTGACCCGATCCGTCACGGTACGGGGTCACTCGATCAGCTCTTGTCGAGCGGCTGGCCGCCACCGGTACGCAGAACGGTCAGGCAGCGGCGGTATTCGTCCTCGTCGATCTCTCCGCGGGCGAAGCGTTCGGCGAGCAACTGCTCGGCGGCGGGCCCGTGCGGTGCGGGGCTTTTCGTCGACCCGAAGCCGGCCGACCGGGACAGGGCCCGGAACAGCAGGACACCGAGGACGATGAGGAGAGCCCAGAAGAAGATCATGCCGAGCGACATGACGAACCAGGTCCACCCACTCGGATCATGGCCGTACCAGAGCATCACGGTCACCCACTTCCTCGCGGTCACCGGACGTGAGCCTCACGCCCATGGCTTCGGTGCCCTACTCTCACCGTCGGCCCTGTCCACCCGTTCGTCATGGGCCGAAGAGCCCAGACCGACTGGGGCGTTGGTCCCTGACGATGCGGGGTGGACCATCGCACGGGCTGGGGCGAGGCCGCGATCAGGCCTCCGGTTCCATGCTGATCGCCGGAGGCTCATGGAGGGAGTTGTGTCCCGCCCGCGTCCACGGGCTGGTCGACCGGAAGCCGATGGCCTCGGACGTTCCGGACGGGCATGCCGTCCTGCACTACGCCGCTGCCCCGTCCCCGTCGTCGCGCGCGGCTGACACCTGGCCCAGGAAGCGGTGGGTCGGCCGACCAGCCGCGCGGCGTATCAGGGAATTCTGCTCTCAGGTCGCGCCACTGCCGGTGAGCTCCGGCTCGACGTCCACGACACCTTCGACGGCGCGCACGAGGCGTACGGCGATCGGGACGAGCGCGGTGTCGCGTACGTGCCCGCGCAGGGTGACGACTCCCTCGTGCACGGTGACGTCGATGGAGTGGCCGGCGGTCGGATACAGGGAGGACACCACCCTGCGGCGGACCTCGTCCGCTATCTCGTCGTCCGGCCGCAGGAAGACCTTCAGCAGATCGGCACGGCTGACGATGCCCTGGAGCATGCCGATGTCGTCGACCACGGGCAGCCGCTTGACGTGCCGGACGGCCATGATCCGGGCGGCCTGGGCGAGAGTGGCGTCCGGGTGGACGGTGACGGCGGGGGTGCTCATGAGTTCCTCCGCCCTGGTCGCACCGGCCTTGGCGACGTCGGCCAGGCGCTGTCGCTGCTGGGAGAGGGGCTGCTCCCCTTCCCGGAACTCCTCCTTGGGCAGCAGGTCGGCCTCGGAGACGACACCGATGACGCGTCCCTCTCCCTCCAGCACCGGCATGGCGCTGACCTTCCACTGCTCCATGGTCAGCACGATCTCCTTGAACGGTGCGTCGCGTCCGACGGCTACGACCGTCTGGGTCATCACATCGCTCACGGTGTACGGAGTCCCGGTCATGTCCCATCCCCTCTCGTCGTTTGCACTCCGGCTCATGTGGCGATTCCGGCGCGGCGTGACGCCTCGGGCTCCGGCACGGTGGAGGTGTCGTCCACCCGGTGGTGCAGCTCGGCGGAGACATCGACCACCCCGTCCACGCCCTGGCACAGGCGCACGAGGACCGGGACGAGCGACTTGCGCTCGACGGTGCCCTTCAGCGCCACCCGTCCGTCGACCACCCGCACGGTGACCGCCCCGGGCGTGATCCCGAGCGTGCGCAGGAGTACCTCTCCCGCGATCTCCTCCCGGATGGCGCTGTCGCCCCGCAGGAAGACATGCAGCAGGTCGGCCCTGCTGACCAGCCCGACCAGTCGGTCGGCCTCGTCGACCACCGGCAGCCGTTTGACGTGGTGGCGCTCCATGACCTGGGCCGCCTCCACCGCCGTCCACTGCGGCCGGGCCGTCACGACAGGGCTGTTCATCAGCCCCTTGGCGGTCGTGGCCTCCGCCTTCGCGCGGTCGGCGGGCCCGGGACGCAGGACCGGCAGCAGGCCCGCCGGATCGAGGAGTGCGGCCTCCTTGCGCAGCAGGTCAGCTTCGGAGACCACGCCCACGGCGTGTTCCTCGTCGTCCACGACGGGTACGGCGGTGATGTCGTGTTCGGCGAGCAGCTTGGCGATCTCCTTGAAACCGGTGTCCCGGCGCACCTTGACGACCGGTGCGGTCATGAGGTCGCCTACCGTCCGGTGCCACATGGTTCCCGCCTCCTTGTGTCGCGTGCGTTCCTCCTTCCACTCTCCGCCCGGCACGCGTGAGCCGCATGGGCCGGACGGTCCCGACGACGCGACGCGGCCGACGGCCTTCACCACGCCGTCTGGGCCGTCGCCCCCTCGGGAAGCCGTGGCGTGCGGCACCCGGCGATGACGATCGCCACCGGCAGATCCTCGCTCAGGGACAGCAACCGCGCGGTATGGATCAGGGAGGAGGCGCCGAAGCCCTCGACGCCCCGGAACACGTCGGCGCCCGCGAACCCGGCCTGGTGCACCTGGTGCACGATCTCGCTGTGGAGCGGCTTGTGGTGCCATGTGTCGTTCTCCCCGATGAAGATCGTCACCCGCAGGGCACTGCCGGTCAGCCTTGTCATCACTTATCCCTGCCTCCAGGCCAGAACGCGGCGTGTCACCGTCACCGCGAGCCACACCGCTGCCGGCGCCGCCGGCGGCGCCGCGGCCGGATACGCCAAGCCGGTCCGGGGATGCCCGGTGTTCACGAGCTTCCGGATGTCGACGGCGTACGTCGAGAAGGTCGTGAAACCGCCGATCACCCCCGTGCCGACGAACGGCCGCACCAGCCGGTGCGCCGCCCACACATCGGTGATGACCACCATGAACACGCCGATGACCGCGCAGCCGACCGCGTTGACCCACAGCGTGGTCCACGGAAAGGACTAGCCGCCGGGGTCGGCCACAGTTGCGCGGCCCCGTAGCGGGCCGCGGCCCGGCGCCACCACCGCCACGATCGGTCCCTGTGCCCGCCAGGACTGCTGCCGCCGTGCGGGCACGCGCAGACCGACGTCGGGGTCCGTGGGTTCGTCCACCGCCTGGGACTTCGGGGCTGTCATGTACGTCTCCTACTCGCCGGGGCCCGCACGCGGGTACACACCATCGCAAGTAGGGACTGTTGGCGCCGCCGATGCCGCGGTTCGGGTACGGCGAGCCCCACCGCCGCGCTGCGACCAGGGTCACAGCCGACCGCCAGAGTAAGGCCACCTCGCCCACCTGACCGACAACGGTGTCCGTGACCGCGTCCAGGAGGAGATCACGGCCTGCGCGACCGGTGACTCCCGCGTCCTTTCGCCCGCTACCGGTCGGCCGGCGCGGACCGGTGCGGTGACGTCGCGTCAGTGGAGGACACGCCGGGGCCGCCCGGGGGGAGGGGACAGGGCCGAGCGTGTTCGGCCCCTACGGTCTGCGTCGGGCTGATCGTCCGCTCAGCCCGCTGTCCCGCCCGGGGCGAGGGCGGCGAGGGCGGCGTCGAGGCGGCGGGTGGCCTCCTCGGCGACCGGCCGCAGGGCGTCGAGTTCGGTCAGGGCGACCATCGTGTTCGGGTCGAGGGCCTGTACGGCGGTGCGGTCGCCGTCGCGGCGGACGACCACGTTGCAGGGCAGCAGCAGGCCGATCGAGCGGTCGGTCTCCAGGGCGCGGTGGGCGAGGGCCGGGTTGCAGGCGCCGAGGATGACATAGGCCTCCATGTTTTCTGCGGCATGGTCGAGCTTGGCCTTGAGGGTGGCGGTGACGTCGATCTCGGTGAGGACGCCGAAGCCCTGTGCGGCGAGGGCGTCGCGGACGCGCTCCACGGCGGTGGCGAAGTCGGTGTCGAGGTGGACGGTGCGGTCGTAGCGCATCGCGGTGGTCTTTCTCGTCGGCTCGCGCGGGACGGGTGTCCCGCCGTGTGCGAGGTACTCGTGAGGTGTTTCCCGGGGCTTCCCCTGTCCCCGTAAATACCCCCTAGGGTATTCATGTTACCGTCGAAGGCATACCCCCTGGGGTAAATCTTCACCGGGAGGCAGGGACTACCTCGTGTTCTCCGTGGACGTGATCGAGGTGGCGGGGATCGGCAACCGGAGCTGTCTCGGCCGGAGGTGAGCGCACAGCCTCGGCAGTGGATCCGCCCCGCGACATCGGCCAGGTGATCGCGGCCGCCGCGCGGCGCGGGGTGCGGACCTCGCACATCGTCGCACCGGGCACGCCGACATCGACGGCGCGGGTGACGCCGTACTGCTGGACGTGCGCGAGCCGTTCGAGTGGCAGGCCGGGCACGCGCCGCGCGCCGTGCACCTGCCGCTGTCCGCGCTGGCCGCCGGCGCGGGGCTGCCGGACACCGCGCAGGCGTGGCCCCTGGTCGTGATCTGCCGTTCCGGCAACCGTTCCCGGCAGGCCGCGGAACTGCTCGTCGCCCGCGGTTCGCAAGCCGTCGACGTGATCGGTGGCATGCGGGACTGGGCCGCGGCGGGGCTGCCGGTGGTGGACGCGCGCGGCGGGAACGGCACCGTCACGTGAGCGCGGTCGTCCTCGCCCTGGTCGCCGGGGCCGTCATCGGCCTGGCGCTCGGCGCGCTCGGAGGCGGCGGCAGCGTGCTGGCCGTCCCCGCCCTGATCTACCTGCTCGGCTTCACCCCGGTCGCCGCCACGACGGCGAGCCTGGTCATCGTCACCATCACGTCGGTGACCGCGCTGGCCGCGCACGCCCGTGAGGGTCATGTGCGATGGCGTACGGGGCTGTTGTTCGCGGCGGCCGGGATCGGCCCGGCGATGCTGGGCGGCGCACTTGCCGCCCGCGTCCCCGAGGCGGTGCTGACGGCGGCCTTCGCGCTGGTCGCGGGAGCGGCCGCCGTGCGCATGCTGCGCTCGCGGCCGGACGCGGAGGGTGCCGTGACGGTACGGCCGATGCGGGCCGCGGCCGCCGGCGCCGGGCTCGGCGCTGTCACAGGAGTCCTCGGCGTAGGCGGCGGCTTCCTCGCCGTACCGGCGCTGGTGAGCGTGCTCGGCATGCGGATGCGTAACGCGGTGGGCACCAGCCTGCTGGTCATCACCGTCAACTCGCTGGCCGCGCTGACGACCCGGGCCCGGCACGGTCGAGGGGCTGGACTGGGCGGTCGTGGGCCCCTTTGTCGGGGCGGCGACCCTCGGCGCCTGGGACGGCAAGCGGCTGGCCGCGAAGGTCTCCGGGGACACGCTTCAGCGGAGCTTCGCCCTGGTGCTGTCGGCCGTGGCTGCCTTCATGCTCATCCACGCGGTGGTGTGAGTTGGACCAGGGGACATGATCACGCCAGGGACAGGAACAGCTTCTCCAGGCGGGCGCGCATCGCCTCGGGGTCCTCACCGTTCCTACGACCGGACTCCATGTCCGTCACACACTGCTGCAGGCCTGTCGCGATGATCGCGAAACCGGCGCGGTCCAGTGCCCGTGAGGCGGCGGCGAGCTGCGTGACGACGTCCTCGCAGTCGCGCCCCTCCTCGATCATCCGGATCACACCGGAGATCTGGCCCTGCGCCCGGCGCAGCCGGTTCAGCACGGCCTTCAGGTCCGCACCCTCAAGCTCCAGTTCCACGATCACTCCTCGAGAAATACCCCTAGGGGTACTGTACGTCCCGGTTCGGGACGGCGTCGACCACCAAGGATCACACCTGTCATGGCCAGACCTCCCGCCCTTGCCGCCCTGCCCAGCCGCTGAACCTGCGTGCGGGCGCGGGGCGTGTCAGTTCGCTCGAGTCGTGCCCGCGGCGGCCTTCCGGAGCCGGCTGCGCGTACAGGACGGTCCGGTCGCGGACGGCCATCAGGGCGGCGGCCCAGAAGTCGATCAGCACGATGTCGGAGCCGTGACGGCCTCCTCGAAGGTGTCCTTGGTCAGGTCGACGGTCGGCATGGGGCTCCCTCCGCTCCTGTGTACCCGGTGGGGTATTTGTGCCTGCTCGGTTCAATCGGTGTCGGTCCGGGTTTTTTCCCTGCAGACGGGAGGCAGCGGGAACCAGCGCATGCGCTCGAAGTCGGCCGGCAGCCCGGTGGCGCCGTCATCGAGGCGGTCGGGGCGGGCGGCCAGCACCTCGCGGGCACGGGCGAGTTGACCGGCCAGTGCCTCCTCGCCCAGCCGACGGTGAGGGGGTGCCGGTGCGGTGAGCCCGCCGTCGGCGCTGTAGCTCACGTCGGTCAGCCGTAGGGGCGGGCCGACGGGGCCGTCGTGGTGGTGCCACTGTCCGGTGCGCGCATCGAAGCGGTAGTCGGGCAGCAGCCGGTGGCCGTGCGTGGCGATCAGGTCGACGGCGTCGATGAGGTAGTCGCGGACGGTGTCGCTGATGAAGTAGTTGAAGTTGACGCGGCTCCATCCGGGCTTGATGCCGTCGCAGCCGTGGACGACCTCGTCGAGCAGGGCATGGGAGGTGGTGGTGTCGATCGCGAGCAGGCGGTGGCCGTACGGGCCCGCGCAGGAGCAGCCGCCACGGGCCTGGATGCCGAAGAGGTCGTTCAGTAGCGCGACCACGTAGTTGTGGTGCAGGTAGAGGCGGTCGCCGTACCGGATCCGGAAGGAGACGATGGACAGCCGGCGGGCGTGGTGGTTGCCGAGGATCTCGATGCCGGGGTTGCGGTCCCAGCGGTTCAGCGCGCGCCGCCAGTGGCGCTCCTCGGCGGTCTGGATGGCGTCGGTGCCGACGGCCTGCTTGAGGGCGAAGACGAGCCCGGCCCGGACGGACTCGACGATCGCGGGGGTGCCGCCCTCCTCGCGGGCCACCGGATCGTCGAGATAGCGGTGGCTGAGCGGATCGACGAAGGCGACCGTGCCGCCGCCGGGCGCGGTGGGCACCCGGTTGCGCACCAGCTCGCGCCGCACGACGAGTACGCCGGGGGTCTGCGGACCGCCGACGAACTTGTGCGGGGAGACGAACAGCGCGTCCTTGTGGTCCCCCGCGCCCGCCGTGCTCTCGGCCGTCCGGATCGGGACGTACGGCGCCGCCGCCGCGTAGTCCCAGAAGGACAGGGCGCCGTGTCTGTGCAGCAGCCGCGCGATGCGGTCGGTGTCGGTGAGGATGCCGGTGACGTTGGAGGCCGCGGAGAAGCTACCGATCCGCAGCGGGCGGCCGGCGTGGCGTCGTAGTGCCTTTTCGAGTCCGGTGAGGTCGATGTGGCCGTCGGGATCCTCGTCGATCACGACCACGTCGGCGACGGACTCGCGCCAGGGCAGTTCGTTGGAGTGGTGTTCGTAGGGGCCGACGAACACCACGGGCCGCTCGGCGGGTGGCGGCCGGTCCGGGCGGCGCAGCTGAAGGATGCCGATCAGTTTGTTGACCGCGGCGGTCGCGCCGGACCCGCAGAAGATCACCAGATCGTCCTCGGTGCCGCCGACCGCCGCCCGGATGATCCGGCGGGCGTCCTCACGCAGCCGGGTCGTCTGCAGACCGGTGCTGGAGCTCTCCGTGTGGGTGTTGCCGTAGCGCGGCAGGACCTGTTCGCGGACGAAGTCCTCGACGAAGTCGAGGGAGCGGCCGGAGGCGGTGTAGTCGGCGTAGACGATCCGCTTCGGGCCGTAGGGGCCGTCCAGCACCTCGTCGTCGCCGATGAGGCCGCCCCGGATGCGGTCGAGCAATGCCGGCACGGTCGGCGCCGAGGTCGTACTCATGGCTCCAGCTCGATGTCGATCTCGGGCACCTGGTGGAGGGTGTTGTGGACCGTGCAGTGCGAGGCCACGGCCAGCAGTGCCGCCCGCCGTCGCTCGGGCAGTGCCCCCGGAGGGACGATCACAAGGCGCAGGGAGGAGACGCGCGCCGGGCGGTCGGTGGCCATGGTGAATTCCGTACGGACGCGCAGTCCGGTGAGAGGCAGGCCGTGCCGGTGGAGGTAGCGGCCCGCGTAGAACGCCACGCAGGTGGCCAGTGAGGCGGCGAAGAGCTCGGTCGGGGTGGGTGCGGTGTCCGTGCCACCCGCTTCCAACGGCTGGTCGACCTGGAGGCAATGTCCGCGGACGTCCACGGAGTAGGCGTCGCCCTCGACGTGGGTGACCTCGAGGTGGTGCACGTCCGGGGACTGGGTGCGGTTCGGCTTGAGGGTCTGCGGTGTGCTGCCGGTCATGGCCGGGCCCTTCTCGCTGGTGTCGGCTGCTCCGGTTTCCAGTCGACCGCTGGGCGCGGGGGCGGGGCGAGGGGCCGACGGGGTGCGCCGGGGACCGTTCGGCCCTCGTGCCTGGTCGCACGACGATATACCCTGCGGGGTATTTTACCAGGGCGCTCGTGACGGGCAAGCGGGTCCCGGGGGTCGTGGGCCCGGTCGAAGACATACCCGGGTGGGTACCCCGGTGGGGACCAGTGGCCCAAGTCCGGTCGTCATCTTCCGTACGACAGTGGGGACATGGGCCAATACATCGTGATTCTCGGCGGCGGAACCGCCGGCACCATGACGGCGAACCGCCTGTGTCGCACATACGACAGGCGGGAGTGCCGGATCACGGTCGTCGACCAGGACGACGACCACCTCTACCAGCCCGGTCTGCTGTTCGTGCCGTTCGGGCTCGCCCAGCCGCACCACCTCGTGCGGTCCCGTCCCCGGCAGCTGGACGCTGCCGTCGACTACAAGCAGGCGCGGATCGAGCGGGTCGACCTGGACGCGCGGACGGTACGCCTCGCCGGTGGCATCCGGCTGTCGTACGACGTCCTCGTGGTCGCCACCGGAGCGACGCTGCTGTCGGAGGAGACCGAAGGACTGACCGGACCCGGCTGGGGGGAGAAGGTCTTCACCTTCTACGACCTGCCCGGCGCGGCCGGTCTGCGTGACGCGCTGGAACGCTTCGACGGTGGCCGTCTGGTGATCGACGTGGCCGACCTGCCGGTCAAGTGCCCCGTTGCGCCACTGGAGTTCGCCTTCCTCGCCGACTGGTACTTCCAGCGGCGAGGCATCCGAGACCGGGTCGAGCTGACGTACGCCACCCCGCTGGACGCGGCCTTCACCAAGCCGGTCGCCGCCAGGGCGCTGGGGGGACTGCTGAAGGAGAAGGGCGTCGAGCTCGTCACCGAGTTCACGCTCGGAAAAGTGGACGGGGCCGGGGGCCGGCTGGTGTCGTACGACGAGCGCGAGGTGCCCTTCGACCTGGCGGTGGTCGTGCCGCTGCACGGCGGCGCGGAGTACGTGGGCCGCTCCGAGGGCCTCGGCGACGAGCTGGGATTCGTCCCCGTCGACCCGCACAGCCTCCAACACCCCGACCACCCCGAGGTGTTCGCGGTCGGGGACGCGGCGGGTCTGCCGGCGTCGAAGGCGGGCTCGGTCGCCCACTTCGAGGGCGAGGCGCTGGTGCACAACATCGGCCGCTTCCTCGCCGGACGGCCGCTGGACGCCTCCTTCGACGGGCACACCAACTGTTTCGTCGAGACCGGTTTCCACAAGGCCCTGCTCATCGACTTCAACTACGACACCGAGCCGCTGCCCGGCCACTTCCCGGGCCCCGTCGGTCTGCCGCTGCTGAAGGAGTCGCACGCGAGCCATCTCGGCAAGCTCGCCTTCGAGTGGCTGTACTGGCACAGCCTGCTGCCCGGCCGGGAGGTACCCGGCATCGGCTCGGCGATGCCCGAGCGCGGCAAGAACCACCTGTCCGTCTGAGGGGAGAGGACCCCGCCATGCCCACCGCCACCTACGCGGACACCGCCGTACCCGTCGACGACGAGGGCTTCTTCACCGACCCCGAGCGGTGGACCGAGCCCATGGCCGAGCAGCTCGCCCGCGAGGCGGGCATCGAGGCCCTGACCGACCGGCACTGGAAGGTCATCCACTTCATGCGCGCCCAGTACGCGGCCAAGGGCACCGGTCCCACCGTCCGCGTCCTCGGCAAGACCTCCGGCGTGAGCGTCAAGGAGCTCTACCAGCTCTTCCCGAAGGGCCCGGCCAAGACCGCCGCCAAGATCGCCGGAATCCCCAAGCCCCGCGGCTGCATCTGAGAAGGAGGGGCTCGCCATGGCGGACACCGCCACGATCGAGAAGGTCTCGATCATCGTTTCCAAGGGATCCCTGGAAGGGATCTACCCAGCCCTGATCATGGCCAACGGTGCCCGCGCCGAGGGCATCGAGGCCGACTTGTTCTTCACCTTCTTCGGACTGGACGCCATCACGAAGAAGCGCTGGGAACACATCAAGCTGGCCACGGTCGGCAACCCCGGACTCCACCTCCCGACCCTGCTCGGTGGCCTGCCGGGGGTCCCGGATCTGGTGACGCGTTACATGGGACGGAAGATGGACAAGCTCGACATCCCACCGATCCCCGAGTTCATCGAGATGATCGCCGACACCGGCGCCGGCATCTACGCCTGCAGGGCATCGGTCGACCTCTTCGAACTCGGCGAGGACGACCTCGTCGACCAGGTCCAGGGCGTCATCACGGTCGGCGAGTTCTACGAGCGCGCGGCCGGCGGCCAGATCGTCTACACGTGAGACGACCGGCACCGGCATCGGACGCGTCCTGCCGGACGGCAATACGGCGCGTGGTGGCGGTCGTGTCCGACCCGGGCGTACCCGCACGGGGAACCGACCGGCCATCCGGACGGTGCTGCGGCCACGTGCCTGTGTCCGACTCGCGGGCGTCACCGGACACCGGGACCCGTCGACGTCGTTCACCGGTCGGAACCCGGACGACAGGACGCGGAGGAGTCCTCGCGCGTAGGACCGGCGGGATCGGTGGCGCGCTCGGCCTGGCCCGTGTGCAGGAGGAGCAGGCGGGCCGGGCCGCGTGCCTCGTCGGCCGTGAGCGCCGCCCACACCCCCGGTTCGCCGCGCTGGTCCCTGCCCACGTCCAGGGTGACCCGGCTGATGGGCCGGTCCGCAGGCGCGAGCCGCAGGCGCCGCACGGCGATCCTGCGCCCGCAGGTGGTCACGATGCCGCGGCCCTCACTTCCTGTGGTCACGGGCGGGTGGCGAGGTGGTCCGGGCTGTCCTTGTCCGGCGTCGCCGGGGTGTCGTTCGTTCGCTCCGGCGTTCGTGCGGGGCGCCTGAGCATGTACCGGCTGACGGCGATCCCTACTGCCGCGGCCACGGAGGCCCAGGTCCAGGGGCTGGTCAGCAGGGTGTGGCGGAAGCCGGTGCCGGTCTGTTGGCCGAGGACGAAGACGCCCATGACGGCGACGAACCAGCCGAAGGACTTGCGCAGCGCCTCCTGCGGGATGCGCCCGGCGAGGAGGCCACCGAGCAGGCTGCCGACGACGGCGGTCGCCGTGACGAGTGCGGCGAAGCCCCAGTCGATGTGCACGCCGGCGAGGTAACCGGCCAGGCCGGCGAAGGACTTCATGGAGATCACGAGCAGGGAGGTGCCGACGGCGACGGTCATCGGCAGCCCGCCGAGCAGGGCGAGCGCGGGGACGACGAGGAACCCTCCACCGGCTCCTACCAGTCCGGTGACCAGCCCCACGACGATGCCGTCGAGCAGCACGTGCAGGACGGGGAGTTCGTGGTGGACCTTCTTCGGCGCCTGCCGGCGGCCGCGGATCATGGCGACGGCGGTGGCGATCATCATGAGGGCGAACGCGATGAGCAGGACCGTGCCGGGGATGAACTCGGCGAGGCGGCCACCCGCGTAGGCGCCGGTCATGCCGGCCAGGCCGAACAGCAGCCCGGTACGCCAGCGGACGCGTCCGGCGCGGGCGTGGGAGACGACGCCTGCGGCGCTGGTGACGCCGACGACGAATAGGGAGGTGGCGATGGCCTCCTTGGTCTCCAGGCCGGCCAGGTAGATCAGGATGGGGACGGTCAGGATGGATCCGCCGCCGCCCAGGACGCCGAGGCTGGCGCCGATGAGCAGGGACGCGGCGATGACCACGGCGATCACGGCGCGTCCCGCAGGGCGCCGACGATCGTGTCGAGGTCGGTGCGCGGGCCGCGGTTGTAGGGCAGCTTCGACAGCAGCATGCCCATGGCGCAGGTGTTGGTGAGCGCGGCGACGGTCAGCCCGGCGCCGACGGCGGTGCCGATCAGGTGCAGTCCGGGCACGAACAGGCCCGCGACGCCGGTCACCAGGACGAGGGTTCCGGCGACGAGCCGGACCTGGCGCTCCAGGTCCCAGCGTTCGGGTCCTCGGGTGAGTGGGCCGCCGGCGTTCTCCCAGGCCGTGACGCCGCCGTCGAGGACGCGAAGGTTGGGCAGCCCTGCCTCGGCGAGGGCCTGTTCGGCCTGGGCGGCGCGGGCGCCGGAGCGGCAGATGAGGACGACGTCCTCGTCGAGGTGGTGCAGCAGTTCGGCGCGGTGCTCGCGCAGGGTGTCGAGGGGCACGTTGTAGGAGCCGGGGATGTGGGCGGTGCGGAACTCGCCGGGAGTGCGCACGTCCAGCAGGCGCGGGCCCTCGCCGGAGCGGGTCAGGTCGCGCAGGGCAGCGGGATCGAGTCGTGGTTTGTCGGCACGGACGGTCATCGAGGGTTCCCTGTTTTCTGTGAGGCGGTCTCTGCGAGGGGGGTCGGGCGGCGGCCGTGCTCCGGTCGCCGCCCGGGACCGCGGTGGATCAGACGTCGGCCCGCGCGGGCAGGGCGAGCCAGGCGCCGTAGCCGCCGAGCAGGTCGGAGACGTCGCTGCGGCCCTTGTGCCGCAGCAGGCTGGCGGCGATGGAGGAACGGTGGCCGCCCGCACAGTGGACGACCAGGGGCCGGCCGGAGGGGAGCTCGTCGATACGGCGGGACAGTTCGGCCAGCGGGATGTGGAGCGAGCCCGCGATGAAGCCCTCCTCGCGCTCGGCGGTGTTGCGTACGTCGAGCACCAGCGGCGGTTCCTCGCCGTCCAGCAGCCGGCGCAGTTCGTCGGCGGTCACGCGGCTCGCCTGCTCCATCTCGGCGGCCAGGGCGGGGAAGGCGCCCTCGGGTTCGCGCAGGTACCCGCCGACCCGGTCGAAGCCGATGCGGGCGAGCCGGATGACGACCTCCTCCTCGCGGTCCTGCGGCGCGACGACGACGACCTCCTGCTCGGGACCGACGACCATGCCGGCCTGCTCGGCGAAGCGGCCGTCCGCGGGCACGTTGACCGAGCCGCGCAGATACCCGGGCGCGAAGTCCTGCGGGGAGCGGGCGTCGACCACGACCGCTCCCGCCGCGCGCCGTTCCATGAACTCCCCGACCGACAGCGGCCGAGGCGCGGCGGCCGCGTCGAACAGGCCGTGCTCCTTGCGGTTGAGGATCGCGTCGTAGACGAAGTAGGCGGGTGCCGACGGCTGTCCCGCCGTCACCAGCTCCACGAACCTCTCCTCGCTCATCGGCCGGCACGCGTAGTTGGTGGCGCGCTGCTCTCCGATGGTGGACTGGCGCTGGGTGGAGAGGTTCTTGCCGCAGGCGGAGCCGGCGCCGTGGGCGGGGAAGACGCGGACCGCGTCCGGGAGGTCCATCAGCTTGTTCTGGACGGTGTCGTAGAGCATCCGCCCGAGTTCGTCGGCGGTCACGCCGATGGAGGCGAGCAGGTCGGGCCGTCCGACGTCGCCGATGAACAGCGCGTCGCCGGTGAGGACGCCGTAGGGGACGGCATCGTCCGCGTGCTCGTACACCAGGACGCTGATCGACTCCGGGGTGTGGCCGGGAGTCTCGAGGATCCGCAGGTGGACGTCGCCGAGGCTGATCCGCTCGCCGTCGGTGAGCCTGCGGATGGGGTACTCGGCGTCGGCGCGCTGCCCGTAGCCGATCCAGGCGCCGGTGCGGTCGGCGAGCTCCAGGTGGCCGGCGAGGAAGTCGGCGTGGAAGTGGGTGTTGACGACGGCCTCGATGGTGAAGCCGTGCTCGGCGGCGTCGGCGAGGTATTCGGACACGTCGCGGCGCGGGTCGACGACGACGGCCCTGCCGGTGGTCTCGTCGGCGATCATGTACGACGCCTGGGAGAGGCAGTCGAGGTAGTACTGGGCGAAGAACATGTTGGGTGACCTCCGTGTCGGAAGGGTTGAA
>NZ_JBIWGA010000053.1:0-35504 GCF_044763345.1 Streptomyces sp. NPDC096132
AGGTCAACGTCCTCTACGCCATCCTGCGTGACCGACACCCCTACGAGGCCCGGCCAACTCTTCGCCTCGTGGCTTGACTTCAGCATTAGGCAGCGTCCTCCCGGACCGTCCGCTTCTCGATGTGCTTGGTCTGTGGGCCGGTGTGGACGATCCGCTGGACGTAGATGCCGGGCAGGTGCACCTCGGCGGGGTCGATCGCACCGGGCTCCACGAGCTCCTCGACCTGCGCGATGCAGATCCGCCCCGCCATCGCGGCGAGCGGGTTGAAGTTCATGGTCGCCTTGTTGAAGACGAGGTTCCCGTCGGTGTCGCCGAGCCGGGCGTGGACGAGTGAGAAGTCGGCCCTGATGCCCTCTTCGAGGACATACCGGCGGCCGTGGAACTCGCGGACCTCCTTGGCGGGAGAGGCGACCAGCACGTTCCCCTCCTGGCCGTATCTCCACGGCAGACCGCCCTGGGCAACCGGCGTGCCCACGCCCGCGGGGGTGTAGAACGCGGGGATGCCGGAGCCACCCGCGCGCAGCCGCTCGGCCAGCGTGCCCTGTGGGGTGAGCTCCACCTCCAGTTCACCGGAGAGGTACTGGCGGGCGAACTCCTTGTTCTCGCCGACGTAGGACGCCGTGACCCGGCGGATCCGGCCGAGGTCGAGGAGAAGGCCCAGTCCGATGCCGTCCACACCGCAGTTGTTGGAGAAGACCTCCAGGTCTTCGGCCCCCTGCTCGGCCAGCGCCTCGATCAGGAGGTCCGGTATTCCGGAGAGCCCGAACCCGCCGACGGCGAGCGAGCTGCCCGGGGTGATGTCGGCGACCGCTTCCGCGGCCGAGGCCACCGTCTTGCTCATCACGCCTCCTGCTTGCTGCTGGTGATCCGGCCGCGGGCCTCGCCGAAGCCGATCCGGGTTCCGTCGGCGCCCGGCGCCGTGGCGGTGAGGACGATCTCGTCCCCGTCCTCCAGGAACGTGCGCTGCCGACCGTTGACCGTGATCGGCTCCTTTCCGCCCCAGGTCAGTTCGATGAAGGCACCGCGCTGCTCCTTCTCCGGACCCGAGACAGTGCCGGACGCGAACAGGTCACCCGTGCGCGAGGGAGCGCCGTTGACGGTCTGGTGGGCCAGCATCTGGGCGGGGGACCAGTACATGGCGGCGTACGGCGGCCGGGAGACGACCTGGCCGTTCCAGGCGACCGTGAGGTCGACGTCGAGGCCCCAGGGCTGCCCCATCCGCAGATACGGCAGAACGGCGGGTTCCTGGACCGGGGTCGGAACCCGGGCGGCGTCCAGGGCGAGCAGCGGCACCACCCACGGCGAGATCGTCGACGCGAACGACTTGCCCAGGTTGGGTCCGAGGGGGACGTACTCCCAGGCCTGGATGTCGCGCGCGGACCAGTCGTTGAAGAGCACCACCCCGAAGATGTGCCGCTCCGCGTCCTCCGCGCCGATGGACTCGCCCATGGCATTGCCGGTGCCGAGGACGAAGCCGAGTTCCGCCTCGATGTCCAGGCGGGTCGAGGGCCCGAAGACCGGTACCGGGTCCTGGGGTCCCTTGCGCTGCCCGGCAGGCCGGATGATGTCGGTGCCCGAGACGACGATGGACGCCGCCCGGCCGTGGTAGCCGACCGGAAGGTGCTTCCAGTTCGGCATCAGCGGGTCCGGGTTGTCGGGCCGGAACAGCCTGCCCAGGTTCGAGGCGTGGTGCTCGGAGGCGTAGAAGTCGACGTAGTCGGCGACCTCGATCGGCAGGTGCAGGGTCACCGCACCCAGGTCGTGGACAGCGTCGGTGGGGACCTCGCCCCGGAGCCGCTCGGTGAGGTCGGCGCGGGCCTCGACCCAGCGGGCGTGGCCCCGCGCCATGAAGGCGTTCAGGCTCGGCCGGGCGAAGACCTCGTCGCCCAGCAGGACGGCCAGGTCGATGACATGGTCGCCGTAGCGGGTCGCCACGCGCGGCTCCTGGCCGGCCACGGAGTAGACGCCGTACGGCAGGTTGGTCAGGCCGAAGAGCGAGTCGGCCGGGACGGTCAACTGGGTGGTGCTGGTCATGCGGACACCTCGGTCAGGTCGGCGATCGTCGCGGCGGGCAGCAGGCCGAGACCGGCCGACTCGGTTGCGGGTTCGGCGACGGAGCAGGTGCCGAAGGAGCGGAACAGGTCACGGACTTCAGGCGACAGGGCGCGCACCCGCTCGGCGACCCGGTCGCCGTCGCGGTCGGCGAGCAGCTCGACCAGCTCCGCCTCCTCGGCGCCCTTCAGAGCCGCGTCGGCGGCCACGAGCAGGTTGAGGAACCCGTGCTGCTCGAATCCGGTCTCCGGGTCGGTGTTGCGCAGCGCGTGGTGCAGCCCCGCGGTCGCCTTGAACGGCACCCCGGCCCGCACCGCGGACAGGATGGCCGCCGCGAGTTCGTGCTCGTCGGGGTAGAGATCGGCGCGTACGCCGCCGGTGCGGAACTTGGCCAGACAGGGGGTCCCTGAGAGCTCGGCGAGCAGCGCCTCGCGCCGATCGTCGCGCGGCACCTCGACATAGACGGTGAGGCCGGTGTCGTCCTCGATCGCCTCGGCCAGCGCGGGTACGACCGCCTCGGCGGCGATGCCGTCCGGGACGGCGACCTCCAGCCCGACCAGCCGCACGGCCGGGATACGCCGGGCCGCGGCGACAGCGTCGGAGACACCCGGCAGCGCGACGGTCACCGAGAGGTCGAAGGAGCCCTCGGGCAGGCCGGCGGTCAGCCCGGTGAGCCGGTCCACGTCCTTGGCCGCGAGGACGAACGCCCCGACCAGTCCGGCATGGGCGCCGCGGGTGTGCTCCACGTGGGCCGGGACGGCCTCCTCGATCGGGAGGCTGCCGGGCGGGAAGACCGCCGCGTCGTCGAACAGGCCGACGAGTACCGGGGGGATCTCCGGTGTCGGCGGGGCGCTCATCGGTTCTGCTCCCAGGAGTAGGCGTACGTCCCGTCGTCCGTCGCGCGACCGGCTTCACCGAGCTGGAGGGGACGGAAGGTGTCGACCATGACCGCGAGCTCGTCGAAGAACTCCGCGCCGATCGACCGTTCCATCGCGCCCGGCTGGGGGCCGTGGGGGTGGCCGCCCGGGTGCAGGGAGATGGAGCCCTGGCCGATACCGGAGCCCTTGCGCGCCTCGTAGTCCCCGCCGCAGTAGAACATCACCTCGTCGGAGTCGACGTTGGAGTGGTAGTACGGCACCGGGACGGCCAGCGGGTGGTAGTCCACCTTGCGCGGCACGAAGTTGCAGATCACGAAGTTGTGGCCCTCGAAGACCTGATGGGCCGGCGGCGGCTGGTGGACCCGGCCCGTGAGGGGCTCGAAGTCACGGATGTTGAACACGTACGGGTAGAGGCAGCCGTCCCAGCCGACGACGTCGAAGGGGTGGTTCGGCAGGGTGTGGACGGTCCCTGCGACGCCGCCCGGGCCGCGGTGCTTGATGAACACCTCGACGTTCTCGCCGTCGACGAGCCTCGGCCCGTCCGGGAGGCGGAAGTCGCGCTCGCAGTACGGCGCGTGCTCGAGCAGCTGGCCGTGCTTGGACAGGTAGCGGCGGGCCGGTCCGATGTGCGAGTTCGCCTCGATCGCATAGATCCGTACGACCCCGTCCGGGACGATCCGGTACGTGGTCGCCCGCGGGACGATCACATAGTCCCCGTCGCCGACCTCGAGGTCGCCGAAGACCGTCTCCACGCGTGCTCGCCCGTCCTCGACGTAGAGACACTCGTCGCCGATCGCGTTGCGGTAGTAGGGGCTGACCGTGTCGGCCACGACATACGCCAGTCGTACGTCCTCGTTGCCCAGCAGCAGCCTGCGGCCGGTCACCGCGTCGATGCCGGACTCGCCGTCCGAGAACAGGCTGTGCGTGGAGAGGTGACGGGGAACCAGGGGATGGTTGGGCACCAGGGACTGGTCCCCGAGGTCCCACACCCGGTACTCCCGCACCGCCGACGGGATGTGCCGGTGGTAGAGCAGCGAGGAGTCCGAGGAGAACCCCTCCTCGCCCATCAGCTCCTCGTAATAGAGGTTCCCGTCCGGGTCCCGGTGCTGGGTGTGACGTTTCGGCGGAACCGCCCCGGCCTGGTGGTAGTACGGCACGTCTATCTCCTCTGTGCGCTCAGCGCACATTTTTGTGCGATGACAGCGACATGTTGACGGTAGGTCCGGGGTGACAACCCAGTCAAGGTCCCGGGCGCCGCCCGTGCGTCTGACGTGCCTTAACGTGGCGCCCGAAGAAGTTGTGCCGTTCTCTCGGAGGTGTTGATGGCCACCCTGCAAGGTCTGGATCGTGGGCTTCGGGCTCTGGACCTGATCTCTCTGACGGCCGACGGTCTGACGGTGGCAGACCTGGCGGCGCAGCTGGAGATCGATCGGGCCGTCGCGTACCGGATCGTGCAGACGCTGGAGGAACACGCGTTGGTCTCCCGGCAGGGCAAGCGGGTACGGCTCGGGGCGGGCGCCGCCACCCTGGCGGGGCGGTTCCAGCATCAGCTGGTGCCGGCGGCTCAGCCCGTGCTTCAGGAGCTCGCCGACGCCACCGGTACCTCCGCCTTTCTGACGTTGGCGCACGGCGCGCGGGAGTGTGTTCCCGTGGCGGGTGCGCAGCCGACCGTCCAGCCCGGTCCGGTCCAGGTGGGCTACCGCATCGGCGTCCGGCATCCGCTGGAGCGAGGGGCGAACGGCATCGCCATCCTCGCGTTGCAGCCGCCCCTGCCGGATGAGCCGGAGGGGATCGTGCGGGCTCGGGAGCTGGGGTACAGCGTCACCTCGGGACAGCTCCAGCAGGGCGCCACCGGGATCGCGGCGGGGTTCGAGGTTCCTGGTGCGGCGGGCGCCTCGGTCGGCGTCGTGGCCATGCACGAGTTCGACGTCGAGTCGGTCGCCGTTCAGGTGAAGGAGGCGGCCTCGCGGCTGGCGTCGCTCAGCAAGGCCTGACGGCGCCCGGCGTCACTGGACGTCGCGATAGGCGGGGGACCGCCCGGGCGTGCGGTGATGGCGAGACTCCAGCAGCGGCAGGACCCTGGGCGCCACGACCACCGACAGCACGATCACGCTCGTCGAACGGGCCACCGTGGGGGAGCGGTTCAGGGCGAGCAAGGTCTCCTGGAGGTCCTCGTGGGACGAGGCCGCCAGTTTGCACAGGACGTCGGAGGCTCCCGTCGTCGCGTACGCCTCGAGCACCGTGGGCAGGGCGGCGAGCTCGGCGGCGACGTCTTCGAGCGCGCCTTGGGCGATCTCCAGGGTCACGAACGCCTGGACCGGAAATCCCGCGGCGCCCACGTCCAGGTCGGGGCCGAATCCGACGAGGATCCCACCGCGTTCCATCCGGTCCAGGCGTGCCTGGACCGTTCCCCGGGCCACCCCCAGCGTCCGCGACAGCTCGAGGACCCCGGCTCGCGGGTTGTCCCGCAGCGAGCGCAGCAAGTCGATGTCCAACGAGTCCAGCGGCTGCCCCTCAGCCATGACGATCACCCACTCTCAACTAGGCAGATTGTATATATGAGGCCGCTGTGAGCGAGGCAAACTGGGCAGCCTGAACAGCTCAGAAGGTGACTCTTGTGCAGTTGAGGGAACCCGGTGTCTTCTACCGCCACGCGCTGGAAACACGCACATCGAAAGGGATGACGCATGAGCATCGAACAGACCCTCACGAGCCAGGAGCGTCTTGCGGAACTCGACCTGCAGCAGCTCAAGCAGCTGGTCGGGCTCGTGGAGTACGACGCCGAGGGTGACCCCTTCCCGGTGACCGGGTGGGACGCGGTGGTCTGGGCGGTGGGCAACGCGACGCAGGCGGCGCTGTACTTCCAGGTGGTCTTCGGCATGGAACTGGTGGCCTACTCCGGTCCGGAGACCGGCAACCGTGACCACCACGCGTTCGTGCTCCGCTCCGGTGCGATCCGGTTCGTGCTGAAGGGCGGCGTCGACCCGGACAGCCCGCTGCTCGACCACCACCGCCGCCACGGTGACGGTGTCATCGACATCGCTCTCGAGGTGCCCGACGTCGACAAGTGCATCGAGCACGCCCGCACGCAGGGCGCGACCGTGCTGGAGGCGCCGCAGGACGTCACCGACGAACATGGCACGGTCCGGATCGGTGCCATCGCCACGTACGGCGAGACCCGCCACACCCTCGTGGACCGCTCCCGTTACAGCGGTCCCTACCTGCCCGGCTATGTCGCCCGGACCTCCGGCTATGTGAAGCCCGAGGACGAGCCCAAGCGCATCTTCCAGGCGCTCGACCATGTCGTGGGCAACGTGGAACTCGGTCACATGGACGAGTGGGTCGACTTCTACAACCGCGTCATGGGCTTCACCAACATGGCCGAGTTCATCGGTGACGACATCGCCACCGAGTACTCGGCTCTGATGAGCAAGGTCGTCGCCAGCGGTAACCACCGGGTGAAGTTCCCGCTCAACGAGCCGGCGGTCGGCAAGAAGCGTTCGCAGATCGACGAGTACCTCGACTTCTACCGCAGCCCCGGCGCCCAGCACCTCGCCCTGGCCACCAACGACATCATCAGGACCGTCGACATTCTGCGGTCCAAGGGCATCGAGTTCCTCGACACGCCGGAGAGCTACTACACCGACCCCGAGCTGCGCGCCCGCATCGGCAACGTCCGCGTGCCGATCGAGGAACTGGCCTCGCGCGGCATCCTCGTCGACCGCGACGAGGACGGGTACCTGCTGCAGATCTTCACCAAGCCGATCGGCGACCGGCCCACGGTGTTCTTCGAGTTCATCGAGCGTCACGGCTCGCTCGGCTTCGGCAAGGGCAACTTCCAGGCCCTGTTCGAGGCGATCGAGCGCGAGCAGGAGAAGCGCGGCAACTTCTAGGCCCGTACGGGGCCCCGATCACGGCCCCTGCGGACTTGGCACGCGCTCCCCGGCAGCAGCATCCGACTCCTCCCGGGCGAGCCGCCGTGTCATCAGCCGCAGCAGGTCGGCTCCCGCGGGCACCAGTCCCCGCGGGAGGAAGAGCACGGCGAGCACCAGCAGGAGCGCATAGACCGCGTAGGAGAAGACCTGGGGTGCGTGGGCGGGCATACCGGGCTGTGCGCCGACGTCGTTCAGCCACTGCACGAGCAGGGTGATGGACGAGGCGCCGACCAGCGGTCCCC
Organism: Streptomyces sp. NPDC096132; assembly: GCF_044763345.1. NCBI lineage: Bacteria > Bacillati > Actinomycetota > Actinomycetes > Kitasatosporales > Streptomycetaceae > Streptomyces > Streptomyces sp. NPDC096132. Next base: position 7,108 of record NZ_JBIWGA010000053.1, read on the forward strand.
ACACGGTGCCGAGGCCCCCCACCACAGCCATGACGACGAACTGGATGGACAGCAGCACCGGGAACGATCCAGGGGCGAGGTACGCCATGAAGAAGGCGAAGATCCCGCCGGCGAGCCCGGCGAACGCCGCCGAGAGGCCGAAGACCGCGAGTTTGTAACGGCCCACCGGCACCCCGGAGGAAGCCGCCGCCATCTCGCTGGTGGCCAGCGCCCGCAGGCCCCGGCCGGGACGGGAGCGTACGACGTTCCTGGTCAGCACCATGACCAGGAGCAGCGCCAGCCAGGCTGCCCAGGCGTAGCCCCGGTACCCGGTGATCTCCTGCGAGCCGATACCGAGGGCGGGGATGCCGCTCAGGCCGATGTCCCCGCCCAGCCAGGACTCCTGCCCGATCACCGCCAGCACGATGAGCTGGAAGGCCAGCGTGGCGAAGGCGAGATAGTGCCCGCGCAGCCGCAGCAGGGGCACGCCGACCAGGAGACCGAGCAGCCCCGCGACGAGCGGCGCACAGGCCAGCCCGAGCAGGGTCGGCAGGCCGTGGATCGCCATCAGCGCCGCGGTGTAGGCGCCCACGGCGTAGAAGGCGCCGTGGCCGAGGGAGATCTGCCCGGCGTAACCGAGCAGCAGCGACACCCCGGCGGTCACCACCGCGGAGAGCAACAGCTCTGTGTAGACGGTGAGTTGTGGCGTGTCCAGCAACAGTGGCAGCACCGCGGTGACGGTGGCGGCAGCGACGGCGAGGCCGGCGCCCACCAGCCCGGCGGGTGTCGCGCGGCGGATCACACCGCCTCCTCGGCCATGGCCGGCGTACGGGCGGAGCGCCACACCATGATGGCGAGCATGAGCGCCAAGGCAACCTCGATTTCGTAGGACGCGTTGATGTAGCCCCCGACCATCGACTCGGAGACACCCAGCACGAGCGCGCCGAGCAGCGCCGTCCAGGGGCGCATCAGCCCGCCGAAGACGGCCGCCGCGAAACCGTTGACGGCGAGCAGGGCGTCGGAGTCGAAGGAGAGCGGCTGGACGGGGGTGATCAGGATCCCGGCGAGGCCTCCGAGAAGGCCGCCGATCGTGAAGGCCAGCAGGCCCATCCGCGTGGGGTCGATGCCGGACAGCCGGGCCGCGTAGGGGTTGGACGAGCAGGCGGTCAGCGCCTTGCCGACGTAGGTACGGCCGAAGAACAGGGCCAGCACCGCGTAACTCACCACTGTGACACCGATGATGACGAACCGTTGCCACTGCACGTGCGCGCCGAGGAAATCCGCGGCGCCGTCCGCCATGGTGAACGACAACGGCTGGTCGCCGAAGATCACCACCTCCGCGGCGTAGGCGCCGATGGCGAGACCCAGGGTGATGATGACCGAGGTCAGGGGTGGGGTGCCCGGCTTGCCGATCGCGATCACCCCGATGAGCAGACCCAGCGCGCCCGCCGCCACCAGCGCCACCGCTTCCGCGACGCCGTGCGGGAGGCCGTCGCCCAGCAGCTGCGCCGCGGCCATGCCGCCGACGACGGCGAAGGTGCCCTGCGCGAAGTTGACCACGCCGGTGACCCTGTGGATCATCACGAAGCCGCTGGCGACGAGGGCGAACGTGCAGCCGAGCGCGATGCCGGACACCAGATAGGCGAGGAAGGAGCTCATTGGGTTGAGTTCTCCAGGTGAGTCGGCGAACCGGTGCTGGTGATCCCGCCGAGGTAGGCGCGCGCGACCTCCGGACTACGGGCGAGATCCCCGCTGGGCCCCTCCGCGACGATCCGCCCCGACTCGATCACATAGGCCCGCTCGCACAGGTCGAAGGCGAGCCTGGCGTTCTGCTCGACGAGCAGGATCGCCGTGCCCTGCCCGGAATTGAGTTCCGTCAGGTGGCGCGCCAGGTCGGCGACCACCAGGGGTGCGAGGCCGAGCGACAGCTCGTCGATCGCGAGCAGGTCGGGGTCGGCCATGAGCGCCCGGCCGACCGCGACCATCTGCTGCTCCCCGCCGGACAGCGTGCCGGCCAATCGCCCCCGCATATGGGCGAGGCGGGGCAGGATCTCGTAGATGCGCCGTGGATCACGGTTGCGGGAGCGCCAGGCGCCCAGCCGCAGGTTGTCCTCCACGGACAGGTCGGCGAAGACCTGCCGGCCCTCCGGCACGTGGGCGAGCCGCCCGTCGAGGTGGATCGTGCCGCCGGCCGGCCGCACGATCCGGGACAGGGCGTTCATCAAGGTCGACTTGCCGGCCCCGTTGGGGCCGACGAGGGCGACCATCTCACCGCGGCCGACGTGGAGACTGACGCCGTCGAGGGCGGTTGCCGACCCGTAGCGGACGACGAGGTCATCGACTTGGAGCATTGCTGTTCTCCTGACCGCTGTTCTCCTGGCTGCTGTTCTCCTGACCGCTGTTCTCCCGGCCGAGGTAGGCGGAGATGACCTGTGGGTCACGGCTCACTTCCACGGGTGTTCCCTCGGCGATGACCTTGCCGAGGTCGAGGACCGTGATCCGGTCCGCGAGGTTCATGACGAAGCCGACGTCGTGCTCGATGAGGAGCATCGTGATGCCCTCCTCGTGCAGTTCGTGGAGCAGGGCGGCGAGCGACTGCCGTTCCTGCTGGCGCAGCCCGGACGCCGGTTCGTCGAGCAGCAGCAGGGCCGGCTCCCCGCACAGGGCGCGCGCCACCTGAAGCCGACGCTGCTGCCCGAGAGGAAGAGACTCGGCCTGGACGTCGGTGAAGTCGGTGAGCCCGACCCGCTCCAGAGCCGCCTCGGCGCGCTCGGCGATGAGCCGCTCCTCGCGTCGATGCCCGGGCAGCCGGAGGGCGGCCGAGACGAATCCGTGGTGCGTCATGGCGTGGGCCCCGACCATGACGTTCTCCAGGGCGGTCATGCCGCGGAACAGCCGGGCGCCCTGGAAGACGATGGCGATGCCCTCGCGGGCACGGCGGTGCGGTGCCATGCCCGCGAGAGACTCGCCTCGGTAGGTGATCCGGCCGTGGCTGGGCGCCAGGTGACCGCCGATCAGGTTGAACAGGGTCGACTTGCCGGCCCCGTTGGGGCCGATGATCCCGCGCAGTTCGCCTGGTGACACCGACGTCGTGACGTCGTCCACGGCGAACACCCCGCCGAAGGACCGCGCCAGGTTCTCGGTCGTGAGCATGTCTTCGGCCTCCCGCCGGATCACTGCGACAGGCTGGTCTCGAGCTGCTGCCTGGTCCAGTCGGTCGGGACGATCTGTCCGTTGGTGACGGTGTTGACGGCGACCTGGTCGGATCCGAGCCCCGCGTGGTCGCTCGAGGTGTACTCGTAGGTGCCCTGAGGGGTCAGCAGGGTCAGTTCGTCGAGGGCGGCCGCGATCTTCTCGGGATCGGCGCTGTCCGCCTTCTTGATGGCCGCCGCGATGAGCTGGACGGCGCAGTAGCTGTCGAAGGCGAACCCGGGCGGGTAGTCGCCGTTGGCCTTCTGGAACGGTTCGACCATCTTCACCACGGAGTCCTTGAGCTTGGAATCCGGCAGGTCGTTGCCGATGGTGCCGAACGAGCTGGCCACGATGATGCCCTCACCCGCTGCGCCCACCGGTTTCGTGAACAGCGAGCTGGATTCGGCGTGGCTGAAGACCAGCTTCATGCCCCCCATGCTCGCGGCCGCGAACTGCTTGGCGAGGATGACCGCCGGCGCGCCGGTGGCCCACACCATCAGGCCCTTGGCGCCGCTGCCCCGCACGTGCTGGAACACCGCCGTGAAGTCGGTCTGGGTGGTGGTGAACGTCTCGGTGGCCACGAAGTCGATGCCGTACTGGGCGGCCTTCGCCTTCATCTTCTCCCAGCCCGTCTGGGCGAAGGAGTTCTTGGTGTCGTAGGCGACCGCCATCTTGGTCATGCCGACCGCCTGGAAGTACTTGAGGAGCTGCTCGGCGACCGCGCCGGCGGTGGGCGGGGTCATGTAGACGTAGGGAGAGGCCGGCTCGACCTGTTGGTCGGCGGCGGCGGGCGAGACGTAGGGAATCTTCCGCTGTTTGGCCAGCGGTTCGACGGCAAGTGCCGCGTTCGAGAAGGGAGTTCCGACGAACGCGGCGGCGCCGTCGGTGGCGAGGCTGTTGAAGGCGGCGATGGCCTGTTGCGGGTCGCTCTCGTCGTTCTTGACCGTGATCTGCAGCTTCCTGCCCAGGACGCCGCCCGCGGCGTTGATCTGGTCGACCGCCAGCTGCGCGCCGAGCTTGTTGTTCTGGCCGAGCGGGGTGTAGTTCCCCGTCAGCGAGGCGATCTGGCCTATCTTGATGGGCCCTTCGTCCGAGCTGCCGCCCACTGAATCACCGCAGCCGGCGACGCCGAGGGCAGCGGTCACACAGAGCGCGATGAACCTGCTGGTCTTCCGCATGGGTACGTCCTCCACTTCGGGGTGTCCACTTCACCGCCGCCCCGAAATGAAAGTCACCACGGCCTGGCGCACGGTCACGGAACCTCCTAGGAGCCGGCTTGACGTGTTCAACTCCCGCAACGCCGGCCGCTGGGACCCGTCCAGAATGGCCACAGCCGCTGCTGTTCACCATGGTGAAATCCCTCAGCCGGTTGAGTAGATTTGGTGCACATACACAAGGGCCCGAGGACACTGATGTCGATGGCACCAGCGAGCGATCCGCGAGGTGGCGCGGCCACTCTCGCCTCTCTGTTGGAAGCGGTGGGCACCACGGTGCTCACCCTGCTGGAAGCCCCGGCCGGGCTGGACATCCCGGTCAGCGAACCGGAGATCCTCGACCCCGCCCAACTGGACGCGGACGGCCCGCGCACCCTCCTGCTCGGCATCGGGCTGCGTCCCGGCTCCGCCGAGGCGCGTCGCGCCGTGCGCCTCGCCGGCGAGGCCCGTTGTGCGGGCCTGGTCGTCAAGGTGCACGGCGACGACACCGACGAACTGCGCCGCCTGGCCCGCACCAACGGCATCGCTCTCCTGGCCGCCGACGACCGTGTCAGTTGGCGCCACTTGGACGCGTTGCTCTCCGCCGTCATCGGCACACAGGGCAACTCGGGCACCTCGTCGGCGGACGAGGTCGAACTCGGCGACCTCTTCGCGCTGGCCAACGCCGCCGCGCTCCAGGTGGGCGGCGCCATCGCGATCATGGATACGCAGCAGAGCGTGCTGGCCTACTCCACGGTGCCCGGTCAGGTCATCGACGAAGTCCGCCAGGCGGGCATCCTCGGCCGCCATGTCCCGGAGGAATTCCGCCGCTCGCACGCCGACCCGCGCGTCTGGCACAGCAGCAGCCCCATCCGCATCGTCAATCCCGGCGCGCTCCCCCGCCTGGCCATGGCCATCAAGGCCGGCCCCAACGTGCTCGGCTCCGTCTGGGCGATCGACGAAACCGGTTCGCTGGACGCCCGCGCGGCCGAAGCCCTGGCGGCGGCGACCCGGCTGGCCGCACTGCACCTGCTCCAGTACCGCAACTCCACCGACATTCCCCGTCGCATCCGTGAGAAGGCCCTGCGCAATCTGCTGCGCGGCCACGGGCCCGCCCAGGGCGACGTGTTCGGTCGCGCCCAGACCTTCGTCGTGGTCGGCTTCGACATCGCCGACAGCGAGCGGGGCGATGCGGTCGGCAGCGTCGTGCAGATCGCCGAACTGATCACGAACTACGCCCGGTTGTGCCATTCCAAAGCCACCACGGTCCAGTTGGACGACGTGATCTACACGCTGCTGCCCACCGGGCCCGACGAGGCCCGCGACCTGGCCGGCGCTGTCGTGGACCGCATCCATTCCCTCCTCGGTGTCCCGATCCGCGCGGGCGTCGGCAGCCACGTCGGGCGCCTGGCCGATGTCCCTGATTCACGCCAGGACGCCGACACCGTTCTGCAGGTGCTCGCCCATCGCTCCGCAAGTCACGGCTTCGCCGACGTCCACGAGGTGCGAGCCGAGTCCTTCTTCCTACGGCTGCGATCCCGCCTCACCGACAACGACTTCATCCCGCTGCCCGGTCTGCGTCAGATGCTCGACCACGACGCACGCAACGGAACCGACTACACCACCACCGTCCAGACGTATCTGGAGTGTGTGGGCGACACGGCCCGGACCGTCGAGCGCCTGTTCATCCACCCGAACACGTTGCGCTACCGCATCCGGCGCGTGAACGAACTCTTCCACCTCGACCTTACCGATCCCGATCTTGCCCTGGTGCTGTGGCTGCAGTTGCGCCTGCGTGAGCAACCCGCGCATCGGCTCGAACCGTGAGGACGGAGGTGTCAGTGCAGGAGCCGAAGCCGGAGCCAGAGCAGCAGGGCCTCGTCGGGGTCCTCCAGGTCGATGCCGAAGAGCTCCCCGGCTCGCTTGATGCGATAGCGCAGGGTGTTCGGGTGCACGTACATCTCGGCCGCCGCTCGGGCGCTGTCGCCCAGGCACCGCAAGTAGGCGTAGACGGTGCGGGTGTACTCCGTGCCGTTGTGTTCGTCGTGCTCCCGCATCGCCTCCAGACCGACGAGCCGCACTTCGTCGAAGGTGTCGAGATCCGCGCGCAGTCGCAGGAAGAACGAGTCCGCACGCACCTCCTGGAAGTCCGCGACCGCATGGTCCTGTCCGCGGTGGGCCAGCACGCCGAGTGCGGCGTCGGCCTCCTGGCGTGAGCGTTGCACCGCGGACAGGGCGGGCGTGTGGCCGCCGATTCCGGCACGCAGCCGCACCCCCAGCAAGACCCGGATACGCTCCAGGACACTCTCCGCCAGTTCTCTGCCCACCGCGCCGGCCGTGGACGGGTCGGCGGGCAGCAGCGTGTAGACCACTCCGTCGAGCTGGACCGCACTCGCCCTGAAGTGCTGGACCTGCGCAAAGCTGGTGATCAGCTCGATGATGTGGGCCATCTCGGGTTCGCTGACGTCGCTCTCCATCTCCGCGTGCTCGAAGGCGGCGACGACGAATCCGGGGCCGGGGGAGCCCAGCGGTCCGGTGTGGGGCAGCTCCTCGCCCAGGAGAGCACTGCGTAGTGCCTGTTCACGAGCGCGGCGTGCCATGTCACGGGAGTTGCGGTGACGCAGCAGACGCAGGGCCGCGAGGTCCGCGGCGTCCTGCAGCGTCCGCTCCTCCTCCGGCCCCAGGCTGCGGTCGGCGTCGATGACCCAGAGAGACCCCAGCACGACGCGGCCGGCCAGGATGCCGACGGCGACGCGTGGCAGGGCTCCGTGTCCGGTGAACCGCACGGGTCGGGGGCGCTGCCGCAATCGGGGGTCGGCGTGCAGGGCGCGGAAGGCCTGGGGGACTTCCCGGCCGAGAATCCCCTGGCGCCTTGCTTCGTCGGTGGGATGACCCGAGATCGTGGAGTACGCGATGATCCGATAGCGATCGTCCATGATCGCCACCGCCCCGCGCAGCTGGGCGGCGGTCGCGTTGGCGAGGTCGAACAGGTCGTCCCATTCCCCGTCGTCGCCCGTCGTGCTCTGCCCCGACCGGGTGGAGAGAACCGCGGAGAGAAGGCTGTCCAGATGACGCCAATTCACCTCGTCGTCCGCCGCCAGCAGAGCGACGCCCTCCTCGCGCGCGCGTGAGCGCAAGCCGGTCGGGTCCTCGCCGTGGAGTTTGACGACCAGGGCCGTGCACCCGGCCTTGGCGGCCATGCGGAGGGTCGCTTCCGCGTCGGGGGAGTCAGGGCTGAGGCCGATTCCGAACAGCATCGTATGGGGGACAGCGCTGACCGCGTGGGGCGGGTCGAGGATCTCCAGCTCGTCCACCGGGACGTCCAGGCCGAGGGGGGCCTCAAGCGGCCTCAGCAGGGTGTCGCCGACGGCGGCCAGCAGAGAGGCGAGAGTGGCCGAGGCCGGGGCTTCCACGACCGGTCGTTTCCCGGCACCTGCGCCTGTTCGCACCATGTTCACTCCTGCCGAGGACGGGATGCCTTTGTGCTATTCCCTCACTCAACCCCCCGCTCTTGAGTGAATGCAACATAGCAGCCAGGTTGCCACGGATACAGACTCGAAGGGACCGCAGCCCGCACTGTCGCCGAGGAGCACGACGGCCGTGGATGCCCCGGTCCTTGGGCGCTCCTCACCCGCAGGCCGAGGCCCGCGAGTCCGACTCGGCGCCCCGGCCGCTGAGCAAGCCCGCGGCCGCTGACCGCCGGCCGACGGTTCGCACGTACATCTCAGGAGAGACGACATGAAGAAGCTGGCTCGGCTGCGCGCCGCGCTGCCCACCGGCCGAGCGGCCGGCGGGGCGGACGACACCCCCGTCGCCACCTCGCCGTGGCTGCGGGACGGGCTGGCTGCCCTGGTGGGTACGGAGCAGGTGCTCTCCCGTCCCAGTGACCTCGCCCGTTATGCCTCCGACGCGAGCCCCTATCGCTACCTGCCCCGTGTGGTCGTGATGGCGCGCGACGCGGCGGATGTCGCGGCCGTCCTGCGCTTCGCCTCTCGCCACGACCTGCCGGTGACCTTCCGCGCCGCGGGGACCAGCCTCAACGGGCAGTCCCAGGGGTCGGGCATCCTGGTGGACGTGCGCCGGCACTTCGCCGGAGCCGTGGTCGAGGAGGACGGCCGGGTACTGCGCTCCCGCCCGGGGACCGTGATCGCGCGGGCCAACGCGCAGCTCGCCCGGCACGGCCGGATGCTCGGCCCGGACCCCGCCAGCAGCGCCTCCGCCACCCTCGGCGGTGTGGTCGCCAACAACGCCAGCGGGATGTCGTGCGGAGTGGTGCGCAACGCCTACCACACGGTGCGCTCCCTGCGCGTCGTCCTCGCTTCGGGCACCGTCGTGGACACCGCCGCCCCCGACGCCGACGAACGTCTCGCGAGCGCCGAACCCGTCCTGACCCGCGAGCTCCTGGCCATCAAGAAGGAGCTTGAGGCCGACCCGGAGCTGTGCGACCGCATCAGGGCCAAGTTCTCCATCAAGAACACGAACGGCTATCGCCTGGACGCCTTCCTCGACGCCGACACCCCCGCCGCGATCCTGCGCGGGCTCATGGTCGGCTCCCAGGGCACCCTCGGCTTCCTCGACGAGATCGTGTTCGACACCGTGCCCTTCGGCCGCCATCATTCCACCGCGCTGCTGCGCCTGCCGGGTCTGAACGAGGCGGCCGCCCTCGTCCCTCCTCTGGTCGAGGCCGGTGCCCATGCTGTCGAGCTTCTGGACGCCCCGTCCCTGCGCTCCACCTCCACCGTCACCGGAGCTCCCGGCTGGCTCGCCGAGCTCACCGAGGACGCGGAGGACGCCGCACTGCTGGTGGAGTTCCGGGCCGCCGATCTCGATGACCTCAAAGCCCAGCAGGAGCGCGCCGAGGCGGTGCTGGCCGCCTCACCCGTTCCCGTGGTGGGGGAGTTCACCCGCGACTCGGCCACCGCCGGCGGGTACTGGCGGGTCCGCAAGGGCCTGCTCACCGCTGTCGGCAGCACCCGCCCGCCGGGCACCGTGCTGCTGGTCGAGGACGTCTGCGTCCCCCCGCACCGGGTCGCCGACGCCGCCCGTGACCTGTTCCAGCTCCTGAAGTCCCACGGCTTCGCCTCGCCCATCGCCGGGCACGCCTCCGCCGGAAACCTGCACTTCCCGCTCATGCTCGACCCCTCCTCGCCCGAGGACGTGAGCCGCTACCGCACCTGCATGCAGGATCTCGCCGACCTGGTGCTCAACACGTACCAGGGCGCGCTCAAGGGCGAGCACGGCACCGGACGCAACATGGCCCCGTTCGTGACCCAGGAGTGGGGCGACGTCGCCGTCGCCCTGATGTGGCGCCTCAAGGCCGCCCTCGATCCGCACGGCATCCTGAACCCGGGCGTGATCCTGGACCACGACCCGGACGCCAACGTCCGCAACCTCAAGGCACTGCCCCCGATCGACGCGGCCCTCGACCCGTGCATCGAGTGCGGCTTCTGCGAACCGGCCTGTCCCAGCCACGACCTGACCACCACGCCCCGCCAACGCATCGTGCTCCAGCGGGAGATGGCCCGCCACCGGGCCGACTCCCCGCTCGTGCTCTCCCTCACCCGGGACTACGCCTACGACGCCGTGGACACCTGCGCCGGGGATTCGAGCTGCGCCGTGAGCTGTCCCGTCAACATCGACACCGGCGCCGCGATGAAGAAGCTGCGGCACGCCCAGCACGGCCCCTTCGCCGAGCGTGCCGCCACCTGGGCCGCCCGCCACTTCGCAGGTCTGGAGGGGGCCGCCCGGCTTGCCGTGGGTGTCGCCCGGCGGACCGCGGACGTCGCCGGTGACGCGCCCCTGCGGGCCGTCACCTCCGCGGCCCGTGCCGTACTGGGCGCCGAGCAGATCCCCGCCTGGCTGCCCGAGGTACCGGAAGCCGCCCCGAAACGGCTGCCCGCCACCCGACGGGAGCAGGCGCACGCCGTCTACGTGCCCGCCTGCGTCAACCGCATCTTCGGCGTGCCCTCGGGCGAGAGCGGGCCGACGGTGGTCCAGGCCCTCGTGACGCTCGGGGAGCGGGCCGACAGGCCACTGTGGATCCCCGACGACGTGGCAGGCACCTGCTGCGGCACCATCTGGCACAGCAAGGGCTACGAGAAGGGGCACGACGCCATGGCGGCGGTACTCGTGGACCGGCTGTGGCGATGGAGCGACGAAGGACGGCTGCCGGTCGTCATGGACGCCTCCTCCTGCTCGCTCGGTGCCCTGCGCGACGTGGTGCCCCACCTGAGCCCGTCCGACCGGCACCGCCACAGCAAGCTGACCATCCATGACGCCGTCGACTGGGCCCAGCAGGAACTGCTGCCGCACCTGACGGTGACCGAACGGGTCCCGACGGCGGTGGTGCACACCACCTGCTCGATGCACCAGACCGACAGCGGCTCGGCCCTGAAGGCCGTGGCGCAGGCGGTCGCCGACACCGTCGTCCAGCCGATCGACGAGTCCTGCTGCGGGTTCGCCGGCGACCGCGGCTTCCTGCACCAGGAGCTGACGGAGAGTGCCACCGCGCCCGAGGCGGACGAGGTCGGGAAACTCGACGCACAGGCCCATCTCAGCGCGAACCGGACCTGCGAGATCGGCCTCCACCACGCCACCGGCGAGGCCTACACCTCGGTCATCCAGCAGTTGGAGCGAGCCACCCGGCCGGTCGTGACGCGGTGACCAGCAGCGCGGCCCTGGCGGTACCGGCCGAGGCCTGCAGAGTCGCCTCGGTGCGGACCTGGGCATCGACCAGGATGGTCACCTGGGGGATAGCCGTCGACGTGCAGAACGCCGCGCTGCTGGTCATCGGGGAGCTGGCTGCCAACGCCGTACGGCACGGCCGTTCGGAACTGTCGGTCCTTTTGTCACTGGACACGACCGTCCTGCAGATCGAGGTCGCGGACTCCGGGGCGCCCCGGAGTCCCGTCGTGCCGCGGCTCGAACTCGACGAGGACGAACACGGGTGGGGCTTGGGCATCGTGGAAACGCTGTCCGACGACGTCACGACGACGCGTGGTGAGGCGGGCTGGCGGACCTGGGCCCGGCTGAGGCTCGACGAGTGCCCGGCCTGCCTGCGGCCACGTCCGCACGTGCCCGCGCAGCGCCGCCGCTGAGCGGGAGCCGCACGTCGCCCCAGGGGCGTCACCGGCCGGAAGGGCTTCCTTCGATGCGCAGGGCCAGCGCCGGGCACCGGCGCACCGCGGCCTTCGCTCGGGCCGCCAGATACGGGGGAATGGTCGCGGTGGACACGACCGGATAGCCGTCCGATCCCATCTGGATCAGCTCCGGCACCACGTCCGCGCACAACCCATGGCCGTCGCAGAGCGTCCAGTCCACCCCGAACCGGTCGTCGGCCCCCGCCCCCACCGTCTCCGGGCCTCCGGGTAGCGGCAACGCCCCCAGCACCCCTCGCCCGCATCCCCTGCCCCGGGCGTGCGCCGCCAGGTCGTCGGCGAAGGTCGACAGCGCCGAGATCACGAACTTCGCCGATCCGTCGGGATGGGAGCAGGCGCCCCGGCCCCGTGCCGCGGCCGCCTGTCCGCGCAGTCGTTCCATCGCCGCGTTGCCTCCGCCGTGGAGGAGGTAGTCCAGGGCCGTCGCGATCGCCGACCGTCTGCGGAAGCAGAGCCGGCACTGGGCGGCCGCCTCCGCCGCCAGCCAGTGCGCCGCCCGTGCCGTCTCTCCCAGCGGGCAGGTCTCCTCGGGCAGCCGGATCACCTCGCCCGCTCCGAACGTGGCGCCGGCCGCTTCGATTCCGCGGCGCGACATCAGCGCGGTGTTCGCCGCCCGGCGCGAGAGAAAGGCTCCGTGGTAGCCGCCGATCAGCACGGCCTGTCCGACGTCGGTTCTGCACCGTTCCAGCAGGACGCGCAGCGGAACTCCTACGGGCGCCTCCACCACGGTCTGGGCGAGGCGTCTGCTGCCGGTGGTGTACGCGGTCACCGTGGACAGGAACGTTCCCGGCTCACCCGGTTCCCCGACAGCCGCGTAGCGTGCCGCGCCCGTCCGTGCCGCGACCGCCAGCCGCGCCCATGTCTCGGCGCTCGACAGCAGTGTCGGCAGTCCGTCGACGCCCGCGTTCGAGGGGCGCCCCTTGCGGCCGGTCGGGGTCGGTGGCCCCCCTCCGAGGTCGCGTAGGAGGGCGTCGCTCTCTCCCGTCACGAATCGCTCGGGCAGCCGCACGACGCGCACCGAGGATCTCCGGGAGCGGTGGCGCGGTTGCCGTTCGGCGACCGCGGCTCTGACCGCTGCCTCCGCCGCCGCATGGGAGACTCCGATCACCACTTGCTGGGCGTTGAGGGCGGCCGCAGTCAGCAGAGCGCCGTCGAGCACCAGATGGGGCGCGCGGCGCAGCAGCGTCTCGTCCTTGCGGCTCGGTGGCTCCCCCTGCGTCGCGTTGACGACGACGGCGGCGGGCAGTCCGTGTCGCCGGGTCGAGTCGATGACGGAGCGCAGTGTCCGGTGGAAGGGGAGGCCTGTGCCGCCCTGCTCGCGCAGGGCGATCTGCTCGGTGAGTGCGTGCAGTTCAGCGAGCCGGAGTTCGCCGGGGGCGGGGAGCGGGCCGTGCGCCGACAGGTGGGCACCGTGGTCCAGGCGCTGCTGGGAGCGTCGCGGGTGCAGGCCCGCGGTCAGGCGGGTGGCGCCCGGGCTGAGGGACAGGACGGCCGCAGCGGGCTCGGGCGCGGCGCTGCGCGCGCGCCGCTGTGCGAACAGCGGGATCACCGGCGTCCGCCTGTGAACGGCGTGGGCATCTCGGTGGTGTCCTGGGGCAGCGCGGAGTGCCAGGTGTCGTGGGGCCGGCCGACGGGCGTGCCTGGCCGTGCCTGGAGGTCCTGAGAGGGATCGGGGTGCGGCATGTGTACGGGGGCGACGGGATTCGGGAGCTGCGGCTGCTGAACCGGCTGCGGCATGTGTGCGGGGGTGACGGATGAGGGCTGATGCAGCGGTGTGCCCGGCCACGTCTGCAGGAAGTCCTGCGCCGGGCCGGGCGGCGTCGGTGCGGGTGTTGCCGACTGCGGGGGATGTGGTCGGTCGACCGGTGTGCCCGGCCACGTCTGGAGGAAGTCCTGCGCGGGACGGGGCGAAGGTATCCGGCCCAGTGCCCCTGGCTGGGGGTGCGGCGATCGGAGCGGTGGCGAGAAGGGGAGCGCGATGGGTTCCGGCTCGGCCCCTTGGCCCGCTGCCGGTTGCGGCCGGGGCGGCGGCACGGGGAGTGGTTCGAGCCGTGCCGAGGCGGGGACCATCTCACGCCCGCGGCCCGCCCGCCTGTTGCCCCCGGCCCGGCCCGCGCGCCGGTGCCCGCGCCCGGGCCCGAGCAGCGGTGTCGTCGCCGGCCGGAGCCCGGCCGACGCGGGCCGGACCGCGCGCCAGACCAACACGGCCACGACGGCCAGCAGACAGGCCCCGTAGCCGACCGTCACCCACGGCGTCGACACCGGCCGTCCGGCTTTCAGGCCGTGCACCAGGGCCGAGCCCCACCCCAGATAGGCGGCGCCGTGCAGCCACCGCCACCGCCTGGGGTGCTGCCGCTCGACGAACACGCTGCGCGCCGCGCCCGTCACCGCCGCCGCCAGCATCAGATACAGGGCCAGCGCGCCCAGTCCGACCAGGAACCGCCCGCGCGATTCGGCGAACGGCACCACGGCCGCGGGCGACGCCTGACCGCAGGCGATCTTCGCGACGACATGCAGGGCGAGCGAACCGAGGCCGAGGACGCCCACAGCCCGGTGCACCGCCTGCGCCCACAGCCGATGACGAGGCGTCAGAACTCGCCGGTCGATGGAGATCTGCCCCCACACCACCGCCCCGGTGAAGGACAGCAGCGCGATCACACCGCACCAGAAGTCGGCGAAGCCGAGCAGCGCGTCCCCGGCCGCCGCGGTGATGAGAACAAGGGCGATGACGACGGACACCACCGACGCCACCACTGCCACCGGACGCGAGAACCGCTCATGCTCGGCGGTGTTGAAGGGCAAGAGGGGCCTCCGTGCCACTCAGATCAAAGATGTACGCGTGCGAAGGGAGCCGGCCCGGCGGGGCAGTGCGGGTGGGGAGGGTCTGCCCCGCCGGACCGACGGTCAGCCGAGACCGTCGGCGCCGACCTGCACGGCCGACTCGTCGAGCAGGCCGTCGGTCACCGGCAGGAGTGCGCCGTCCAGGTCGAGGACGGGGGTGGCCTCCTTGTACCAGGACTCGATGACGGCGTTGCCCCAGAAGTCCCGGCGGCGATCGTCGTGGACGTTCCACCGATACGTTTCGTGGTCGGGGTCGCCTGTGTAGTAGTCGGAGGTGTAGATCTCCACCCGGTGACCGTCGGGGTCCCTCAGATACAGATAGAAGGCGTTGGAGACGCCGTGCCGACCCGGGCCGCGCTCGATGTGGTGCTCTTTGCGCAGCGAGCCGAACAGGTCGGCGGCGCGCAGCACTTGGTGGGATTCGTGGGTGGCGACGCCGAGATGATGCAGACGGGGCCCGGCGCCGCCGGTGAAGGCGACGTCGTGCACGGTCTGCTTGCGGTACATCCACGCCGCGTACAGCTCGTGCTCGTCACCCTCGATGGTCTCCGAACAGCCGAAGCCCAGGGACTGGTAGTGCGCGTGGGCGGCCGGGATGTCGGGGGTGCAGATGTTGAAGTGGTCCAGGCGGGCGACCTCGGCGCCGTGGCGCAGGTCGTAGCGCTGGATGAGGCGTTCGGCGCGCTCGATGTCGTAGAAGAACTCGACGGGGAAGCCCAGCGGGTCGATGACGCGGACGGCGTCGCCGACACCGGGGGTGCCCTGGCCCTTCGTGACGCGTTTGACGGGGCGGCCGAGTTCGGTGAAGTACTTCTCGGCCTTGTCGACGTCCTCCGGGGTGCGCACCCGGTAGGCGATGTGATCGAGCGCGGGCTGCTCGCCGTGCCTCAGCACCAGGGAATGGTGGGTGAGTTCGTCGCTGCCGCGCAGACAGAGGGTGTCGGCGTCCTCGTACTGGACATGGAAGCCGAGCATGTCGACCCAGAACCAGCGGGAGGCGGCCAGGTCGGTGACGGCGAGCTGGGCGTACGCGGAGCGGATGACGTCGGGGGCGTCGGGGTGGGGGGCGGTCACGAGGTGGCTCCGAAGCGGGGCGTGTGGACATCGCCGAGCGCGACGTGGACGATCTTCGATTCGGTGTAGAAGTCGATGGAGTGGGCGCCGCCCTCGCGGCCGACGCCGGAAGCCTTGACCCCGCCGAACGGAGTGCGCAGGTCACGGACGTTGTGCGAGTTGATCCAGAGCATGCCGGACTCGACGGCGTGCGCGATGCGGTGGCCGCGCTTGAGGTTGGACGTCCAGATGTAGGCGGCCAGACCGAACTGGGTGGCGTTGGCCAGCTCGATCGCCTCTTCCTCGGTGTCGAAGGGGGCGACGGCGACGACCGGGCCGAAGATCTCCTCCTGGAAGATACGGGCGTCGCGCTCGACGTCCGCGAACACCGTCGGCTGGAGGTAGTTGCCCTCGGACAGGTGGTCGGGGCGGGTGCCGCCCGCGACCAGCCGGGCCTCCTTCTTGCCGATCTCGACGTAGTTCAGGACGCGTTCGTAGTGCTCGGTGTGGACGAGAGCGCCGACCTCCGTGGCCGGGTCGGACGGCTCGCCGACGCGGACGTTGGCAGCGCGCTCGCCCAGGCGGCGGGTGAACTCCTCGTACACGGAACGCTCGACCAGCACCCGCGAACCGGCCGTGCAGCGCTCGCCGTTGAGGGAGAACACGCCGAACACCACGGAGTCCAGGGCGGCGTCGAGGTCGGCGTCGGCGAAGACAATGGCCGGTGACTTGCCGCCGAGCTCCATCGACGTCGTCTTCAGATGCTCGGCCGAGGAGCGGATGATGTGGCGGCCGGTGTCGGTGGAGCCGGTGAAGGAGATCAGCGGCACGTCCGGGTGGTCGACCAACGCCTGGCCGGCCTCCTCGCCGATGCCGTGCACGATGTTCACCACGCCCGCCGGAAGACCGGCCTCGGCGAAGATCTCCGGCCACAGCGAGGCGGACAGCGGGGTCCACTCGGCCGGCTTCAACACCAAGGTGCACCCGGACGCCAGGGCAGGGGCCAGCTTCCAGCTCTCCAGCATGAACGGGGTGTTCCACGGCGTGATCAGCCCGGCGACCCCGACGGGGACGCGCACGACATAGCTGAACTGGTCCTCGCCCTGCCGGAACGCCTCTTCGCCGAGGGCGACGATCACGTCCGCGAAGTAGCGGAAGTTCTCCGCGGCGCGGCGCGCCTGGCCCTTGGCCTGGGTGATGGGCAGGCCGGTGTCGTACGTCTCGAAGGCGGCCAGCCGCTCGTGGCTCGCCTCGACCGCGTCCGCGATCCGGTGGAGCACGTTCGCGCGCTCCCGGTTGGATATCCCGGACCAGGCGGGGAAGGCGGTCCGCGCCGCCGTCACGGCACGTTCCACGTCGGCCGCCGAACCCCGCGCGGCCTGCGCGTACACGGAGTTGGAGACCGGGTCGGAGACGTCGAAGGTGCGTTCGTCGGCGCTGTCGACCAGTTCGCCGCCGATCCAGTGCCGGATGTCGGAGGGCAGGTTCTCGATGGTCATGGTCAGGCTCCGATCGGTGCGGTGAGGTCGCCGCCCTCGGCGAGCAGCGCGCGGATCTTCGTCAGACCCGCCTCGGTGGGCGACGTCAGCGGCGGGCGGACGTGCGCGGAGGAGATGCGGCCCTGCTGGGCGAGCACCCACTTCGCCGGCGCCGGGTTGGTCTCGACGAACAGCAGGTCCACCAGCGGGTGCAGTCGGTAGTGCAGGTCACGGGCCGCGTCGAACTCGCCCGCCTCCCACAGCTCGTACATCCGCGCCACCGCGTTCGGCGCCAGGTTGGCCACGGCGGAGACGAAACCGGCACCGCCGAGCGCCATCAGCGGCAGGCACAGCAGTTCGATGCCGGACCACACCAGCAGCGACCGTCCGCACAGGTGCAGCACCCGGGAGAAGTGCTCGAAGTCCTTCGTCGTCTCCTTGACCCCGACGAAGTTGTCGAAGTCCGTGAACAGCCGCCTGACCGTTTCCGGCGCGATGTCCACGGCCGTGCGGGAGGGCACGTTGTAGGCGACGATCGGCATGTCCGGGAACTCCCGGGCCACCCGCGCGTACCACTCGTACAGCGCCTCCTGCGTGGGGCGCGCGTAGTAAGGGGTGATGACGAGGGCCGCGTCCGCACCCAGGTCCTGGGCGGCGGCGGTCATCTCAAGGGTCTCGTCGAGCTTGTGCGAGCCCGTGCCCGGCATGAACGGGACACGGTCTCCGATCACCTCGACCGCGGTCCGCATCCCCGCGATCCGCTCGGCCACGCTCTGCGCGCTCGGCTCACCGGTGGACCCGCCCAGCGAGATGCCGTGCGTGCCGTTCTCCAACTGGAAGCGGATCAGCCCGGCCAGGCTGTCGTGGTCGACCGCACCCTCGGCGGTGAAGGGCGTCACGACCGGGGCGATCGAACCCCGGATCGTCGACGGGTCGCTGCGGAACTTCACTGTGTTTCTCCCTTGCACCAGTTCTCATATACGTCCCGCCAGGCAGCGCCCAGCGGATAAAGGCCGTCGATGCTCTCGTCCGCGGCGACCTGCTCGGCGATGAAGCGTTCCTGCCGCTCCTGCTCCCGGCAGTCCGCGACCAACTCGGCGGCCAGGTCCGGGGGTACGACGACCACACCGTCCGTGTCACCGACGATCAGGTCGCCGGGCTGGACGAGGGCGCCGCCGCAGGCGATCGGCACGCCGGTGTCCCAGGGGACGTGCCGACGGCCCAGGACGGACGGGTGGTTGCCCGCCGCGAAGACCGGCAGGCCCAGGTCGGCGACGGCGGCGCTGTCGCGGACCGCGCCGTCGGTGACGACTCCGGCCGCGCCCTTCTTGACCGCCCGCAGGGCGAGGATGTCGCCGATGGTGCCGGCGCTCGCATCGCGCCGGGCGTCCATGACGAGGACGTGTCCCGGGCGCAGTTCCTCGATCGCCCGCTTCTGGGCGTTCATGCCGGTGCCGTACCGCTTGAACAGGTCCTCGCGCAGCGGCAGATACCGCAGGGTGTGCGCGACGCCGACCATGTTCTCGGAGCCCGGCCGCAGCGGCTGTACCCCGTCGATGGACATGTGGGGCAGGCCGCGGCCGCGCAGCTGCGAGCTCAGGGTCGCGACCGCCACCGACTTCAGGCCCGCTTCGAGCTCGGGGTCGAGGAGCGGCCCGACGGTGCCGTAGGCGGCGTCCCGTTCGGCCGGGTCGGCCTTGGGCATCGCGCCGTACGGTTCCAATGAGGGCCCGGCGGCGACCGTGTTGCGCAGCCGTCCGGTCGACAGCCCGCCGCCCTTGACCTCGACCTCGACCACGTCGCCGGGGGAGACCACCGAGGCGCCCGCCGGGGTGCCGGTGAGGATCACGTCACCGGGTTCCAGGGTCACCAGGCGGGACAGGTCGGCGACCAGCTGCCCGAAGGGGAACAGCAGCGTGTCGGTCGTGTCGTTCTGGACCAGCTCGCCGTTGACCCAGGTCCGCAGCCGCAGGGCGTCGGGGTTGAGCAGGCGGCTGTCGAGCAGTCGCGGGCCGATCGGTGTGAAGCCGTCGGCGCCCTTGGAGCGGACGTTGGAACCGCGGTCCGCGTAGCGCAGGTCGTACACGCCGGCGTCGTTGGCGGCCGTCACCCAGCGCACGTGGGACCAGCCGTCCTCCGGCGTCACATGCCGTGCGCGGGCGCCGATGAGGAGCGCGATCTCGCCCTCGAAGCCGAGCAGTTCGCAGCCGTCCGGCCGGACGATCGGCTCGTCCGTGCCGGACAGCGACGAGGGCGGCTTCATGAAGTAGGAGGGGTGGGCCGGGGCACGCCCCCGTTCCCTGGCCCGGCTGGGGTAGTTCAGATGGACAGCGATGATCTTCGATGGGGCGTTCCCCAGGGGGTGTGGCACGGGGCTCCTTCAGGTGCCGGGCGTCTGGGCGTGGCCGCGGACGCGCTCGCGCAGGGCGAGCAGTCCGTGCACCGCGTCGAGAGAGGGGGAGGGGACGCCGGTGCGGCGCGCGAGTTCGCGTACGGCACCGACGAGGGCATCGAGCTCGAGGGGCCGGCCGCGGTCGGCGTCCTGCAGCATGGAGGTGCGGAACGCGCCGAGCCTGCGGGCGATGTCGAGACGCTCGTCGGCCGTCATGGCGCTCTTGATGCCCAGGGCGGCGCCGACGGCGGCGGTCTCCTCGAACATGGCGGCGCAGACCTGCCGTACGTCCGGGGCGTCGAGGATGTCCAGGACGGTGGCGCCGGTGAGCGCGCTGACCGGGTTGAGGTTGACGTTGCCCAGCAGCTTCTCCCAGATGTCCCGGCGGATGTCCGCACTGGGTTCCGGGCGGATCGGGCCCGCGGCGAGAGCCGTGGCGCACCCCGTGACACGGTCGGAGATCCCGCCCGCCGGGTCACCGATGATCAGCCGGTCACCGCTGACGTGCGTCACCTCGCCGGGGCCGTCCACGATGCTGCTGAAGTGGGCGACGCCGGCCATCACGCGCTCGGCGGGCAGCAGGTCCAGCAGCTCTCCGTCGGGGTCGACCGAGTGCAGGACGGGGTCCTCCCCGGTGACCTCGGCCGTGGACGGCAGCCACCAGGGGACGCCGTTCGCCACGACGAGGACGTCTGTGCCGCGCTCGATCCATGGCCGGACGGAACGGGCCGCCGGCAGCAGATGCTGGCTCTTGACGCAGAGGACGGCCAGATCCGGGACGGGGAGCCGCCCGGCATCGTTCGCCGTGGAGAACCAGTGGCGTTGCGCGGTTCCCTCCTGCTGCCCGCGCAGGGCGAGCCCCTGCGCGGCGATGGCCTCCAGGTGCGGCCCAGGCCTGCCGAGGAGGGAGACCGCGGCGTCCGACGCGGCGAACGCCGTGGCAAGGGTGGCGCCGACGGCGCCCGGCCCGACGATGGTGATCCGATGTCCCATGGCAGTGAGCATGCGCTGCGGCGCAGACGGCGGCAATGTCCGCACCTACACTCGTGGGTACCTGCTGATGTAGGTTCCGACATCCATGTTTATTTCCCGGACGGGAGGACAACGCATGACCGCCATGCTCCTCGGGCAACTGGTCGAGGCTCTGCAGGACGACGTCGTCAGCGTGCTTTCGGAGGGAGCCGAGGCCGAACCGCGGGTTGCCGGCGTCGAATTGCTGGACTCGCACGAGGTCGTGCGGGCGACCGCGTCCGGACACCTGCTGCTCGGTGCCGGCGTGGACATCGCGGACCTCGACGCGCTGGACTCCGCCCTCCGGACCGCGGCGGACACGTCGTGCGCGCTCGCGGTCAAGTGTGACGTTCCCGTGGCCGAGGAGCCACTGGCCCGGATCCGCCGCACCGGGGTCCCCGTGCTGGCCGTGAACCCGCAGATGCCGTGGACGCGGGTCCAGCGCCTGGTCACCACGGTCCTCGCCGCGCGCGCGGCGGACTCCGACCACGGCGGCTCACCGACGGGAGGGGATCTGTTCTCCCTGGCCAACGCGGTCGCCGGGATCGTCGGCGGAGCCGTGGCGATCATGGACACCCAGCAGGTCATCGTCGCCTACTCGAACCTCCCGGACCAGCCCATCGACGAGACGCGGCGGCGCGGCATCCTGGGCAGGCGGGTGCCCGAGGACGCGATCCCCGACCACCTGGACCGCAAGGTCTGGACGAGCGACACGGTCGCACGCCACCAACGGCCCGGGAACCAGCCGCGCATGGCGGTGGTCATCCGCGCGGGCGAGGACGTGCTCGGTTCCCTGTGGGTCGCGTTTCCCGACGACGCCCCGCTGCCCGAGTGCGGACCCACCCTCCAGGAGGCGGCCCGGGTCGCGGCTCTGCACATGCTGGCGCTGCGCCGTCAGGTGGACGCGGAGCAGGAGAGCCGTGACCGGGCGCTGCGTTCCGTGCTGGAGGGCCGGTCGGCGCAGAGCGATCTGCCCGACGGCGTCTGCCTTCCCGGCGTGCTGGTCGGCATGAGCGAGGTCGTACGAGAGGGCGACGAGGCGTCCGACGCCGGTGCCGCGGCCCGGCGCCGCGCCGCGCTGCTGCGGCTTGTGGATCTCACCGTCCTCGACGGTCGCTCCCTCGGCTACGAGCCGGCTGCCGCGCTGCTCGGCGATCGCGTCTACGTCCTGCTGCCCACCGCGGGCGCCGGCCCCGTCTCCACGGGCGTGCTCCTCGACCACCTCCTGGACCGGGCCCGGCACAGCCTGCACCGCTCGTTCGTCGCCGTCAGCTCACCGACCGTGGGCGCGCTCTCCCCGCTGTTCAGAGCCCGTCGTGACATCGACGCGGCGCTGGACCACCTACGGGAACAGTGCGCGGATCCGGGCGCCTACCGCACCGAGGACCTGAGGCCGGAGCTGGTGCTGCGGCGGCTCGTCGGCGCCGTGCGCGGGGACGCCGGACTGCGCACCGGCATCGCCGAACGCCTGCGGGCGCACGACGCCGAGCACGACACCGAGTACACGGCCACGCTGCTCGCGTATCTCCGGCATTTCGGTGATGTCGTCGCGGCCAGCGGCGAACTGCACATCCACCAGAACACGCTGCGGCTGCGGCTGCGGCGAGCCGAGCAGCTGTTCGGGATTTCCCTTGCCGACCCCACTCGGCGCCTGCTGCTGACCCTTGAATTGGCTGCACTGACGCAGGCCTGATGTCGGATCAAACAGTGAGCGATGACTTTTCATGGATGTCTCGACATTGGCTGTCGGGTACTCGCACGCCCATGCTCCTGGACACCGAGGCACGCCTCTTCACAGCGGCGAGGCCCGTGAAGCAATCAAGGAGCACAGCAGTGACCGTTCTGGACACCCGGACGCGTACGACAAAGCCCGTGGGCATGAGTGACGCGGAGTGGCAGGCGCGGCTCGAACTGGCCGCGTGCTACCGGATCTTCGACCACCTGGGCTGGGTCGAAATGGTCTTCAACCACATCACCGTGCGGGTGCCCGGCGAGGACGGGCACCTCTTGATCAACCCGTTCGGCCTGATGTACGACGAGGTCACCGCCTCGAACCTGGTGAAGATCGACCTCGACGGGAACATCCTGTCCGACTCGGAATGGCCCATCAACGAGGCGGGTCTGCTGATCCACTCGGTGATCCACGCCAACCGGCCCGACGCGCACGCCATCATGCACACCCACACCACCGCCGGCACCGGCGTCGCCTGCCTGCGCAGCGGGCTGGACCCGGACAACTTCTACGCCGCCCAGTTGCACGACATGGTCTCGTACCACGACTTCGAGGGCGTCACCGTCGACCCGGAGGAGAAGCCGCGCCTCGTGGCCAACCTCGGCGAGCGGAACTTGATGATCCTGCGCAACCATGGTCTCCTTGCGCTCGGCCCGACGCTGCCCGCCGCGTTCTCCGCGCTGTGGACGCTGCAGCGGGCCTGCGAGATCCAGCTCGCCGCCCAGTCGTCCGGCGAGCCGCTCATGCCGGTGACTCTGGACGCGGCCGTGCGCTCGACCAGGGAATCCTTCCAGATGGGCGACCGCACACAGGCGGGCCGGACCCTCTTCACCGCGCTGCGCCGTCGCATCGACCGCATCGCCCCCGACTACGCCGTCTGACCCCTCCCTGCGGCCCCACGCCCCGACCCCGGGCGCCCGCACGGCCACCCCCACCCTCTGTCCCCACCCCCCATCCGCTCACCCTTCCGCTCCGGGCCAACGATGACCCGACTACGAATCGGACGTGCCATGTCCCAACCCTCAACGGCACTCGGCCGCCAGCACCGCACGGTCGCGCTCGCCGCCATGGCGGGCACCACCATCGAGTGGTACGACTTCTTCATCTACGCCCTGAGCACCGGCCTGGTCTTCAACCAGCTGTTCTTCCAGGGTTTCGGCGAAGACTCGATGATCATCTCCTTCGCCACCATCGGCATCAGCTTCTTCTTCCGGCCGGTCGGCGCGGCCCTCGCCGGCCACCTCGGTGACCGGCTCGGCCGCCGCGCCATGCTGATCGCCACCCTGGTGCTGATGGGCGCCGCCACGACCCTCATCGGCCTGGTGCCCACCCGGGACTCCATCGGCATGGCCGCCCCGATCATCCTGGTCTTCCTGCGCATCCTGCAGGGCCTGTCCGCCGGTGGCGAGTGGGGCGGAGCCGCCCTGATCGCGGTGGAACACGCACCCACCGGCAAGCGCGGCCGCTTCGGCGCCTTCCCCCAGCTCGGCGCCCCTCTCGGCCTGCTGCTGGCCAACGGCGTCCTGGCCCTGATCACCGCCCTCACCAGCGACGAGCAGTTCCTGGCCTGGGGCTGGCGCATCCCCTTCCTGCTCAGCGTCGGCCTGGTCGCCGCCGGCTTCATCATCCGCCGCAAGGTCGAGGAGAGCCCCGTCTACCGGGAGCTGAAGAAGACCGGCAACGACGCGAAGACCCCGCTGGCCGCGCTGTTCAAGAGCCACTGGCCGCTCGTCATCGGCGGTGCGCTGCTCTTCGCCGCCAACAACGCCGTCGGCTACATGACCACCGGCGGTTACGTCCAGGCCTACTCGGTGAACCACCTCCAGATGGACAAGACGACCATCCTGATCTGCGTCATGGTCGCCGCCGCCGTCTGGCTGACCAGCACCATGATCGGCGGCATCCTGTCCGACAAGATCGGCCGCATCCGCGTCTACCAGATCGGCTTCGTCATCCAGCTCGCCTGGATGTTCCCCTTCTTCGCCCTGCTCAACACGGCCAAGCCCGGCCTGATCGTCCTGGCCCTCGTCCTGTACAGCGTCGGTCTGGGCCTGACCTACGGCCCGCAGGCCGCCCTGTTCTCGGAGATGTACCCCACCGCCGTCCGCTACAGCGGTGCCGCGCTGTCGTACGCCATCGGAGCCGTCCTCGGTGGCGCCTTCGCCCCCATGATCGCCGAGGCCCTCCAGACCAGCACCGGCACCGTCTACTCCGTCGCCGTCTACCTCACCGCCGTCACCGTCGTGGGCCTCGCCACGTCCTTCTTCGTGAAGGAGCGCAAGGACGTCCCGCTCGGCGACGCCGTGACGGACCAGCAGGACGAGCAGGCCACCGTCAACGCCTGAGGCACC
Source organism: Streptomyces sp. NPDC096132 (assembly GCF_044763345.1). Classification (NCBI taxonomy): domain Bacteria; kingdom Bacillati; phylum Actinomycetota; class Actinomycetes; order Kitasatosporales; family Streptomycetaceae; genus Streptomyces; species Streptomyces sp. NPDC096132. The sequence continues at coordinate 31,487 of NZ_JBIWGA010000053.1, forward strand.
GCTGACTCGCTGGCCCCATAGCTAGTTGACCTATCATCTGTCCCCCCGGCCGACAGGCCGGGGGGACCTCTTCGGCATCCCGAAAACAGTCCCCGTCCCCTGTCTCCCCGTCCCCGATCGCAAGGAGCTCCCCCCATGAACGACCCGACGACCGGCACGACCCAGGGCCCCCGCCACAGGTCCCTCACGCGGCGCCGCTTCTGGCAGTTCGGCACCGCCGCGGCGGTCACCGTCGGCGCGGGCACGCTGATGCGCGGGCAGTTCGCCGGTGCCGCGGACGCCGCGGCCGCCTCCACCGCACAGGACTACTTCGACCGGGCTGCCGAACGGTGCGGTGACAACCCCATCCTCACCGACCTCGTCGCCGCGCTCGCTTCCGGCTTCACCGTGCCGCGTCCCACCGCGCCCGAGCCGCTGAAGATATTCGACGACGTCGCGGTGGTGAGCGTCGGCTGGGTGTCCGCCACGGCGATCCTCACCTCGGACGGCATCATCCTCATCGACGCCCTGACCTCGCCCACCGACGCCCAGCAGACCCTCGTGCCGGGCCTCAAAGCCCTGGGAGCCGACCCGGCGACGATCAAGTACGTCGTCGTCACCCACGGCCACGGCGACCACTTCGGCGGCGCCCAGTACCTCGCCGACACGTACGGCGCCCGCGTCATGATGGCGCCGGCCGACTGGGACACGCTCGCCGCGAGCAAGCCGGCCAACGCGCCCACCCGCGACATCGACATCACCGACGGCCAGGAACTGACCCTGGGCGACACCACCATCACGCTCCACTACACGCCGGGCCACACACCCGGCAGCGTCTCCCCGATCTTCCCCGTCCACTGGCAGGGCACCGCCCACACCGCGATGCTGTGGGGCGGGACCGGCCTGCCGACCGCCACCGCGGACAAGCAGACCTACCTCTCCTCCGCCCAGAGCTTCAGCTCCCGGATGAAGCGGGCCGCGGTGGACGTCGAACTGAGCAACCACGCGTTCTGCGACCACGGCCTGGAGCGCCTGGAGGAGCTGCGCGGTGCGCCGGACAGCGCCGACAACCCGTTCGTCGTCGGCACCTCCGACACGCAGTTGTTCATGAAGGTCATGAAGGACATGGTCAACGGCCGCATCCTGCTGGACCAGGAGTCCACCGGCACCGCCACCACTGCGATGGCACTGGCCGCCGCCACCCCGCGCGCGGCGAGCTGCGGCTGCTGACGGACACTCAGCACAAAGGCGTGGCGGGCCCGATGGACCCGCCACGCCTTTGTTTCGTTCCGCGTCAGGAGCGGTCGAGGAACGCCTGCACCCTGGCCTTGTACGGATCGCGGTCGTAGGACTTCACATACGCGCCGGCCATGCGGACCGGGTCGCCGAAGAAGTAGTACTCGTACAGCGCCTGGCGGCTGGAGAAGGCCGAGACGCAGGTGTCCCACACCAGCCGGAAGAGCTTGACCCGCTCGGGGCCGGTCAGGGTCGCGGACTGCAGGTAGGCTTCGATGTCGTCGGCGGCGGGCCCGTCGATGTCGAGCTCCGTCGGAGTCGCCATCAGCCCGGACGCCCCCAGTTTCCGCAGGATCTGCGGGAAGCGCTGGTAGAGCTTCGGATAGAGGTTGCGGGCCGCGTTGAGCGGGGCGAAGGCCGGGGTGAGCACCCCGTACTCGTTGACCTCGGCGTCCACCTCGGCGGCGCGCAGGAAGGCGCGCAGCATCTCCAGCGCGGCGATGATCTCGGCGATGTCCTCCTGGACGTGCTGGAACTGCTCGATGCCGATCGCCTCGGTCAGCAGCGACACCAGGCCGAGGATGTACTCGGTCTTGGCGGTCGTGCGCGTGACGACCTGGTGGGTCATGTGCACCACGGACGAGGTCTGCGCGTAGAAGCCGTTGCACAACTCGGCGTCGCCCAGGGCGAAGCACCGCTCGTAGGGCACATGCACATCGTCGAAGACCACGACACAGTCCGACTCCTCGAAACGGGAGGCGAGAGGGTGGTCGTGGCGGGGGCGGTCGTAGTCGAGGGGCTCGCGGGCGACGTAGCGCAGGCCCGGGGTGTCGTTGGGGACGGCGAAGGCGAAGGAGTACGGCTTGTCCTCGGGGGTGCCGCGCAGCACGGTGGAGGGGAAGACGAGCATCTCGTCGGCGAAGGGCGCGATGGTGGCGAGCATGCGTGCGCCGCGGATGACGACGCCGTTGTCGTCCTCCCTCACGATGCGCGCGGCGAGCTTGCCGCCCGCCTGCTGGGTGCCCGCCACCGCGCGGTTGACCTGCGGCGGGATCAGCGTGTGGGTGCACAGCAGATCCTCTTCGCGGACCTTCTCGTAGTAGCGCCGGATGTTCTCGCCGAACTCGGGGTTGGCCTGGGCGAACCAGTCCGCGGCCGAGGCGAGCGCCATCAGGGAGCTGTTCATGTAGTCGCCGGTGCGGCCGAGCATGCCGTTGCTGTGGTCGGCCCACACCTTGAACGCCTGGCGGCGCTTGACCAGGTCCTCCGGCGTCCTCGGGGTGAGGAAGGAGGTGCCGACGGGCTCGCCGGAGGTGGGGGAGGTGTAGGTGAGGGTGTCCCGGTGCTCGTCGGAGTGCTGGAGGTCGTACAACTCGGCGTAGGTGCGCACCACGTTGCGGAAGGCGGGGTGGTCCTGGACGCCGCCGGTGAGGGTCACGCCCTGGATGTGGACGGTAGGGCGGGACGTGGCGAGCCGTTCGAGGTATTCCTTGCCGGTGCGTGCGGGCATGGCGCTGGTTCTCCTGAGGGTGTGAACAGCGGGATCGGGGGCGTCAGATGAGGTGTTCGATGCCGTCGGCCGACTCGGTGGCGGCGCCGAAGCGGCTCCAGACGTAGGTGAGGGCATCGCCGTCGCGATGGCCGAGGTCGGTGACGCGGCCGACGAGGAGGGTGTGGTCGCCGCCGTCGTAGGACTGCCAGGGCTCGCACTCGATCCAGGCGAGCGGGTTGTCGAGGCGGGGGACGCGGGCGTCGGGTGCCCAGCGGGGTTCGGCGGCGCCCTGGAGGCCGGCGAACTGCCGTGCCAGCGGCTCCTGTTCGGCGCCGAGGATGTTGACGCAGAAGGGGCGGCCGAGGAGTTGGCCGTGGCAGCGGGCCCGGCGGGCGACGCTGATCAGGACCAGGGGCGGGTCGGCCGAGACGGACGTGAACGAGTTCATCGTGGCGCCGCGCGGACCGTCGTCACCGTCGTACGTCACCACGGTGACGCCGGTGGTGAACCGTGCCATGCAGGCGCGCAGAGCACCCGGACCGGGCGGGCCGAGGGTTCGGGACATGAAGGGGCTCCGTGGGGCGGGGGAACAGAGCGGCAGATATCCAGATCAAAGCTTGTAATCAAAGCTTTTATTATTTGGGGAGCCTACACTCCGGGTGTGACCCAGGAACAGCCCGACGCCGAGCATCTGCACTTCTGGTCGTTCATCGACCACGCCGTCGAGCGGGCCGGCCGGGAACTGCCAGGTGTCGATCCGCTCGCGATGCGCATGGTGCTCACGCTCCACCGGGCCGCCAACATGCTCGTGTACGACCTGGAGTCGACCGTGCACCGGCCGCGCGGCTGGTCGTGGCCCGGCTTCCGGGTGCTGTTCGCGATCTGGCTCGCGGGGCCGGCCGAGGCGAAGAAGGTCGCGGAGCTGTCCGGCATGAGCCGCGCGGCCGTGTCGGCCCTGGTGGCCACGCTGGAGAAGGACGGCCTGGTCAGCAAGGAGCGCGCGCCCTACGACGGACGCGCGGTCCAGCTCCGCCTCACCGATGCCGGCCGGGAGGCGATCACGTCCGCCTTCCGGGCGCACAACGAGCGCGAACAGGAATGGGCAGGCTCGCTCAGTGAGGACGAACTGCACACCCTCATCGACCTGCTCGCCAAACTGACCACACAATCCGCCCACTTCGACGCCCGGCACCGGGTGTGACGCGGGGAGGTCCTCCCCGTGGCAGAAGCGAGGACCTCTCCGTGGCAGAGGCGCGGGCGGGGGGTGCCCCCCCCCCCCCCCCCGGCACCCCCCCGGCCGGCCCCCCCCCC
>NZ_JBIWGA010000054.1:0-32773 GCF_044763345.1 Streptomyces sp. NPDC096132
GGAACTGCTGGAGCAATCCCTGATGCGGTTCGTCGCCGACGGCAAACCGGGATCTCTGTAGGTCAGCCCGCAGGGCCCATTCTGTTAGGCGCTGTTAGCCGACCCACCCTCACTCATGAGCACCGACCCATTTGCTCACCTCTCCCAGATGGGGTCATCGCAGTCGAAGTCAACTTCGCCCCACTCGTCCTTTTTCCACACCCTGGTCACATAATCCCACGGTTCCGACGACCCCACCACGGTCCTCACCACGACCCCCACCGTCCTCGCCCACCTCCTGGCAGGCATACGCACGCCCGAAAAGGCGACGATCTCTCACTAGTGCTGTGACCGGGAAGGTTCGCCGGGTCTGACGTCGTGCTGGCAGGATCGCTTTGTGGATCTTTCTGAGCGGTTGGCCGAGTGGATGGACTGGGACGGCGCCGCGTTCCTGGTGGGGTCCTGCCTGGGGATCTTCGCTGAGTCCGAGTCGTTCACGAGGGTCAAGGCTGTGTTCTGGACGGACAACCCGTTGGGCAATGCTCTCCACGAGGTGCTTCTCCAGCTGGTCGCGGCGGGAGTGCTGGAGCGGCGGGAGGAGCCGGACGAGCAGTTCCGTTGGGCCAGCCGGTAACTTCAGGCAGCTGGGGCGAGAGGGCGCCCGCCCCAGCGGATGCCTTTCTCGCTGCGGATCCGGGCGCGCTCGCGGCGCTGGGCGGCGAGCAGCTCGGGGTGGCGGGTGTTGGCGTTGCGCCAGCGCAGGTGGGCGTGGAGGGCCCGCGTCTGGGCGGTGTGGCTGCGGTGGTTGGAGTTGGCGATGGTGAACTGCCGCAGTGGTCCGAAGTGTGCCTCGATCGGATTGGCCCAGGACGCGTAGGTCGGGGTGAAGCACAGGTTGACCTTGTTCTTCTTCGCCCAGCGACGGATGTCGGCACCTTTGTGGGCGGACAGGTTGTCGAGGATCACGTAGATCGGGCAGCGTCGGGCCGGGCCGCCCGGATCGACTTCAGTGCGACCAGGGTGTTCGCGGCACCCTTCTTGCGGTGGTTGACCCCCCACAGGGTGTCGTCGCCGATCGAGTAGCACCCGTGGAAGTAGCGGACCCCGTGGGTGCGGTGGTAGGTCGCGGGATGCCGCTCGGGCCGGCCTTGCTCGGCCCAGCACGACCCTGAGGTGGGCCGGACGCCGAGCGGTCCGAACTCGTCGAACGCGAAGACGCGGTCCGGGAAACGCTCCAGCACCTCCTCGATGCGGTCCAGCTTGGCGTCGCGCTCCGGATCGGGCGACTCCTTCCACGTCTTGGTCCGCTGGAAGGTGACGCCGCGGCGGGCGAGTAGGCACCGTAACGCCTCGCGGCCGATCCGGATGACACGGCCGTGAACTTTCCGCAAGTAGGAGGCGAGTTTGCGGATGGACCAGCGGGTGAAGGGCTGCCCGAGCTTGGTCGGGCGGGTGGTGGCCGTCTGCACGACGAAGTCCTCATCGTCAGGGCTGAGCAGGCGGGGACGGCCTCCCGCCCACCGAGGGTCCAAACAGGCCAGGCCGATCTCGTTGAACCGGTGGATCACATCGCGCACCGTGTCCTCATCGGCCTGCACCAGCTTCGCGATCACCGGCACCCGGTTGCCTCCGGCCGAGGCCAGCAGCATCATCGCGCGCCGGTAGCGCACCGAACTGGTGCTGCCCCGGCGCACGATCTGCTGCAGCTTCTGCCCCTCCTGGTCAGTCAGTCTGCGCACACGGACAGGCTCTGCCACCGCACCCCCAGCAGTTGGAACGGAACGTCACTGTGCATCCAACCGCTCGGACGGCCACCCCGGCGAACCTTCCCGGTCAGAGCACTAGCTGGCGCTGGTACCGTCTGGATCACGACGCCGCCGGGGGTCGGGGACACCCGTCCGGTGTCGCACCCACCCCGTGTCGCAGCTCTGCCGCGAGGCCACCCAGAGCAGCCGTCGAACTCATCGTGATCAAGGAACCCCTCGGCCACGCCCACATCGGTGTCACCGTCACCGCCTGCGCCCACGTCAGACTCCGCCTCCAGCGAGACGCCATCGACGCCCTCGGCACCGCCCTCAGCACCCCGGTGATCACCAAGACGGTCGCCAGCAACGACGCCCTGCGCCGCCCCCGTCTGCTGACGTTGCCGTCAACTACTGCCGCCAAGGCACGCAGCAGCCCCGCCAAGGATTGATCACTGGCGAGGCTGCTTTGACTTACCCGGGTATTCGGATCAGATCCATTTATTGGACCGGTCAACTATCGACGCGCCCGCCAAAATTTCCAGGAGCGGAATTACGCTAGACAGTCGAGACGCGCAACGGATCCAGGAGATTAACCCCTGAATCTTCGAGACGCTCCTCCAGTGCTTCAGTCCCGAAATCTCTCGCGAACCTCGCCTCTTCAGCAGAGATCGGAATTAGCCAAAGGTAGGTGATCTCTTTTCCGTCCGCCATACAGACAGCCGCCCTCCGGTCCAAGCTGTACGGCCAGGACACAAGAAGATGACGGTTTTCGGAACCCTCCATCCACGGCCGTCCAATATCCAGCACGGATCCGTGATTCAAGCGATGTTGCGGGAAACTGTGATAGTGGGCGACCATCGCGAGAGTCTCAACATGACGCGGAGACTCTGTGGGCGACATGATGAAGAATTCCCGCAATGACTCATCGCTGACACCGAAAGCACCAGTCGACAGATAGATGTACGAATCACCTGGCCCAAGAGGTGAGACCCTGTGCACTACGAAGCCAGGCAGCGCTTCCTCAATCGGGCCGAGCGTCCATCGGAACTCGTCGTGATCGCGATCGGGCCAGCTAGTATCCAGATGCCGTCGCAGCGCCTCGTGTACCACTTCCGAGTGTCCCATTACCTCATCCCGAACGCTTTGGCGATTTTCCGAGATATTCTCGCCATGACCGCACCTTGGCTCTTTTGGCATGCAAGGCAGGCCGCGCCATTGATTCCGACTTGCGCATATGCGCGCCGCTCGGTATCCGTCATCTGCCACCCTCCATGGAAGTAATAGTGGAGAACGAGCGGCGGGTCATGCTCGGGAACCGGCGCATTCCTTGTCCCCGGCTGCATGATGTTGCCACACTCCGGACACTCTTGTCCGGTCGCCGCCGAACGGGCTGCTTGCCCAGCAGGAGAGGTTGTTTGAGCACCACCGTAGTCACGCTGCCGGTTATACCTTTGAGTCGGCATTGCCGTCTGTGTATCCGTGACAACGCCATTGCTGTCGACCTCGAATCGCGCTACACCGCAGTTGTGGACGAGGACCGGCGTGGCCCCGGCCAGCACATAGTACGTGTGGACGTCGCTGACGGTGAGGTCGTGGGTGACCTGGGTCTTGGTGTAGCGGGTGATCGCGGTGATCTGGACGTGGGTGCCGGCGCTGGTCTGGAGCCACTGGCCGGACTTGAGGTCGCCGCCTTCCACCCAGGTGCCGTCGGTGGGATCGGCGGCGGGGTCGGTGACCCAGAAGGGGTGGGTGTCGGTGGTCGTCAGCTTCGAGAGGGTGCCGTTGGCCGCTTTCACGGTCAGGACGGTGAAGTCCTTGTCGTGGTAGGTGGTGATGGTGGCCGTGGCGGTCTCGGTGCCTGCGGTCGTCGAGGCCTCGGGGTCGTTGGCGGCCAGCTTGTCGCCGTTTTTGACCTTCTCGATCGGCTTCGTCGTGCCGTCCGCCATCAACACCTTGGTGCCAGGCAGGAAGCTGTGGGCTTCTTGCGTCGAGCAGGACGTGGCCGGACCGGCGTCGTCGGCGTCCGCGCTGTCCCCGCCGTCGGCGTGGTTGTCCTTGGCCCTCTTTGCGTCGTTGGTCCTGGCCTTGGCCGCGGCGTCGGTCTGGGTGGCCTTGCCGGCCGTGCCCTTGGAGCCGGTGTTGGTCTTCCGTTTCGCCGCGGCCTTCGCCGCCAGGGCCTTCTCCTTGGCCTTCTTCAGCGCCTCGGCCGCCTTGCGTTTCGCCTCGGCCTTGGCCCGCTTGATGGCGGCCTTCGCGGCCTTCAGCGAGGCGATGGTCTTGCGCGCGACGTCCTTGGCCTTGTTCAGGGCCCGGATGCCGCTGACGATCCGGTCGACGACCTTGATGACCTTGGCCGCGAGCTTGAAGACCTTCGTCCACGGGATGGCGTCCAGGAGCAGGGAGCCGCAGGCCCACAGGTCGCCCTGGGTGAAGCAGCCCACGACGTCGTTCCAGCCGATGAACTCCTTGAACAGGGCCCAGCCGTACGTCCGCACGATGTCCGTGACCGACTGGGAGAGGATCTTCTCCTGGGCCGCGATCTGCGCGTCCAGCGCCGCCTCCGCCGCGTCGAAGGAGGAGGCCGTCGAGGTCAGGCCTGTCGGGTCGGCGTGCGTGACCGGGTTGTTGTTGGAGTAGGTGTAGCCGTTGGCCTGGAGCGGGTCGGTGAGGTCGAGCACCGGGTCGGCGGAGAGGAACCGGCCCGTTGTCGGGTCGTATTCGCGGGCGCCCAGGTGGGTCAGGCCCGTGGTGTTGTCGTCGGTGCCTCCGACATAGCCGGTCTTGGACAGCCAGTTGGTGTTCTCGGTCCGCTCATTGCCGAACGGGTCGAGGCGGGAGAAGCGGGTCTGGTTGCCGGTGGTCAGCTGGATCTCGGCCATCGGGGTGCCGTGATGGTCGGTGACCAGGGCGTACAGGTTGGCCTCGCCGGTGCCCCGGCGGATCACGGTGGGGGCGCCGGGCTGGGCGTAGGAACGCTCGACATAGGCGACCGCGCCCGTGGTGCGCAGCGACAGCGTGGTGTCGTCCAGGTAGAGGGTGCGGTCGCCCGAGGTGGTGGAGATGATCCGGTTGCCGAACGCGTCGTAGACGTACGAGGTCTCGTCCGCCGGGGTCCAGGCCTGGGCCGTCGAACCGTCGCAGGTGCCCAGCACCAGGTCGACTCCGGTGGTCGTGGAGTTCGACGGGGAGACCAGGCACATCGAGGTGGCCGCGTACTTCAGGGCCCCGGTGGAGGTGACCGTCCACTGCTGGGCGGTGGTGTTGTCGCAGGCGGCGACGACGATCGCGGTACCGGCCGTGGTGGCCTTCCCCGAGGGCTGTACGCACACCCCCGACACCTTGAGCGCGCCCTTGGTGGTGGTGTCGGTGGTGTCCGCGTCCTCGACCCGGAACTGCTGGGCCTTGGTGCTGTTGCAGGGATACAGCTGGATCGCGGTGCCGGCGGTGGTGTTCCCCGAGGAGAGGTCCAGGCACAGGCCCGAGTTCAGCCCCGAGGTGTAGGCGCCCTTGCCGCCGGCTCCGAAGCCGGAGACCGACTCGGCCTTGCCGTCCCAGGTCCAGGCGATCGCCTGCTCGTTCCCGCCGATCGTCCGGGAGGTGGTCTGCCCCAGCTCGTCGGAGACCAGGGTGGAGGCCTCGGTCATCTTCGAGCCCGCCGCGTTGGTGTAGACCGACTCCATCGAGGTCAGGGTGTGCGGCTGGGCCACCCCCGAGCCCGAAGTGGCGTCCTCGGTGCCGTAGGCGTAGGTGGTGGTGGAGTCGGCCGCGGTGTTCACCGAGCCGTCCAAGAGGAAGGACACCTTGGCGTTGTGGGTGTTCAGGGTCTTGCGGTTGCCCAGTTCGTCGTAGGTGTACGACTGCCAGTAACCGGCGTTGTCGGCGGTCACGTTCACCGTGCCGTCGGCGGCGACCGGCACCGTGCACTCGGCGGTGCTCTTGTTCGTCCAGGCCGCGGTGAGCTGGCCGATCCCGTCGTAGGTGAAGCACTGGCGGTCCATGACGGCCGCGTAGGTGTCGGTGGTGGAGGTGATGTTGCCCGACACGTCATAGACGTAGTCGCGGGCGTTGACCCGGGTTCCGGTGAGGCCCGAGGTCGTGTTCGAGGTCGACTCGCGGTCCACCAGGGTCTGTTCGACCTGTCCGGTCGCCTCGTCGAAGAGGTTGGTCGTCCACACCCGTGAGCCCTGCTCGCCGGTGGTGGTACGCAGGACCTCCCCGTAGACGCTGTAGGTGGTCTGGGAGGTGTACCAGTCGGTGCCGGAGGTGGAGACGGGCAGCCCGTCCGCGTTGTAGCGGACGATGACCTTCTCCTCGGGCAGGCCGCCCATCGCGGGGGTGGTGTAGGAGGCGAGCTGCCCGGAGTCGGTGTAGGTGTAGTTGGTCGTGTAGGAGGTGGAGAAGCCTTCCGCGGTCGTGGTCAGGCCGTCCGCGAGCGCCGGCAGGGTCAGGGTCTTGGAGACCGGGTTGCCGTCGGTGGTGTAGCCGCCGATGCTCGTCGTGTAGGCCTTGCCGTCGGTGTACCGGGTGGCCGACAGCGGCTGGCCCACCCCGTTGGCTATCAGCCCGTCATAGGCGTACGACAGCAGGTCCGTGCCGGTGGTGGCGTCCTCGACCAGGGTGGGGCGGTCCAGGACGTCGTAGGTCGTCCTGGTGGTGAAACCGGCCTCGTTCTTCGAGGTCTCGACCCTGCCCAGGGTGTCGTAGGTGAGGGTGGTGGTGCCGGTGTCGGGGTCGGTGGAGGTGAGCGCCTGGCCGAGGGCGTTGTAGGTGGTCTTCCAGACGTTCCCGGCGCTGTCGGTGACGCTGGTCCGGTCGCCGCGCGCGTCGTAGCCGTAGGTGGTGGAGGTGAAGTCGGAGGCGGTGAAGGAGTCGGACGCGGCGGCGGACTTGGAGGAGAAGGTGTCCATCCGCGTGGTCCGGCCCAGGGCGTCCACCCAGGTGCGGGAGGAGGCCGAGCCGGTCGGCTGGACGACAGTGGTGTAGTCCAGGCTGTAGAGGTAGGTGGTGGTGCGGTTCTCGGTCTTCGTGCCGTCGGCGTCGTCGGTGCCGTCCTGGACGTAGGAGTTGTAGACGGGCGTGATGGTGGTGGTGCGCCCCAGGCCGTCGTACGAGTAGAGGGTGGCGTTGGGGATGGTCGAGGTGGAGGCGGGGGCGAAGACCGAGGTGTCGGGGGCGCCGTCGGTGTAGTAGGCGTTGTTGGTGGAGCGGATCTGGCCGTTGGCGTTGTAGAGGGTGTCGGTGATCAGGCGGCCCTTGCCGCCGACCGCGCCGGTCTGCTCCTGGCGCACCCGGCCGAGGCCGTCGTAGATGACGGTGGTGTCGGTGTAGGTGCCGTTGTCCTTGAGGCCGGAAGTGACCACCGAGACGGGCTTGTTGGGATCGGTGTTGTAGGTGAAGGTCGCGTTCGGCTTGCCGGTGGACTGCTCGTCCCAGGTCCGGGGGGTGTCCTCGTCGACGGCGGGCAGGTCCTCCTCGCACACCGGCCCGTAGGTGGTGTTCGGGGTGGTGCCGGCCTCCCAGGCGGCGCAGACGCGGCCCAGCGGGTCGTAGGCGACGTGCGAGACGTTGTTGTTGACGTCCTCCTCGGTCAGGCCGACCCCGCGGCCCGGCTCCAGGGTGGAGGTCGAGGACTGGCCCTTGGCGTTGGTCGAGGTGACCGCGTACACCTGCCCGCGGCTGTCCGCCGTGAAGGTGATCTTGTCCTCGTTGCCCTGGTAGTCCTTGGAGGAGGTCACCCGCCCGTACTCGTCGTAGCCCGTGGTGGAGGCCGGGAGGGTGTTCCAGGAGGTGCCGGTCGCGGCGGGGTCCCACACCTTGGTGACCTGGCCCTTGGTCAGGGTCTGGCTGGTCGAGGCGGCGCTCGCCCCGTCGTAGGCCATCTTCGAGGCCGACAGCAGGGTCGACGCGGTCGACGAGGACAGGCTGGTCGCACAGGTCGTCCCGGACACCGTGATCGTCGTGGAGACCAGGCCGATCAGGTTCAGGGAGGTGTCGTTGGCGTAGGTGGTGTAGGTGCAGGACTCGTCTCCGGTCACCGCGAGGTCGCCGTGGGAGACGGCCTTGGTGGGCAGACCGTAGGAGTCGTAGTCGGTCTGGGTGGAGACCGTGCGCAGGACGGTGGTGCCCTTGATGTCCGGGTCCGAGGACTTGGTGACGGTCTTGGTGGTGTCGAGGGTGACCCGCCAGGCGTACAGGTCGGGGTCGTCGGTGATGACACGGCTGGTGTTGGTGTCGGCGACGCCCCGGACGCGGGTGGCGAGGACCGTCGGGTCGTCGGGGATGTTGACCGTCCGCGACACCCAGTCCGCGCTCGACGATCCGTCCGCGTACACGAGCGCCTCGGCGGCCATGCCCGCGTACGGTTCCAGGTCCGCCTTGATGGTCTCTCCGGCGGCGTCCACCATGGTGATGTTGCGCGTCTTCCACACCGCGCTGTCCCCGCTGCCGGAGACGTACAGGTCGTCGCTCATCCCGCGGAAGTAACGGGTGGCGGTCTTGGTGGCCTTGGAGCCGGTGAGGTCCGTGCCGACGGTGGCGGTGACCCGGACATAGCCGCGCCACTGGTCCCAGGTGCGGGTCTTCTTCCGGGTGCCCTCGGCCCGGTTGTACGCCCACAGCGCGCCGTCGACCGCGTCGCCGAAGGTGGTGTAGGCATAACTGGTGGTCTTGTCGTCGACGCCGGTCATGTTCGGCATCTCGACGACCTTGTTGACCACGTACTTCTGGAACCAGGAGATCTTCTCGTCGGCCAGGTCCGGGTCGGCGTGCCAGTACACCGGGTAGCACAACAGGTGGTTCTCGTCGGGGTCCGGGAAGCCAGTGCCCGAGGCGCACGCGTCGGTCGGGGTGGAGTAGGTGACCTGGGTCTCGCCGCCGTACTCCGAGACCACCGTGTCGATGCGGAGCCGGTCGAAGGTGGGGCCGTCGTCGGTGGAGCTGGTGGGGATCCGGTTCGCCAGGAGCTTGCCGTGGAAGGACACCGGGTTCAGGGTCTTGGTGGAGCCGTCGACTCCGTATCCCGTCCTGGTGATCGACTCCAGCCACAGGGCGGTGTAGTGCGCGGTCTTGTCCCAGGGGAAGGACTGCTGCAGCGCCCACCGGTCGACCTTGGCCAGGGGGGTGCTGGTCTGTCCTGACAGGGCGCAGGCGTGCCGGTCGCCGGTCCCGGTCTCCGAGTCGTACGGGGTCAGGGAGGCGCCCTGGGCCCGCTGGGTGCAGGAGGTGACCTGGGTGATCAGCTTGCGGGACCAGAAGGTCGGCGAGGGGGTCATGCACTCGCCCGAGGAGCCGCAGTACAGGTCGGCGGGGGTGTCGTACCAGATGTAGTTCTCCGACCAGTTGCCGGAGGTGAAGTGGTCGGAGGTGCACTTGGCCTCCGACGCCAGGCACCGCTCGTCCACGGTGAAGGTCATTCGGGCCAGCGGCTCGGCGGTGTAGAGGGTGCCGGCGCGCTGGCCGTAGTCGATGCGCTTGAGGTAGCCGCCGCGCTCGTAGGCGACGGGGTCGTCGAAGTCGAAGGCCTGGGCGTAGTGGTTGGTCTCGGAGGCCCACCACAGGGACATGGCGTTGCCGTTGACGTCGACGACGTAGTCGAGGTTCCACTTCCAGGCCTGGTCCTGGAAGGAGTTCTTGAAGGTGGCGTCGTAGCCGGGCTCGCCGTCGTGGTTGGAGGCGACCGGCACGGTGAACACCGAGTCGGTGGTGTCCTTCCCGGACGCCCAGCCGGGGAGGTGGTTCAGCCCGTAGTAGTACTGGGTGCCGGCGGTGTCGGTGATGCGCCAGTACTCGCCGTCGTCGTCGCCGTTGGCGAGCGTGGTGTCCTTCAGCAGCTCGATCTTGGTGTTGTCACCGTTCGCGGTGCGCCACACCCCGGACTGGTAGACCAGTTCGGTGGTCGTGCCGTTCAGGGTGAGCGTCGCGTTCTGGGTGCCGTAGCAGAGGTCGGCGGCCGTCTTGCCCTTGTTGTTCGCGCCCGTGGTCGCGTCGAGCATGCACGAGGTGTACGTGCGGGTGATGCTGCCCGGGTCCCAGGACCAGCCCTCGCCGATGCCGGACGCCTGGTTGTTCGTCGAGGAGGTCTTGCCGTCCACCGACTGCGAGTTGTACGAGAAGGCCACGTTCGGCGTCGGGCCGTTCGGCACCGCCGGGCCGGCCAGCGGGTAGGAGTAGGTGAAGGCGCCGGAGGAGGAGCCCGCCGACCACGAGCCGGACGCGGGCAGCGGGGTCGCGGCGAAGTCACCGCCCGCGCCGGCCCCGGAGGAGGTGCCCACCAGGGCGCCCGAACCGGAGGAGGCGCTCGCGATGGTGCGGATGCCGGAGCCGGTGTCCTCGGTCGCGGAGTTGTAGACGGCGCTGGTCACCGAGCCCGTGCCGGTCGCGGCGGCCGTCGTCGTGGTGGAGGTGGTGGCGGTCGGGTCGGCGACCAGCGCGTCCACGTCAACCGTGACGTGGACCGTCGGAGCGAGGTCGGTGCTCGCCTTCTCGGTGGTGGTGCTCGCCCCGGTGTCCTCGTCGACGGTCGTGTCGGTGATGGTGGTGGCGACCTCGTCGTAGACCACCTCGGTGGGCACCGCGGTCGGCTCCGAGCAGCCCTCCACATCGGGGGTGGTCAGGAAGCAGGACGGGTACATCCAGAAGTCCAGGCGGTCCATCCACTCCGCGCCGTAGTTCTGGGAGAAGTCCGCCGCGTCCAGCGCGATGACCGCCTCGCCCGTCGCCGTGGTGGGCGGCGCGACCTCCAGGACCACGCCCTCCACGCCGGCCGCGTCCGCCTCCGCGTCCGAGGCCATCGCCACCGACCAGGAACCCTCAAGAGCCGAGGCCTCCGCGGTGGTCGCGTCCTCCGGCGCGCCGATCTCGACCGGAACCGTGCCGGTGGTGGCGGTGACCTCCACCAGCTCCCCGGCCTCCAGACCGGTCAGCGTGGCCGCGGCCGAGCCTCCCTCGATGGGTTCGGTGTACAGGGCCTGGAAGTCGTCGACGGCGGTCGAGGTCACCGTCTCCATGGACTCCAGCGAGGTCGTCTTGGCCTCGTCCTCGGTCAGCGCCTCGGCCTCGGGCAACTCCTCCAGGTCCACCCCGGTGCGGGTGCCGGTCGGGTTTGGCAGGGCGTAGGCCATCGGCGAGGCGCCCAGCACGAGCGCCAGGAACAGGCTTGCCACGACGGCCCATCGGGCCCGCGCACGCCTCGCTCTCGATGCTCTCGACGCCCCGCGCCCCCACAAGGAAGTACCCCGCACCGCGGCCCCCGCCCTCTCAACCCGCACGATCCCGGAACCCCCAAACACCGTCGACAACACGGCGAATGGGCAGGCGGCGTCACAACACGACTGATTCGAGCGCGATTTCTACACGCTGTGTGGAACCTTGGTCAATAGCGGCTAATTTTCATATCGAATAGGTCACGAAACAATTGAAGCCCAACCCAAGGAAAATTATTTATTCGGCATATTGCAAGTAAAGCGGTGCAACCTGACCTGCATGTTCACCCAACTCGTCACCTCTACGCCCGTTTTACATCGGGCACGTCGAGTGCTGATCCGCCAATGACTCATGCACAGGCCACTCACAGCATTTGGCAGCTCTTCGAAGTCCGCTCCGGGAAAGGGGTGATACTTCCCCGCGATATACGTGCGTGAGGGGACGGGGAGCACTGTGGACGAACAGCCGAGCAGGAGAACCGGCCGCCGGCGGACCAGACCGCTCGTGGCGCTCGTCGCCGCGGCCACGGCGACCGCTCTGGGCGTGACCCTGCTGGCATCCGATATCGGCTCCCCCGACGCGGAACCGGAGAAGCCCGCCGCCAAGGTGCAGCCGGTGGACGAGGACACCGCCCAGGACAAGGCGCGTGCGACCGGCAAGAAGGTCGAGGTGACCGCGCTGCGTGACGAGTCGTCGACCACCTACGCCAACCCCGACGGAACCTTCACCCTCACCACCCACGCGCAGCCCGTACGCGCCAGGAACGCCGACGGGAAGTGGCAGGACATCGACACCAGCCTGGTCGCCACCGACAAGGGGTGGACCACCGTGGCCTCTCCCACTCCGGTCGTGTTCTCCGCCGGCGACTCCGGCAGCTCCGGCAGCGGCGGTGGCGCCGTCAAGTCAGGGCTGCGCCAAGCCGTTTACGCCGGTCCGCGGCAGGCGTCGTACACCACCGCCACCGCCTATGACGAGACAGGCACCGTTTCCACCGACGAGGACCCGGCGGACACCGAGGAGGACCCGGCGGCCCCCACCATCCCCACCACCTGGTCGGAGCTGGTCACCCTCACCACCGGCGGACACGAACTGACCGTGTCCTGGCCCGGCGCCCTGCCCGAACCCGTCGTCACCGACGATCAGGCCCTCTACCAGGACGTCCTTCCCGACGTGGACCTCCTCCTGACCGCCCGCGACAGCGGGTTCTCCCACGTACTGATCGTCCACACCCCCGAGGCGGCGACGGACGAGGCGCTGGCCCAGCTCACCTACCGGCTCAGCTCCCCCGACCTCACCTTCCAGATCGACCCGGCCACCGACACCGTCACCGCCCTCACCTCCGACGGCACCGAGGTCGCCGTCTCCCCCACTCCCCTGATGTGGGATTCCGCGGGCACGCCTGACGTCACCATCGGCGACGACCCGGCGCCCACCGACGAGGAGACCGAGAGCGCCGAACCCAGCGCGTCGCCCTCGGCCGAGGCGGACGACGAGACCATCATCGAGGGCGAGAACGACGAGGCCGTCACCCCGGAGGAGGCCACCCCGGACAACGGATCGACGTCCGCCACCGCTTCCCCCGACACCGGCACGGACGACGACAGCGGCACCGAAACCGCCAGTGCCGAACCCGCCGGCTTCACCCACGTCTCCCCCGCCGCCCTGTCCACCGCCGACACCCTGGCCCTGCCGGGACTGGCCGGCCCCGTCCCCGGCACCCACGCCGCCACCGCCGAGGCCCTCCTGACCGACCGGGCCTACCTCACCGTCCAGGCGGACACCAAGCTCCTCGCCTCGCCCGACACCGTCTACCCGGTCTTCATCGACCCGTCCGTCGCCGGCGTCACCGACGCCTGGACCACGGCCTACAAGAAGTACCCCTCCTCCAGCTTCTTCGACGGCGCGAACTACAACACCGGCACCACCGAGGCCCGCGTCGGCTACGAGTCGGACACCTGGGGCACCGCCCGCTCGTTCTTCCGGCTCAAACTGAAGAAGGCGATCAAGGGCGCCACCGTCAAGTCCGCCACCGTCAAGGTCCTGGAGACCCACTCCTGGTCGTGCTCGGCCCGCCAGGTCGAGCTGTGGCACACCGGCGGCATCTCCTCGTCCACCACCTGGAACAACCAGCCGTCCTGGAAGACTCTCATCACCGAGCAGTCCTTCGCCCACGGGTGGAAGTCCAGCAGCTGCCCCGACGCCTACGTCAACTTCAGCATCAAGGCCCTGGCCCAGTCCGCGGCCGACGGAGGCTGGACCTCCTTCACCATCGGGCTGCGCGCCAACTCCGCCTCCGGCTCCGCCGCCGAAACCGACCCCTACACCTGGAAGAAGTTCAAGGCCGAGGGCAGCGACGCCCCGGCCCTGTCCATCGACTACCTGCGCGCCCCGAACACCCCCACCAACCTCGCCATCACCGCCGGCACCTGCGACACCTCCACCAGCCCGTACATCAACATCGGCAAGCAGTCCACGATCACCCTGTCCGCCAAGGCCACCGACCCCGACGGCGACCTCGCGTCCCTCTACTTCGAGTACTGGCGGACCGGTTACAGCACCACCACCAAGGTGACCGCCACGAAGACCGCGAACACCAACACCGGCGCCGCCTCCTGGTCGATCGCTGGCACCAACTTCACCAACGGCTACGACTACTCCTGGCGGGTGCGGGCCGAGGACGACGACGGAACCGACTCCGGCTGGGCCCCCACCACCGGCGACAAGGTCTGCCGCTTCACCTACAACACCTCGATCCCCACCACCCCCTCGGTCGTCTCCACCGCCTTTCCCGAGGACAAGAAGGCCGACGGCACCAGCGCGAACGGCACCATCTGGTCCACCGTCACCTTCGGCACCTCCGGCGCTTTCACCTTCTCCACCACCGACACCGACGTGGTGAAGTTCGCGTACTCCTTCAACGGCACCAGCTACGCCAACTACGTCTGTTCCTCCAGCTCGGGCACCACCGGGGGCACCACCGTCTCCTGCTCCACCGTCATCACCTCGAAGACCGTCACCGGCAGCCCCACCCTGGCCGGCCCCAACGTCCTCTACGTCAAGGCGTACGACGCCGCAGGCAACGCCTCCAACGCCTACAAGTACGTCTTCTACGTCACCCCGAAGGCCGTGGCCGACGGCGCCGCCGACTACACCGGTGACCAGGTCCCCGACTTCGCGACCATCCGCACGGACGGGCAGCTCTACATCGAGAGCATCACCAACACCGGCACCCACGCAGTCTCCTCCACCACCACCCACGACGAGGGCACCCTGCTCACCGGCGACACCTCCGTCGGTCACTGGTGGGACGGCACGAGCAGCTACGCCCTGATCACCCACAACGGCGACTTCGCCCCCGGCGACGGCATCACCGACTTCGTCGTCCGGACCCCGGACGGTGGCCTCTACCTCTACCCCGGCGACGGATACGGCGGCACCGACGTCTCCCAGCGCCAGGAGATCCAGCTCCCCTCCAACGCCCCCGACCCGGCCACCCTCACCGACATCAAGTCCATGGGCGACGCCAACGGCGACGAACAACCCGAGCTGCTCGCCGTCTCCGGTGACGCCCTGTGGATCTTCAGCGGTTACAGCGGCGGCTCCTTCGCCACCGCCACCCGGCTCTCCGCCAGCGCCTGGTCGGGCCGCGACTTCGTCACCCTCGCCGACTTCAACTCCGACGGCACCATCGACATGCTCTTCCGCACGTCAGCGGGCAACCTCTGGCTCCGCCACTCCGCCGCCACCTCCGCCGGCTACACCGACTGGTCCACCCTGGCCAGCTCCGCCGCCAGCCTCGACGGCGACCAGGCATACGCCACCGGCGGCTTCACCACCACCGACTACCCCCACCTCTACGGCAGCCCCGGCATGACCAGCACCGACCTACCCGACGTCTGGGCCCTCACCCCCGCCGGGCTCCTCTACCGCCTCGACGGCACGGCCACCGGCATCAGTGCCACCACCTCCACCGGGAAGACCCTCCCCATCGGAGCCATCGGCTAGAAGATCACGAACCACTTCCGAGCCGCCGGCGCCGACCGCGAAGTGAACCGTCCTGCCCGGCGGACGCGGGGGATCTTGATCGAGAACCCGTGTTCGGTCCGGCAGGGCGGTGCCGACGGCGTTGTCGTGGGCGGAGGCGGCCGGCACCACCACCGCGACCACCAGGCCCAGCACGTCAATGGCCAGGCAGCGCTTGCGGCCTGGCACTTTTTTTACCGCGTCCCGTCGGGTCGTCTTCGCGGGCACCCCGGCGGCCGCGTGCAGGCTCTGGCTGTCGAGTACCACCGGGCTGGGGTCGGCTGACCGACCCTTCTTCTCGCGGACCTGCCAGCGCAGCAGATCGTCGATGGCCTGGTCAGTGCCGTCGTCACGCCATTTGTAGAAGTGGTGCTTCACCGCGCCGCTCGGCGGCAGGACGTGTGGCAGGTAGTCCCACTGGCAGCCGGTGCGGGACTGGTACAGCAGCACGTTGACGATCTCCCGCACTGTTTCCTTTGGTACATCAGGCTTCAGGGTCCTGGCGAGCGCAGTTGTACAGTCGTCGCTGATCAGCGTGCCGCGAAGCGCGGTTCCGCGATGCCCTGGAGGAATGCGCGCAGATGTGGTCCATCGTCGACGACGCCGAGCGAGCGCAGTGGAACCTTGTGCCGTTCGAGACTGTCGGTCCGCTTCGGTTCGGCATGAGCGTTGAGGAAGTGGCCACGGTGATGGGGGCACAGGGCTTCGTCAGCACTCATTCATCTATGACCCGACCACACGGTGCTTTGGTGCAGCAGGCTGGCTTTCGCTTCAAGGACGCACCGCGGTACGAGGAGGCCGTCACGGCCTACTGCAGGAGGTCTGGCGCTCTGGCCGCCGTCGCGGTTGACGCCTTGTGCGGTCCGCAGGTCTCCCTCGATGGGCTCCGCATGGTCGGCAGGGTTCCGTCTGAACTTGCGGAACAGCTTCATGGATACGCGGAGGACCGTGGCATCGTGCCCACGATCTCTGTCGAGGGCGATCCGATATCGGAAGAGCTCGGGCTGTTGGTGCGGGCCCAACGAGCCGGAGACATCCTCCTGTCGAGGGTCTTCTTCGTCGCCAACTTCGAGGACTGGGCGTACACAGTGCATGACTGCGTTCCGGCGGATGAGTGGGACATTCGTTGACGCGGGCCCAGTGGCATTGTCTGCTGCTTCATCTGGTGTCAGCGGTCACCGTTTTCCCCACGATCTACATGATCAGCGTCACGTAATTCCCCACCCGCACGGTCACGCTTCCCCATGGGGATGGCGGTTGCGAGTGGATGCCCAAAGGCACGGGAAGGCCCAACCCCGCCTCTCCCTGCCGATCAGATGAACAGCGGGTCGACCGGCGGCCATGGGTAGCCCAGTTGCTCGGCATCATGCGAACCTCCCCAGACCTCGGCGGTGGCACGGGGATCGCCTGCGGTCAGGTGCGCTTCAAGGCGCTCGGCTTGGACCGATGGGGCCTCCGCAGCCGCTCCTGCGCAAGCCACACGGCCAGCACCCAGGGCGCGCCCGCGCCCGCGCCGACCAACGTGAGCACACCGATCAGCGCCGGAAAGTGATGGATCGGCACCTCATAGGGGTTGCCGCTGGTGATGCCGCGGAGTGTCACGGTGGCGGCCACCATGACCACGCAGTACGAAACGATCGAGGCCGTCCACCAGCCGCGTGCGTAGGGCCACGACCGGGACAGGGCGCGAGTCGTGGTGACGCCCCGGCCGAGCAGAGCGACCCACACCGTGACGGAGAAGGCAGCCATGGCCGCCCACAGCCTGAAGGCACCGCCGACGAACGTGTCGTCGGCCGAATTGACTTTCCCGAACAGCACCAGGGCATGGAAGACGAGAGACGCGCAGAGCACGAACACCAGGGCGCGCGCCCCAGCAGAATCCCACCAGCGGCACACGCCGTCACTGATCGCCACCATCGCCCCCCGGAGTGCCGTCGCCCATGGACGCCCCGATTGTGCAGGCCACGCAGCACCAGGAGAAGTGCGAAGGAACGAGGGAACTGCGCTCGAATGTCCGATCGGTGCGAGAAGCCTCCCAGGCCCGGGTTGACATCCACAGATGACATCAACGACGCCGAACGATGGCGGACAGCGAGACTACGGCCGGAATGTACGAGCAACCTCAGAACCCCGCTCCAGGCGGATGCACCGCAGCGGGATCGAACTCCTAAAGCGGTACTCAGTCGACCGTGGCCTATCCGTGGACTCGTCCTGCCTAATCTGCCGGGTACAGGGCCGTGACCTGCTGCGTTGCGTGAAACCCAACGGGCCTCCGGAGCCGGTGCCCGTCTTCTTCTTCGCCGCGGCCTTCGCCGCCAGGGCCTTCTCCTTGGCCTTCCACTGCGCTCGCTCGACGTCGTCGACGATGGACCACATCTGCGCGCATTCCTCCAGGGCATCGCGGAACCGCGCCAGAGCTCGTCCGCATCGCCCGTCAGGTTCTCGCCGAGGCGGGGACGGCCACCCCAGCCACCCGGGCATCGGCGCAGCCTGGGCGCGTTCGTTGGCGATCCGCTCGCTCACCAGCTCAAGGACACCTTCGGCGACGGCGAGTTCGTCTCACTCGGCCCGTACATCTGCCAGCTGCTTGGCTAACCGTTCTTCGAGTTCGTCCAGTTCCGCACGGCGCGCGGTGATCCGTTCCAACAGATCGGGATCCAGCATGCACAGAATCGTAGGAGGCGACCGAACCGCAGTGAGCAAGAGCCGGACGGTCAACTCCCCGCTTCTGCTGCCGGCCTCTTGCGCAGGAACTGCTTCGCCGCCTCGATTGCTTCCCTGTTGAGCTCCTCGACGGAGACTCCCCAGCTCTCCTCCGATTCGTCCAGGTTGAGAGCGCATGAGACGAGGGACTGCAGCTCTTCGGGGTAGCCGAGGTCGTAGGCGATGTCTGCCCAGATGAGGTGGGTGCCGGTGGCGGGATCCAGGGTTCCGTCGGCTATCTGGCTGGCGATCCAGTGGGCCATCGCCCACTTTGCGGCCCAAGGGTCGGCGGGCGGTTGGAAGAGCAGTCCCAGCTCCTCCAGTACCTGGTCGAAGAGCGCTGGCGCTTCGGGTTCCTCGCTCCGGAGGAGGCCGGCCAACATGGCGAGGGAGGGACTCTCGACCTCGGCAATGAGTGCGTCAAGCCCTGCCTGGATGAGCCGGTCGGACCCGACGTACCTACCGAATGCCCGCTCGCGCGCGATGTGGCTGAGCTGCTTGAGGGCGTCATCGCGGGTCATCAGAGTCTTCTCGGTCGGCGTCCGGGGAAGCAGGCTCGCACATCCGCAGACGCTGCTGCATCGCGTTTCTCTTCCACCCAACCGTGCTGACAGACGATCTCCTCCGCGGACTCCCGCCCACGACCAGCACGAGTACCCCGAGAACCGATCACACCAGCCCTTTGACCTGGGACTTTAAGTTGGCGGCAACTCACCGCACTCCATTTTTGACGGATTGAACTCGCCGCCTTGACCCGCATCGAGACCTACCTCGACACCCGTCAGGTCTCGGCCGCCACGATTGCAGGTCTCACGGCCTTCGGGGGCAGCGTCCCCGTCCTCCGCCGAGAGATCGGTTCCTGACCTGTCTGGACGGGGTCCTCCGGCATGCCGGAGGACCCCGTGGCCCCACCCCGTCGCGGTGATCCACCGCTTCTGGAACACCAGCCAGGTCTTTCACGGCAGCCCACGCCCCGCCACGGCCGCCTGATCGCCGAGCGTCGATCATTGACCTGGTAAGAAGGGTGATACCAGGAGTATGGTCTCTTGTATGGCGACAAAGAAGGTAACCGTGACGATTCCCGAGGATCTCCTGGACGAGATCCGCGCGGACGCGGCAGAGCGGGGCCTGTCGGCGTACGTCGCCGAGGCGCTGCGCTTCAAGCGCGACCGGGACCGGCTCCGGGAACTGGTCGACTGGCTGCAGGAAGAACACGGCCCCGTCACCGACGACGAGCATGCGGCAGCGCTCGACGAGCTGGAGGAACTCGACGCCGAACACGAGCGGCGTCGAACCACCGGAAAGCACAACGCCGGAGAGGCTGCGTGAAGAAGCGAGCCGGTGAGCACCGACAGCAGCCGCTCCGTGTCTTCGTACTGGACTGTGAAGCCCTGTCCCTCGCGGTACGCGGCGACCGGAAGATGATCGCCTGGCTCGACCTCGCGGCACGAGGAGAGGCCGAGGTGGTGACGTCCCCGATGACCCTGGTCGAGGCATACGACGGCAGAACCACCGAACAGCGTTGGGACTGGGTACTGTCCCGGCTCCAGGTCGTCGACATCGGCAAGGACGAGGCCCGCCAGGCACGCCGACTCCTGGCTGACGCCAAGTTGCACGGCCACAAGTACGCGATCGACGCGGTACTCGCCGTCATCGCGCGACAACAGAAGGGACAGGTCACCCTCTTCACCTCGGACGTCGACGACCTGGAAAAGCTGCTCCCGGACACCATCGTCGCCAAGAAGGTGTGACCCGGCTCCGACCCTTGATCGCCCGCTCCGTCGCAGGTCAGAACACCCCCGTTTGAGCCGGGGTGACCGAGTGGGTCTGATTGGGTCTGATCTCGCCTGATCGGGTCGGTCCCGAGTGAGCGCTGCTTGGGCGCCCAGGTCGTGCCGTCGCGCGACTAGCGCTGGGGCAGAGTGAGTTCACGGCCGCGGTAGAAGCTTTCCCGCTCCTCGACGACGTACGGGGCCATAGCGGCCCGCCGCTGCGCCTCCGGCTCGGAGCCCCGCCAGGAATCGCATGCCTCCCTGGAATCCCAGAACGACACCCCGGTGATCTCCTGCCCGTCCTCGGACCAGTACGCGAACGCGCGACGCAGACCTTGCGGGGACGGGGCCGGCCGCCAAGCCCGCTCGAACTCCTCCAGGGTGCCCGGCCGAAGACGACGCGCCGTCACCCACACGAACCGCTCCTCCATCACAGCCTCCAACACCGGTTCGGCTTGCCGGCCCCTCATCCACCACCGTAGGCGCAAAGCACCGCTCCTGCCTGCGTGGCGATCACGGCGCGGCCGAGGCTCCATGGCCGGTTCCCGGTCACACGGGCCTGCGGGCTGCGGGCCGCGGGCCGCGGGCCGCGGGCCGCGAAAACCGACGGGGACCGACCGGGTGCCCGGGCCCGCGGCGGTCACGATGTGGCCAGGGCGGTCAACAAGGGTGCGATCCGACCGATACAGCCACTTCGATACACGGCATCTCCACAGGTCAGAGCCACGGAGCCCACGCAAGCGCCATCGCTTCCCAAGCTGAGAGCGCGAGTGGCTCGGACCGCTCCAGTGCTTCGCGACCCAAGCAGCGTGACCGCGCAGATGACCGAAGGTGCAAAACCACCTGCCGCGACCGCAGCGCCTGCGACGCCCGCGGCCGTGAGTCCGAGGAACCCTCTACGCCCAAGATCCTGCCCCATCGGGGTACCCCTTCCACACGTGGAACTCAGAAACGGGGCCGAGGCCGGCGTCACGACGAAACGACGCCGACGGCCTGATCCGTGAGACCTGCACGCCTCCCGCCGGAGAGGGAGGGATTCCTCCCCCTCTGTCTCCAGGTCTGTCCCCAGGGGCAGCGCGAGGCGAAGCGCAGGGCACGGCTGATGCGGGCAGTCCCGGCGTCAGCGGTGGGTGAGGTGCGCCGACTGGCCGCGGCAGACCGTCAACTGTGCCGGGTGGTACGGGACATACGCCCGGGGCCGACTCCCGGCCGCTCGCTCCGGGCCCACCAGGGACGGCATGGCCGTTCACCTCGGAGGATCCCGTACCAGGGCACTTTCTTCCCCCTCACATCGGGCTCTTGCGGTGCCAAGCAGGCAGCCACAGGACGACACGGCGTCGGCGAACACCAGCAGGGGGCGGGGCGCAGGCGACACAAGCCCGTGGCAGCTCCCGCAAACCGCTCTCAAGAATTCACTCCGTAAGAGTCGGGGCAGAATTAATACTTCGGCGGTCACAGAGATGCAATTTCACGTTCAGCGACCCCGAAAAACACAGGGCAATTAAATAGACAGCCCCACCCTGCCGCCTCTTCCTGGCCGGTGGACAAACAGATCCGAATGGGCCCTCTATTCGCCTGTCCGAGTGTCGCGCGATCCCTGGTCACGAGCCCCATGGATTACCAGAAAGGCCGCTGATCAGCCGTTTCTTCATCCCGCTCGACCGAACACTCGTGATTGGCCCCAAATCAGCCTCCGTGACAGCAAGACAATTTGATGTAACGTCAGATTCAGCACCGGGTTGAACCCAACCCTGATACTCGAAAGGAGACCATGTGAAAACCATTGCCAAGGCAGTAGCAAGCGCTATTTTGGCGACTGGAACTGTCGTGGTGCCTCTCTCGGCCCAGGCAATCGCGGCTCCGTCGCTGCCGAGCGCACCCGTCGCAGCCTCGGCCGCCTCCTCGTTCGACGGGGACCGCTCGTCTCACACGCGCGGCAGCGGATCCCGCGAGTTCCGTGGTGACAGCGACTGGCGAGAGCACCGTCACGACGACCGCGCCGGCGACTGGCGTCGTCACGACGACCGCTGGCGTCGCCACGACCACCGGTACCGCTGCGGCTGGGGCCCCGACCGGGACCGGTACTGGCACTACCGCCACCGCTACGCCTGGGACTGGGACTGGGACTGCTCCCCCTACTGGCGTCGCTAGTCCGACAGTGTCCGTGCCGCCCGTCGTCACCGTGCCCTGACTGCGGGCGGCACGACTGCAGTAATGCCTTGAGGCGCGTCCGGCAGACCGACACGCCTCCGCAAACGAGGAGCGCGCGCTTCCAGGACCGGGCGTCGGGTCCCGGCTCCAGGCAGGCACGCGCTCCTTCGGCAAGCGATCAACGGTTTCACGCCGGGATCCCGGGCCAGGCGGCGGCTCTCGTCGTGAGCGTAACCGCACACGAACGACATACCTTAAATGAAGGGCAGTCGGCAGGATCTCGCTTTTACTCCAGCCATCGGCCGAAACGGCGACTGACCTCACACTTTCGCCCGGCTCGGCATCAAGGGGGATCAGGTGAGCGGCAAATGCCCGTGCCCAGCGTGCGAGAAAACGCATGGGGTGCTACCCGCAAGTCCACGTCAAGGGCGGTGGCCGCAGCGTGGTGACAGCCACTGGCGCCGTGGCTCGAGCCACCACTGCGCCTCATCCGGGCCTCCTGGACCTACGGGCTCTCCGTCGCCCCGGCCCGGAACCGAACCGCCTTCCGGACGTGGGCCTGCTGCGGGCCGAGTCGGCCGCCGTGCCCTGCATACCGAGAAGACCTTCCACACCGATTGACATCGATCAAGACATGTCGAGCCAAACGGAAGGCCAGCGGCATCAGTGAGTGACGGCGTCTGCCATGCCCGGGCCGAAAGGGCTTCGCCGTACCCTTGTCCCCCACGGGGGCACGGATGCGGCAATCGCCGACAGATACCCGCGAGGGACTCGGCATGCGTCCCGCAGAGCCGAGCGAAACAGCCTCGGCCAGCCAGTGCCACCTACCGGGGTGGCCGACCGCCCGCCCAGGCTGCATAAGCACGTCCTACCGCGCGGAAGGCCGGTTCGCCACAAGTCATACGGTTAGGCGGAGCCGGCCCCGTGGAAAGTCCCGCCACTTGGAGGGTCCTCGAGCGATCGGACCACACCAGCGACTACCGCGGTCATTGACGTTCCCTGCACGAAGAGCACCTGCAACCCCTCTCCTCAGAGCAAGAGTCTAAAACTGCTGTCCTGGCATCGCATGAGGATATCTGTAACTCCCTGTCATTTTCGACCCATTCCTCGAGAGCAGGGAGGAGAACACCTGGACGACCGGCCAACGCGGCCTGGTCGACCGGAACAGGGCTCGCCCCACGACTGCTCCCCGCATCACACCGTCAGCTCTACCGCCACAGCGGCGCGCATCGCAAGACAGGATGCCTATCCGCCCGCGACAGGTCCGGTACCAGGACGCGCGATCGGCGCGCTCTTCAACTTCCACTGTCACAGTGGCCCTCGAACACCCACTGGACCGCAGCTCGGGGAGAATGAGATCGGCCGAGCAGCTGATCGGCTTCCGCGCCGCTGCGGAGAGCACCGTTTACCAGCATTAGTCCGAGATCCTTTCCGTGGATTACAACACGCTGGCCAATCGGCTTAGGAAAGCCACTCAATCTCCAGTGGCTCCACACGGCGCCAACAGACGCATGTCCAGAGCGACATCATTTTCATCAGATCCAACCAGTCTGCACTCCGCCACTTGCGCCTCACCCGTTTCGCCACGACAGAAACGAACGCATGACAGACTTTCCTTGGCCCGATGATTCCTGCATCGCATGCGCATGGTTGTCGGAGCTCCTGCACCGATGCGCGAAGCAGGACACGGTCCCGCATCGTTCCTGATCCCGCCGAGACTGCGCGTGGGCTGAAAGACGTAGCTCAGCGCTGGGCGCAGGAGCACCAGCGCCGACGGGCTCTGAATCCAGGGCAACTTCCGCCGACAGCCGCCACGCACCGGCTCGTGGCACCATCGCGGCGCTCCGATTGTTGCAACTCACTTCGGCAGTTGCCGGCACTTCGGTCGCCAGGCCACTGCGCACCCCGCCTGGCCTGACCGCCCTCTTGAGCCCACCAGTTGCTCAAGGACCCGCCCACTGGGGTTCCTGATGGCTGAGTCACCACGTCACGACGGCGAAGGCGCCATGGCGAGGCGTCAGCAGTGGCTGCCCATGATGCTGTCCCGCACACGCTGCGCTTCAAGGCACCCGGTACTGGCACGGCGTCCCCAGCGAGCCGAGCGGCCCCGAGACGCCGTGACCAGCAGGCCGTGCCCTTTGCGGTGAGTCGGACGTTGACCGGGCATGATGACAGGGCTGTGGAATCGCGCCGTTCCGGATGGATTACGGGAGATCAGGGGAGCCGTCGGGGTCCGCGCCGGGGCGTGTCCGCAGAGCGGAGCGACACGGAACTCGCCCGATCGGACGGTGTGCGCGGTCTCGGTGCGCTGATCAGCGACTGTGCCCGGCGAGCCGTGCCGCATTGACCTCCAGGGCGAAGCGCACAGCCCGCCCGACGTCCTGACCCGGCGTTACACCCAACGGCCCGCCCCCCTTCCTGAGCGGCATCGGGCAACTGGCCGGCCAACCGGGCACACCCGGCGCCGTGCCGCTCCGGGCGACACCCAGCTCACCATCAAGTGTCCCTGTTGATGACGTCGAGCAACGCCCATCGTCGGTGAGGGTACATACGGTCGCCCCGTGAGAGCAGATCCGGCTCGAGACAAGAGCTACCGAATGGTAAGGCCGTTAGACTCATTGACAAGAGACCCTTTCTCCATCTACAGGAAGTGCCAGCGGTGCCCAACGCCTTGCAGGAAATGATCAGGCACAAGTTGGATCAGAACAGCTGGTCCTACAACGATGTAGCTCGCCGCGGCGGCGTCTCCCGCTCGACGGTCCACCACTTGGCGACGTCGGAACGGCTGGCGCAGATGCCTCAGATGACCACTCTGGAGGGTTTGGCCAAAGGACTGGGTATACCAGTGGCAACGGTGAAGCGGGCTGCGGCCGAGGCCGCGGGCGTCAACCTGTACTTCGAGGATGCGCCCGAGATCACGGATCCAGAGGTGGAAATCCTCATCGCGAGTGTGCAGAAATTGAACCCGAAGGACCGTCGGCACGTGGCCGTCCTCGTCGAGTCCTTGCTGCGGGCCGAGGGCGCCGACTAGAAGGAACGAGTTCAGGCGCCCCCTGCAAAACACGCTGCAGGTCACCTGCAGGAGGGGACCTTCACTGTTCTCTTCCCGGTTATCCAGGCGATGACAGCCTGCACGGTGATGTAGTCAAGTTCAGCGACTTTGAACACAGCCTGAACATCGACGACGTCGAGTGGCACACATGCCACGTCCAGAGCACCGTACAACAGAACGCGATGCGCCTGCGTCGCCGACGTGTTTTCCCCTGTGTTCGCCCCGGAACTGGATGCGTCAGCAATCGACAGGGGAGGTTTCATGTCCATTCGTCCACCATCGCTCAGGTCGGGATGAGATATCAGGTCGTCCGCTTTTCGTTGAAATCCTTGAAGATTTCCAGGAGTCTCGTCCTGAGGGCATGTGGTTCCGCGTAGAGGTGCGGGGGTTCCAGTTCGCGGCGGATCCTTTCCCAGAAGGTCTCGACCACACTGTGGTCGTACCAGTCCCCCCTCACCCCGGAAGCCGGAGCACAGCCCAGGAGGCCGGCACGTTCGGTGAAGGTGCACGCGAGAATCCTGGCGCTCGCGACGTCGGCGGAAGAACCCATGTCGACGCCGCCGGTGATGGCGGCATCGAGGGCACGACGGGTCAGTGCGCAGTCGGCCGTCCCGGCGGTGCTCCAGCTCACCAGTCGGCGTACCGCCGTGTCCAGGACGACTGCTGCATAGAGGTGTCCCCTGGCCGCCTCGCAGACCTGCACATCGACGACCCAGCGATGACTGGACACGTCGATGGCGTGCCGGCGGGTCTGATGGTGCGGCCGTCCCACTTTGCCTCGGATTCCGGCCCGGTCCATGAGGAGTTCCACGGTTCCGTGACTGACGTTGATGCCGTAACGGTGGCCGAGTTCCTCCTGGATACGGCGGTATCCGAATTCCGAACCGGAACCACGATAGATTTCAAGGATCGCCCGGGACAGCCATCCATGTCTTAGTGACCGCATCGATGGAGGACGGCTTCGCCAGGAGTAGTAGCCGGATTCGGACACGTCGAGGACGGTGACGAGCATGCGTGTCGTAAAACCCTGGGAAGCGACCCTGGAAATCACTTCGTAACGCCTTTTGGGGGCATCACCTCTTTCATGGCTTCAATGATTTTCCGGTACGCGAGAACTTCCTCCTCGAGCTCTCTGATCCGGGTGCCGGCCCGCACCAGGTCCGACTCGGGGGTGGGGGAGTTGCGCCAACGACGCACGGTCTGCTCCGAGATGCCGAGTTGCCGTGCAACTTCTCCTGCCGACTCCCCCTCGGAAATCATCTCGAGAGCGCGACAACGCAGTTTTTCGGCATACGAATTGCCCACTGGTCCTCACTTCCCGGGTTGGTTTTCCACTGTCCTTGGGGCCGCGCCGGCAGTGCACGGCCCCAAGAGTCTCGGGGGGAACTAACGGACGTGGCGGTGCATGGTCACCGTCGGCTCGAAGTCGGCGAGCGGGCTGTCTTCCCTTCCGCGGGGGGCGCGCTGCGCCTCACGGTCGAGGATGGTCTTCACCTGCGCGGCCAGTTCGTCGGCACGACGCTTGATCTGGGAGATGGTCAGGCCCGATCCCCTCAGCAGTCCGACCTGACGGTCGATCCTGTTGAGTTCGGCACGTGCCCCCTGGCCCAGACTGAATGCCCGCGGGGTGGCCACCACGAACTGATAGGCGCCGGCGAAGGTCTGACACGAGGGGCAGTGACCGTTCGCGGAACGGCTGATGTTGCTCGCGTTGATCAGCCGGGCATTGCGACCGGAGGTCGTGACGATCTGGAAGGACAGCGCGACCGAGCGGCACGGGGCATCGAGGGAGCAGCCCACGGACTCCGCTGTCGCGCGATTGTTGGCCGTCACGGCGACAGACGGACCGTACTCGTGGATCTCGAAACTTTCGTCGAACTGGTTCACGTGCATCCTGTCAGCGCGGCTGTGTGCCATGTCCACCGCGACAGCGGCACCGTGGGAGAAGCCGGGGCCGGTGGTGGCCGAGGCCACCGTGGCTGTCATGGCGAGGCCGGCGGTGGCGACCACGCCGAGACCGATCGTCCTTTTGGTGACGACGCTGGTACGCGGTTTGCGGTGGTGCATGTTTCTCTCCTGTGGATGGAGGGTGGCCGGCGTCACGAGGAACTGGGACTCGGCGACGCCGTCCCGGAGGGTGAGGGAGACACGGCCACGGGCCCTGATGCCGTCGGGGACGGCAGGACGGAAGCCATCTCGCTCTCGGACGAACTGGCTGTCGGGTGCGCGGGGGTGCGGGTGGCGTGGGCAACGCCGGAGGCGGAAGCCCCGGTGGGGGTCGATGGGGCGGCAGGCGTGCTCGCCGGACGAGTGGGTGACGGGGCGGTGCCGGAGCGCGGTGTGGACCTGGCTGCGTCACGACCGCCGGGGAAGTCCGTGCCGTGGCGCTCGCCTGTGCCGTGCCGGCCGGGTGGGGAGGGCGTGGGGCGGCCGGTGGGCTTGGAGTCCGTGGACGTGCTCTGTGTGGAATGGACCCAGGGCACTGCGGGCTGCAGCGCGGGTGTCACGGGAGCTGCCGCGGGAAGCGGTTTGGGGGTCATCCCCTGCCACCACGCGCCGGCGAGGACCACGGCGCCGACGCAGGCCGCGAGGGCCAGCACGAGGCGCCTCGTCGGCTTCCCCTCGGTGGCTCTCACGACCGCGCGGAACAGCCGGACCGCCACCCGGCAGGTGAGATAGGCGCCGCCGGCCATTGGGCACATGAGCATCAAGGTGCCGATGACTCCGACCGCTCCGGCGGCCAGATGGCCATCGCTGAAGGCCAGGTACGTTCCAACACTCTGGTTCTTGAGACTTCGCATCGCGGTCGCCAGCAGCCGCGGAAGGTTCCACAGGACGTACGCCACCTCGGCCACCAGCAGCGGAATCATCGTCAGCACCCAGACGGTGACGACGGTCCGGGCAGAGCGCCTGAGGCCCAGGGTGGCGGGATTCCGGCCGGGCAGCATGCTCCGGAGGATCGGCTTGACCTTGCCGAACAGGTCGGGGACGCCCGCCAGGTCGCCCAGGATGTAGTAGCCGTCGAGCCGCACCACCGGCATCAACTGCTCCAGGACCTCGAAGTGCACGAGGTAGATCGACGCGAGGAAGAACGCCTCGCCGGTGAGGAGATAGCCGGCCATCAGAAGCAGCATGAAGACGGCATTGAAGTAGACGCCTCCCAGACCGGTACGCAGCCTCCCGGATTTCGGGATCCGGTAGACATCGGTGACGTCCGTGTACATGGACGGCCAGATGAGATAGAGGCCGTACCCGATCCTGCCGGGGGCCGCACCGCTGTAGTGGCAGGCCGAAGCGTGCCCGAACTCGTGGAAGAGGAGTGAGGCAACGGTGAGAGCGAACACGATGAGCATCCACAGCGGTTGCTCGAGTACCTGCAGCACTGGGGTGATGGCGCCGTGGATCGCGAAGAGCCAGATGTCCATGGCCGCCATGCCGGCGAGCGCCAGAGCCACCACCACCGGCCTGTGCAGCCAGGCGAAGGCGGCAGCGATACGGGCGACCTGCTCCTCGCGGAAGATGACCCGGTGACCACGCAGGGACAACAGGAGATCCGACGTGGGTGGGGCGCTTTCCTCCGATTCCTCCGAGGACTCCCCTAATGGCATCGTGACACCCATCGGAGCGAGCCTCTTGTCCAGGAGGTACACGACGTTCTGCTCGGTGACCTCGGCCCCGTATCGGCCGCTGACCCGGTGGGAAATGGCTTCGGCATCACGGATGCCGTCGACGGAGCACACGATGAGATACAGCAGGCGCGACAGCAGGAGCACCTGTCCGTCCCCCCGGCGGACGATGTACTTGCGCTCGGTGAATCCGGATCCCTGGTATTCCCCCAGGGTCTCAAGGCCGTGACCGAGCCGGGGCACGGACGTGGCGCTGAGCGAGGTGAAGAGGTCCGCCGTCATGACCTGCGTCGTGGCAGCGAACGACTCCGGTGACCGGATCGGGAGCGTCTGGGCACAAGGTGGTTCGTCGTGCGGAGGTGCTTCGTGATCGTTCCAGGCTCGGAAGGAGCCGTTGTCTCCGGGCAGCGTCATTCTCTTCTCCACAGCGTGTGACGCTTCAGCGAGTGCGCGGCTCTTCCGCGCCGCAGGGAGGAAGTACAGCGGCGAAGAAGAGCCGCGCTCCGAACCACTGAGCAGCGTCCCCTAGTCGGTGGTGCCTGTCGCGGTGCTGCGGGGGCGGACGTCGCGATCCTGCCCCCGCAGCACTCACGCGCTACTGCCGGACGCTGACCGACTGGGTCGCCGCGGACTGCGCGACGGCCAGCGGGGAGAACTGGTTCGCCGCGGTGGACTCGTTGTGGACGCCCAGGTTCGCGACCTTCGTGGAGACAGTCGACAGCTTGGTGAGGTTGAAGGAGAACCTCCCCAGCGCCTCACGCCCGGGCAGCAGTTCCGCGGTCTCGCCCTCGAGCTGGTCCATGTTCATCAGAAGTGCCTTTCATTTCGTGGTTGAAGGGACAAGTACTCGCCCCTCCAGTCGTGTTCCGCCTCCGTCGGCGCAACCGGACGACAGTGAGCAGCAATTCGCCGGTCCGGTTGCACCGAGGAGGCTCGGACGGCGGAGCCGCCTCCTCAGCCTGGACGGGGATTGGTCCGGCTCAGGAGACATGCACGACCGACCCACGTGAAGCAGTCCGCGGCCACGCGCCGGCC
This sequence comes from Streptomyces sp. NPDC096132, assembly GCF_044763345.1. NCBI lineage: Bacteria > Bacillati > Actinomycetota > Actinomycetes > Kitasatosporales > Streptomycetaceae > Streptomyces > Streptomyces sp. NPDC096132. Next base: position 29,288 of record NZ_JBIWGA010000054.1, read on the forward strand.
CCGCCATCCAGAGTCTCCGGACATCTCGTCCGGAGGGTCTGGACATTAGCCGAAAGCGCAGAGACCACGCAAACCATCGATATCCGACATGCGTTCAAAATCTGCCCTCAGTTTGATTTCTCGCCATTGATATCAACCTGCCCCTTGGCATCGACTCCTGCCCGGAGCGGGTGCCGGCGGTGACGGCGAGGCTTCGGGCACCTCCTCGCTCGAAAGGCGGAACCCCTGTCGGCGCATGCGTGAACGCGATCCCGGCAGGATTCCCCTGGCCGAAGACCAGCCTCGGTCACCCCCGCCGATGGCCCTGTCGGGGTGCACCCCGGCTCAGTTCGTCGGCTCGTCGGGCTCCTGGCTCGCCGGAGGACGGCGCCGCTCCGCAAGCCACTGGAATCCTGCGCTCATCTGAGCCTCGGTCAGCCCGGTCTCCTCCAGAAGCTCGGGCGGCTTCATCCCCCCAGGGTGGGCACTCAGAGCCCGTTTCAGCTTCCCGGCCCACAGCTCCTCACAGTCGAACGGACGCTGCATGAATTTCTTCGCCAGAGCCCGTCGGCACTCCTGGGAGCAGGCCATCCCCACCCGTTGGCCATCCTCCTCAGGATGGAACAGATCAACCGCCGACGAGTCCGACAGGACAACCGGATACGGGTAGGCGTCGCGCCGCGGCTCGACACACAGCATCGCCCCGCATTCATCGCATCTGGCTGGAAGCTTCTCATTGTCGGATTCGTCGCGTATCTCCGGATGCATGCGCGTACGTTACCCGCCGCCGATGATCCCCACACCGTCCGCTCCCGGACTTGCCCGACCGGGTTCGCAGCGGGAAAGGGAGAACCGAACCACACCCCTGGGTATCCGACGGACCGCCAACTCACCGCAGCGCGAAGGGCGGCAGTGGCGGCGTGGTGGCCCAGCCCGCCGGCTCGCCGGCCACGCCGGACACCCGGTTCTCGGTGCCCAGCCTCTCGTACGTCTCCGCGGAGATCGGGCACTCCGCCCTCACGGGCAACGCCTACGGACTGTTCCTCTCCGGCGCCAACGGCGTCAGCATCAGCGACAGCACAGTGCAGGGGAGCCTGGAACACGGTGTGGTCCTGCACCGGTTCGTCACCAACGCCGTCGTCGAGCGGACCGTCTCCAAGGACAACGGCGACGACGGGTTCGTGCTGGCCCGTGCCACCGAGCGGTCCGGGTCAGCGGTGGCACCGCCGCGGGCAACGTGCCTTCCACTTGGACCGCGTCAGCCATCGGCGGCTGGCGGGTTTCACCGTCCGCGGCGCTCAGAAAGGCGTGATGGCGGACGGCGTGTGGGCACCGTCGTCCAGGACCTCACCGTCGAACAGATCGGTGACGAGGCCTTCCTCCTGCGCAACTTCAGCTCGGGCAACATGGTCCGGGACAACACCGCCAGCAACACCGGCCGGCGCCGCGAAAGTACGGCGAGGGCATCTACATCGTCACCGCCAAGTCCAACTGTTGCGACCCGGCTACGGCTTCCATCTCACGTCCGAACCAAGATCTCCTACATCCACGCCATGGCGGAGGTCTGCGAGGAGACCGGCGCCGACGTCACCGGTCTCGCACAGGCATGACCGTCGAGATCGCCGGCGCACTCGCCGTGATCCGCCTCGGCCTCGACGGATCGGCTTCCTGACCCGTGTCCTCCAGAAGCAGCATCGTCCTGAGCTCCTTGGTCTGGCAGATCAGCTCAGGCCGCTCCTGTGCCCGGCGGCCCATGCGGCGCGACCCTGCAGATGACCGAGGGCCCCGACACCCTCCTCAGTGCGCGGCCTTTGGCGCCCCGAAGGGGTCTGCGGTGCTCACCGTTTCGACGACCGCGGCTGGTCTCAGCCGAATCCCCCACCCCAGCCCCAGAGGGCCTCCGAGGACCCCTCATGGGAACGTCATGGGAACGGAAGGCCATGTAAAGGCGGGGAAATATCGGAGAGGGACGGAAGACCGAACCCCGCTGACCAGCAGGAACGGTGAATCCAAGGAAAGACCATCGCAGACAGGGAAGGCAATTGTGTCTCTCCTAAAGCGGGTGTCGCAGGTTCGAATCCTGCCGGGGGCACAGAGAAAGGGCCAGCGCAGGAGGGTTTTCCTCCTGCGCTGGCCCTTCGTCTGTTCGGGGCGTGCCACACGCGTGCCACTACGGCCGTGTGGCGGCCGGATTCCTAGTCCGGGGCGGCCTCTTCCCCGCCCTCACGGATCATCGCTCCGAGGCGATCGGCAATGGCCTGGTCACGGTCGCTGGTCATGTGCTGGTAGATCAGCGCGGCGCGCGACCTGCTGTGGCCCATGCGGGTCATCAGCTCACGGGTGCTGGCGCCGGCGGTCGAGGCCAGGGTGTTGCCGGTGTGGCGGAGATCGTGGAAGTGGACTGTGTCAGTCACTCACGCCGACATGCGCATCACGTGGACGGTCCGACCAGCGCTCTTCCTGCCCCTCGCCCACCGCCAGGACGGCGAACTTCCAGCCTGCGCAGAGGTCTTCAAGCCCCATGCAACCGACTGAGTCAGGGCGCCGGCCACTGAAGAAAGTCCTGCACGATGGGATCCGGCTCGCCAGTCTCGGGGTCGAGACCTGCAAGCCAACGTCGCTGCTGCTCGCGCCAGTGCACGAAGGGAGCAGTCTCACCCCAGAGGGAAGCGTCGCCAAGCGGGCAGTCATCGAACTCGGCCCGCATCATTCTGACCAGGAAGTCGACCATGCCGCAGTCGAAGAGCTTCCATCGCGAGTCGCCGTAGCGGATCTGCCGACGCCAGACCACCACGGGCCACTTGTCAGGGTCCGAATCGAGCATCAACCAGCCCAACTCATTGGCGTTGCAGCCAGAGCCCCAAGGCAGGACGGAACTGCTGTCTGGTGCCGTGCCGGGGACGCCGCCCTCCCTATCCCACAGGTCCCGGAATCCAGGAATGCTGTCCAGGATGCTGCCCGGATCCCACCGCAAGTAGTCGACGGGCAGCGGCCCCAGGATGCCGAGTTCTCCGATGTCACCCGCGCCGTAGACGGACATGAACGCCTTGTAGTCGCTTGGGAGACCGACCCCGAAGGCCTCTTCGGCCGCATGCCAGTCCACTTGCTCATCTGCCCCATGCTCAGGGGACACAAGACTGAGCAGCGGCTTCAAAGAAGTCTCGGCGGCCACAACGCTCCTTCGATCAGCTTGGAGCCTCACCGTAGCTGCACACACAGACAACGCAGAGTGTCGGGTCCCAGGTGAAGCGCACTGTCAAGCATCTCCCGGAAGCGGACATAGTTCGAGTGGCCGACTGCATTACAACTTTCTCCGCTGGTGGGCGGCTCGCTCCGCTCCCCGCGCGCGGCAATCAGCCGCCTGATGCCAGAAAAGGGGTACGTCGTGGCTGGGGCGGTCGGCTCCACGGCTTTAGAGGCCGTTCTCTTTCCGAACCTCGTGTGACATTTGCGCAGGTCAGGCATGAAGTAGCTGCTGCCGCGGGAGCCTCGGCTTGTTGCCGGGCG
>NZ_JBIWGA010000055.1:0-30658 GCF_044763345.1 Streptomyces sp. NPDC096132
CGTACGGCTGCGCCTGGAGCGCGAAGCGCTGGAGGTGACGGTGCCGCCGTCCGACCGCTCACCGATCGACATCCGCCTCCCGGACCGAGCGGTCCGCGTACCACCGGGGGACAGCTGCCGGCTCGTCCTGCCGGGATGACGAGGCCGGGCGGTCCCCGGAGAGGGACCGGGTGGCCTCTGCCCCCGCAGCCGACGCGCCGCGAGGCTGGTACCGGAAGACAGGCCGAGTGCTGGAGGTGCCGACATGCTGTCGCCCGTTGTCGCCGGAGTCGATGGTTCCGCCGAGAGCCTGGCCGCCGCCGCATGGGCGGCCCGCGAGGCCGGGCGACGGGACCGACCGCTGCACCTGGTGCACGCCTGGGACCGGCACCCCCGCCGGCAGGAGCGCGAGATCGCCGACGCCGCCCGGCGGCACCTGGCCCGCCGTGCCGTGCGCCGGGCGGAGGAACGCGTCCGTGCCGAGTGCCCCGACGTCCGCCTCACCGACGAGCAGCCGGCGGGCCCGGCGGTCGACGCCCTGGTGAAGGCGGCGGACCAGGCCGACGTCATGGTCCTGGGCTCGCGCGGCCTCAGCGGCTTCACCGGATTCCTCGTGGGATCCGTGGCGCTCGGCGTCGTCGCGCGGGCCACCCGTCCCGTCGTCCTCGTCCGGGCGGGCGAGGAGGCGGCGGACGAACACCTGCCGGCGGGCGACGGAAGCGCCTCGACGGACACCGGCCACCGGGACGTCGTGCTCGCGATCGACGTCGGCGACCCCTGTGACGAGGTCGTCGAGTTCGCCTTCGAGGCAGCCAGGCTGCGGCACGCCAGGCTGCGGGCCGTGCACGCCTGGCACACGGCCGCCGGCCCGCTCGGCCTCGGCTCCGGCGACATCGGCCGGGTGGACGACCCGGAGCGGGGCGAGGAGTGGCTGGGCTTCCTCCAGGCCGTGCTCCAGGTGTGGCGCGACAAGTACCCCGACGTGGAGGTCCTGGCCACGGTGGTGGAGGAGAGGCCCACGACCGCACTCGTCCGGGCCGCGACCGGAGCGAGCCTCCTCGTCGTCGGCCACCGCCTCGCCGAACGCCCGGTCGGCCCCCGCACCGGGCCCGTCACCCACGCGGCGCTCCAGCACGTCGGCTGCCCCGTGGCCGTCGTCCCGCACAGGTGAGCGGAGCCCCGGGCGTCACCCGTCCGCGTCGTGCGGTACGACGGCGACGGGGCACGGAGCGTGGTGCAGCACCGCGTGGGCGACGGGGCCGAGTTTCCACGTCAGGTGGGACGGACGGTGGCGGCGCCCCACGACGGTGAGCCGGGCGCGCGTGGCGGCGGACAGCAGGGCGTTCGCCGCAGGTTCCGTGACGACCTCCTGCGTGACGGGGACGTCCGGGAACTTCTCGCGCCACCTGTCCACGGCCGCGGTGAGCCGGGTGCGTCCCGCCGGCTCGCGGCGGCCGTCGGCGGGCTCGGGCGGCGCCGAGTGCGGCGTGTTGTGGGGCCGGGCCCACACCGCGCGTACACCGACGCCGTACGACTCCGCCGTGACGAGGGCGAATTCCAGCAGCGCATCGCTCGCCGGCCCCGGCTCCGACACCCCGACCACCACCTCGTCGCGTTCCGCCGCGGCGGGGTGACCCCAGCCCGTCTCGACGGCGGGATCGCCGGCCCGGACGGTGACCGTCGGGCAGGGAGCGAGGCCCAGCACATGCAGGCTGATGGATCCGAGCAGGAAACTCGCCATCGAACCGTGGCCGCGCGACCCGAGTACCAGTACGGACGCGTTCTCGCCGCGTTCGAGCAGGGCCGGGGCGGCCGCGTCCCGCACCAGTTCCGTCGTCACCGCCAGATCGCCGTGGCGGTGCAGCAACTCCGCGGCCGTCTGACGGAGCAGGTTGCGCCCGTACCGCTGTTTGCTCAGGGCCTCCTGCGGGATCGGCACATCGAGTGGCTGCGTGGTCCACGAGTGGAGCAGGACCAGGGGCAGCCGTCTGCGGGCGGCTTCGTCGGCGGCCCACCACGCGGCCGTCACGCTGCCGGGCGAGCCGTCGAGTCCGACGACGAGGGGGCCGGTCATGACGCACCTCCCGGGTCCGGCGCGACAGCCGGCCGGAGGCCCGCGGCCGCGCGCTGTCCCCCCACAGCCTCGATTCTCCGCAACCCCCTGCCGCCGGGGACAGGGCCGGACGGTGCGCTTCAGGGGTCCGACCGGCCCCTGCCGGAGGGCGGGACCAGGGGGTGTCTTGTGGGCGCCGGCAAGATCCACACGGGACCCCCCAGGGCTCACTCGATGTCGAGCACCTCGTGCACGGGGCGGCGTGGCGTGCCGGGGCCCGCGGGGCCGTAGCCGAGCCGCAGGACCATCTGGATGAAGGCCATCGCCGACCGCGGATCGCGCACCGTCCAGCGCAGTTCGGGCCATTCCAGGGCCTGGGAGGTGAGCGAGGTGGCGAGTCCGTCGAGGGTGGCCTGGAGCAGGACGCGCTCCATGGCCTGGCCCGCGAGCAGCCAGTCCCGCGGCCGGTCGCCGGTGGTGCCCAGGACGGCGAGCCGGGGCGCGTTCTCGAACACGGCGGACTCACGGCCGGGAACGGGCAGCCGGGCGGCGAAGTCACGCACGGGCGCCCTGCCGAACCGCTTGCGGGGGCCGAAGGCGTACCCAGGTATCCCGTCGGTCGCCGTTTCCGCCGCCGGACCCACGCGGGTCCAGTGCCTCAGCTCCTCGGAGGCCGCGGTGTCCAGGGCGTCGCGCCCCTCCGCGTCGTGGACCAGGTCCAGCAGGGTCCGCACATGCCATGCGTCGGGGAAGACCAGCCGCGCCCCCTCCAGGAGGGCGGCGGCGCGGAGGGCGTCCTTGAGGGGCCCTGGTATCTCCTCGTCGGTGAACGGATGACGGCTGGTGTGGCGGCGGCGGATCGCCGGGTACAGCGGGACGAGATCGGCCTCCGGGCCCTTCCCGGACAGCGCCGGACTCGTCAGCCGTACCGACGCGAGCAGGAGCGGGTTCGCCGGGTCGGGCAGCAGTTCGGCGGCCGTGGCCCAGCCCGCGTGGGCGGCGGCGACGCGCAGGTTGAAGAGGGCGGCGGCGCACCCCAGGTGAAGGGCGCGCGTGGTGGGGTCGGCATGCGGCATGGCACGGCCGAGGTCCGCGTACATCTGGAAGGCGCTGTCACCGCGGAGGAATCGGAATCTCCACGGCTGCGCGTTGTGCATGGACGGAGCGGCCGTGGCGTCTTCGACCAAGGCTGTCACGGTCGGCGTGTCGAGTTCACGTACGGACACCGGACCTGCCTCCCTTCAGGGGACCCGCTTCCGCGGCCACCCGGCACGGGTCTCGCGCCCGTGGTCTCGGCGGCCCACTCTCACCGTGGTCCCCGTCCGCCCGCCCGTCATGGGCCGAAGGGCCCAAACCGGACAGGTCCTTGGTCCCTCGAGTCGGCCGTGGCGGCTGCCTCGGTCTCGTACGAAGCTGGAAGGACGGTGAGCGCACCGCACCCGGGCCCCGGCGGCCCGTACCGAGTGAGGAGCAGAACGATGCCGCATACCGTGGAATGGAAGCTGCGTCTCTACCTCTTCGAGGACGAGGACGAAACCAGCGCACGCGTGGTGCTGAACACCGGCAGCACGGAACTCACCGGCCACGGTGCCGCGCACCGCAACCCCGAGGACACGGCCGTACCGGAGATCGGCGACGAACTGGCGGCGGGCCGTGCCCTGCGCGACCTCGGCCGACAGCTGGTGGAGGTGGCCGGCCGGGACATCGAGGCCGTGAACCCGCCCGCCGACGCGCGCAGCGCCGGTCCACGGACCGGCTGGCCGATGCCGGAACAGCCACAGCAGGCATGACGGGTGCGCGCACCCGCGCCATTGTGTCTCCCGGCCACCGGTGTCAGAATTCTGTTTCCGTGAGCGAGAACATCGTTTTCGTGAAACAGAAGGAGGCCTCTCCCGTGCGGTCGGCGGATCAGTTCCACATCGGCCTCGTCGTCGACGACGTCCCACGGGCGGCGGCCGAGTTGTCGGCCGCCGCCGGATACGAGTGGTGCGAGGAGATCGGCGCTCCGGCGTCCGTCGTGCTTCCGGCCGGCCGGACCGTCCTCGACCTCAGGTCCCTGTACTCGCGGTCCACGCCCCGGATCGAGCTCGTCCGGAGCGTCCCGGGCACCCTGTGGCAGGCCGCCGACTCCGGCATCCACCACCTCGGCTACTGGTCCGACGACGTGGCGGCCGACTCCGAGGAGCTGACGCGGCGCGGTCATGTCCGCGAAGCCCTGGGCGTACGGCCCGACGGCACCCCGCACTGGGCGTTCCACCGCGGCCCGGTTGGGCCGCGCATCGAACTCGTGACCCGCACGCTCCAGCCGGTCCTGGAGCGGTACTGGGCGACCGGCCGAAAACCGTCATGAACATCAGGAGGGGGCGCGGATGGCGACCGTGGGAATCGTGACCGGCGCCGGCCGGGGCATGGGGTTCGCGTGCGGGCGGCGGCTGACCGGCATGGTCGACCGGCTGCTGCTGGTCGACCGGGACGGGGCGAGCGTGACCGCCGCCGCCGACGAACTGTCCGCCACGGGGCACGGAGCCGTCGTGGAACCGTTCGTGCTCGACATCACCGACCGCGAGGGCCTGGCCGAACTCGCCCGGCGCGCCGCGGAGTCCGGAGTGCTCCGGGCCGTCGCCCACGTCGCCGGCATCTCACCCACCATGGCCGACTGGCGCCGCATCCTCATGGTGGACCTCGTGGGCACGGCCCTGCTCGCCGAGGCGCTCCGCCCGCTCGTCACCACGGGGACGGCGACGGTGTGCTTCAGCTCGATGTCGGCGATGCTCGGCCCCCGGGAACCGCACCCGGCGGCCGAGGCGGCCCTGAGCGAACCGCTCCACCCCGCCCTCCCCGACCGCCTCCGTGACGCGCTGGGGCCGTCCGCCGAGGACCCGGGCGTGGCCTACGCGTGGGCCAAGCGCGGCGTCCAGCGCTTCGTGCGGCGCGAAGCGGTGCGCGTCGGACCCCTCGGCGCCCGGGTGTGCTCGGTGTCGCCCGGCATCGTCGCGACGCCGCAGGGGCGGCAGGAGGCGGAGCACCACCCCTCGATGAAGGCGCTCGTGGAACGGACACCGCTGGGCCGGGAGGGGCGCCCCGACGAACTCGCCGCCGTGGTCGCCTTCCTCCTGTCGGACGAGGCGTCCTTCCTCACCGGCGTCGACATCCTGGTCGACGGCGGGGTGCTCGCCGCCCTGCGGGCGTAGCAGCCGATCAGGCCGCGTTGATGACCACCGCCTTCACCTGGGTCCAGTCCTCCAGGTAGTCGGGGCCCATGGAGCGGCCGAAGCCGCTGTGCTTGTAGCCGCCGAACGGCGCGCCGATCGCCCCGGCCGGTCCGCCGTCGCCGAGGGTGTTGACGGCGACCTGCCCGGCCTGGACCCGGCGGGCGAGGCGCACCGCCCGGCCCACGTCCCGCGTCCACAGCGTGGCGGTGAGGCCGTACCGGGTGCCGTTGGCGACGGCGACCGCCTCCTCCTCGTCCTCGTAGGTGAGGACGGACAGCACCGGGCCGAAGATCTCCTCCTGGGCGATGCGCATCCCGGGCAGCACCCGGTCGAACAGCGTCGGCTCGACGAAGTACCCGTCGTCGTACGGCGCTCCGGTCAGCTTGCCGCCGCCGACGACCACCTCGGCGCCCTCCTCCCGGCCGAGGGCCAGGTAGTCCAGCACCCGCCGCTCCTGACGGGCGTTGATCAGCGGGCCCATGTCCACCGGCTGGTCCCACAGTCCGACCCGAACCGCGCGGAAGCTCTCCGCCAGGGCCTCCACCAGCCGGTCGTGGAGGGAGGAGTGGACCAGCACCCGGGAGCCGGCCGCGCAGACCTGACCGCTGTTCATCACGATGCCGCGCACGATCGCCGGCACGGCCCGGGCGAGGTCGGCGTCCGGCAGCACGATCTGCGGGGACTTGCCGCCCAGTTCGAGCTGGAGCGGGATCAGATTGCGGGCGCAGGCCTCCATCACGGCAGTGCCGGTGGCGGGCGAGCCGGTGAAGCTCATCTTGCGGATGCCGGGGTGCGCGGGCAGGGCGGCGCCGGCCTCGGAGCCGTACCCGGTGACGACGTTGAGCACACCGGGCGGCAGGCCCGCCTCCTGGGCCAGCCGGGCCAGGTACAGGGCGGTGAGCGGGGCGTCCTCGGCGGGCTTGAGGACGACGGTGTTGCCCGCGGCGATCGGGGCGGCGGTGTTGAAGACCGTCATGGGACCGGGCGCGTTCCAGGGGATGATCGCGCCGACCACGCCGTACGGCTCGCGCAAGGTCAGTCCCAGGACGTCCGGGGAGCGGGTGGGCAGGGTGTCGCCGAACACCTTGTCGGCCTTGCCGGCGAGGTACGTCAGCCGCGCGGCGATGGGGGAGGGGCCGACGGGATGGCCGACCTCCCTCGCCTCCAGGCGGTTGATGTCGTCGTCGTGCTCGCGCACCAACTCGGCCCAGCGGTAGAGGAGTTCGCCGCGCACGGCGGGACTGGTGTCGCGCCAGGCGGGCAGCGCCTCCTCGGCGGCCCGTACGGCGTCGTCGACGTCCTCGGCGGTGCCGCGCGGGACCCGGGCCAGGACGGTGCCGGTGGCCGGGTCGACCACGTCGAGGGTGGCCTTGGAGCGGGCGGGGACCCACTCCCCGGCGATGAGGTGGGTGCCGTCGGAGAGGAGCGAGGCGATGTCGGGGGAGGCGGGGGCGGTGGTCGTCATCGAGGTCCTTGAAGGGAGAGGCGTCATGCCCGGTGGTCGGCTGTCTCGTCGGAGCGGTGGCAGGCCACGGCGACCCCGTCGCGGTCGACGAGTGCGGGCCGGGCCGTCCAGCAGATGTCCTGGGCGAAGGGGCAGCGGGGTGCGAACGCGCAGCCGTCGCCGGCGCGGCCCACGGCGGGTGCCGCCGCGGCAGCCCGGCGCCGCTCGGCCTGGCGCCGCCTCTGGACCACCGGGTCCGGGACCGGCGCGGCCGCCAGCAGGGCGCGGGTGTACGGGTGGGAGGGACGGTCGGCGACCAGCGCCGCCGGACCTCGCTCCACGACCCGGCCGGCGTACAGGACGACGATGGTGTCGCTGAGGTGGCGCACCACGGCCAGGTCGTGGGAGATGAACAGATAGCTCAGGCCGCGGGTGCGCTTGAGCCGGGCCAGCAGATTGAGCACCTGGGCCTGCACGGACAGGTCCAGCGCGCTGACCGCCTCGTCGCACACGACGAACTCGGGGTCCATGACCAGCGCCCGGGCGATGGCGATGCGCTGGCGCTGGCCGCCGGAGAAGGACGCGGGGTGACGCCGCGCCGCGCCGGGCGGCAGCCCCACGTCGTCGAGGGCCCGTAGCACCCGCTCCCGGATCTCGTCCGCGGGCAGCCCCAGGTTGTACCGCAAGGCCTCGCCGAGCGTGTCGCCCACGGTGTGGGCCGGGTTCATCGAGCCGTACGGATCCTGGAAGACCACCTGCATACGGCGGGCCAGCAGCCGGCGCTCCGCGCGGGAACCGCGCGTGATGTCCGCGCCGTCGAACTCGACGGAGCCGCCCGTCGCGGGGACCAGCCCGAGCACCGCCGAGCCGATGCTCGACTTCCCGGAGCCGGACTCGCCCACGAGCCCCACGGTCTCCCCGCGGCGCACCGTGAGATCGACACCGCGTACGGCGTGCACCGTGCCGCCGCGCCGACCGGAGCGGCGGTAGGAGACGTCCAGGTCGTGCACCCGCAGGAGCGTGGTGTGTTCAGTCATGGGCCGCTTCTCCGATCAGCTCGGCGGGCCGGATGCACCGCGTGGAGCGCTCCAGGGACGTGAGGTAGGAGATGACGACCGGCTTCTCGCGGCAGGCGTCGGTCACCCTGGGACAGCGGTTCTGGAAGTGGCAGCCGACCGGCCACTGGGCCGGCGGCGGCACGGCGCCCTCCACAGCGGGCAACGGCTCGCCCGGTACGGCGTGATGCGGGTCGGAGCCCAGCAGCCCGGCCGTGTACGGGTGGGCCGGCGCGGTGACCAGCGCGGTGACCTCGGCCTCCTCGACGACCTCGCCGGCGTACATCACCACGGCCCGGTCGCACAGGTCGGCCAGCACACCCCAGTCGTGCGTGATGAGCACGACGGCGGTGCCGCCGCTGCGCAGTTCGCGCAGCAGGTCGAGGATCTCGGCCTGCACGGTCACGTCGAGCGCGGTGGTCGGCTCGTCGGCGATCACCAGCGCGGGGTCGCCGGCCAGTGCGGCGGCGATGCCGACCCGCTGGGCCATGCCGCCCGACAGTTGGTGCGGATGGCTCGCGGCGACCCGGGCCGGATCGGGCAGCCGCACCCGGGCGAAGAGTTCCAGGGCACGCTGCCGGGCCTCCTTGCGGGTGCACCCGGTGTGGATCCGTACGGCCTCCGCCACCTGGGCGCCGGCCGTGAAGGAGGGGTCGAGGCTGGACAAAGGGTCCTGGGAGATCCAGCCGATACGGCGGCCCCGTACCCGGCGCAGCACCTCCGCGTCGGCGTGGGCCAGGTCGGCGCCCTCGAAGCGGATGACGCCCGACGTGATCGCGCCGCCCGCGGGCAGCATGCCCAGCAGGGAGGTCGCGGTGACGGTCTTGCCGCAGCCGGACTCGCCGACGATGCCCAGCACCTCACCGGCGCGCAGGTCGAACGACACGTCACGGATGACGTCCGTCGGCGTGCCGTCGATGGGCAGCGCGACGGTCAGTCCACGGACCGACAGCAGCGCGTCCTCGGCGGGTTCGGCCACCGGCGTGAGTGCCCTGGGCGCCTTCAGCAGGGCCTCGCGGGCGGCGCGCCTGCGGGACGGCGGCCGGTCGGCCGGGGGCGCGTACCGTTCGGCGAGCAGGTCGCGCAGGCCGTCGCTCAGCAGGCCCAGCGCCAGGATGAAGCTGATGATCATCGCGCCGGACGGCACCAGCAGCCAGGGATCGGTGCCGATGTTCTTCGACGCCTCGGCGATCATGTTGCCCCAGCTGGCCCGGGTCGTGCCCAGCCCGAGGAAGCCGAGCCCGGTCTCCAGGAGCACGGCGTAGGCGCCGTACACGGACGCCTGGACCAGGACGACTCCGGTGACCCGGGGCAGGACGTGCCGGCGGATGATGACCGCGTCGCGGATCCCGCCGGCGACGGCGGCGCGGACGTACAGCTCCTCCTTGACGCCGAGCGTGGCCGAGCGCACGACCCGGGCCAGGAGGGGTGCCCCGAGCAGGCCGTTGGCGGCCATGGCGGCGCTCTCGTCGTTGGTGAAGACCGACAGGACGACCAGGAGCACGATGATGACGGGGACGGCGGAGACCAGGTCGGCGCTCTTGAGGACGAACCGGTCGAACCAGCCGCCCCGGTAGCCCGCGACCATGCCGGCGGGGACCCCGATCGTCAGATACACCGTCAGGGTGATCACCACGCCGAGGAGGGTGATCTGCCCGCCGTGCATCAGCCGGCTCAGCACGTCCCGGCCCAGCTCGCCGGTGCCCAGCCAGTGGGCGCCGCTCGGGCCGGCGAGCGCGGCGGTGAGGTCCTGCTCCTCGGGGTCGTACGGGGCGAGCGGGCCGGCCAGCAGGGTGATCAGGAGGACGAGGAGGAGATAGCAGGCGGAGACCAGGGCGGCACGCTTGCGGACGAGGCCCTTGACGAGGCCCTTCATGTCCGCACCTTCGGGTTGAGCATCGTGTACACCACTTCGATCAGCAGATTGATCAGCATCACGGCCACCGTGAAGACCAGGGCGACGCCCTGGACCATGGGGATGTCCTGGGTGGAGGCGGCGGTCACGGCGAGACCGCCCAGCCCCGGCATGACGAACAGGGTCTCGGCGAGCACGGTCCCGCCGAACAGGGTCACCACGACCACCCCCAGGACGGTCACGATGGGCGCGGCCGCGTTGCGCAGCACGTGCCGGAAGAGGACGGACCGTTCCGGGACGCCGCGCGCCCGCAGGACGCGCACGTAGTCGCGGTCCAGCTGGGTGAGCACCCCGTCGCGGGTCTGCTTGGCCACCGGGGCGGTGGCCGGTACGCCGAGCGTGAGCACCGGCAGCACCAGCGACTGGAACCACTGGACGGGGGACTCGGTGAACGGGACGTATCCCGTGGCCGGGAAGACGGGCAGCCGCACGGCGAACGCCGTCATCAGCACCAGGCCGAACCAGAAGTTCGGCACGGCCAGCCCGACCAGGGCGACGCCGTCCACGGCGCGGCCGAGCCGTCCGCCCTTGAGCGCGCTGAGGACGCCGAGGGCCACACCCGCCACCGCGGCCACCAGGATCGCGCCGCCGATGAGGGAGAGGGTGACCCCGAGACGGGAGCCGAGCTGGTCGCTCACCGGCACGCCCGAGGTGATGGAATCGCCCAGGTCGCCGTGGAGGGCGCCGGTCAGCCAGTCCCCGTAGCGGACGGGGAGGGGCTGGTCCAGGCCGAGCTCGGCGTCGAGTGCCTTCACCTGGGCGGGGCTCGCGTTCGCGCCGAGGATGGTCCGGCCGGGGTCGCCCGGGACCAGGCTGGTCAGCACGAACGTCAGGGCGGAGACACCGAACACCACGGGGACGGCACCCAGGAGCCAGCGGAAGAGGATCCTGTGCATCTTGCCTCCTACTTGGTGGCGTAGAAGGCCAGCGGGCTGGCGAACGGGGCACCCGCGCTGACCTTCACCCCGCCGACGCCGGGCCGGACGTAGTAGTTGACCGGGGTGAAGGCGACAGGCGCGAACCAGGCGTTCTCCACCAGGTACTCCTGCATCTGCCGGTCGAGGCCGACGCGCTCCGCCGGCTCCGCCGCGGCCGCCTTGTCGAACAGCTCGGTGAGCTCCGGGGAGCTGCTTCCGAAGCCGTTGAACACCTTCGAGCCGGGCATGAACAGGTCCAGGCCCTCCAGGTACATGGGCTCCTCCGTGAAACCGCCCGAGACCGCCGGGTACTTGTGGTTGGTCTGGTTCTCCACGAAGGAGGTGATGCTGGTCATCGCGGAGACCTTCACCTCGATGCCCACCTTGGACAGCTGGCCCGCGATCGCCTCGGCCATCGTGTCGAAGCCGACGAACGTGGCCGCCAGCACCGGGAGTTCGAATCCGTCCGGGTAGCCGGCCTCCGCGAGCAGCTTCTTCGCCTTGGCGGGGTCGTAGGGGTAGCGGTCGGCGAGCTCCTCCGAGTAGCCGTCGCCGCCCTTGATCACGGTCTGCACCGTGGGCGTGCCCTGGTCGCCGAGCAGGGCCTTGGTGACCGCCTCCCGGTCGATGGCGTAGTTGATCGCCTGCCGCACCCGCACGTCACCGAGCGGCTTGGACACCTCTCCCTCCCGGTCGATGAGGCTCAGCCCCTGGAGGATCACCGGGAGGCCGACGGTCGTCATGCCGGCCGCCTTCGCCGAGGCCGCCGAGGTGTAGTCGCCCTTGTAGACGTCGACCTGGCCGGTCTTCATGGCGTTGATCGCGGTCTGACCGTTCTGCACGATCCGGATGACGATCTTCTTGTAGTTCTGCTGGGACTTGTCGTAGTAGTTCGGGTTGGCGGTGTAGGTGTAGTGGTCGCCCGCCACGCTGTCGGAGGGCTCGTAGACGTAGGGCCCGGCGCCCTGGCTCGTCTTCGTCGGCGTCAGACCCGCCGCGTCGGCGAGGCCCTTGGGGCTGATGATCTGGCCGATGCCGTACGACTGGGTCAGCAGCGTGGGGAGGATCGGGTTGGGCGCGGCCAGCTTGATCGTCAGCGTCAGGTCGCCCGTCGCCTCGATGGTGGCGTCGGTCAGATAGTGCGCCTGGTTGCCCTGCGCCCTCTTCGCGTACTCCAGGGACGCCTTCACGGCCTCGGCGGTCACGGGTGTGCCGTCCGCGAACTTCACGCCCGGCCGCAGGGTGACCGACAGCTCCTTGTTGCCCGAGCCCACGTACTCCCAGGACTTGGCGAGCGCAGGCTCCACGGTGCCCTCGGGGGACAGGTGGAACAGCGACTCGTAGGACAGCATCGTGAAGTCGACGAAGCCGAGGTCGAGGCTGCCGGGGTTCATCGACGGCGGGGCCTGCTGCTCGGCGACGGTGAGCGTGTCGCCGGCCACCTTGGTGCCGCCGGTGCTCTTGCCGCCCGCGGTGGTGCCGGTGCCTCCGCCGCACGCGGCCAGCGTGAGCGTGAGGGCGGTGCACAGGACGGCGAGGCTTGCCCGGGGGGTGCGGGAACTCCGGCGGGTTCTCGGGGCCGGGTGCGGTACGGCTTCGTAGGACGTCATGGTCTCTCCTTGCTCGGAGCTCTGCGGGGCGTGGCCGTGGCTCGGGCGGGGTGGACGGCCGGGACCCGGCCCGCCTGCGGGGCGGCGTCGTACGGCACGGCGATCCGCCACGGAGACGAGCCCGGGACAGCTGAACGGCCGGGTGCGCCGGACCGACCGGACGCCGACGGGGATCGTGGGTTCCGTCGGGGGCCGGACAGGGGGCTGGGGTCCGGACGGGACGCTTGGGTCCGGACGGGACGCTTGGTTCCGCACGGGAACCACCCGCGCCTGTGCGCCGGGTGGGCGAGCGGCCTGTGGCCTGAGGGGGAGGAGTGCGTCGCGGGGGGACCGCCGCGCGGCACGGCCGGGGCCGGGTCGGGCGGGCGGTGACGGATGAGCGGCGACGAACCGGAGGTGCTCCCGCTGCTCGCGAGGATCGCGCTCGGGGTGCTGCCGCACCGGGGGCCGGCCGGTGCACCGGGGCGCGGGGCGTCACCTACGCGACGGCGGACGAGACGCGATCGGCCCGGTGGTGTAACCCTGCTGAAACGGGGCGGTGGTGTCTACGGGTCGTGCAAGGCGAGAAGGGCGACCGTTGCGCAAGATAAGCGTGCGGATCCGGTGCGGATCACGGGGGTGCGCGACGGCCCGCCGCGGGTGTAAGCGCGTACGCGGTGAGGGGTGCGCCCTCACCACGGCTCAGCCCAGCAGCCCGTGCAGCGCGTCCGCCGCCGTGCGGACCTGCTCGGCCCACTCCAGGAGGGCCTCCCGCGAGTCCAGGTACGTGATGGCCGAGACGCTGACGCCGCCGATGACGGCGCCCTTGGCGTCGCGGACGGGGGCGCCGAGGCAGCGCACGCCGATCTCGTTCTCCTCCTCGTCGAGGGCGAAGCCCTGGGCGCGTACCCGCTCCAGTTCCGTGCGCAGGGCGTCGAGGTCGGTGATGGTGTGCTCGGTCCGGGCCGCCAGCCCGACGCGCCCCACCAGCGCGGTCAGCTCCTCGTCGGTCAGGCCCGACAGGACGCACTTGCCGATGGCCGTGGCGTGCAGCGGGAGATGCATGCCCACGCGGGACGCGGTCTGCACCGGCTTCGGGCCGGCCACCTTGATGAGGCAGGTGGCGGCGTCCCCGGTGCGCACCCCCAGGTGCACGGTGTTGCCGACGCGCCGGCTGAGCACCTCCAGCTCGGCCCGCATGATCTGGTCCTCCTCGCACCCCTGGGTGACCCGGGCGGCGAGGGCCCGCAGCCGGGGTCCGGGGCCGTAGCCGCCGGTGCCGTCGGCGGCCAGGAACGAGGTCGCCACCAGGTTGTTCAGGATGCGGTGGGCGCTGGCCTTGGGCACCCCGGCGGCCGCGGCGACATCGCCCAGCCGGTGGGGGTAGCCGGGGGCGACGGCGGCCTCCAGCAGGTTGAGCGCCTTGTCGGTGGCGTTCCCCGCGAGGGAGCTGCGGCCCCCGCGCCCGCCCGGCTGGGCGAGCTGAGAGTCCTCTGAAGTTTCGATCCCGGCCATTGACAGGTCTCCCGTCGCGCGCTTTCACTGATGAGCGTTCGAAGCCGTTCCACAACAGGATACGGCATTCCACGTAATGGAACGCCCGTGAGGGGTGGAGCCGGAGGGCTGCCGGCACCCGCCTCGGAGGATCACGGGCCGCGTGCGAGAACCCACGAGAACCCACGCGAACCCCCGAAAGGACAAGCACCGTGGTGCAGAAGGTTCACAAGGTAAGCACGACCCCGGAACAGATGGCAGAGATCGAACGGCAATGGATCGATCCCGTCCAGGAGGACCAGGAGCTCACCACGTTCCGGCTCTACCCGCAGCCCTCGCGCGGCAGCGCGGACGCCCAGGGCAGCTACCAGCTCTATCTGCCGCCCCAGTACGAGACCGAGCCGGAACGACGGTTCCCTGTCATCTACTGGCTGCACGGCGGTTTCGGGAACTCCCGTCAGGGTTCCGAAATGGTTGCGCGGATCGACAAGGCCGTCCGCGGCGAGGTGATCCCCCCGACGATCGTCGTCCTCCCGCACATCCTGCCGATCGGCTGGTACGTCGACTCCAAGGACGGCGCCCGTCCCCTCGCCCAGATCACCGCCTTCGACCTGGTCCAGCACGTCGACACCACCTACCGCACGATCCCCGAGGCCGCGGCCCGCACCGTCGAGGGCTTCTCCATGGGCGGCTTCGGCGCCCTCCACCTCGGCCTGAAGTACCCGAAGATCTTCGGCAAGGTGTCGGCGATCGCCCCCGCCATCCTGCGCGACCTGAAGGACGAGCCCGAGGACCGGGTGAACAACACCTACTTCGGCGACCAGGAGTACTACGACCTCTGCCACCCGTGGAGCCTCGTCCTCGCAGGCGCCCCCGAACTGCGCCGCACCAGCCAGGTCCGCCTGCTGTCCGGCCGGCTCGACACCCGCCTGGCCCCCACCATCCGCGACCTCGACGCCCGCTTCACCGAACTCGGCGTCCCGCACGACTTCTTCGAGTTCCCCGACGCCGACCACGAGTACCCCGACATCATGGACGGCTACGGCGACGCCTACTACGCCTGGTGGCGCACCGCATGACACCCTCGCGCCCCACGGCGCGCACGGAACACGGCCGTGTCTCCGGGACCGCGGCCCTGCTGCCCGGCGTGACCGTGTTCAAGGGGGTGCCCTACGCGGCGAGCACCGAGGGCCCACGCCGCTGGCGCCCCCCGGTCCCACCCGCCCCCTGGGACGGCGTCCGGCCCGCCCACTCCTTCGGTCCCCTCTGCCCCCAGCCGCCGTCGGCCCTCGCCGACCCGGCGCTCCCGCGCGGCGAGGACTGCCTGAACCTCACCGTCTGGACCGCCGCCGTGCAGTCGGCCGCACGCCTCCCTGTCCTGGTCTGGCTGCACGGCGGCCGCTTCCTCTACGGCTCGGGCGCCGACCCGCAGTACGACGGTTCCGCCCTCGCCGCCCAGGGCCTGGTCGTCGTCACCGTCAACAGCCGCCTCGGGGTGCTGGGTTACCTGGCGACCCCCGGACTCGGCGCCGAGTCGGCCGACGGCACTTCCGGCAACTACGGCCTGCTCGACCAGATCGCCGCCCTGACCTGGGTGCGCCGCAACATCGCGGCCTTCGGCGGCGATCCCGGACGGGTGACGATCGCCGGGCAGTCGTCGGGCGCCGCGTCCGTCATGGACCTGGTGTACTCGCCGCTCGCGGCCGGTCTCTTCCGCTGCGCGCTCGCGGACAGCGCGGTCCTGCACCCCAGGGATCCCGCGATCGCCACCCTCGCCCCGTCCCACCGCACCCTCGCGCAGGCCGAGCACGACGGAGCCGCCTACGCCCGCGAGCGCGGCGCGGACACGCCGGACGAGCTGCGCGCCCTGCCGGTCGACACCCTGATCGAGGGCAGCGCGGCCGACGACCCGCGCATCCCGGGCTCGCCACCACCCCCGCTGTTCCGCCCGGTCGTCGACGGCCGGGTCCTGCCCGACACCTACGGCACCGTCCTCGCCGCCGGCGCCCAGAACGACGTACCACTCCTCCTCGGCAACAACCGCGACGAGAGCGGAGCCGGACCGGGCGTCGCGCCGACCGTCGAGGAGTACGAGCACCGGGCGGCCGGCCGCTACGGCGACTTCACCGCGGAGTTCCTCACCCTCTATCCGGCGGCCACCGACACCGAGGCGAGCGCACAGCACACCGCCGCCCGCGCCGACTCCGCGCGCACCAGTACCCATCTGTGGACGGAAGAGTGGACGAAGGGCGCCACGAGCCCCGTCTTCACCCACTTCTGGACCCGCACCCCGCCCGGCCCCGAGGGAGCGGCGCGCGGCGCGTACCACGGCTCCGAGATCCCGTACCTGCTCGGCTCCCTG
Organism: Streptomyces sp. NPDC096132; assembly: GCF_044763345.1. Taxonomy (NCBI): domain Bacteria; kingdom Bacillati; phylum Actinomycetota; class Actinomycetes; order Kitasatosporales; family Streptomycetaceae; genus Streptomyces; species Streptomyces sp. NPDC096132. The sequence goes on from NZ_JBIWGA010000055.1 coordinate 16,021, forward strand.
CACGCCCTGGACCGGCCCTGGACGGAGGAGGACCGGCACACCGCCGCCCTGCTCACCGCCTACGTGACCCGCTTCGCGTCCACCGGCGACCCGAACGGCCCGGGCCTGCCCACCTGGCCCGCGACCCGCGCCGACCGGCCCGAGGTGTTCGAGACCGGCCATGGCTGGGCGCCGATCCCGCTCGCCGACCCGGCGCGGACGGCCTTCCACCGCCGCTTCCTCCTGGCGCAGACCACCACCTGGTGACCCCTGCCTCTTCTCTTCTCCCCCTTGTCTCCATCTTCTTTGTGAAAGGCATCGCGACCATGCGACTCGCCCCGCTGACCAGCCTGACGCCCGAACAGACCGAACTCCTCGAAACCATCGTCGGCCCCGGAGTCGAACCGCCGCCGCCGTTCCTCGCCTGGGCGCGGAACATGGAGCTGGCCCACTGGGTCGAGAACCTGGGCGCCTACTGCCGCAACCGCTCCCGGTTCCCGCAGCGGCTGCGCGAGCTGAGCGTGCTCATCGCCGGCCGCCACTTCGACAGCCGGTCCGCCTGGAACGCCCACTACGAGCAGGCTGTCGAGGAGGGCGTACCGGCCGAGTGCCTGGACCGGCTGGCCCGCGGCGAGGACCCCGGCTTCAAGGCCGAGGACGAGCGCGTCTTCCACGCCTTCGCGCACGAGATGCTCTACGACCACTTCGTCACGGACGAGACCTACGCCGCCGCGCTCGCGCTTTTCGGCGAGGACGGGGTGCTGGACCTGATCGGCTGCATCGGCAGTTTCAGCATGTCCGCGATGATGCTCAACACCTTCCGGATCCCCCTCAGGGACCATCTGCCCAACCCTTTCCCGGAGACCGACGGCTTCCCGTACTGACGGCCCGAACCGAAAGGGTGTGGCGATGCCGCATTCCCCCCTGCAGTTGCTCGACGGACTCCTCGACCAGGAGGACATGGAGACCGCCGTACACCGCTTCGTCCTCGGCGGCCCCTTCGGAGCGGAGCCCGCCGAGGCCTCCGCCGAGCGGCTCACCCACTTCGCCGACGCCGGCGGGCTGCTCGTCGAGACCTCGCACAGCTACGCCCGCGGCCGGGCCGAGGCGGCGGTCGGCGAGTGGCTGCGCGGCAATCCCGGCACGCTCGGGGTGGCGACCAAGGTCGGCCACGACACCACCGGGGCGGACATCCCGCTCGGCCGCGCCCTCGTGCACGACCACGTACGGGCCGCCCTGGGAAACCTCGGCGTCGAGGTCATCGACGTCCTGCTGTACCACTGCGACGATCCCGCCCGGCCCGTCGCCGAACTCGCGGACACCCTCGTCGGCCTCGTGGAGGCCGGGTACGTCCGCCGGGTCGGCGCCTCCAACTGGCGGGCGGAACGGCTCTCGGAGCTCGCCGCCGAGCTCGTGGGGCGGGGCCACACGCCCGTCGCCAGCTACCAGTTCAGCCTCGCCGAGCCCGATCCTGCCCGGCTGGAGGGCAGCCTCCACGCCGACAGCGCCGTACTGGACGTCGTACGCGAGCACCGGCTGCCCCTGTTCGGCTGGTCCTCGCAGGCCCGCGGCTTCTTCGCGCACACCGGTACGCGGCAGGTCAACGGCAGGCCGGACCCGTACGACACCGAGGCCAACCGCGCCCGGCGCCGCCGCTGCCGGGAACTCGCCGCGCAACTCGGCTCCCGGCCCGAGACGGTGGCCCTGGCCTGGACCCTGCACCACCCCGGGATCTGGCCGTCCATCGGACCACGGACGACCGAGCAGATCGACCGCTCGCTCGAGGCCCGCCGTCTGACGCTGACCGACGACCGGCTCGACTGGCTCCGGAACGGCCGGTGAGCCGGGAGCACACCGTCGGCCCCGGAATCCCCCCGCCACCATGGCGCCGCCGTGTCTCCGCGAAGGCCGCCGTCTGCGGGGCGTTCGTCGCCGCGAACTTCATGGCGATCATGGACACCATGATGGCCGTCGGCGCCACCGGCGCCGCTCCGCTCATGGCCTTCAAGGCGCCGCTCTCCGACGGCACGGCTCCGCTCGCGATCCGTGCCTCGATGTATCCGCTCGGCTGCTGTGTCGGCACGGTCTTCATGAACGGCCAGAACGCCGCGCTCGTGACCGTCCCGCCCGACCGGACCGCCGACGCCACCACGGTCCTCGGCATACAACGGCAGACCGCCGGTGCCTTCGGTGTCGCCCTGGCCGGCACCCCGGCGGCCGGCTCCGGCGGTCCGGCCGGTGCGGCGGGCGCCGCCTGCCGCCTCGGCTTGGGAGCGGCCCTTCACCCGCACCGAACCGGGCTCACCGGCAGCGAGCGGCGCCCCGGCGGCTCGCCGTCGGCCTCGACGAGCCTGACCGCGCGGCCGGGACCGGACCCCACCGGTCGGCTGCCCGCCCCCCACGGCTCAGCGGCCGTTGGTCCGGTCTCGGCCCACCGGTACGCGCATCAGGTCCTCGCCCAGGAGCACCCGGCCGCCGAAGTCGGCGCGGTGCGCGCTGTCCCGCAGAAGCCGGCGCCAGGTGGCGTCCGAGGTGACCGCCGGGTCTCCCGGGCCGAGGTGGGTGGCGACCAGAGTTCCCACCCCGGCCTCGGCCGCGATCCGGCCGAGTTCGGACACATCGGTGTGGGTGGCGAGGATGTGGTCGATGAGGGCCTGCGGCAGGCCGAGGGCGGCCAGCCCGCCCGGGTGGAGGGCCTCGTGCACCAGCACGTCGGCGCCCCGGGCGAGCCCGATGACGTTCGGGGTCGGCGACGTGTCGCCGGAGAACACGACGCTGCCGCGGTCGGTGTCGAAACGGTAGGCGTACGCGGGGTAGACGGCGCCGTGCGGGACCAGCACGGCGGTGACCCTGACGTCGTCGTTCTCCATGACCGTGAAGGGCGCCATGACCGGTGCGGTGTGTGCGGTGGAGGCGCCGACGGCGTCCGGTGGCAGCACGTCGTGGACCCGCAGCAGGGTGGCCGGGTCGATGCCGATGTGTTCGGTCATGAAGAAGGTGGGGGCGGCGGCGTACGCCTGTCCGGCCAGTCTCGTCATCTCGACGGTACCGGGTACCGGGCAGGGGGCCCCGGCGACGGTCGAGGCGATGCCCGCCGGGCCGGGGCCGTACACGTCGACGGGGCTCCGGAAGCCCTGGGCGCCCGCGGCGCCGGCCGCGAGCATCGGGAAGGCGTAGTAGTCGACGACGTGGTCGGCGTGCAGGTGGGTGAGGAAGATGCCCGCCAGCGAGGGCATCGACAGCCCGGCGCGCAGGTACTGGCTCACCGCGCCCCGACCGCAGTCGACCACGTACGTCCGGCCGTTGACCACCAGCGCCTGGGAGATTCCGTACCGGGACGCCAGTGGCGGTGGCCCGGCGTTGGTGCCGAGGAGGGTCAGGGACGGACCCGTGCCGACGGAGGCGGCAGGCGTCGCCGCGGCGGCCGGTTCTCCGCTCAGCAGCGGTACGGCGAAGGCGGCCGCCGACGCGGCCACCGCGCCCAGCAGCGTCCTGCGCGACGCGGACGTGCCGGTGCAATCGGCCGAGGACTCACACATGGGGCAATCGCTCCTTCGCGGTCTCCTGATGAGCGAAGCCAACCCTCGCCAGGACCCGAGGGGCTGTCCACGGGTCCGGCACGAATCGGGGCTTCTCGGCGCGCAGCCTCAGATTGCGCACGGCGAACACCCCCCGGCGGAGGCGTTCCGCAGCGCCGCGCTTCCTCACGGGCCGATCACGGGAATCGGGTTCTCCTTGAACCAGCGCGCCAGGAACGCGAGCAGAATGACGATCTTGCGCGGCACCGTCCGGCCGGGGCCGTAGACGGCGTACAGCGGACGGTCGGGGACGGGGACATGGGGGAGTTGGACCCTGAGCGCCCCGGAGACCAGGTCCTCGTACACCGACCGCTGGGGGAGCAGGGCGATGCCGCGGCCCTGCAGGGCGGCCTTCTTCAGGGCGATGTACGAGTTCGACGAGAAGACCGCGTTGCGGATCTTGTGCAGGCCGGCGGTGGAGCCGTGCCCCAGGTGCCACACCGGCTCGTTCACATGCACAAGGCAGTCGTGCTCGGCCAGCGCCCCGGGGTGGTCGAGAGGGCCATGGCGCTCGACGTACGTCTCGGAGGCACACAGGACGAACGGGAGCGACGCGATCTTCCTGAGATGCACCCGGGAGTCGCGCAGGTCCCGGGTGTGCAGGGCGACGTCGAATCCGGCGTCCAGGAAGTCGTACGTACGCTCCGACAGCCCGCCCAGCTCGAACCGGACGGCGATCTTCGGGTGCGCGGCGGCGAAGGCGGCGATGGCGTCGCCGACGTCGAGGCTCCCGATCCACTTGGGGCAGACGACGCTGAGCGGGCCTTCCGGCCGGTCGTGCAGATGCGCGATCTCGGCCTCCTCCGCCTCGACCTCCGCCAGGATGCGCGCGGCGAACTCCGAGTACCGCAGACCCTGCTCGGTGAGTGTGACGGACCGCGAGGTGCGGTTGACGAGCCGGACACCGATCTGCCGTTCCAGCTCCGCGACATGACGGGAGACGAGCGAGCCCGACGAGCCCAGGCTGCGGGCGGCTCCGTTGAAACTGCCGAACTGCGCGACCGTGACGAAGCTGCGCATCAGGAGCATGCGGTCCATGGAATCCCTCCAGCCGTCCCCGGCGCGGGCGTCCCTCCGGCCAGGGCGGACATGGGTTGTGAGCTGCCGAACGCCGCCATGCTAGATCGATTAAGTGAGCAGCTGTACCCACTGCGGCAAAATCGATTTAGCGCCCGACTGCGGGAGCGGGTCGGCTTCGGCGGTCGCGCGGGCGCGCGGGGGCGTCGTGCGGCGCCGGCCGCCCCTGTCGAGCACCTGGAGCGCACGTATTGGTTCCGCGTTCGGAACTTCGTGCGCGCGGGCCGCTTTGCTAGTTTCGCTAGATCGATTTAGCGCGCCGCTCGCTTAATCGATTTAGTTCGGGACGCACCACTGCGCAAAGGAGCCGACATGGCAACCCCCTCCCTCCAGGACGGCATCGACGAGGCCGGCTCCCCGGTCAGGCTGCTGTGGCGGCCGAACGCCGAGCCGTGGACCCCCGAGGTCGTGGAGCGCGAGTACACGGGCTGGCGTCAGGAGCAGGCCGCCTGGCACCAGGGCGTGGCCCTCCTCAACCTCTCGCACCACATGTACGACCTCTGGATCGAAGGCCCGGACGCCACCCGGGTGCTGGCCGACCACGGCGTCAACAACTTCGGGAAGTTCGCGATCGGCCAGGCCAAACAGTACGTACCGGTCACCCGCGACGGCCACATCGTCACCGACGGGATCCTGGCCCGCGAGGGGGAGAACAAGTACCTGCTCAGCGGGATCCCGGCCGCCCAGCACTGGGTGCGGTACCACGCCGAGAAGGGCGGCTACGACGTCGGCTTCGTCACCGACCCCTCCTCCGCCTTCCGCCCCGGCGGCGGTGACCCGAAGCTGTTCCGCTACCAGATCCAGGGCCCGCTGGCGGTCGAACTCGTCGAGCGGACCTTCGGCGGCCCGATGCCGGAGACGAAGTTCTTCCACTCCAGCGCCGTCACCCTCGACGGCCGCCCGCTGCGCGCCCTGCGCCACGGCATGGCCGGCCAGGCCGGGTTCGAGTTCATCGGCCCGTGGGAGCACGCCGCGTACGTCCACGAGGCGTTCCTCAGGGTGGGCGAGCCGCTCGGCCTGATCCAGGTCGGCGCCCTCGCCTACGCCACACCGAGCGTGGAGAGCGGCTGGATCCCCTCACCCGTGCCGGGCATCTACACCGACCCCGACCTCGCGGAATACCGTGCGTGGCTCCCCCTGTTCGGCATCGAGGGCAAGCGGCCGCTCAACGGCAGCTACTTCTCCGAGGACATCGAGGACTACTACGTCTCCCCGTACGAGCTCGGCTACGGGAAGATGATCTCCTTCAGCCACGACTTCGTGGGCCGGGACGCCCTCCTGAAAGCCAAGGACGAGCCGCTGCGCACCAAGGTCACCCTCGTCCTGGACCCGGACGACGTACGCACGGTCATCGGACAGGGCGAGGACCCCGGCTTCGTCCTCAGCTACGCCCGGCACCGGGTGGAGAACGCCTCCGGGATGGTCGGCACGACCATGCAGAGCGCGTCGATCGATCCGGTCGGCACGGTCCTGGCCCAGAGCCTGATCGACGCCGAGCACGCCGCACCCGGCACCGAGGTGACCGTCGTCTGGGGCGAGCACCCCGGTTCCGGCACCGACCCCGAGGCCGACCTCGGCTTCCCCCGGATCCGCGCCACGGTCCAGTCCTCCCCGTTCAACGAGCACGCGCGGACCCTCTACCGCCGCGACCGCTGACACCGGCCCACCGACAAGCGAGACGAGAGACCATGAATCCCGCGAGCACGGTACGCGCAGCCGTCGGCACCTCGCTCCTGGAGGACTTCTCCCTGGAGATGACCGGCAAGGACGTCCCGAAACTGGAGGAGGCCCGCGACAGCATCCCCCGGGGCACCCGGATCAACGTCACCTTCCTCGGCAACGAGGACCTGGAGATGCGCCTGGCGGCGGCCCGGGCCGTCAAGCGGCTCGGCTTCGTCCCCGTACCGCACATATCGGCCCGCCGCCTGGGATCGCGCGGCGACTTCGAGCGGTTCCTGGCCGGCCTGCAGGCCGACGGAACGTCCGACAACGTGTTCCTCGTCGGAGGGGACCCGGCCCGTCCCGAGGGCCCGTACGAGGACGCCCTGTCCCTGATCGGCACGGGGCTCCTGCCGAAGTACGGCGTCCGGCACGTCGGGATCGCCGGATACCCCGAGGGGCACCCCGCCATCGACGGCGCCGTCCTGTGGTCCGCGCTGCGGGACAAGCACGCGGCGCTCGCCGCCCAGCCGGTCGAGGCGGGCGTCATCACCCAGTTCGGGTTCGACGTCGACCCCGTGCTGGCCTGGGTGGAGGAGGTGCGGCGCCGGGGCATCGGCGTCCCGGTCAGGATCGGGGTGCCCGGCCCCGCGGGGGTGCGCCGGCTGATGGCGTACGCGGCCCGCTTCGGGGTCGGCACCAGCGCCTCCGTCGTGAAGAAGTACGGGTTCTCCCTGACCAACCTTATGGGGACCGCCGGCCCCGACCGCTTCCTGCGTGACCTCGCCGCGGCCCACGACCCGGCCCGCCACGGCGAGTTGAAGATCCACTTCTATACGTTCGGCGGGCTCGGGGCCACCTCCGACTGGGCCGCCCGCTTCCGGAAGGAGAGCCCCGCATGACCCTCACGCAAGACGCTCCGGCCCGTACGGCCGGCGGCAGGACGGGCGCCCCGCAGGCCTCGCTCATCGTGCAGGGCGCCGACGCCACCGGCATCGTCGCCGCCGTGACGTCCGTCCTCAGCGGTCACGGCGCGAACATCGTCTCCCTCGACCAGTACTCCGACAACCCGCAGGGCGGCGCCTTCTTCCAGCGCACCGTCTTCGGGCTCGACGGGCTCCAGGCCGCGTTCCCCGCCCTGCGGACCGACCTCGACCAGCGCCTCGTGGACGCCTTCGGGCTGCGCTACACACTGCGCGACCTGTCGGTGCCCAAGCGGGTCGCGATCTTCGCCTCGAAGTCCGACCACTGCCTGCTCGACCTGCTCTGGCGCCACCGGCAGGGCCAACTGCCCGTCGCCGTCGCCATGGTGATCTCCAACCACCCCGATGTGGCCGAGGAGGTACGGAGCTTCGGCATCCCCTTCTTCCACGTCCCCTGCCAGGGCGCGGACAAGTCGGCGGCCGAGGCGGAACATCTGCGGCTGCTCCAGGGCAACGTCGACTTCGTGGTCCTGGCGCGCTACATGCAGATCCTGTCAGGGGACTTCATCACCCGGGTGGGAGTGCCGATCATCAACATCCACCACTCCTTCCTGCCCGCCTTCATCGGCGCCGGCCCCTACGCCAAGGCCAAGGAGCGGGGCGTGAAGCTGGTCGGAGCCACCGCCCACTACGTCACCGAGGACCTCGACGAGGGGCCGATCATCGAGCAGGACGTCGTCCGCGTCACCCACGCCCACACCGCGGCCGACCTCACCCGGCGCGGCGCCGACGTCGAACGCGCGGTGCTCTCCCGCGCCGTGCTGTGGCACGCCGAGGACCGGGTCATCCGCGACGGCAACCACACCATCGTCTTCGCCTGACGGCGGGACGGATCGTCGACTCCCCTCGACTGGATCGTCAACTCCCACGACGGGAGTACCGCCCGGCGCAGGGCCAGGCCGTGCCGGGGTGCGCCACACCCCCAGCGGCTTGGACCGGCCCGGGCCACCCGCCACGACACCCGGAGGCCGCCCCGACCCTGGCCTCGTACGGCCTCCGGTCTCGTGGAGCCCTGGCCTTGTGCGGCCGCTGGTCTCGTGTGGCTCTGGTCTCGTGTGGTCCTGGCTTCGTGTGGTCCTGGCTTCGTGCGGCCCTGGTCTCGTGTGGCTCTGGTCTCGTGTGGCTCTGGTCTCGTGTGGCTCTGGCCTTGTGTGGCTCTGGCCTTGTGTGGCTCTGGTCTCGTGTGGCTCTGGTCTCGTGTGGCTCTGGCCTTGTGTGGCTCTGGCCTTGTGTGGCTCTGGCCTTGTGTGGCTCTGGCCTTGTGTGGCTCTGGTCTCGTGTGGCTCTGGTCTCGTGTGGCTCTGGTCTCGTGTGGCTCTGGCCTTGTGTGGCTCTGGCCTTGTGTGGCCCTGGCTTCGCGTGGCCTCCGGCCTCGTCGGGCCTCTGGCCTTGTATGGCCCCGGCCTTGCCCGGCCTTCGGCCCCGCCCGGCCTTCGGCCTTGCCCGGCCTTCGGCCTTGCCCGGCCTTCGGCCTTGCCCGGCCTTCGGCCCCGCCCGGCCTTCGGCCTTGCCCGGCCTTCGGCCCCGCCCGGCCTTCGGCCTTGCCCGGCCTTCGGCCCCGCCCGGCCTTCGGCCCCGTCCGGTCTTTGGCCCCGCCCGGCCCTTGGCTTCCGGCGGGGCCCGGGCCTCGTCCGGCCTCTGGCGCCTGCAACTGCCCCGCCCCGCGCAGGCTGCGCGGGGCGCCCCCTCGGCCGGGCGGGGCGTTCCCTCTGAGCGGGGCGTTCCCTCTGATCAGAAAGCGGTTTGCCACCATGACAACCACGATCGACGGCACCCGTATCGCCCGGCGGATCCGCGCCCGGGTCGCCGAGGAGGTCGCCACAGCCGTGGGCGCGGGAACGGTTCCCGGGCTGGCGACGGTGCTCGTCGGCGACGATCCGGCCAGTGCCGTGTACGTCGCCGCCAAACGGCGTGCCGTCCGGGAGGCCGGCATGCGCGACTTCCATCGTCATCTGCCCGGGCACGCCACCCAGGACGAGGTGGCCGCGGTGATCGACGAACTCGCGGCGGAGCCGAGGGTCTCCGGTGTCCTGCTCCAACTCCCGCTGCCCCGGCAGTTGGACGCGGCCGCGCTGATCGACCGCATCCCCGTCACCAAGGATGTCGACGGCCTCACCACCGCCAGCGCCGGCCTGCTCGCCCGCGGGGAACGCGGACTGCGCCCCTGCACCCCCAGCGGTGTTCTCGAACTCCTCGACGCCGAGGGCATCCCGCTCAAGGGCGCCCACGTCGCCGTGGTCGGCTGGGGCGAACTGGTCGGACGTCCGCTCACCCAGCTCCTGCTGCGGCGCGGGGCGACCGTGTCCGTCGCGCACGAGCACACCACCGACCTCGCGGCCGTCACCCGGCCCGCCGACATCGTCGTGGTCGCCACCGGCGTCCGCGGGCTCGTCGGGCCCGAACACATCGCCCCCGGCGCCGTCGTCATCGACGTCGGCATCCACCGGACGCCGACCGGGCTGACCGGTGACGTCCGCTCCGCCGAACTCGACGGCATCGCCGACCGCATCACCCCCGTTCCCGGCGGGGTGGGACCCATGACCATCGCGATGCTCCTGGTCAACACGCTGCGCGCCGCGCAGTGGGGTGCCGAACGTGAGGCCCTCGCGGCATAGACACCCCCGCACCGACCCCGCACGGAAACGAGCCGTGCACCGACAAGTCACGACTGACCGTTCCCGTAGGCTGGCAGCCGGTGCTTAAACGTTTTAGACGAGGGGAGTGGGCCGGCATGGGCCGTTCTGGCCGGGTGACGTTGAGCGACGTGGCCGAGGCGTCCGGGGTCTCGCGGGCGACGGTGAGCTTCGTACTGAACGACGACCCACGGCAGACGATCTCCGCCGCCACCCGGGAGCGGGTCATGGAGGCCGCCCAGGATCTCGGCTACGTCCCGCACGGCATCGCCCGCGCGCTGCGCGAGGGGTCGTCGCGCATCGTCGTGCTCAACGTCGACCGGGGCATGGAGGGCAACTTCTCCCGGAGCTTCGTCCGGGGCCTGGACGAGGAACTCGCCGAACACGACCACATCCTCCTGGTCCGGCACGGGCAGGCGATCCCGGAGGCCACCCAGAAGGTCCTCGACACCATCGCGCCGCGGGCGGTGCTGCGGCTCGGCGAGGCCTACATGCAGGGGCACGCGCCGGACGAGCAGGACTGGGAGAACGGGTTCGCCGCCAATGCCGCGATGCAGATCGGGCACCTCGCGGAACGCGGTCACACCCGGATCGGGATGGCCCTGCCCGACCATGACTTCCCGCTGACCGAGGCCCGGCTGGGCTTCGCCCGGGAGGCCGGCCGGCGGCTGGGACTCCCACCCCTCGAGTGCTTCGTCGTGCCGCGCCCCCGGGAGGCCGGCGCGGCCGCCGTCGAGGCGTTCCGGGAGGCCCACCCGGACGTCACCGCCCTGGCCGCCTTCGACGACGACATCGCGCTGCGCAGTCTCACCGCCCTGCGCGATCTCGGGCTGCGGGTCCCCGAGGACGTGGCCGTGATCGGCTTCGACGAGACCGAGTACGGCTCACTGGTCACCCCCGCGCTCACCACGGTCCATATCGACGCCGAGATCCTCGGCCGCATCGCCGCCCGCAACGCCCTGGGCATCGACATCGGCGGCCTGGCACCGGTACCGGGCCGGATCGTGGTCCGCGCGTCCACGTGACGCCCGCGCGCTGCGGCGGCGTTTCCTAGGGCGTCAGCAATGGTTGCGTCGCGTCCGGCACCACCGTCCCCGTCCTCTGCTACGTTTCGCTTAATCGATCTAGTTCCCTCCTTCGCGACCGGCCGGGCGCAGAAGCCGAAGTCCCATGAGCCGGAGGATTCCGTGGACACAGCCGAGGTTCAGCGCAGCACGTACGAAGCGGTTCTGCGGCTGAAGGACGCCCCCTTCATCGCGCAGCGGCCCGCCTACTTCAGCCCCGCGGCGGCGGCCCAGGACGAGAGCAACCACCTGGCTTCCTTCGGGGCCTTCGCCCAGACCCTGCTGCCGCTGGAGTACACCGGCTGGGTCGAGGAGTGCGGCGCGCACGTCGCGTCCTGCTACATCGGGGACTGGTCGTCCCTGCACAAGGTGGTCGTCCGGGGGCGGGAGGCGCGCGCGTTCCTCGCCCGGCTCGGCATGCGGGACCTGTCCCGCTTCGAGCACGGGCAGATCAAGCATCACGTCCAGCTCGACGACAACGGCTGGGTGGCGTCCGAGGGGGTGCTGTGCCGCCTGGCCGAGGAGGAGTTCCTGTACACGGCCGGCAGCGCGGACTGGCTGCAGTGGCAGCTGAGCCGGGGAAGCTGGGACGCGGAGGTCGAGGACGTCAGCCCCGACCGCTTCATCTTCGGCGTCCAGGGCCCGGCGGCTCTGGACGTCGTAGAGCGGCTGACGGGGGAGAACCTGCGGGACATCGGCTTCAGCCGGAGCCGGATGTCGAGGATCGCCGGCGTCCCGGTGCGGGTGCTCCGTACGGGTATCTCGGGCGAGCTCGGTTACGAACTGCACGGCCCCGCCGGCCACGCCAACGAGATCTGGTCGGCCGCCGTCGAGAGCGGCCACCCGCTCGGGATCCGCCAGTTGGGCCTGCGCTCCCAGCCGGTTCAGCACATCGAGGCGGGCATCGCCACGAACGGCCTCGACTACCTCCCTGCCGCCATCCTCACACCGGGCGCGCCCCGGCAGTTCCGGCGGGGAGTGCCCGGTGGCAGCTTCGTCCCGGAGAACGGCGTCACGGACTACTTCCGCAAGCCGGGGGAGCTGGGCTGGGGCTTCCGGCGGGGCGTCCCCGACCGGGACTTCCTGGGGCGCGACGCGCTGGCCGCGGATGCCGCCGGGGGCGAGCCGCGACGGACGCTCGTGGGACTGCGCTGGCGGGCCGAGGACGTCTCCGGCATCCTCACCGCGGCCCTCGGCGAGGGCGACCTGCCGGACCCGATGGAACTCCCGCGCGGCCGCGGCCCCGCCTTCGACCAGGTCCTCGTGCACGGCCGGCCCGTGGGCGTGTCCACGGGCCGGACCCTGAGCGTCAACCTGAGGGCGACCATCTCCCTCTGCGTGATCGACCGGCTCCACGCCTCGCCCGGCACCGACGTGGTGGTGCTCTGGGGCAGGCCGGGAACCGCGCAACGCGAGATCAGGGCCACCGTGACCGCCCTCCCCTTCAAGCCGGACCGACGCCGAACCGACGTGTCCACGCTGTAGGCGGGCGGCCGGGCAGACGGGGGCGGGGGGGGGGGGGGCCCCGGGGGGGGCCCCCCCCCCCCGCCCCCGTGCTCGGACGGATCAGTGCCTGTTCGGGAAGGGCCGTGACATCACCGTGCCGCGTACCCGGGTCTGGGTGTGGCGTTCCACGGCCGGGTTCGGGGAGCCACCGTCCGGCTCACCCCATACGATCTCCACCTGGTCACCCACCGCGGCGGCAGGGTCGATCGTGCCGAGCGAGATCCAGCCGCGCACGTTCGAGGAGTACGAGGTGAGCATGGCCGCGCCGACGAGTTCGCCGTCCTTCTCCACGCGGTCGAACTGACAGGCGGTGTAGAACGCGGCAGGCATCTCCAGGTACTTGAAGCGCCGGTCACCCGGCTCGTGCAGGGCGGCGAAGATCTTCACCACGTCGTCGCGGTCCCACAGCACCCAGGCCTTGCGGCGGTGCGGCCCCTCCCTGAGGGCCTCGAGTCCGGCACGCCCGACGAAGTCGTGGTCGAACTTGAGGATGTGGCCGTACCCGAGGTCCCACGGGGTGAGGTAGTAGTCCTCGATGTTCTCGGCGACGTAACTGCCGCCGAGAGCCAGGTTTCCCTCGAACGAACGCGCCGGCATCCACTCCCGGAACGCCTTCATGTCCTCGCCCGTGTAGGTCGCGGGCAGCGTGTTCGCGATCCACCCGGACTCGGTGGCCACCGATGCGTAGGCACGGGCACCGACCAGGCGCAGACCGTACTCGGCGCCGGCCTCCACGATGAGGTCGCGCACCGCGTCGGAGTCGGCGAACGGCCCGGTGAACTCGTACCCGGGGAAGCCGGACATCCGGTGGTTGAGCGCGGTGACCTCGTAGGGGCCGATCCTGAAGGTGCCCATGTGGAAGAACGGGATGTCGGGCATCGGACCGCCGTTGACCTTCTCGAAGATCGCCGCGGCGTGCGGCCCCTGCAACTGGAAGCGGAACAGCTCCCGGCCCTTCGGGTTGTTGACGGTACGTTCGTCCCGCCGGACGGTGACGTCCCAGTCACCGGTCTCGGCATTGAACTGGACCCAGTTGAGGGCCGGCGGACGGCCGACCACGCGGACGTGGTGATCGCCGACGCAGAACAGGATGCAGTCGCCGATCATGTAGCCGTCCGGGCGGACGGTGATGAGCTGCTTGGCGCTGCCCGGCCCGAACCCCTGGAAGCTGTTGGCCCCGACGTGCTCCAGCAGCCGGTACGTGTCGGGCCCCTGCACGACGACATCCGGCATGTGGTGCGACAGGTCCATCAGCGCGGCGCTGGTGCGCCACGCCTCCTGCTCGTCGCGCCAGTTGCTGAACTCGGCCCGGATCGGGAACGGGTACGCACCGGAGCGCCCCTGACGGAGCAGGCGAAGTGCTCCTCCGGCGTTGTTGATCTCTTCTTCGAGACTGGGCATGGCCATCCTCCCACTCGCCGTCGCACAGCCTCGGCGCTGTGCGGGCGTCAGGCTATATCAGGCAACTGAAAAGATTGAAGATGTCTGAAACAATGTTCCGGGGCAGAATGGTGCTCCCACGGACCACGGAGGGTGTCGATGTCACCGGCGACGGGCGGGGCGGTTCCCGCTTGGCAGGACGCACTGCCCCATGCGCTCTGGCGCGCCCAGCAGGCCGTACACCGCCGCCTGCAGACCGCGCTCGACGGTCTTGACGTCACGCCGACCCAGCTCGGACTCGCCGTCCACCTCGACGAACTCGGCGCCATGTCCGCCTCCGACCTGGCGCGCCTCTTCCGCCTCACGCCGCAGAGCGTGACGACCGCGCTCGCCCAGCTGGAACGTCTCGGCTGGATCCGGCGACTGCCGCATCCCGTGCACGGACGCGTCATCCTCAACGAGCTCACGGAAACCGGCCTGGCCGGCGTGACCGAGGGCCGCGCGCGCGTCACCGAGATCGACGGCCTCTTCGCCGAGATCCTGGGCGACGACGGGAGAGGCGAGGTCGTGGCCCGGCTCCAGAAACTGACCGTCGCGCTGGAGGGGGAGGATCCTCCGGCCGGGGCCATGTGGCCGGTGAGCGGCGGCACGTAGGCCCACCCGGCCCGGTGGGCCCGCGACGCGTCAGCCGAGGACGGTCCAGGTGTCGCCTCCGGCCAGGAGTGCGGCGAGGTCGCCCTTGCCCTGTTGTTCGACGGCGGTGTCGAGTTGGTCGGCCA
>NZ_JBIWGA010000056.1:0-30067 GCF_044763345.1 Streptomyces sp. NPDC096132
CAGATGGAGGCCGGCATGCCGAACCATTCGGCGGTGCCCAGGTAGAGCATCGACTGCGGGAGCTGGAAGAAGGTCTGGCCTCCGGAGATGCCGGTCAGGACACCTCTCAGGACGATCAGCATGCCGAGGGTGACGATGAAGCCGTTGAGGCCGAAGCGGATGATCAGCAGCGCGTTGATCACACCGACGAGGGCGCCCACGGCGAGGGTGACGGGGATGGCCCAGGCGCCCGGCAGCAGTCCGAGGCCGTGTCCGGCGCCGGTCGGTACCACCAGCCAGGCCGCGACGCCGGGGGCGAGGCCCATGGTGGACTCCAGCGAGAGGTCCATCTTCTTGACGATCAGGATCATCGTCTGGGCGAGGACGAGCAGGGCGATCTCGGACATGGTCTGCAGGACGTTGATGAGGTTGTCCGTCTGCAGGAAGACCGGGTTGACGATCTGGCCGACGATCGCGATGACCACGATCGCGGGGACGAGCGCGAGGTCGCGCAGCCGGGCGAGCGGGATGCGCCCGCCGAACAGTCCGGTCCTCTTCGCCTGCGGCGCGGCGGCCTTGGGGGCGGGGGTGTCCGCGAGGACGGTGTCAGGCATTCAGGTCCACTCCTTCCATCGCGGCGACGAGGTCGTGGTCGTGCCAGCCGCGGGCGATCTGAGAGGTCACTCGGCCCTGGAACATCACCAGGACCCGGTCGCACATGCGCAGGTCGTCGAGTTCGTCGGAGGCGATGAGCACTCCGGTGCCGGTGTCCGCGGTCTCCTCGACCTTGCCGAGGAGGAACTCCTTGGAGCGCACGTCCACGCCCGCGGTCGGGTTGATCAGCACCAGCAGCCGGGGGTCGTCGGCGAGGGCGCGCGCCATGACGACCTTCTGCTGGTTGCCGCCGGACAGCGCGGAGACCGGCAGCTCGGGTCCGGGCGTCTTGATCGCCAGGTTCTCGATCATGGCTTCGGCGAGCCGGTCCCGTCGGCCGCGGCTGAGGAACCCGTTGTCGCCGAGCCGGTGGGGTACGGACAGTGTGGCGTTGTCCGCGATCGACAGGTCGGGCACGAAGCCCTGGTGGTGCCGGTCCTGGGGGACGAAACCGGCGCCCGCGGCGAGCGCGGCGGGCACGCTTCCCGGCCGGGGCCGGTTTCCGGCGATCTCCACCTCGCCGCCGTCCGGAGCCCGCAGTCCTACGACGGTCTCGGCGAGCTCCGTACGACCGCTGCCCGCGGCCCCCGCCAGCCCGACGATCTCGCCCGCGCCCACCTGGAAGGTGACGTCGGTGTAGGTGCCGCCGCTCAGGCCCTTCACGCTCAGCGCTGCCGTCGCGCCGGTGTCGAGGGTGCTCACCCGTTCTTCCCGCCGGCCGGCCGCCGCCTCGCCAGTCATGGCGGCGACGAGTTCGGTGCGGGGGAGTTCTGCGACCGGGGCGGTCAGGATGTGCCGGGCGTCCCGGAACACCGTCACCATGTCGCAGATCTCGTAGATCTCCTGGAGATGGTGGCTGATGAACAGGAAGGTCACGCCCTGGCGTTGCAGGTCGCGGATGCGCTCGAAGAGCCGGTTGATGGCGGCCGCGTCGAGTTGGGCGGTGGGTTCGTCGAGGATGATGAACCGGGCGCCGAAGGACAGCGCACGCGCGATCTCGACGAACTGCCGCTGTTCCACGTCGAGTTCGCCTGCCGGGGTCTGCGGATCCACGTCGACCGACCATGCGGACAGCAGTTCCTGCGCGCGGCGGCGCACACCCTGCCAGCTGATGAGCCGGCTGCGCCCGTGGTCGTGCCGGTTCAGGAAGAGGTTCTCGGCGACGGTCAGCGTGGGGATGATCGTCGACTTCTGGTAGACGCACGCCACGCGTTGCCGCCAGCCGTCGCGGTCGCTGAGCCGCGGGGCGGGTTCACCGCCGAAGGTGACCGTGCCCTCGTCCGGGGCCTGCAGTCCGGTGAGGACGGACACCAGGGTGGACTTGCCGGCCCCGTTGCGGCCGACGAGTGCGTGGGTCTCGCCGGGCCGGATGGTGATCCGGGCGCCGCTGAGGGCCACCGTCGGACCGAATCGTTTGACTATGCCCGTCGCCTCGACGACGGGCGGGCCGGCTGTGGCCCGTCCGTCGTCCGCCGGGGCGGGCGCGGGGGTGACTGATCGCTCCCCGTCGCTCATCTCAACCGCCTTGTACTCGTTAGCCGTTGGGTCCCTGACAGGGGATGTCAGCCGAGGTTGTTGCCCCACAGGGACGTGTCGGTGCTCTTCAGGCTCGGGACACCGCCGTAGGTACCGCCGTCGGCGGTGACCAGCGGGGCGGAGAGCTGGTCCTCCAACAGCCCGTCGCGGACCTGGACGATGGTGCTGTCGTGGTCGGTCTTGCCGGGCTTGAACGTCTTCCCGTCGATCGCGGCCTTCAGGTAGTACAGGGCGTACTTCGCGTAGAGATCGGCCGGCTGGGAGACCGTGGCGTCGATCTTGCCGCTGGCGATGGAGTTCAGCTCCTCCGGAATGCCGTCGTTGGAGACGACGAACACGTGCTTCTTGTCGGACGGGTCGACCAGCAGACCCTTCTGCTTGAGCACCTGGAGCGTGCCGGCCAGGGCGAAGCTGGACTGCATGTAGACGCCCTTGATGTCCGGATTGGCCGTCAGGTCCGTCTGGAGCTTCTGGGCCGCGACGGCGCCGTCCCAGTTGGTGGCCTCGCCGAACACCTTGATGTCCGGGTAGTTCTTCTTCATGCAGTCGTTGAACGCCTCGGTGCGGTCACGGCCGTTGATGGAGTCCAGGCCGCCCTCCAGCATCACGACCTTGCCCTTGCCGCCGAGCTTGGTGCCGAGGTACTGACAGGCCTTCTCGCCGTACGCCCGGTTGTCGGCCCGCACCACCATGAACACCTTGCCGCTGTCCGGGCGGGTGTCGACCGTGACGACGGGGATCTTCTTCGCCTCCAGCTGCGCCAGCGTCGGCGCGATGGCGGCGGTGTCCTGCGGGGCCATCGCGATGCCCTTGACGCCCTGGCTGATGAACGTCTGGGCGTTCGCGGTGAGCTTGGCGACGTCGTTCTGCGAGTTGGTGGTCTTGAGCGAGAGGCCGAGCTCCTTGCCGTACTCCGGCGTGTACTTGATGTACGAGTTCCAGAAGTCGGTGTCGGAGCGCGGGTAGTCGACGCCGACCATCGGTGTGTCGCTCGACGACGCCGAGGTGCTGGAGCCGCCGCCGCACGCGCTGAGCAGCGCCAGTGCGGTCAGGGCGGAGGCGGTGGAGCAGAGGACGTTTCTGAGTCTCATCGGTACTTCCTCGCGCTGGTCCCGGAGCGGGAGATGTTTCGCCTGGGCGACGTCTGTATGTCGCCGCATCGGAGAGATGGGATGTATGTATAGGTGGATCCTGAGGCCGCTGTCTAGTCCCGGGCGAGATCAATGCTTAAGCGCCAGCTCATGGCCTTGCCGGGAAAGGGCTGTGTCCCCCTGAAGGTCGAAACCATCCCATCAATCATGTTCATGCCCGGCCGGGAATCGGTCAGGTCCCCTCGGGGAAACATGCCATGTCTGGGTGACCGCGATGCGGGACAAATCGTGAGAAAATGCTCAAAACGCCTACCTGGGTGGCACTTTCATCCCTGCACGCCCGTTGACATTCCGGGGACACATGGCGGACCTTCATGCGTAACAAGCGGCGCCCCAGGCACGGTGAGCCGCGCCGGCACCTCTTCCCCCTGCCTTCCCCCTGCCCCTTCCGTATCAGGGATGTCTCATGCCCAGTTCGATCAACAGACGCCAGTTCCTGGCCGGCGCCACGTGTGTGGCCGCGGCGGCCGTCGCCGGAGGAGTGTTCGGCGCCGGCAGCGCGCAGGCGGCGCCCAGCACGTACACGCCCGACTGGAACTCGGTAGACCAGCACCCGCCGGCCCCGGAGTGGTTCAAGGACGCCAAGTTCGGCATCTACTTCCACTGGGGCGTCTTCAGCGTCCCGGCGTTCGACAGCGAGTGGTACGGGCGCAACATGTACCAAAGCGGCAGCAACGCCAACAAGCACCACGTGGCGACCTTCGGGCAGCCCTCGGCGTGGCCGTACCACAACTTCATCAACGGAGCGCAGGACCTGGCCGGCAACACCGTGAAGTTCGCGCCCAAGCTGAAGTCGGCGGGCGGGAACTTCGACCCCGACGAGTGGGCGCAGCTGTTCGTCGACGCCGGTGCGAAGTTCGCCGGTCCTGTCGCCGAGCATCACGACGGCTTCTCCATGTGGGACAGCCAGGTCAACGAGTGGAACTCGGTGGACAAGGGGCCGGGGCTGAACCTGCTGCAGCTCTTCACCACGGCCATCCGCGCCAAGAACCTCAAGCTGCTGGTGGCGATGCACCACGCGTACAACTACAACGGCTTCTACGAGTACGCCCCCGCCCAGACGGACCCCAGTCTGAAGAAGCTCTACGGGCAGCTGACCAGGGCGCAGGAGGACCAGCTCTGGTACGACAAGCTCAAGGAGGTCATCGACCGGGCGAAGCCCGACATCCTCTGGCAGGACTTCAAGCTGGACGCCGTCGACGAGACGCAGCGCCTGAACTTCCTGTCGTACTACTACAACCAGGCCAACAGCTGGGGCAAAGAGGTCGTCGCCACCTACAAGGACGGCATGAACGGCAAGGGGGAGGTCTTCGACTACGAGCGCGGCGGCCCCGCCGACCTGACCTCCCCCTACTGGCTCACCGACGACAGCGTCTCCAGCACCAGCTGGTGCTACACCCAGGGCATCGGCTACTACACCGCCCAGCAGATGCTGCACTCGTTCCTCGACCGGGTCAGCAAGAACGGCAACATGCTGCTGAACATCGCGCCGATGGCCGACGGCACCATCCCCCAGGCCCAGAAGGACATCCTGCTCGCCATCGGAGACCACCTGAATCGCTTCGGCGAGTCGGTGTACTCGACCCGCGCGTGGACCACGTACGGCGAGGGCCCGACGAAGATGGGCGGCGGCGCGTTCACCACCCCGCACGCCGGCACCGCGCAGGACATCCGCTTCACCCGCAACAAGGCCGGCACGGTCCTGTACGCCACCGCCCTGGGCTGGCCCGGCAGCTCCCTGACGATCAAGACCCTGAGCTCCGACCGGATCAACCTGTCGTCGCTCACCTCGGTCAAGCTCCTCGACTCCACCGCCGGCACCTACATCGACCTGCCCGCCCCGACCCAGACCTCCTCCGGCCTCACGGTCACTCTCCCCTCCTCGGCGCCCTACAGCGCCAACGCCTACGTCCTGAAGCTCGCGTTCTCCGGCACCATCCCCGGTCTGCGCCCGCTGTCCGGCGCCACCGCCTGCACGGACGTGAACTACGCCGGTGACGCCGCCGTGCTCGCAGCCGGTGACTACACCGCGGCCCAGCTGACAGCGGCCGGCCTGGGCCCCCTCACCATCTCCTCCCTCCGGCTCGCCCCGGGCCACCAGGTCACCGGCTACTCCGGGGACGGCTTCACCGGCACCTCCTGGACCTTCACCGCCGACAACGCCGACCTCCGGGTCACCGGCAACAACGACAAGATCACCTCACTGAAGGTCCAGTTCAACCCGTCGACGTACTTCCGGATCACCAACGTCACCGACGGCCTCGCCCTGGACAGCGGCGGCAACGTCGCCTCGGGCTCGAACCTGAAGCAGTGGAGCTGGGACGGCAGCCCCAACCTCCAATGGCAGGCGGTGGAGGTCGGCGGCGGCTACTACAAGCTGGTCAACCGTACCAACGGCATGGTCGCCGACGGCTGGGGCGCGACGGCCAACGGCTCCGCCGCCCGCCAGGCCGCCTGGAACGGCGGAAACAACCAGCAGTGGACGATCACCCACCGGGGCGACGGCCGCCACTCCATCGCCAACCGCACCACCGGCCTCGTCCTCGACGGCGGCGGCAACGTGGCCTCGGGCTCCGTCACCAAGCAGTGGACCTACGGCAGCAGCACCAACCTGCTGTGGACCTTCACGGCCCTGTGATCCTCGCCGGACGCGATGAGCGGCTGTGGAGGCGTGCCTGGCGCACACCGCCACAGCCGCGGTGGCCGCGACCGAGCCCTCGCATCCAGCGCCGCGCACCGGGCCGGTTTCAGCGGGGCGGTGCGGTCGTTCCCCGGACCACGAGGTGCGGGGCGATGACGTGTTCCCCGGTGGGCGCCCCGTCGCCTTCCAGGCGTGCGATGGCCCGGTCGACGGCGAGGCCGGCGAGACGGGGGATGTCCTGTCCGACGGTGGTGAGGTCGATGTGGGCCAGGCGGGCCAGGTGGCTGTCGTCGAAGCCGACGAGGGAGACGTCGCCGGGGACGGCGATACCGGAGCGGAGGAAGACGTCGAGGACGCCGGTCGCGCACTGGTCGTTGAAGGCCAGTACCGCGGTGGGGCGCGGGCGGGCCGCCGCAAGGGTTCGGGCGGCCTCGGCGCCCTCCGCCTCGGTCAGCCCGCCCGGGAGTACGCGGATGTGTTCGGCCAGGCCATGGCGGTTCATGGCGGTGCGGTAGCCGCGGCGGCGGTCGGCCGCGCCGGGTGCCTTGCCGCCGTCGATGTGAACGATCTCGCGGTGGC
Source organism: Streptomyces sp. NPDC096132 (assembly GCF_044763345.1). NCBI lineage: Bacteria > Bacillati > Actinomycetota > Actinomycetes > Kitasatosporales > Streptomycetaceae > Streptomyces > Streptomyces sp. NPDC096132. The sequence continues at coordinate 6,541 of NZ_JBIWGA010000056.1, forward strand.
CCAGGGCCACGAGGTGGTCCACGGCCTCGCGGGCGCCCTCGGCGTCGGCGGTGCGGACGACCTCCACGCCCGGGACGGACGGCCGTAGCCGCCGGGCGACGGAGACGACCGGCACCTGCCGGGCGAGCTCGGCCAGGCGCGGGGCGGGAGCCTGCGGGCCGAGCAGGATCAGTGCCTCGCAGCGGTCGGCGAGCAGCGTCTCGACGGCGCGCTGCTCGCCGCGCCCGGCGGCCACGGCGCTCAGCGCGATCTGGTACCCGGCCGGTTCGGCAGCCGCGTAGACGCCTTCCACCAGGTCGGCGTGGAAGGGATGCTGAAGGCCGAACTGCACCCCGAGCAGCCGGGACCGGTGGCTGCGCAGCAGCCGCGCCCGGGCGTCCGGACGGTACCCGATCTCCCGCGCGGCTTCGAGGACCCGCTCGCGGGTGGCCTCGCTGGCCCCTTTCGCGCCGCGCATGACGATGGAGACCAGCGCCGTCGACACACCCGCCCGTGCCGCCACGTCGGCGAGCGTCGGTCGTTTCCCGTCCGGGACAGCCGGAGTCGCAGGCATCCGGTCCTCTCCTGGTCGGCTTTGTCTCCTGGGGGCCGAGTGTAAAACGTTCCAGTCCCACGTCTCCGCGGGGGAGTGGTGGCCCGTGCGCTCAGCGCTGCGACGCGGGCTGCCCGGCCGTGGGGGCCTGCCGGATGTCGCGTACGCCGTCAGATGGGTGCGGCGGAGATCGCCCAGGGTGAGCATGCCCTCCGCGCCCTTCCCCTCGCCACGGACGTCATAGCCGTACACCGCCTGGAAGTTGGCCTCTGCGGTGGCGATGGCGCCGTTGCGTCACCAGGAAGATCGTCCACGGCGGGATGCGCGAGGGGTCGTGCAGCTGGGGGTCGCGGGTCAGGGAGCGCAGCAGCTGCGGGGTGCCGATGTCACCGAGGTGATCTTCTCGTGAGCGGCGCGGAAGCCCGGGTCGAAGCGGCGGATCAGACCGGCGTGGGTGCGTGCCGGGGTGACGATCACGACCGCCTCGATCTCCGGGGCGGCGAGCGGCTCACCGATCTCCGTGTACGCCTTGGGGCACTCGAGGCGCTCGGCCAGCGTCTGGGCGGCGCCGGGCGTGGGGTCGGCGACGGCTGCCAGCCGGACGCCGGGCAGGCGGCGTGCCAGGGTCTCGGCTTGGAAGGAGCCCATGCGTCCGGCGCCGACGAGGCCGACCGCGAGGGACTGGGGGGAGGTCATGAACACGTCTCCGTGATCTGCGCCGATCTGCGTCGATCTGCGTTGTGCTGAGACTGTGGTGAGGGCCGTGGTGGTGACGCGAGGGGGACGAGATGTCCCGAGGCCGGCTCGTGTCAGACGGTGAAGGCGGCCCGGAAGCGCTCCAGAGCGGCCTCGCTGTCGGTGGACGCCCATGCCTCCATGGCCACGGTGCCCTCGTAGCCGATGTCCGCCAGAGTCCGGGCGACGGCCGGGTAGTTGATCTCTCCCGTGCCGGGCTCGCAACGGCCCGGTACGTCCGCCACCTGGATCTCCCCAACGAGGCCCGCGCCGTGGGCTTTGCGGACCAGCTCGATCAGGTTTCCCTCGCCGATCTGGGCGTGGTAGAGGTCCAGGTTCATGCGCAGACCCGGCCGGTTCACGGCGGCGACCAGCGCGAGGGTGTCGGCGGCCCTGGCGAACGGCACGCCCGGATGGTCGACCGCGGTGTTGAGGTTCTCCAGGGTGAACACGACCCCGGCGCTCTCACCGAGCTCGGCGATCCGCGTCAGGGTGCGCTGGGCGGCCAGCCACATCTCGCCCGTGGGTTCCCCGTGCACCGGCACCACGGGCAGGCCCTGGCCGTCCAGGCCGGTTCCGTGGAGATTCAGCCGGCCACAGCCCAGGTGCTCGGCCGCTTTGAGCGACTCCTCGGCCGTGCGCAGCAGCTCGGCGGCACCGTCCGCATCGGTGAGGCTGCCGTTCACGTACCCCGTCATCGAGACGAATTCGGCGGGACTCCGGGCGAGGGCGTCGAGGTCGTGCTTCGTCCAGTCCCAGATCTCCACCTGGAAGCCGGCCTCGTGGATACGCCGGGCCCGCTGCTCGATCGGCAGGTCACGGAAGACCATTTCCGCGCAGACCGCCAGTGCGTACATCGCGGCTCTCCTCTCTCCGGACGCTCGGATACTAGAACGTTCTATAGGCACTGAGCAGTACGCCAGCCGCCACCGGACTCTGTCAAGTGCCCGGCGGCCGTGAAGGCTATAACGTTCCAGTCAGCGGGCGGCAAGGAAGGCAGTTCCGCCTGGCCGGGAGAAGTCTCGACGCGCCGTCGCGGCCACGACAGTCCTTCTCGCCACCGGATCGGGGCTCGAAGTGACCGTGGCCTGGAGAACCCGCTGATGCTCCGGCAACCGTCACACGCCTACTGGTTGCCAGTCCTGGTTGGCGCCGCCGTTGGTGGACCACTGGATGATCTTGGCGCCGTCGGCGGTCGATCCGCTCTGCACGTCCGCGCACAGTCCGCTCTTGATGTTGACGAGGCGGTAGTAGCCGTCGGTGGCGGAGGGAACGAGCTTCCACCACTGGTTGCCGCTGTTGGTGTCGGCGTACTGGTCGAGGGCCGTGCCGGCGCTGGTGGAGCCGCCCGGGTTGTCGAGCACCTTGCCGCTGTTGACGTTGGACAGGCGGAAGGAGCCGTCGTAGTCGGGGACCAGCTTCCACCGCTGGTTGGCGCTGCCGGACCAGGCGTACTGGATGACGGCGGCGCCGTTGGAGGTGGAGGCGCCGGAGACGTCCAGCACCTTGCCGCTCTTGCGGTTGACCAGCTTGAAGGGGCCGGTCAGCAGGCCGACGGTGATCGTGGTGCTCGTTCCGGCGGTCAGCGTCACGACGCGGGCGTGATTGCCGAGGGGGGACGTGGTGACCGTGGCTCCGGTACTGAGGGAGGTGATGCCGCGCCGGCAGATGAAGGTGACGTCCTGGTCGATGGCGGAGGTGACGACGACGGTTGCCGTGCGGGCTTCGGTGTCCCAGGTCAGGGACTTGATCGTGAGGCGGCCGCGGCCGCGGACCCCCTTGATGGCGCCCTTGGCGAACTGGTCGGGGAGGGCGGGCAGGATTTCCAGGACACCGGGGCGGGTGTAGACGAGCGCTTCGCCGAGGACGGCGGGGATGGTGTTGGCGGCGTCGCAGTTGTAGATGTCCAGGTTGGGGTTGTGAGAGGTCATCAGTGACCGCCACACCATGTTCTTGCCGTAGATCTTCAGCAGGTTGCCGTAGACGCCGGGGGCGTCCTTGAGGCGGGCGCGGGCCAGGGCCCGGTGGAGGCTGCCGTGGGCGGAGTAGTTCTGGTCGCCGCGCAGGTCCAGGGCCTTGCGGGCATACTTGACGAGGTCGGGTTCGTCCTCGGGGTTGATCTCGTGCAGCGGCCAGGCACCGTACAGGTGCTGGACGTGCCGGTGGTTGTAGCGGTCGGTCAGGCCGGGCCAGGACCATTCGGCCAGGGCACCGCTGCTGTTGACGGTGTAGTCGGGCAGCTTGTTCAGCAGGACGGTCCAGCGTTCCACTCCCTGGCCGCTGCCCTGCTCGACGCCGAGGGTGTCGGCCGCGTCGATGGCGGCCCGCAGGGCGTGCCGGCCGGCCATGATGTCGCCGGTGGCGTTGATGGAGAAGGCCTGGCCCGTGCTGGTCGGGGTGTTCTCCATGGAATAGGAGGGGACGAACACGGCCTTGCCGTTCGAGTCCGTGCGGGTGAGGAAGTCCTCGTAGAACAAGGCGAGTTCCATCAGTGCCGGGCCGAGCCTGTTCTTGAGGAAGTCGGTGTCGCCGGTGATCTCGTAGTGCTCCAGGAGCGGGTGGAGCAGCCAGTCGGCGCCGCCGGTCCAGGCCTGGCCCGGGAAGCTGCCGCTGTTGAAGTGCAGCATGTGTCCGTACTCGCCGTCCGTGCGGGACGGGGCGAAGATGCCGCGGGCGCCGTAGAGGTTGGTGGCGTTGTCGCGCCAGTCGGCCAACTGGCCGAGGATCAGGTCGAAGTAGCCCTGCATGGCATCGCCGAGGTCGAGGATGTTGCCGCCGGCGACTTGCAGGTTGATGTTGGCGTCGGTGGTGAAGTCGTCCGCCCAGGAGCCGTTCCATGTCCCGGTCCAGATGCCGGTGAGGCGTGGGGGCAGGATGCCGCTGGAGCTGACGAAGAGGTAGCGGCCTGAGTCGTACATCCGCTCCAGCAGCGCGATGTCGATGGCGGAGGTGTTGTTGTTCTGCCGGGTGAGCAGCTCGCTGGTGGGCAGCTGCCGGTCGGCGGCGGAGACGTTCAGGTCGATGCTGGAGCGGTCGTACATCGCCTGGTGCCGCGGGGCGTGGAGGCCGAGCAGGGTGGCGTAGTCGGCGGTCAGGCCGGCCAGGGCGGTCTGCAGGGGCTGGGAGTTCCAGCCGGTCGAGGTCTCGTACCGGCCGAGCTTGGTCATCAGCAGCACCTTGGTGGCCCTGGCGACCACGAGGGTCTGCCCGTTGGCCGTGACCGAGGCGTTGCCGCCGGAGACGACGACCCGGGTGACGCCCTCGTACCCGTAGGCGCCCCCGGACGGATAGGTGCCGCGCAGGTTCAGATACCCGTCGCCGTTGCTCACCGTGGCGGTGGTGGAGAAGGAGACGCTGGTCGGGACGCCGTCGAGAGCGGTGTTGACGCTGAGGGTGGTGTCGACCGTGCGGCCGGTGGCGGCCTGCAGTTCGTGGACGATGACGTCGTCGGCGCGGGAGACGAACAGGCGGCGCCGCCAGGTTCCGTAGCTGTCGGTCCAGGTGTGGGTGAGCTCGCCGGTGCGGAAGTCGGTGATGCGGGCGAAGTCGTTGACGGTCGTCATGCCCGGGGTGCTGAGCTGCAGCTCGTAGCCCGGGTGGAAGGTCTGCGTCCAGCGCAGGCTCCAGCCATTGGCGAATGTCGAGGCCGCTCCGGAGTAGTCGCCGGCCAGCGCTTTGTCCCGGGCGGCTTCCAACTGACCTGAGAGCACGGGGGGCATCACACTCCGGCTGCCGTTGGGCAGCACGAACCGGTGGTGATTGACGATCAGTTTTTCCAGGGTCGGTGCCCCGTGGTAGACGGCGCCGTATTCGCCGTTGCCGCTCAGGAAACCGTCGGTCCAGGTCGAGGCGGTGGCGTTGTCCCAGATGCCTCGTTCCGGGAGCGTGACCTGGGGCGGGACCGCTGCGCCGGCTCGGTCGGCGCACATGAGACCGGGCAGGGCCGTGGTGCCGGCGGTCAGGGCCACGGCGGTGAGGAAGCGTCGGCGGTTGAGGGCGCTGTGGGGCAGTTCCATGGTGTGAAACTCCGTTGGTTTTCGGTGGGCGCGGCTCGGCAGGAGGCGAAGGGGTGGGGTGGGGGGACGGGCGGCGCTGCAGTACGGCAGGGCGGCACGGTCCTGGCAGGGCGGGGCAGCGCTCCGGTGCGCCCGTTCCAAGACATTGGATGGATTAAGAATGATCGATGGGGTCCGTGTCTAGTAGTGCGACTGATTTTCGCAAAAATCGGCGAGAGGCGCGCGCGCTGAGAGTCGCCGTCGAGATATAGACATGGGATGTCTTAAAGGTCCCGCTAGGGAGCTTCGAGTTTGCGAATCGCTGCCCGAAGCGTTGACGACGGCGCGCCCGACGTCTACGTTGCTCAGTCGAAAACCAACAAGGTCCAACATTTCTGCAAGCCTTGCGGCGCCGTCGCGTCTCCTCTCCCCGAAGGAACCCCATGTTCCGTCGCGCCCGTCTCCTCCTGCTGGCCGCACTCATGAGCCTGGTCGGGCTCCTGGCGGTCGGTACGCCTGTCCAAGCAGCCTCCGTCACGCTCCTCAACGCGACCCAGTTCACCGACAACACCGGAGCGGTGGTCCACGCCCACGGCGGCGGGGTGATCAGAGTCGGCTCGTACTACTACTGGTTCGGTGAGAACCGGAACGCCGACAACACGTTCAAGGCCGTCTCGGTCTACCGCTCGACGGACCTGAAGACCTGGGAGTTCCGACGCGACGTCCTGACCCAGTCCAGTGATCCGGAGCTGGCGGTCGCCAACATCGAGCGGCCGAAGGTCATCTTCAACAGCACGACCGGCAAGTTCGTGATGTGGATGCACAAGGAGAACGGCGGCGACTACAACGAGGCCCGGGCCGCGGTCGCCGTCTCCGACACCGTCGACGGCGACTACACCTGGCAGGGCAGCTTCCGGCCGCTCGGCTACATGTCCCGGGACATCACGCTGTTCCGCGACGACGACGGCACCGGCTACATGATCTCGGCCGCCAACAACAATCGCGACCTGCACGTCTACCGCCTCACCGGCGACTATCTGGGCGTGGAGAGCCGGGTGCAGCTGCTGTGGCCGGGCCAACTCCGCGAGGCGCCGGCCATGTTCAAGCGCGACGGTGTCTACTTCCTGCTCACCTCCGGCGCCACCGGTTGGAATCCCAACCAGCAGAAGTACGCCACCGCCTCCAGCGTGACCGGTACCTGGAGCGCCCTGCAGAACGTCGGCGACGCGACTGCCTACGGCTCCCAGACGGCGTACGTCCTGCCGGTCCAGGGCACTGCGAGGACCGAGTACCTCTACATGGCAGACCGCTGGGGCAATTCCTTCGGGCAGAACGTCAACGCGTCCAAGTACGTATGGCTGCCGCTGGAGTTCCCCACCGACACCACGATGACCATGGACTGGTTCCCCCAGATCGCCATCGACACCGCCGCCGGCACGGTGGACGGCGTCGGCGGCCCGTGGGAGTCGCTCACCGCGCGCCACAGCGGCAAGTGCCTCGACGTGCCCGGCAAGTCGGCGGACGACGGCGTCCAGCTCACCCAGTACACCTGCAACGGCGGCATGAACCAGGCCTACTGGTTCAAGGACATGGGCGGAGCATACGTCCAGCTCATGGCCGAGCACAGCGGCAAGTGCCTCGACGTGTCCGACAACTCCACCTCCAACGGCGCCCCGGTCGTCCAGTGGCCCTGCTCTTCCGGCACCAACCAGCAGTGGCAGCTCCAGGACGCCGGTCAGGGCCACGTGCGTCTTGTCTCCCGTTCCAGCGGAAAGTGCCTGGACATCAGTGGGGCCTCCACAGCCAACGGCGCCAAGCTGATCCAGTGGACCTGCGGCACCGGCACCAACCAGCAGTTCCAACGCCACACCGGCTGACCGGCCGACCAAGAGCGCGGTCAGACGGAGCTGCTCCTGGGCGCGTGGCTCGGGTCCGCCGCCCAGGACGCCAGCATGCGCAGGCTGTCATGGGTGGGCGTGCCGGACTCGGCGGTCCACACGATGATCTGCAGGTCGGGGTCGGCGGCCCAGGTGACGGCGTTCCAGTCGAGATGGAGGTCCCCCACCACGGGGTGACGCAGGTGCTTGGTCCCGGTGTCCCGGACGGCGACGTCGTGGGCGGCCCACCACTGGCGGAACCGGTCGTCCCGGACAGAGAGCTCGCCCACCAGAGCGGCGAGCCGCGCGTCCCCGGGGTTGTTCGCGTTGTGCATCCGCATCTGGGCGATGGCCAGCCGGGTGACGCCCTCCCAGTCCGCGTACAGCTCGCGCATCGCGGGGTCGGTGATGAGCAGCCTGATGAAGTAGCGCCGATTCTCGGGAATCTCGCCGAAGTCGGTGATCAGGGCGGCCCCCATGGTGTTCCAGGCGACGATCTCGGTGCGTGGCCCGATCACGAACGCGGGGGTGTGCGCCATGTCGTCGAGCATGCGGTGCAACTGCGGCTGTGCCTTGGGGCGTGGCTGCCGGCGGTGCGTGCGGAATGCGTCCTTGGCCGCGAGCTCGTACAGGTAGGCGCGCTGATCGTCGTCCAGGCGCAGCACCCGGGCCAGGGACTCCAGTACGGACTGCGAGGGCTGGATACGGCCCTGTTCGAGGCGGGCGTAGTAGTCGGTGCTGATGGCCGCCAGTACGGCGATCTCCTCACGTCGCAGGCCCGCCACGCGCCGCGGGCCGCCGTCGGGCAGGCCGACGGCGGCCGGGTCGAGTTCGGCGCGGCGCGCCTTGAGGAATTCCCCCAGATCATGGCGGTGAGGATCGCGGTGCATGCCATCACCCTGACATCGAGGAGCCGTCTTGTCAGGGGGAGGGATTTGTCCCTGGAAGCCCTCGGCCGCCCTGCGGGTTCAGCGTTTGAGCGGTGGTGCGGGGTGTCAGGCGAGCGCCTTGACGACTTCCGGGGCCAGCGGAACGGCCGAGGCGGGGTTCTGGCCGGTGATCAGGGTGCGGTCCACCTCAAGGTGGGGGGCGAGGTTTTCCTCGCCCTTGCGGTAGTCCGCGCCGACCTCGGAGACGAGGCGGTCCTGGAGCAGCCACTTCGCCCGGTCGGCGAGGCCGTGGCAGACCAGCGACACGATCTTGCCGGAGGCGAGCCAGTCGTTCACGCGATCTCGTAGCCGGCCTCCTTGAAGACGCCGTACGGACCGATGGCCTCCTCGGCCCAGAAGCCGGCCGGCTGCTCGAACCCGTCGGCCAGGGTCCAGTGGTCGGCGGCGGTGACGAGGAAGAGGATCTTCGCCATGGGGTGTTCCCTCGGGGGAGCGCGGGCGGTCAGTTGTTCGCGGCCTGCTGGACGACGTGGCTGTCGGCGGCCTGCACCAGGTGGGTGAGCTTGCCGTCGCCGACCGTCCACAGGTGGATGAAGCGGGCGTCCGACTCCTCGCCGGACTTGGACACGGCGTGGTAGTGACCACGGACGAAGATGTGCTCACCGGCGTCGTAGAAGTCCTCGGCCACCGCGCCGAAGGAGGTGAAGCGGGGCGCGAGCCGGCCGAAGAAGTCACCGCCGGCGCTCGCCCAGGTCTGGTAGACGCCGCCGTAGGGGAAGCCGGGGGTGATGTCCCAGACGATGTCGGGGTCGATGACCTCGGCGACCACGTCCGGGGCCATGCCGGAGTCGTAGAGCCGGCGGACGAGAGCGAGGTTCGGGGAGTCGGACATGATGCTGCTCCTTTTGGTGTCAGGGTGCGGGGGGCGGTTCTCGGGTTCAGGCGGCGAGGGCCGCGCGGCCGGCGAGGAAGAACGCGGTTTGCCGCGCGACGCGGGCGCCGAGGCTCTCGGCGGTGGCGATGTCCGACTTGTGGACCGCCTCCGGACCAGCATCGACCGGGGTCTGGGCGCCCGCCCCGACGAAGTAGCCCAGACGGTTGACGTCGTCCTCGCTGCCCTCGGTGGAGGCCCAGCCCGGCTGCAGGCCGAGGCTGATCCAGTGCATGCCGTGCTGGGCGGCCATCGTGAAGAAGTAGCCCAGGGTCGAGGACTTGTCGCCGTTCTTGGCGCCGGAGTTGGTGAAACCGGCGGCGATCTTGTCGGCCCAGGTCTGCGTGTACCAGCGCTTGCTGCTGGCCTCGGCGAAGGTGTGGAATGCGGCGGACGCCGTGCCCATGTAGGTGGGGGCACCGAAGACGATCGCGTCGGCGGCGTCCAACTGCGCCCACTGCTCGTCGGTGATCGTGTCCACGGGGATGGAGATCACCTCGGCACCGGCTTCCGCGGCACCGCGCGCCACCGCCTCGGCCATGACAGCGGTGTGCCCGTAGCCGGAGTGGAACGCGACGGCGACCGTGGGACGGGAGATGGAGGACATGGGGGTATTACTCCTCGAAAAGGATTGGGTGAATCGTGCTCTGGAAGAATGGCACGGAATTCCGCAGCGAAGGGAGGAAGGATTTGTCCCCGGTCGGGATTTGTTCCTGGCCGGGAGGAAAGTGAAGGAGGCTGTGCCGGAAATCGCGCAGCCCCTTTGTGTTGGGCGTCCCCCTGTCATTTCAGGAGAGGAGGCGCAGCCCCTCATAACGGCCAGTGTGCGGTGTCCGCCACTCGGCTGGGTAGGAGGGTTTTATCCCTGGATACGTCTCTCCTGGCGTGCAATTCTGACGATCCCATGGTGGCCTCGCGGGACACGACTCTGAAGCTCGTACTCCGCTGAACAACGGCTCTTCATTCCTCCAGGAGAAGCACCTTGCTCGGTCTCGAACTTGTCGTGGTCCTGGGCGTGGCCGTGCTGGTGGGCAACGCCGTGGGTCGGCGCCTCGGCATCGCCCCGCCCGTCGTCCTGCTCGTGACAGGAGTGCTCCTGGGGTTCATCCCGGCGGTGCGGGAGGCGCAACTGCCCCCGGAGGTCGTGCTGTTGCTGTTCCTCCCGGTGCTGCTGTACTGGGAGAGCCTGACCACCTCGCTGCGGGAGATCCGCACCAACCTGCGCGGCATCGTGCAGCTGAGCACCGTACTCGTGATCCTCACCGCCTGGGCCGTCGCGGCGGCCGGGCACGCCCTCGGGCTGCCCTGGGGACCGGCGTGGGTGCTCGGCGCGGCCATGGCCCCGACGGACGCGACGGCGGTCGGCGTCCTCGCCGGCGCCCTGCCGCGCCGTCAGGTCACCGTCCTGCGCGCGGAGAGCCTGGTGAACGACGGCACGGCCCTGGTCGTCTACGGTCTCGCCGTCGGCATCACGGTCGGCGAGGAGCACCTGAGCGTCCCACACGTCGGCGGGCTGTTCCTGCTCGCGTACGGCGGTGGAGCGGCCGTGGGTGTCGCGGTCGCCTGGGTCAACACGAACCTGCGGCGCCGGCTGAAGGACCCCCTGCTCGGCAACCTCGTCATGATCCTGGCGCCGTTCACGGCGTATCTGCTCGCCGAGTTGGTCGAGGCCTCCGGTGTCCTCGCGGTGGTCGTCAGCGGTCTGATCATGACGCAGGTCGCCCCACGCATCATCCCGGCCGCCCACCGCACGCAGGCACTGGCGTTCTGGCCACTGGCCACCTTCATCATCAACGGGGCGCTGTTCGTCCTGGTCGGGGTGGAGCTGCAGTACGCGGTCCGCGACCTGGGCCGTGCCGATGTCCGGGATGCGCTGATCGCGGTCGGTGTCATCTGCGGGGTGATCGTCGCCGTACGCTTCGCGTTCCTGTACGCCTCCACCTACCTGGTCCGCGCACTCGACCGCCGTCCCCAGCAACGCCGGCTCCGGGTCGGTCACCGGACCCGGGTGGTCAACGGGCTGGCCGGGTTCCGGGGCGCGGTCTCGCTCGCGATGGTGCTCTCGGTGCCGCAGGCGCTCGACTCGGGCGAGCCGTTCCCCGACCGCAACTTCATCGTCTTCGTCACCTCCGGCGTCATCCTCGTGACGCTGGTGGTGCAAGGGCTTCTGCTGCCGGTGGCGGTGCGCTGGGCCAAGCTGCCACCCGACACCTCGGTCGACGACGAGCACGACCTCGCCGAGACCGCCGCCATCGAGGAGGCGATCAAGGCGATGCCCCGACTCGCCGCCGACCTGCGGTCCGAACCGAAGATCGTCGAGTGGCTGCGCCAGGAGTACGAGGCACATCTGGCGTCCGTCCGGGCCAGAAGTGCGGGTGCCCACGACGACCCCGCGGTGCTCCGGCACCAGGACTACCTCGCGCTGCGCCTGGCCCTCATCGCCAACAAGCGAGCCACCGTCGTCCGACTGCGCGACGAGCGGCAGATCGACGACACCGTACTGCGCCGGCTGCAGGCCGCCCTCGACAGCGAAGAAGTCCGCCTGTCGGGAGGCGCGGCGGTCGAATGACTCGTCCCCGAGGAGGAACACGCACCCCCCGTGCACGCACCGCCATCGGCCGGATACGCGGCGAAATGCCCCGGTGTGATCTGGAACATGCGTGATACGTGACATATGCACTCATCGCCGGTTGTGGGTAGCTTGAGCCTCTGTCCTGTGCACGGCGTTGCGTCATCGCGTGCACCGCCCATTGATCCCTTGCCCCGGAGACCCATGCGCCCCCGAATAGCCTCCGTGCCGCCCCTCGCCCTGACGGGCGGCGCGCTGACCGTCGGTGTCGGTGCTCTGTATCTGGCCGGGCTGCTGCTCACGGGCGGTGAGATCGAGGCCGGTACGACAGTGCGCGGGGTGGATATCGGGGGCCTCAGCCGTACCGAGGCCATCCGCAAGCTGGACGACCACCTGGCGGCGGCCGGCTCGCGGGAGCTGGCCGTGAAGGTCGGCGACCGCAGCGGCACCGTCGACCCGCGACAGGCCGGGCTCACCTTCGACGCCGAGCAGACCGTCGACCGGGCGGCGCGCACCGCATCGGACCCGTTCAGTGTGATCGGCGGGTTCTTCCGCTCGGGGAGTGACATGGAGCCGGTCGTACGCCTCGACGAGGACAAGGCCCGCACTGCTCTCGGCAAGCTGGCGAAGACGCTCGACCAGAAGGTCCGCGACGGCGCCGTCACCTTCGAGGACGGCCAGGTCGAGCAGGTCGCTCCGCACAGTGGTTACGCACTGGACGTGGACTCCGCGGTCGACACCCTGCGGACCTCCTTCCTGCACGGCGCGGTCAACACGGTCACGACCCTGCCCGCCCGCGAGACCGACCCGAAGGTCACGGCGGCGGAGGTGCGGCGGGCGGTGCGCGACTTCGCGCAGCCGGCCATGTCGGCTCCCGTCACGCTCACCACGGGCGGCAAGCGGTTCACGATCGGCCAGACCGTGCTGGGCGAATACCTGACGATGCGGCCGGACGACTCCGGCCGGCTGATTCCGAAGCTGGACGGCAAGGGCCTGCGCTCCGCACCCGCGGTGGCCCAGCCCCTGACCGGCATCACCACCACGCCTGAGAACGCCAGGCTGCGGCTGGACGGCGACCAGGTCGTGGTGGCCGACGACGCCCGGATCGGCGTACAGATCACCGACAAGGCGCTGAGCAAGGCCGTGCTGCCACTGCTCACCAAGGCGGGCGCCGCCCGTACCGGGGAAGTGGCCGCGCGACGGACCGAGCCGGAGGTGACCCGCGAGAACGCGGCGCGGCTGGGGCTGAAGGAGAAGATGTCCTCCTTCACCGTCAACTTCGAACCGGCCGCGTACCGCACGAAGAACATCGGGCGGGCCGCGCAGCTCATCAACGGCTCCGTCGTCATGCCCGGCGAGACCTGGAGCTTCAACCGGACCGTGGGCCGGCGCACCGAGGCCAATGGTTTCGTCGAGGGCATCATGATCCTCGACGACCAGTTCACCAAGGCGGCCGGCGGGGGTGTTTCCGCCATGGCCACGACCGTGTTCAACGCGATGTTCTTCGCCGGGGTCAAGCCCGTGGAGCACGGCGCCCACTCCTTCTACATCGAGCGGTACCCGGAGGGCCGTGAGGCGACGGTCGCCTGGGGCAGCCTCGATCTCAGGTTCACCAACGACTCCGGCAACGCCATCTACATCCAGGCCGAGTCCACCGACACCTCGGTGACCGTCAGCTTCCTCGGAACCAAGAAGTACGACGAGATCACGTCGGTCAAGGGGCCTCGGACCAACGTGAAGCCGCCGGAGCAGAAGGTGAGCGCCGACGAGAAGTGCGTGCCGCAGACCCCGCTCGAGGGCTTCGACGTCACCGTCGAGCGGGTCTTCCACAACGATGGCAAGGAAGTGAAGCGGGAGCCGTTCCGCACGCATTACACCCCGCGTGACGAGATCACCTGCGAAGCCACCCACTGAGGCGGCGAAGACGACCGTACGGCCTGCCCCGTGCCCCGCGCCCCCTGCCCCGGGGCAGGCGTGAAGAGCAAGGGCGACGTGGCAGGGGTGATACTGGTAGCGACCCGGACGTCAGGGCGTAGCGGGATTGCGGCGATGCGAGGAGCGCCTTCCTTCAACGATGTGACCAGCGGGGCCGCGCGGGATGCGGGCGGCTGGCTGGGAGCGCTGCCCGTCTCCGTCCTCGCCACGGACGCGTCCGGAATGATCGTGCGCTGGGACCGCACCGCGCAGGATCTGCTCGGCTATCCGTCCCGGGAGGTGCTGGGCCGCCACATCGCCGAGTTGCTGCACCCCGGAGCGGACCGGAGCCTGGGCCGCTCGCTGTGGGACCGCGCGGTCACCGGCCGCGGCGTGACGGGCACCGTGACCGCCTGGCACCGTACCGGCCGCCCTCTGGAGCTGGAGATCTGGGCCGCACCGGTCCCGGCCCGTACCCGCGGTGGCACCACCGTGCTGGTGTTCGCCGCCGATGCCCACGCCGCGAGCTCCATCCGCGGTTCCTCCGCGGTCTGGGACGGGCTCTTCGCCCGCTCCCCGGTCGGTATCGCCATCCTGGACACCCAACTGCGCTTCCTTCGTGTCAACCCCGCCCTGGAGGCCATGAACGGGCTGCCCCAGGCCGCCCACGTCGGGCGCCGCCCGGTGGAAGTGCTGCCGGGTGTGAACGCGGCCGACATGGAAGCCGCCATGCGCCAGGTCCTCGACACCGGGCAGCCGGTCCTCGACGCACGCCGCACGGGGCGCACCCCGGCCGACCCCGACCGCGACCACGTGTGGTCCTGCTCCTACGTGCGTCTGGAAGATCCCGACGGCGAGCCCATCGGCCTGACCGCCACCCTGATCGACATCACCCTCCGGCAGCAGGCCCAGCTCGAGGCCGAAGCGGGCCGACGCCGCCTGGCCCTGGTCAACGAAGCCACCTCCAAGATCGGCACCAGCCTCGATCTGGAGCGCACCGCGCAGGAACTCGCCCACGCCGCCGTCCCCGACCTCGCCGACACCGTCACGGTCGACATCCTGGACAGCCTCGCCACCAGCAGCGAACTCGGCCCCGGACTCGTCGGCGGCTCAGCCCTGCGCCGCCTCGGCAAAGCCCCACAGACCGGCTCGGTCGTCTCGGACCTCCTGGCCCCGCTCGGTCGCACCCTCACGTTCCCCGCCAACGCTCCCTACACACAGACCCTCGCCGAACGCCGCCCCTTCGTCATCGCCTGTTTCGACGAGCGGGCCATCGCCCCCGCAGCCCGCCACACCGCCACCCCCGCCGAGCTCCTGAAACACGGCGTGCACTCGTTCATGATGGTGCCGCTCCTCGCCCGCGGCATGGTCCTGGGCCTGGCCACCTGCTACCGCAGCAGGCCCCTGGGACCGTTCACCGACGACGACGTCGCCCTCGCCGGCGAACTCGCCTCCCGTGCCGCGGTGTGCGTGGACAACGCCCGCCTCTACCATCGCGAGCACGACACCGCCCTCATCCTCCAGCGCAGCATGCTGCCCCAGCACATCACCCCGCCCTCCGGCATCGAAGTGGCCCACCGTTATGTGCCCGCCGGCGACGTCAACGAAGTGGGCGGTGACTGGTACGACGTGATCCGCCTCGAAGGCGGCAAGGCCGCACTCGCCATCGGCGACGTCATGGGACACGGCACGACGGCCGCGGCCGTCATGGGCCGTCTCTCAGCCAGCGTCCGGGCCCTCGCCCGCCTCGACCTCGACCCGCGCGAACTCTTCCACCACCTCGAGGCCGCGCTGGAGGATCTCTCGGCGCCGATGCTCGCCACCTTCCTGTACGCCGTCGTCGACCCCGCGAACGGCCTGTGCCGCATCACCCGCGCCGGGCATCCCCCGCCCGCCGTGGTCGCACCCGACGGCACCGCACGGCTTCTCGACGTGCCCCCCGGCACCCCGCTCGGCGTCGGCGGCACCCGCTTCACCACCACCGACACCCTCCTCGAGCCCGGCAGCCTCCTGCTGCTGTACACCGACGGCCTGGTCGAAGCCCGCGGCAGCGACATCGACGAGCGCCTCGCCGAACTCACCCACCTCCTCACCCAGCCCTCGCCCTCCCTCGAGCAGCTGTGCGACACACTGCTCACCCACCTGGTGCCGGCCTCCGCCGACGACGACATCGCCCTCCTCGCCGCACGCCTCCGTAGGCCAACGACGTGACCTCGTCGTCCTCTGACAGATGTGGAGGGGGAGCGCCCGGTCAGTTCTCGCTGGTGGCGATGTAGCGGCCGTGCCAGGTGTGGTCCCACACGGTGCCGGTGGAGGCGTTGACCGACAGCATGCCGCTGACCTTCCCGGAGCGCAGGGTGTGCAGGGTGTAGTAGCCGGGGTATGCCTCGGCCGCTCCGACAATCAGGTCGCTTCCCCGGCGGCGCAGCCATTCCTGGGCGCGATCCTGGGCTTGGCCGGGGGAGACACGGGTCTGGTCCCGGCCGCGGTGGTGCATGCCGTAGCCGGTGTTCCACATCATTGCCGGACCGTACTCGATTCCGGTGTCGCCGTCGGCCGGGTCGACGAGGATCTCGGTGGCCGGTCTCCCTTCGAGGGTCTCCAGCTCCGCGTAGAAGTTCTTCGAGAACTGCATGACCTCGCCGACGCGCAGGCCGAGCAGGTCGGCGAAGGCCTCGGCGCGCTGTCGGGCCTGGTCCAGGGTCTCGACCGGGCTGCCGTCGCCGGGCAGCCAGTAGTGCCCGCCCATCATCCCGGGACCCCACGAGCAGTCATCACGGCCCATCATGCCCGGCCCCCACGAGTCCCAGTCGTCCCAGTCGTCGTCCGGCGTGCCCGACCGCCGGCAATCGCCGTTGGCAGAGCTGGTCCAGGCGGCCGCCGCGTGAAGGGACGTGCCACTGGAGGTGCTGTCGCCTGCCGCGCATCCGGCGGCCGCCGTGCCGGCCAGCGCGAGGGCCGCCAGGACGGTGGCGGTCCGCCTGCTCCCGCTGGGCATGGTCATCACCCTTCCCGACTCGTTCCTCCTTGCGACCGCCCTCCCGGGCGCCGCAGGGCCTGTCCCTTTCAGGCTCGCTCCGGCGGCAGGACCCACCCAGGGCCATTCGGATCCGACCCGTGCACCGAACGGCCCATGGCGTGCCGACGCATGCGCCGGCCGCGCAGCCCCCTTCGGGCGGTCGGACGAGGACGGTTCGCGGCTGATCGCAGACGGTCACGCGAAATGATAAATTGCAAAATTTCGCAATTGGCACCGGATCAGGAGATGGCCTCCGTCTCGAACGCCCTGCGGACGTCGCCCCGAGGAGAGACAGGACCCTCGGGGCCGTACCCGAGGCGGATCACCATCTGTGCGTGGGCGGTTCGGGCGTCCGTCGACGAGTCGAGCCGGCGGCGCAGGTCGGGCCATTCCGGCGCCTGATGCAGAAGCGATGTCCGGATGCCGTGGACGGTGGCGACCAGCAGCACCCGCTGGAGGGCCTGACCCGCCCGCAGCCAGTCCGCCCTGCGATCGTGCATGGTGGAGAGTACGGCGATGGCGGGCCGTCTCTCGAAGGTGCGGGCGGACAACCCGCCGGGCGTCCGGTGAGCGCCGAAGTCGCGCATGGGGACGACCTCCCGGAAGTCCTGCGGGCCGAGGGCTTCCGGTGGCATGCCGAGGCCGCCGCCGTCCTTCGCCCGCACCCAGCGGCGGCTCTCCGCGGCTCGGTCGTGATCGGTGACGTTCCGGTGCTCCGCCTCGCGGGTGAGCCGGAGAAGGCGGTCGGCATCCGTGGGGGAGAA
Source organism: Streptomyces sp. NPDC096132 (assembly GCF_044763345.1). NCBI lineage: Bacteria > Bacillati > Actinomycetota > Actinomycetes > Kitasatosporales > Streptomycetaceae > Streptomyces > Streptomyces sp. NPDC096132. The sequence continues at coordinate 23,767 of NZ_JBIWGA010000056.1, forward strand.
GTGGGTCAGCGTGGCCCCTTCGGCCTGGGCCGCCTCGGTGAGTTCCGCGAGCGCCGCCGCGGGCAGCAGTCGCTCGGAGAACGGGAATCGGCTGCTGTGCCGGCGCCAGACGGCGTCGTAGAGACCGGGGAAGGACCCCCGGGCGGGGCCGCCGAGTCGTACGGCGGCGAGCAGGTCGGGCCGGTCGGGGGAGGGCAGCAGTCGGGTCACCGGCTCCCAGCCGAAGTGCGTGCTCGCCACCCTGAGGTTGAACACCGCGCAGCCGACCGAAAGGTGCAGGGCACGGCCGACCGGGTCGGTGTGGCGCAGGCCCCGGTCCGTGTGCGCATGGATGCGCAGCATGACCGTCTCCGCGTCGAGCCGGAAGCGCCAGGGCTGGGTGTTGTGGATCGAGGGAGCTGACACAGCGGCGGAGACCATCGTCTCCAGGGTCTGGATGTCGAGGACGGCGGAGGACATCGGGGGCTCATCCCCTCACTCTGCTGAAGGCGACGCCGGTATCGGCGGTCGTCTCAGCGTCCCGTGCGGGATGTCCTCGAGGCAGAGGCCGTCCGGCCCATCGGGCGGTCCCGATGGGCCCGTTCATCACTTGGTCCGGGGTTGGCCGGTGTCGGGCTGCACCAGGTGGGAGGCAAGGACTGCGGCCGGGGTGTCCTCGGGCTCGGCGCGCAGCGAGCGCATCAGCCGGGCCGTGGTCGCGGGGTCCAGCATCGACTGGCGGTGTTCGCCGATCACCGTGATGTCGGGCTCGGAGGCGGGGTTCTGCTCGGTGAAAGTGCGTGGCTCCGGCACGGCGACCCCTCGTTCCCCGGCGGATGCCGATCATCAAGCGGGGGGAGGGACGCGGATGCGGCTGATGACGTCCTCGACCTGCGTGCAGTCGTTGTGGTGCCGCCGGTGACCAAGAAGGCCGGGGGCCGGCCCTGTCCGTCGCAGGCGAGGTGGATTTTGCTGGTTCCTCGAGCCCCCTTTGGCGGCCGCGTGCTGGTGGACCCGCACGATCGTGGAGTCGACCGCGACCAGCCAGTTCACCTCCGCCCGGCTCTGCACGGACGACAGGATGCGGTCAAAGGTGCCGTCGGCGGCCCAGCGTGCGAACCGTCCGCGGACCGTCTGCCACGGGCCGAACCGCTCGGACGGACCCCTCCAGGGCAGGCCGGTGCGGACTTTGAACACGATGCCCTCAGTACCTGACGGTGATCCCGCCACCGCCCACGAGCCCGGCCCACGGGCGGCAGCAACGGCGCGATGGCCGCCCACGCGGCGTCAGAAATCTCCCCAGCCCTCACAACCAGACCAACGATCCGATGATCGGAAAGACACCGCTGGGCCGGTCGTCGCGGGGCTACCGGCCGGGCCCCGATGTGCTGACGTCTGCGAAGGTCTTCCAGAGGGTGACGAGCGCAAGCAGCTGTGCCAGGAAGAACGCGATCGTGGCGAAGCGCATCTGGTAGACGTAAGCGACGAGACTGGCATTGGTCGGCCAGTAGCGGCGCTCGTTCTGGAAGGTCTGCAGATCCATCATCAGACCCGTGCACGTCATCACCGAGCCGAATGCGGCGATCTGGCCGATCAGCTGGGGCACGGTCCCGCCGACGGCTTGGACGATGAGGAAATCGGCCGTTGCCGGGATGGCGAACGCGAGCGTGACGAAGAGCGCCTTCGTCGGCCCGTGACGGCCCGGCAGATCACGCCACAGCGCCCCGAGGAAGAATCCCCCGACGATCCAGAAGACCTGCCAGTAGAGGATCTCGACCACGATCCAGACGAACCCTGCTGCACCCTCCGCGTACACCATCCAGGAGTCGCCCTTCACGGCTTCGACCCAGTACAGCAGGCCGGTCGCGGGCAGGCCGATGAGACACGCGTTGACGGCCCCCCTGCGAGCATTGCCCCACCACGTGGCCATCGGGCCACAGGCGAAGGGAAGATCGGCGGGTCTCACTCCTGCCGGCAACGCCTGGTCCATTCGGTCGATCTCGGCCTCGATCGACTGCCGCTCGGCGGAACGCTCCCCCAGGTTCGACGTACTGAGCTGACTCAGGCGGGTCTGGCGTTCCCTGAACCGGCGCGCCAGGCGCAGCACGTCGGCCCTGTCGGTCAGCGAGATCGTCCTTCCCAGCGGTGCGTTGTCGGCGAACGGCTGCTCCAGCACGGAGAAGTGAGAGCCCAGGACGAGTACTCCCCAGGCCGTGCACAGGCACAGCACCAGGGTGAGCGCGTATGCGGAGAAGCCGAAGTAGTACGTGCCAGGTGCGAAGGTGATGGCGAAGAGGGCCACGAGCAGGAACTTCTCCGCAGGCGCGGGTGTGAACGCCCCCTGCTCGTGCTGTTCGACCCGGCAGACCCGCAGGACGCCCAGCACGGGCAGCGGCGCCAGGATGCTGACGACGACCAGCAGCGGATCCAGAACGTTTACCGGGAAGGTCAACCACCATGAATCGAGCTCTGCCACCCACATCTCTTGAAAATCAGGCGAGCGCGGGTCGGCGAGCCAGCTGATTCGCTCCCAGTAGCGGTCAAAGGCGAGGTAGGCCCACAGGACGGTCGCCGTCGCCGCTGCAAGGGCGGCGGCGACCATCATGCGAGTCGGGATCCGAGTCTCTCTGATCAGCAGCATCCGCTGCCCTGCTGCGATCATGCCGATCCAGCACACTGCCGTCAGTGCGGTGCAGGCCACGGCTGCCACGGTCCAGCCCGGAGTGGACAGGAACTGGTCGGCTGTGGGGAGCAAGGTGAAGTCAAACATCTCCGACACCACGTACCAGCCGAGTACGCCCAGGACGACTCCGCCCACACTGAAGAGGAGGCGCTTCGACCGGCTGCCGAACAGACACAGCACAGGCCCGAGGAACGCCAGGACGAACACCGCGACCGTCGGTTCGTAGTTGTGATGCCAGCCCACCAGATGCTGGAACCACCGGTAGACGTTGTCGTTCATATAGACGAGCACGCCCAGGAACATCAAAAGGAGCGCCCACCACCGCAGGTAGTGCAGCGCCCTCGACTCTTCCGGCGTCGTCGTATCGGCGAGACTGCGCCTCAGCCGGCGACCCGCGACAAGCAACAACGCACCTGAGGCGGCGTACCAGAACGCTGCCGAGGCGCTATACCAGCCCCACGTCTCCCAGACCTGCCAGGTTTCTTCCGGCGAGGTCGTGATGAAGTCCCAATACTGCACCGTGGGTGGGCGGAAAGTGACCGTGGGATTCTGGTCCGGCTCTTTGTGTCGCCAGCTCAGTCTCGTTCCGCCTTCGCCGAAGGCCGGCCGAGGGGTGGCCGTCAGGGCGCCCCGTCCGCCCAGGTCGACCTGCACCCTGTCCCAATCGGCGCCCTTCAGGGCAGGAGAAGGACGCAACGCGATGCGCCAGTTCTGCTTCGACACCGTCAGCACCCAGGGGCCGACAGCGTCGGAGGAGCTGAACTGGACCCACGTGGCAGCCTCGTAGTGAACCTTGACCCTCTGGCCGTCGGCCTTCACCCTGACCGGCTTGAACCGAAACTCGTAATCACGGAAGTCGTACTGATTTTGTAGGGGTTTGGCCACCAGGCACGCCAGCGCAGACCGATAGGCCGGCGAATGGGCGTCCAGGAGCAGGTCGGAGGAGCGAGTCCAAGCGGCGGGCACGCTGATGTCCATGATGCTCGTGACCATGCTGAAGTCGTTGCCGCGGTGTTTGAACTCAGCCAGTGCCGTTACCTCGGCCGTCTCGAGCTGGTTGGCTCGGCAGTCCGTCGGGGCATCCTCGACAGCGTCGGCCCTTCCCATCGCGGGCAGAGCGAGGCAGAGAAGCAGCACAAGCACACACAGACGGCGGGACGCGGACCAGCCAGGACGGATCACCGTCCGAGGATCCCCGGGCTGACCGCGCGCGATGCCGTGCGATACGCCGACGCGCCGACGGTTCCACCCCAGCGGTCGAGGAGAGGAGGCGCGCCGCCCGGGTCCGGCAGGCGCCCTCCCGGTCAACGCTGGTGGGACGCCGGGTGTCGCGTCCGTACGAGGGCGCGGTGAGACGGAGGTCGGCAGGATGGCGGGTGTTCCGCGACAGCGTGGGCAGGGCGAGCTGGAGACGCTGGTGCTGGCCGCGCTGCGGGCGGCCGAGGGCCGGTCATGGCCGGCTGGGTACAGGAGCGGCTCGGCGGCGACCTCGCGTACACCACCGTCATCACCATCCTGACCCGCCTGCACGCGAAGGGCGCCGTGGCGCGGGAGCGGGCGGGCCGGTCGTTCGAGTGGACGCCGGTCGCGGACGAGGCGGGTCTCGCCGCGCTGCGGATCAATACACCTAGGGAGTGTCTTGGCGATCATGTGTCGGGCCAGATGAGTGTGCTGGCCAGGGTGACGGCGGCGAGGTAGCGGCCGGGCTGTTTCTCATAGCGGGTGGCGATGCCGCGCCACTGCTTGAGGCGGTGGAAGCAGCGTTCGACGACGTTGCGGCGGCGGCAGACGGCCTTGTGGAAGCCGCAGGGCCGTTCGCGGCGTCGACGGCGGCCCGCGAGCTGGTCGACCCGCTCGGGGATAGTCGCCTCGGGGATAGTCGCCTTGATTCCGCGTCTGCGCAGGTAGGCGCGGAAGGAGCGGGCCGAGTAGCCCTTGTCGGCCACGACTCGCTGCGGCTGGACGCGAGGCCGTCCCGGCCCGGGCCGCGTGACACGGATGGTGTCGATGACCGCTTCGGCCTGGGTGCAGTCGTTGCGGGTGCCGGCCGTGACCGTGAAGGACAGCGGCCGGCCCCGCCCGTCACAGGCCAGGTGGAGCTTGCTGGTCAGCCCGCCGCGGGAGCGTCCGAGCCCGCGCTGTTCGAGCCCCCTTTGGTGGCGGTGTGCTGATGGGCCCGCACGATCGTGGAGTCCAGCGCGACCAGCCAGTCCACCTGAGCCCGCCCCAGGGCCGCGGCCAGGAGCCGGTGCCGGGCGCGTCTTGCGAGCTCGCGTTCAGTCATGGGGGTCTCCTAGGGACGGGAGACCCACCTGTCAATAACGTCCGTCAGTTTTAGACCTAGGACCGACGGGCTCCACTCACGCGGCACCGCTGCGTTTGGTGTCCACCGTCGGCTCGTCCGTCGGCCCGCCACGGTCGGTGAGGTCGAAATCCACGTCCACGACACCCTCGACGGCACGGACCAGCCGTGCTGCCACCGGCACCAGCGAGTGGTCCCGGACCCGGCCGACGAGCCGCACGGTGCCGTCCCGCACCTCCACTCGTACGCTCGAGTCCGGCAGCGGGAACAGGTAGGACACGACCTCGCGCCGTACCTCCTCGGCGATCTCCTCGTCGGTGCGGAGGAAGACCTTGAGCAGGTCGGCACGGCTGACGATGCCTTGGAGCATGCCCACGGCGTCGACGACGGGGAGCCGCTTCACCTTCGCGTGGGCCATCGTCCGGGCGGCCTGGGCCAGTGTGGCGTTCGCGTGGACGGTGAGCGCGGGAGACGTCATGAGCTCCTCGGCGGTCACGCCGCCGGCCTTCGCCAGATCGGAGAGGCGGCGCAGCTGGGTGTACCGGTCCGGGTCGCTGTCGCGGAACTCCTCCTTGGGCAGCAGGTCCGCCTCGGAGACGACGCCGACGACCCGGCCCTCGCCCTCGAGGACGGGCAGGGCACTGACCTTCCAGTCCTGCATCAGCCGCACGATCTCCTTGAAGGTGGCCTTACGCCCGATTGCGGCGACGGTGTGGGTCATGACGTCGCTGACGATGTGCGGGGTGCCGTGCATGACGTGCCTCCCTGGCCGGGCCGGGACCTTCCAACGTCAGCGTGTACCCGCTCGTCGGCGCGCTCCATGGGCCAGATGGTCCAGTGATCGGGCCGCTCGGTACCAACCAGGTGGTTTCGGCACGCCACAGAAGAGCGCGCGGCAAGACCTCACCGGCCATCTCGCCTGCGGCCAGGCGGAGTTGGGGCTGCCTGGACCTGCCGCACCGGGACCATCGGGACCTGTGCGGGCCCGTGTGGCCGCTGCCCTGATCCGGCATGGCGCAGAAGCATCCTTCGCGGATCGACTCATCCGCAGCGACTTGCACAAGGAGCACAGCCATGCCCAGGACTTCAGCGGCTGGTGACCGAGCGGCGCCCCGGCCCGAGGCGGCACTCGGACTTCCGGCCGCGTCCGCGCTCGTGATCGGGACCATCATCGGCACCGGAATCTTCGCCCTGCCGTCCGCCCTCGCCCCGTACGGGCCTCTCTCGCTGGTCGCCTTCGTCGTGGTGACCCTGGGCGCGCTGGCGCTCGCGCTGACCTTCGGGGCGCTGTCGAAGCGGGTGCCGGCGAGCGGTGGGCCGTACGTCTACGCCCGGGA
>NZ_JBIWGA010000057.1:0-27505 GCF_044763345.1 Streptomyces sp. NPDC096132
GGACCCTGCGGGACATGGGGTACACGCGGCTGACGATGGTGCTGCGCGAGCCCCGGCCGGCGCCCGCGCCCCGCAGAACCCGCACCACCCGGCGCGGCGCGGGCCACCTGAGCGTGGTCCCCGCCCCCCGGGCCTGACCGGGCACCGTCGGCGTTCAGGTCGCCGACGGCGCCCTGGTCAGGGACGACACCCACCCTCGCGCGCCGCGGCCGCGCATCTCACCGCCCGGCCGTCACCAGGACCAGCGGCACGCTCCCGCACGGCACCAGCCGCCTCCCGTCGGCCCCGGCGGACCCCGCCCCGTCCAGTACGGCGGCGAAGTCCGGCCCCTTCGCCAGCGATCCCGCCAGCCGCCCCGGGTCCGCCGACGCTGCCACCCGCCCGCGCGCGTTGACCAGGTACGCGGGGCGCGGCAGGGTCCGCAGCAGCGGCAGCACGGCGGCCTCGAAGTGCCGCAGGTACACATCCGCCGCGGCCACCCCCACGAACCGGCCCCCCGCCTCCACCGGCGCGGAGAGCGTCAGGCTGTACTCGTCGGAGCAGAGGTAGTCCACGTACGGCCCGGCCACCGCCCGCCGCCCGGTCTCCCGGGGCAGCGTGAACCAGTCCCAGTGGGTGTAGTCCGAGTACGCCGACCGGCCCGGATCGAGGTCCGGCAGCAGCGGCCGTACGTCGCCGTCGGCGCCCGTCTGCCACCACTCCAGCCAGGCCGGTACGTCCGTCAGCAGGCCCGGCGCGGCTACGAAGCCGACGCCGGAGACCAACTCCTCGCGTGCGAGCCGCAGATGGAGTCCGGGGCGCAGGGCGGCCAGGTCGGCGGTGACGGGCCGGCGGCCCTCGGCGGCCACCCGTGCCAGCAGCGCGGCCGTGTCGGCGCGGGTCTCGGCGACGGCGGCGAACACCGCTTCGAGGGCGCCGCCCACCGCCGCCGCCACACGCTCCTCGGCGGCCGAGCCGAGCGGTCCGGCCGGCGCACCGACGACGACGGGGCTGCTGCTCATGGCGCCCTCCAGCGGACGGACCGGGCGCGGTGCGGCTACAGGGTCAGACGCAGGGCGATGAGCCGTGCCGTCGACTCCCGGACGCACCGCTCGGCCAGCGCACCGGCCGATTCGTGCGCCCCATCTTGCACGGCGGAGATTACGGAGCGGTGACGGTCCGCGACTTCTTCACGGTATGTGTCGTCCCCGAACACGAGGCAGAGCAGCGCCCCGACCTCGGTCTGCAGGGCGACCTGTTCGCGGGTCAGCCGGGCGGACTGCGCGGCCGCCGCCAGCTCCACATGGAAGCGGCCGTACACCCGGCTGCGCGCCGCCGAGTCCTGAGCCTGCGTCAACTCGTCGACCGTACGCCACAGTTGAAGCAGGTCGTCGGCTTCGGTGCGGTCGGCGGCGAGGCGGGCGGCGGCGCCGGACAGGGCGGCCCAGTGGTCGCCGAGGTCGCGCAGCTCCTCGGTGCTCCAGCCGCGCAGCCGGCTCCGGAGCCGGTCCTCGGCGGGCACCTCGGGCTGGGAGACGAAGCTGCCGCCGCCGCGGCCCCGGCGGGTGGTGACCAGACCCTGCTGACGCAGCGCCATCAGTGCCTCCCGCAGGGTCACCGTGGACACCCCGAGCCGTCCGGCCAGCTCGGTCTCGCCGGGCAGCTGTTCCCCGTCGGCGAGCAGGCCGAGGTCGATGGCGTCACCGAGCCGGCGCACCACGGCCTCCACTCGCGCCCCGCTGTCGACCGGCGCGAAGATGGCTCTGCGGGCTCCGGCACCCGCCTGCTGCTCCCTCACGGCCACCACCCTGTGCGTTGACTCAAGCTTTACCCTAAGGGGGCCTTGAGCTTTGAACTATGACTTCATATGTTTTTGCTCGACCGGTCAACGCTCGAGAGCGCCAGAAAGGTTCCCGCCATGGAGGGGATTGCGATCCGGCTGCAGGACCTGCGGAAGTCGTTCGGGGAGACGACCGCCGTGGCCGGGGTCGACCTGGAGATCCGGGACGGGGAGTTCTTCTCGATGCTCGGCCCCTCCGGCTCGGGCAAGACCACCGTGCTGCGCCTGATCGCCGGGTTCGAGTCCCCCGACCGGGGCCGGATCGAACTCGCCGGGCAGGAGGTCACCGGATTGGCCCCGTTCGAGCGGGACGTCCACACCGTCTTCCAGGACTACGCCCTCTTCCCCCATATGACCGTCGAGCAGAACGTCGCCTACTCCCTCAAGGTCCGCAGGGTGCCCAAGGCCGAGCGGCTGGTCCGGGCCCGCAAGGCCCTCGCCGAGGTGCGTCTCGAGGGCTTCGGCAAGCGCCGCCCCGCCCAGCTCTCCGGCGGTCAGCGCCAGCGCGTCGCCCTCGCCCGCGCCCTCGTCGGCCGCCCCCGGGTGCTGCTGCTCGACGAGCCGCTCGGCGCCCTGGACCTCAAGCTGCGGGAGGAGATGCAGGTGGAGCTGAAGGACCTCCAGCGCGAGGTCGGCATCACCTTCGTCTTCGTCACCCACGACCAGGAGGAGGCCCTCACGATGAGCGACCGCATCGCCGTCTTCCACGGGGGCCGCATCGAGCAGGTCGGTACCCCCGCGGAGATCTACGAGCGGCCCGCGAGCCCCTTCGTCGCCTCGTTCGTCGGTACGTCCAACCTGCTGGAGGGGGAGTCCGCCCACCGGATCGTCGGCACCCCCGGCACCTACAGCATCCGCCCCGAGAAGATCCGCGTCCTGAAGGAGTCCGCCGAGACCGACGTACCCGGTCACGCCTCCGCCGCCGGCACCGTCGCCGAGGTCGTCTATCTGGGTGACGTCACCCGCTTCCTGGTCGACCTCGACGAGGGCGGCCGTCTCACCGCCCTCCAGCAGAACCTGGAGACCTCCTCCGAGGACGTCGCCGCCTACCGCGGCACCCGGGTGCGGCTGCGATGGCACCACCGGCACGCCGTCGCGGTCCCCGACCCCCGCTGACCGTCCCCGTCAGGCACTCACCCATGGAGTACGTCGTGAGCCTCACCAGAACACTCCAGGCCGCGGCCGCCGCCGCACTGCTCGTCGCCGCCACCGCCTGCGGCTCCTCCGACTCCGACAACGGCTCGTCGTCCGCCTCCCAGCTCAATCCCCCCGACCTCGCGACGCCGACCGCGCTCGGCAAGACCGAGGGCCAGGTCAACCTGATCGCCTGGGCCGGCTACGTCGAGGACGGCTCCAACGACCCGAAGGTCGACTGGGTGACCGACTTCGAGAAACAGACCGGCTGCCAGGTCAACTCCAAGGTCGCCGCCAGCTCCGACGAGATGGTCAAGCTGATGAAGACCGGCGAGTACGACGCCGTCTCCGCCTCCGGAGACGCCTCGCTGCGGCTGATCGCCTCCGGCGACGCGGCCCCCGTCAACACCGACCTCGTCCCCAACTACCAGGACGTCTTCGACGGACTGAAGGACGGGTCCTGGAACTCCGTCGACGGCCAGATGTACGGCATCCCGCACGGCCGCGGCGCCAACCTGCTGATGTACAACACCGAGAAGGTCACCCCCGCGCCCACCTCCTGGTCCGCCGTCTTCGACGACGCGGGGAAGTACAAGGGACATGTGACCGCCTACGACTCGCCGATCTACATCGCCGATGCCGCGCTGTATCTCAAGGCCACCCAGCCGGACCTCGGCATCGAGGACCCGTACGCCCTCGACCAGAAGCAGTTCGACGCCGCCGTGGCCCTGCTGAAGAAGCAGAACGCGAACATCGGGGAGTACTGGAGCGACTACCTCAAGGAGATCTCCGCCTTCAAGAGCGGCGACTCGGTGGTCGGCACCACCTGGCAGGTCATCGCCAGTCTCGCGGCCGACGAGGGCGCCCCGGTCAAGGCCTTCGTGCCGGAGGAGGGCTCGACCGGGTGGTCCGACACCTGGATGGTGTATGCAAAAGCCAAGCATCCGAACTGTGCGTACAAGTGGCTCGACTGGATCGTTTCCCCCGAGGCCAACGCGCAGGTCGCGGAGTACTTCGGCGAGGCGCCCGCCAACTCCAAGGCGTGCGCCCTGACCAGCGACAAGAACTTCTGCGCGACGTACCACGCGGACGACGAGGACTACTGGAAGGACATCGCGTTCTGGAACACGCCCATCGAGCAGTGCCTGGACGGGCGGACGGACGTCACATGCGTGCCCTACGCCCGGTGGGTGCAGGCCTGGACCGAGATCAAGGGCTGACCGGATGACCGCCCTGACGTCCGAGGCCGCCGGGCGGGGCACCGTCCGGCGGCTGGCCGGGGCCCTGCACCGCCGGCCCCGGCTCCGGCTGGCCCTGCTGCTGACCGCCCCGCTGCTGTGGCTGGTGATGCTGTACCTCGGTTCACTGACCGTGCTGTTCGTCTCCGCGTTCTGGACGACCAACTCCTTCACCTCCGAGGTGGTGCGGGTCTGGTCGACGGACAACTTCCACGCGCTGTTCACCACTCCCGTCTACCGGCAGGTGATCCTGCGCAGCGTCGGCGTGGCCCTGGCGGTGACCGCCCTGTGCGCGGTGATCGCCTTCCCCGTCGCCTTCTACACCGCGCGGGTCGCACGACCCCGGTGGCGGCCGCTCCTGGTGGTCGCCATCCTCACCCCACTGTGGGCGAGTTACCTGGTCAAGGTGTACGCCTGGCGGCTGATCCTGTCCGAGGGCGGGCTCGCCGACTGGATGCTGCGGCCGTTCGGTCTGGGCGGGCCGGGGTTCGGACTGGCCGCTGCGATCCTGACCCTGACGTACCTCTGGCTGCCGTACATGATCCTGCCGATCCACACCGCGCTGGAGCAGTTGCCGGGCGGGCTGCTCGACGCGTCGGCGGACCTGGGGGCACGGTCGTGGCGGACCTTCCGGTCGGTGGTGCTGCCGATGGTGCTGCCGTCCGTGGCGGCCGGGTCGATCTTCACCTTCTCGCTGAGTCTCGGCGACTACATCACCGTGCAGATCGTCGGCGGCAAGACCCAGCTGATCGGCAACCTCGTCTACTCCAACATCGAACTCAACCTGCCCATGGCCGCCGCGCTCGGCACCGTCCCGGTGGTGGTCATCGTGCTGTACCTGCTCGCGATGCGCCGCACGGGCGCGCTCAGCAGCCTCTAGAAGGGAGGGGTACGTCATGCGGCTCTCCCGCTCCGCGCGCATCGCCCTGCGCGTGGCCGCCGGGTTCGGCTTCGCGGTGATCTACGTCCCGCTGCTGCTGGTCCTCGTCAACTCCCTGAACCCGGACCGCAGCGCGAGCTGGCCGCCGCCCGGTCTCACCGTGCACTGGTGGTCGGTCGCCTGGCAGAACGCCGGGGCGCGGGAGGCGGTGTGGACCTCGGTGAGGGCGGGCCTCGGCGCCACCGCCATCGCGCTCGTCCTCGGCACACTGATCGCCTTCGCCGTCGCCCGGTACCGGTTCTTCGGCCGGGACGCCATCTCCTTCGTGGTCGTCCTGCCGATCGCGCTGCCCGGCATCGTCACGGGCATCGCGCTCAACTCCGCGTTCGGCACGGTGCTCGAGCCGCTCGGGGTGGGGCTCGGTCTGTTCACCGTGGTGGTCGGGCACGCCACCTTCTGCATCGTCGTCGTCTTCAACAACGTGGTCGCGCGACTGCGCCGGACCTCCGGCTCGTACGAGGAGGCGGCGATGGACCTCGGCGCGAACACCTTCCGCGCCTTCGTCGACGTCACCTTCCCGCTGGTGCGCTCGGCGCTGCTGGCGGGCGGACTGCTCGCGTTCGCGCTGTCCTTCGACGAGATCGTGGTGACCACGTTCACGGCGGGCGCCGGCGTCCAGACCCTGCCCATCTGGATCTTCAACAACATGACCCGGCCGCAGCAGGCGCCGGTGGTGAACGTGGTGGCGGCGGTGCTCGTCCTGCTCTCCGTGATCCCGATCTACGTCGCCCAGCGACTGTCGGCCGACACGGCGACGGAGAGCCGGATCTAGGACTCCTTCCCCGGGACGGCGTCCCGGGGCTCAAGCGTTCCGCGTTTCGCGGCCTGGATCTGCTCGTACACATGGGTGCGCAGCTCGGCGAAGCGCGGGGCGACCCGGGTGTGCAACTGGTCGCGCTCGGCGGGGAGATCGACCTTCAGCTGCTCCTGGACGACGGTGGGGGAGGCGGACAGCACGACCACGCGCTCGCCCAGGTAGACGGCCTCGTCGATGTCGTGGGTGACGAACAGGATCGTGATGCCGCGCTCCCGCCACAGGCCGCGGACGAGGTCCTCCAGATCGGCGCGGGTCTGGGCGTCCACGGCCGCGAACGGCTCGTCCATCAGCAGGACGCGAGGCTCGTAGGCGAGCGCCCGGGCGATCGCGACCCGTTGCTGCATCCCGCCGGACAGCTGCCAGGGATACGCCCCGGCGGCGTCCGCGAGCCCGACCGACTCCAGCGCGTCGGCCACCAGCTCCCGCCGCCGCTGCCTGGGCAACCCCTTCTGCTTCAGCGGCAGTTCGACGTTCGCACCGACCCGCATCCACGGGAAGAGACTCCGACCGTACTCCTGGAACACGAACGCCATCCCGGGCGGCGGACCGGTCACCTTCCGTCCCTCCAGCAGCACTTCACCGGAGGTCGGTGCCAGCAGTCCGCCCATGCACTTCAGCAGGGTCGTCTTGCCGCAGCCCGACGGGCCGACGAGACACACGAGTTCGCCCGCCTCGACGGTGAACGTCAGGTCGCGCACCGCCTCGACCCGGCGCCCTTTCCCCTCGTAGACCTTCCTCAGGCCGCGTACGTCGAGCATGGACCGCCCTTTCGTGAGGGGCACCCGGGTCACGGGGACCGCCGGGTGGATGCGCGCAGACCGTGGTACCAGCCGAGCACGCGCCGCTCGACCATCTGGAAGAGGACCGACAGGACGAAGCCCAGCAGGCCGAGCAGCAGGATGCCGGTCCACATGTCGGGGATGGCGAAGCCCCGTTGGAACTGCACGATGGTGAAGCCGAGCCCGTTGCTCGCGGCGAACATCTCGCTGATCACCATCAGGATGATCCCGATGGAGAGCGCCTGGCGCAGGCCCGCGAAGATCTGCGGGCTCGCCGACCTGAGGACGACCGAGCGCAGCCGGGCGACGCCCGTGATGCCGTACGACCGGGCCGTCTCCGCCATCACCGGGTCCACCGCCCGTACGCCCTCGACCGTGTTGAGCAGCACCGGCCACACACAGCCGCTCGCGATGACGACGATCTTCATGGTGTCGCCGATGCCCGCGAACAGCATGATCACCGGGACCAGCACCGGCGGCGGCACCGCCCGCAGGAACTCCAGGACCGGCTCGCACACGGCCCGCACCCGCCGGTACGACCCGATGACCGTGCCCAGCGCGATCCCGGCGACCGCCGCCGTCGCGTAGCCGCCCGCGAGCCGCAGCACGCTCGGCCGCACGTCCGTGCGCAGCCGCTCGCCGGTCCACACGTCCGGGAAGGCCTTCAGGATCGTGCGCAGGGGCGGCCAGTACACGTTGGTGCTGCCGTCGGAGGCCAGCCACCATACGGTGACCAGCACGGCCGGCAGCGCGAGGGCGAACAGCGGTCGCAGCAGCAGGCGTCTCACACCGCCACCTCCCCGCGCACCGACTGGTGCCAGGCCAGCGCCCGCCGCTCCACGGTCCGCGCGCCCACGTTGATCAGCAGCCCGAGCAGCCCGGTGACGACGATGAGCGCGTACATCTCGGGTACCGCCTGCGAGGTCTGCGCGACCGCGATGCGCGCACCCAACCCCGGTGCCCCGATGACGAGTTCGGCGGTGATGGAGAGGATCAGCGCGACGGCCGCGGCGAGCCGGACACCGGTCATGACGTACGGCAGCGCGGTCGGCCACAGGACGTGGCGGATCCGCGCCCAGGTGTCGAGGCCGTAGGAGCGGGCGGTCTCCTCGGCGACCGGGTCGACGTCCTGGATGCCGTACAGGACCTGGATGAGGACCTGCCAGAAGGCGGCGTAGACGACGAGCAGGAGGACCGAGCGGAGTTCGGTGCCGTACAGGAGGACCGCGAGCGGGATCAGGGCGACGGACGGGATGGGGCGCAGGAACTCGATCGTGGAGGCCGTCGCCTCCCGCAGATACGGCACGACGGAGACGACCACGCCCGCCACGACGCCCGCGCCGACGGCGAGGGCCAGGCCGAGCGCCCAGCCGGTGAGCGTGTCGCCGAGCGCCGTCCAGAACGCGCCCTCGGCGAGTTCGTCGCCGAGGGCGCCGGCGATCCGGCTCGTGGGCGGGAAGTAGGCCTCCTTGACCAGGCCGAGCCGCGGCACCGCCTCGCCCAGGGCGAGGAAGGCCGCGAGCCCTGCCGCACCGAGTACGACGTTCCCGCCCCTCACGGCAGCAGCTTGTCCAGGTCCGGGATCGTCTTGAAGAGCTTGTCCTGCTCGCCCAGCTTCTCCAGCGCCTCGATGGACGAGCGGTTGGCCTCGGCGGGCCACTTGGGCAGGGTGACCTGCGCCAGCACCGACGCCGGGATCTTGGTGTACGTGGTGACGATCTGCCGGACCTCGTCGGGGTGGGAGTCGGCGTAGGCGAGGGACTCCGCCGTGGCCTCCTGGAACTTCTTCACCACGTCCGGGTTCTTCTGCTCGTACTGCGTCGAGGTGAAGTACATGGCGACGGTGAGGTTCGGCGCCACGTCCACCAGCGGTGAGGCGATCTCCACCCCGCCCTGGCTCTTCACGGTCGCGAGCGCCGGCTCGACCACCATCGCGGCGTCGATCTGCCCGCTGTCCAGGGCGGCCGGCATCTGGTCGAAGGCGAGTTCCACGAACTTCACCGCGTCCGGGTCGCCGCCCGCCTTGCGCACCGACTCGCGCACGGCGGTCTCGTTGATGTTCTTGAGGGTGTTGATGGCGACCTTCTTGCCCTCCAGGTCCTTCGCGGACTTGATCGGGCTGCCCTTCTTCACGGTGATCGCCCCGAAGTCCTTGCCCTGCACTCCCGTTGAGGCGATGCCGTTCGAAACGGCCTTCACGGGAACGCTGTTGGACTGGGCGACCATCAACGACGTCATGTTGCTGAAGCCGAACTGGAACTGCCCGCTGACGACTCCGGGCACGATCGCCGCGCCGCCCTGCGCGGTGGTGATGGACAGCTTCAGGCCGTGCTTCTCGTAGAACCCCTTTTTCACGCCGAGGTAGACGGGCGCTACGTCGACGATCGGGATGAGGCCCAGTTTGACGGTCGTGACCCCGCCGGACGACGAACTCCCGCCGGACGAGCCGGAGTCGTCGGACGAGCCACAGGCCGCGGCGGCGAGCAGGAAGGTGCCGGCCGCGAGACCGGCGAACAGACGACGCATGGCTCCCCCTGTGCAGAGACAACGGTGTTCCGACAGGCTGTGCGCACACCGCACAGTAGTGCTCAATTGGCGTGCAGGGAACGTAGATCGTGCCGTCCGGCGGGGTCAATGGTTTTGGCTGACGAAATTGTTGACAGTTTTCCCCGCCGGTCTGGGACCGCCGGCTCACAGATCCAGGACGAGCCTCTTCCCCCTGCACCGCGACACGCAGATCATCATCGTCTCCCCGGCCTCCCGTTCCTCGGCCGTGAGCACGGAGTCGCGATGGTCCGGTGTGCCCTCGAGCACGTCGGTCTCACAGGTGCCGCAGGTGCCCTCGGTGCAGGACCAGAGCACCTCGACTCCGGCGGCGCGCACGGTGTCGAGGACGGAGACGCCGGGCGAGACGGTCAGCGTACGGCCGCTCTGCGCCAGCTCGACGTCGAACTCGGAGTCCTCGCCCGTCGGTTGGGCCTTGGCCTGGAATCTCTCGACATGCAGGGCACCGGACGGGCAGCGCGCCTCCACGGCGTCGAGCAGCGGGCCGGGGCCGCAGCAGTAGACGAGGGTGCCCTCGGGGAGGTCGTCGAGCACGGAGCCGAGATCGAGCAGCCCGGTCTCGTCCTGGGGAGCGACGGTGACCCGGTCCCCGTACCCGGCCAACTCCCCGGTGAACGCCATGGAGTCGCGGGTCCGTCCGCCGTAGAGCAGCGTCCACTCGGCGCCCGCCGCTTCCGCCGCCGCCAGCATCGGCAGGATCGGGGTGATGCCGATGCCGCCCGCGACGAAGCGGTAGCGGGCAGCGGGACGCAGGGCGAAGTGGTTGCGCGGACCGCGCACCCGGACCTTGTCGCCCTGCCCCAACTGCTCGTGCACATACGCCGATCCGCCGCGCCCCTCCGATTCCCTCAGGACGGCGATCCGCCAGGCGGAACGGTCCGCGGGATCGCCGCACAGCGAGTACTGGCGCTCCAGGTCCGGCCCGAGCAGGACGTCGATGTGGGCGCCCGGCTCCCAGGAGGGGAGCGGCTCGCCCAGCGGGTGGCGCAGGGTGAGGGAGCGTACACCGTCGGCCGCGGACCGTATTCCGTCGACGACGAGTTCGGCTTCGTGCACCGTCATGAGCTGTTTCCTTGCGACTCGTGTCCCTGGGGGTGGGCGAGCATCCACTCCCACATCTCCACCGGGTCCTGCGCGGTGTGCTCGCGACCGCAGTGACAGGTGCCGTGCAGGGTGTCCGTGCCCGGCAGCCAGTCGATGCGGTAGATCTCGCCGGTCGGGCTGCTCACAGGACCTTCTCCACCGGCTTGTCGCCCTCCTCCACCAGCCGGGCGAGGATCCGGCGGGCGGCAAGGCCACCGGTGTCGATGTTGATGCTCAGCTCCTGGTAGCCGGTGCGCTCGGTGCCGAGGGTGCGCTGCAGCAGATTGAGCGCGGTGACGTCCTGCATGACGACGGTGTGGTTGTTGCTCCGCAGGAACTCGGTGACCTCGTCGTCCTCCGTCGCCCAGTCGCGCGACACCATCCAGAAGTCGTACACCTTGCCGTCGGCGGACGGGGTGATCGCGTACGTGACCTCGGTGTGGAAGCCGTTCGGGTCGCTGCCGTCAGGCTCGGGCACCACACCCACCGGGGCGACCCGGCTGTGCAGCAGATACAGGCACGGCGCGTGGTACTCGATGTCCTGCCAGCGGGTGATGCGCCCCTCGATGCCGGTCGAACGGGCGTAGAACGGCGGGCATTCGGCGTCGTCCATGTGCCGGCTCACCCGGACGATCCCGGCGCCCTCGTCGACCTCCGTGGTGATCGGCGTCTCGGCGACCTCGGGCGTGCCGATGTAGCCGCCGTGCAGATACGTCTCGTGGGAGAGGTCGAGCAGGTTGTCGACGAGGAGCCCGTAGTCGGCGTCGATCGGCTCCATGCCGCGGACGGTGACCCAGCCGGGGGAGTCGAGGTGCCGGGCCCGCGGGATGCTCTGCGGGTCCGCCAGCGACGGGTCGCCGATCCACACCCACACCAGCGAGTCCTGTTCGACCACCGGGTACGAGGCGACCCGCGCGGTACGCGGCACGCGCTTCTGCCCCGGCACGTACACGCAGGTGCCCGTCGTGTCGTACGTGAACCCGTGGTACCCGCACACGATCCGGTCACCGTCCAGCCGCGTCGGGGCCTCGGACAGCGGGTAACGGCGATGCACACAGCGGTCGTGCAGCGCGACCGGCGTCCCCTCCTCCTCGGTGCGGTAGAAAACGAGGGTCTCCCCGAGGATCGTCCGGCCCAGCAACTCCCGGCCCACCTCGTGGCTGTAGGCGGCGACGTACCACTGGTTCCTGGCGAAAGTGGTGATGTGCGGCATGGCAGTTCCCGTCCCTGTCGGCGGGGCTCCGTCGCCCCGCGTGCCGTGGTTGGAATCAGGGTCGTGAGGCTTGTGTCGGCTCGGCAAGGCGGCTTCTGTCAGGCGGAAGGACTTCTGTAAAGAACCTGGTCAGAGCCCTGTTCTGTCAGCCCCTAGTCGCGAGAGTGGAGCGCCGGGTGGTGCTGCTGTGCGGTTCGCGCTCGGGGGAGCCAGAGGCGGCGCCGGCGGGCGCGACTACTCACTACGTGGCACAAATCGCCCAAAAATGTCCACTTAGTTTCAATTGTGAGACTCCTCTGTCGACGGATGCTCGGTACAGCGGCAAGAATCAGCATCACTGCAGGTCAACTGCTGTTCGTTTTGGAGTCTGGGGCCCTCGGGGGCGAATCCGGGTCGAATCCGCACCCTTTTAGGTTGTCGAACGTATTGCCGCTGGTCAGGGTGGTGTGAGGTGGCGTGCTGATTCGCCTTGCGGATGGGGGCGGCGCGGCGAGCAGTCGGGCCGATGAGCCGCTGGCGGGGCACTGAATGGCGGTGGTCGGCTGCCAGGGGCCGGGGGGCTGACCAGCGGATTCTTCGCTGCCGGTGGCGGTCGCCTTTCGTGATCACGGCCTGCGGAAATGTCTTGAGGCGGGACGGCTGATGCGTGACGGCCCGGGATTGATGGTTCCTGGCCGAGACCGACCTGCCGGGCGGCAGGGCCATCCAGGAGACGGGTGGTAGGCGGGTGGCGTGGCCGGCTGCCCCGCCGCCTCGCGAGGCAGCCGGCGCTCTCGCAACATCCGGTACGCCCCGGAACTGCCATTCCCCGGGGCCGACATCAGCACAGCCTCGGTCGGCGCGCCGTCACCGACGCCGAGCTGGAAATCTCGGTACCCCAACGAGTTCATGGACGTCCGCGAGGGCCCTTGAGTGGTGCTCAAGTAAGTCCTGGCCATGGCTGGGCAGTTGAGGTAGTTCACATCTTCTGTGTCGAGACCGCGGGCCGGAGGCCGTGGTGTCCGACCGTTCGAGGATCGCCTCGCGGGCTGCTCGGGGAGAGCGACTCGGGCCGTGGCACCGGCGATCTCGCAGGGGCGTCGCCGACGACGTGGGTCGGACCGGGATCGAGGGGCGCCGGGGCGACCGTCCTCGCAGTCGGCGTATGCATGGGCCGGTATCGGACGTATTCGGTCGCGCGGGGTGCCGTCAGCCCTTCTCGTCGGCGGATGTGAGGGAGGCGAGGGCGGCGTCGAGGCGGCGGGTGGCCTCTTCGGCGACGGGGCGCAGTGCGTCGAGTTCCGTGAGGGCGACCATCGTGTTCGGGTCGAGGGCCTGGACGACCGTGTCGTCGCCGTCGCGGCGGACGATCACGTTGCAGGGCAGCAGCAGGCCCATGCTGCGGTCGGTCTCCAGGGCGCGGTGGGCGAGGGGCGGGTTGCAGGCGCCGAGGATGACGTAGTCCTCCATGTCGTGGTCGAGCTTGGCCTTCAGGGTGGCCGTCACGTCGATCTCGGTGAGGATGCCGAAGCCCTGTTCCGCGAGGGCGTCGCGGGTGCGGGCGACGGCGGTGGCGAAGTCGGTGTCGAGGCGGACGGTGCGGTCGTAGCGCATGGCAGTGGGCTGCCCTTCTGATCGGCTCGCGTGGCGCGGGACGGGTGCCCGGCGGTGCGCGAGGTACTCGTGAGGCGTTTCCCGGGCCTTCCCCGCCCTTTGAAATACCCCCTGGGGTACTCATGCTACCGTCGAAGACATACCCCCCGGGGTAAAAATTCGCTGGAAGGGAGTACCTCGTGTTCTTCGTCGACACGATCGAGGTGTCGGGGCTCGGCAATCGGAGCTACCTGGCGAGCGGTGAGCGGACGGCGGTCGCGGTCGACCCGCCGCGAGACCTCGACCGGATGATCGCGGCGGCCTCCCGGCGTGGGGTGCGGATCTCCCACGTGGTGGAGACGCACGTGCACAACGACTATGTGACCGGCGGTCTGGAACTCGCTCGCATCACCGGCGCCGCCTACCTCGTTCCGGCGGGAGCCCGCGTCTCCTTCGAGCGCGTACCGGTGCGTGACGGCGACCGCACGGAGATCGACTCCGCGGCGGGCCTGACCCTGCGCGCGCTGGCCACTCCCGGGCACACCCCGCACCACACCTCCTACGTGCTGGAGGAGGGCGGGGCGGCGATCGCGGTGTTCACCGGCGGCTCGCTCCTGATCGGCACCGTCGGGCGGCCCGATCTGGTCGAGCCCCGGCTGACCGAGGATCTCGCCCGGGCCCAGCACGCCTCCGCGCACCGTCTCGCGGCCGAACTGCCCGACGAGACGGTCGTGCTGCCCACCCATGGCTTCGGCAGCTTCTGCTCCTCCTCCCAGGCCGAGGGCAGCGACACGACCATCGGTAAGGAGAAGGTCTCCAACGAGGCCCTGACCCGGGACGTGGACGCCTTCGTCGCCGAGCTGCTGGCCGGCCTGGACGACGTCCCCGCCTACTACACGCACATGGGCCCGGCCAACGCCGGCGGACCCGCGCCCGTCGACCTGACCCCGCCCGCCGTCGCCGACGCCGACGAGATCGCCGCGCGGCTGGCGGCGGGGGAGTGGGTGGTGGACCTGCGCAATCGCATCGCGTTCGCCGAAGGGCACCTCGCGGGCTCCTTCAACTTCGAGGCCGGGGGGCAGCTCGCCACGTATCTGGCCTGGTTGATCCCCTGGGGCAAGCCGGTCACCCTGCTCGCCGAGTCGCCCGAACAACTCGCGGCCGCCCAGCGCGAGTTGGTGCGGGTGGGCATCGACCGCCCGGCCGCCGCGGCCACGGGTGGCCCGGCCGACTGGGTGCGCCCGGGCGAGGCGCCGGCTTCCTTCCCGAGGGGCACCTTCGCCGACCTGGCCGCGCGGTCCGCCGACATCGTCGTCCTGGACGTGCGCCGGGCGTCGGAGCGGGCCGGCGGATATGTCGACGGCTCGGTCCACATCCCGATCCACACCCTGCACGGCCGCCTCGGCGAGGTTCCCGACGGCGAGGTGTGGGTGCACTGCGCGGGAGGCATGCGCGCCGCGATCGCCGCCTCCCTGCTGGACGCCGCGGGCCGGGACGTCGTCGCGGTGGACGACTCCTTCGACGCGGCCGAGAAGGCGGGACTCGCCCTCCGGACCCCCTGACGGCGCCGCACGCCACAGCGGCCCGCCGGTCTTCCCCGACGACGTGACGAACAGGAGCCAGAAACCGAGATGAGCATCTTCCGACGGGCCCGGAGCGGCCCCGGGCGCGTGAGCGTGCAGGAGGCGGCCGTACGCACCGGGCACGACAACACCGAAGGCGGCGGTGACGCCGTGCTGCTGGACGTGCGGGAGCCCTACGAGTGGCAGGCGGGCCATGCCCCGCGAGCCGTGCACCTGCCGCTGTCCGCTCTGGCCGCCGGGGCGGGGCTGCCCGCTCACGCGCAGGCGCGGCCCCTGGTCGTGATCTGCCGTTCCGGCAACCGCTCCCGGCAGGCCGCCGAACTGCTCGTCGCCCGTGGCTCGCAGGCCGTGGACGTGATCGGCGGGATGCGTGACTGGGCCGGAGCGGGGCTGCCGGTGGTGGATGCGCGCGGCCGCAACGGCTCGGTCGCGTGAGCGCGGTCATACTCGCCCTGGCCGCCGGAGCGGTGATCGGCCTGGCGCTCGGCGCGCTCGGGGGCGGCGGCAGCGTCCTGGCGGTCCCCGCGCTGATCTACCTGCTCGGCTTCAGCCCGGTCGGGGCGACGACCGCGAGTCTGGTCATCGTCACGCTCACGTCGCTCACCGCGCTGGTCGCACACGCCCGCGAGGGCAACGTGCGGTGGCGTACGGGACTGCTGTTCGCGGCGGCCGGGATCGGCCCGGCGATGTTCGGCGGGGCGCTCGCCGCCCGCATCCCGGAGGCCGTACTGACGGCGGGCTTCGCTGCGGTCGCGGGAGCGGCCGCCCTGCGCATGCTGCGCGCCCGTCCGGCCGCGGAGGATGCCGTAACAGTGCGGCCGGGGCGGGCCGCGGCGGCCGGTGCCGGCCTCGGCGCGGTCACCGGTGTCCTCGGCGTCGGCGGAGGCTTCCTGGCCGTACCGGCGCTGGTCGGTGTGCTGGGCATGCGGATGCGGAACGCGGTGGGCACCAGCCTGCTGGTCATCACCGTCAACTCACTGGCCGCGCTGGCGACCCGGGCCGGCACGGTCGAGAGGCTCGACTGGGCCGTCGTCGGCCCCTTCATCGGGGCTGCGATTCTCGGGGCCTGGGACGGCAAGCGACTGGCCGTGAAAGTCTCCGGGCACACGCTTCAGCGGGTCTTCGCCCTGGTGCTGCTGGTCGTGGCCGCGTTCATGCTGATCGACGCGGTCGCTTGAGGCGGCCACCGCGTATGATCACGCCAGGGACAGGAACAGCTTCTCCAGCCGGGCGCGCATCGCCTCTGGGTCCTCGCCGTTCTTGCGCCCGGACTCCATGTCGGTCATGCACTGCTGCAGGCCCGTCGCGATGATCGCGAAACCGGCCCGGTCCAGCGCGCGCGAGGCGGCGGCGAGCTGCGTGACGACGTCCTCGCAGTCGCGACCCTCCTCGATCATCCGGATCACTCCGGAGATCTGACCCTGCGCCCGGCGCAGGCGGTTCAGCACGGCCTTCAGGTCCGCACCCTCGAGCTCCAGTTCCACGATCACTCCTCGAAAAATACCCCTAGGGGTACTGTACGTCCCGGTTCGGGGCGCCGTCGACCATTAAGGATCACATCTGTCATGACCAACTCCCCTGCCCCTGTCAGCCTCGGCGCCGACCAGGCCCGCACGCGGCTGCACGAGCTCACCGTCATCGACGTGCGCACGCCCGCCGAGTACGCCTCCGGCCACCTGCCCGGCGCCCTGAACATCCCCCTGGACCACGTCCGGCGGGCGCTGCCGGAGATACGGCACGCCGCCGAGCGCGGGGACGTCCTGGTCGTGTGCGCGTCCGGCGCCCGTTCCGAGAACGCCTGCAAGCTCCTTGCCGAGCAGGGCATCACCACGGCGACCCTCGCCGGCGGTACCGGCGCCTGGGCTGCCGACGGGCACGACCTGCACACACCGGCGGCCTGCGACACGCGTGCCGGCTGGAGCATGGAACGCCAGGTCCGGTTCACGGCCGGCGCCCTGGTGCTCCTCGGTCTCGTCCTGGGCCTGCTCGTGCATCCGGCCCTCCTGCTGATCTCGGCCGGCATCGCGGGCGGCCTGGTCTTCTCCGCCCTCACCGACACCTGCGGCATGGCGGCCGTGCTCGGCAAGCTGCCGCACAACCGCCCGCGCGCGACCGACCTGAACGCCGCGCTCACGGCTCTCCGCAGCCGCTGAACCCCTCGAGGTCCGGGGCACCTGCACAGACGCCGCGGGAGCCCTGAGCCCTCAGTTCGCTTCCGCCGAGCCCGCGGCGGCCTTCCGTCGTACGTCCTCCATGTCGACGGTCCGGATCTTGCCGATGAGCTCCTCCAGCGCCTGCGGCGGCAGCGCGCCGGGCTGGGCGTACAGGACGGTCCGGTCGCGGACGGCCATCAGGGTGGGGATGGAGGAGATCTGGAATGCGCCGGCGAGTTCGGACTGTGCCTCGGTGTCGACCTTGCCGAAGACGATGTCCGGGTGGCGCTCGGCCGCCTTTTCGTAGACGGGGCCGAACATCCGGCACGGTCCGCACCACGCGGCCCAGAAGTCGATCAGCACGATGTCGGAGCCGGTGACGGTCTCCTCGAAGTTGTCCTTGGTCAGTTCGACGGTCGGCACGGGATTCCCTCTCCTCTCAAGATACCCGGTGGGGTATCTTCGTCTGCTCGGTTCAACCGGTGTCGCCCCGGGTTTGTTCCAGGCAGACGGGCGGCAGCGGGAACCAGCGCATGCGCTCGAAGTCGGCCGGCAGCCCGGTGGGGCCGTCGTCCAGGTTGTCGGGCCCGGCCGTCAGCACCGCTTGGGCACGGGCGAGTTGACCGGCCAGTGCCTCCTCGCCCAGCCGACGATGGCGGGGTGTGAGGGCGGTGATCCGCCCGTCGACGCCGAGGCGCACGTCGGTCAGCCGCAGCGGAGGGTCGACGGGACCGTCTCGGTGGTGCCACTGTCCGGTGTGCGGGTCGAAGCGGTAGTCGGGAAGCAGGCGGTGCCCGTGCGTGGCGATCAGGTCGACGGCGTCGATGAGGTAGTTGCGGACGGTGTCGCTGATGAAGTAGTTGAAGTTGACGCGGGTCCAGCCGGGTTTGATGCCGTCGCAGCCGTGGGCGACCTCGTCGAGCAGGGCGTGGGAGGTGGCCGGGTCGATGGCGAGCAGGCGGTGGCCGTAGGGGCCCGCGCAGGAGCAGCCTCCGCGGGCCTGGATGCCGAACAGGTCGTTGAGCAGGGCGACGACGTAGTTGTGGTGCACGTAAGCGTGGTCGCCGTGGCGGATACGGAAGGAGACGATGGACACCCGGCGGGCGTGGTGGTTGCCGAGGACCTGGAGGCCGGGGTTGCGCTCCCAGGCCGCGAGGGCCTGGCGCCAGTGGCGTTCCTCGGCTGCCTGAATGGTGTCGGTGCCGACCGCCTGTTTCAGAGCGAAGACGAGCCCGGCCCGGATGGATTCGATGATCGCCGGGGTGCCGCCCTCCTCGCGGGCGACCGGGTCGTCGAGGTAGCGGTGGCCGAGGGGGTCGACGAAGGCGACCGTGCCGCCGCCGGGGGCGGTGGGCACAGGGTTGCGCACCAGCTCACGCCGCACGACGAGCACGCCCGGGGTCTGCGGCCCGCCGACGAACTTGTGCGGGGACAGGAACAGCGCGTCCTTGTGGTCCCCGGCGCCCGGAGCGCTCTGAGCCACTCGGATCGGGATGTACGGGTGCCGCCGCCGCGTAGTCCCAGAAGGACAGCGCGCCGTACATGTGCAGCAGACGCGCGATGCGGTCGGCGTCGGTGAGGATGCCGGTGACGTTGGAGGCGGCGGAGAAGCTGCCGATACGCAGCGGGCGGTCGGCGTACCGCCGGAGTTCCGCCTCGAGCCGGGCGAGGTCGATGTGGCCGTCCCGGTCCTCGTCGATGACCACGACGTCGGCGATCGACTCACGCCAGGGCAGTTCGTTGGAGTGGTGTTCGTAGGGGCCCACGAACACCACCGGCCTTTCGGCCGACGGCGGCCGGTCCGGGCGGCGCAGTTCCAGAATGCCGACCAGCTTGTTCACTGCCGCGGTGGCGCCGGAGCCGCAGAAGATCACGAGGTCGTCCTCGGTGCCGCCGACCGCGTCGCGGATGATCCGGCGGGCGTCCTCGCGCAGCCGGGTCGTCTGCAGGCCGGTGCTGGAGCTCTCCGTGTGGGTGTTGCCGTAGCGCGGCAGCACCTGCTCGCGGACGAAGTCCTCGACGAAGTCGAGGGAGCGGCCGGAGGCGGTGTAGTCGGCGTAGACGATCCGCTTCGGTCCGTACGGTCCGTCCAGGACCTCGTCGTCGCCGATCAGGCCGCCGCGGATGCGGTCCAGCGGTGCCGACGTGGTCGGCAGGGAGGCCGTACTCATGGTTCCAGCTCAATGTCGATCTTGGGCGGCTGGTGGAGGGTGTTGTGGACCGTGCAGTGCGAGGCCACGGCCAGCAGGGCCGCGCGCCGCTGCTCGGGCAGTTCCGGCGGCGGGGCGATCACAAGTCGCAGGGAAGTGACACGCGCCGGGCGGTCGGTGGCCATGACGAACTCCGTACGGACGCGCAGGCCGGCCTGGGGCAGGCCGTGCCGGTGGAGGTAACGGCCCGCGTAGAACGCCACGCAGGTGGCCAGTGAGGCCGCGAAGAGCTCGGTGGGGGTGGGTGCGGTGTCCGTGCCGCCCGCCTCGGCGGGCTGGTCGACCCGGAGGTGGTGTCCCCGGATGTCCACCGTGTAGGCGTCCCGGTCGACGTGGATGACCTCGAGGCGGTGTACGTCCAGGGGGTGCGGGTGGTTCGTGCTGAGAGGTTGCGGTGTGCTACCGGTCATGGCCGGGCGCCCTTCTCGCTGGTGTCGGCTGCTCCGGATTCCAGTCGACCACTGAGCGCGGGGGCGGGGTGAGGGGCCGACGGGGTGCGCCGGGGACCGCTCGGCCCTCGTGCCTGATTGTGCGGCGGTATACCCTGGTAGGTATTTTATCAGGGCGTTCATGGTGGGTAAATCGATCCTGGGGCCGGTTGGCCCGGTCGAAGACATACCCCGGCGGGTACATGACTGGGGACCAGCGGCCCCTGCCCGGCCGTCATCTCCCGCACGACAGTGGGGCCATGGGCAAACACATTGTGATTCTCGGCGGCGGAACCGCCGGCACCATGGCGGCCAACCGCCTTCAGCGCACGTACGCCGAGCGGGATCTGCGGGTCACGGTCGTCGACCAGAACGACGACCATCTCTACCAGCCCGGCCTGCTGTTCGTGCCCTTCGGGCTCGCCCAGCCGCACCACCTCGTCCGTTCCCGTCCACGGCAACTGGACGCGGCCGTCGACTACAAACAGGCGCGGATCGAGCGGGTCGACCCGGACGCGCGGACGGTGCACCTCGCCGGTGGCATCCGGCTGCCGTACGACGTCCTCGTGGTCGCCACCGGAGCGACGCTGCTGCCGGAGGAGACCGAGGGGCTGACCGGACCCGGCTGGGGCGAGAAGGTCTTCACCTTCTACGACCTGCCCGGCGCCGCTGGCCTGCACGACGCGCTGGAGCGCTTCGACGGCGGCCGGGTGGTGATCGACGTGGCCGACCTGCCCGTCAAGTGCCCGGTCGCACCCCTGGAGTTCGCGTTCCTCGCCGACTGGTACTTCCAGCGGCGAGGCATCAGGGACAAGGTCCAACTCACCTATGTCACCCCGCTGGACGCGGCCTTCACCAAGCCGGTGGCGGCGAAGGCGCTGGGCGGGCTGCTGAAGGAGAAGGGTATCGAACTGGTCACCGAGTTCACGCTCGGTGAGGTCGACGGGGCCGGCGGCCGACTGGTCTCGTACGACGAGCGGGAGGTGCCGTTCGACCTCGCGGTGGTCGTCCCGCTGCACGGTGGCGCGAAGTACGTGGAGCGCTCCGAGGATCTGGGCGACGAGCTCGGATTCGTGCCCGTCGACCCGCACACCCTCCAACACCCAGGCCGTCCCGAGGTGTTCGCGATCGGCGACGCAGCGGGTGTGCCGGCGTCCAAGGCGGGTTCGGTGGCGCACTTCGAGGGCGAGGTGCTGGTGCACAACATCGGCCGCTTCCTGGCCGGACAGCCGCTGGACGCCTCCTTCGACGGGCATGCCAACTGTTTCGTCGAGACCGGCTTCCACAAGGCGCTGCTGATCGACTTCAACTACGACACCGAGCCGTTGCCGGGTCACTTCCCCGGTCCGGTCGGGCTGCCGCTGCTGAAGGAGTCGCACGCCGCCCATCTCGGCAAGCTCGCCTTCGAGTGGCTGTACTGGCACAGCCTGCTGCCCGGCCGGGAGCTTCCCGGCATCGGCTCGGCGATGCCCGAGCACGGCAAACACCACGTCAACGCCTGAACCAAAGGAGCACCGTCATGCCCACCGCCACCTACGCCGGCACCTCCGTCCCGGTCGACGAGGAAGGCTTCTTCACCGACCCCGGACGGTGGACCGAGCCCATGGCCGAACAGATCGCCAAGGAACTCGGCATCGACACATTGACCGACCGGCACTGGACGGTCATCCGCTTCATGCGGGCCCAGTACGCGGAGAAGGGCACCGGCCCCACCGTGCGCGTGCTCGGCAAGATCTCCGGCGTCAGTGTCAAGGAGCTCTACCAGCTCTTCCCCAAGGGACCGGCGAAGACGGCCGCGAAGATCGCCGGCATCCCCAAGCCTCGCGGCTGCATCTGAGAAGGAGAGGGCCCGCCATGACTGACACCGCCACCATCGAGAAGGTCTCGATCATCGTCTCCAAGGGATCCCTGGAGGGGATCTATCCCGCCCTGATCATGGCCAACGGCGCCCGTGCCGAGGGCATCGAGGCCGACCTGTTCTTCACCTTCTTCGGCCTGGACGCCATCACGAAGAAGCACTGGGAGCACATCAAGCTGGCCACTGTGGGCAACCCCGGCCTGCACCTGCCGAC
The DNA here is from genome assembly GCF_044763345.1 of Streptomyces sp. NPDC096132. Taxonomy (NCBI): domain Bacteria; kingdom Bacillati; phylum Actinomycetota; class Actinomycetes; order Kitasatosporales; family Streptomycetaceae; genus Streptomyces; species Streptomyces sp. NPDC096132. Next base: position 21,607 of record NZ_JBIWGA010000057.1, read on the forward strand.
GCTGCTGGGCGGCATGCCCGGCGTCCCGGACCTGATCACCAGGTACATGGAACGCAAGATGGAGAAGCTCGACATCCCGCCGATCCCCGAGTTCATCGAGATGATCTCCGACACCGGTGCCGGCATCTACGCCTGCAAGGCGTCCGTGGACCTTTTCGAACTCGACAAGGACGACCTGGTCGAGCAGGTCCAGGGCGTCATCACGGTCGGCGAATTCTACGAGCACGCGGCCGGCGGCCAGATCATCTACACCTGAGACGGCCGGCGCGGGTGCCGGGCGCGGCCTGCCGGACGGGATACGGCGTGTGCCGACGGTGGTCGCCGATCCCGACGGCGAGGCGTTCGGCCTGGGCGGCCTGCTCGCCTTGCTGTCCGGCTTCGGTGTGCCCACGGCCGTGCTCCGCTTCACCCAAGGTGAGTCGTCCACGCTGCACGGCAGGCCCGGCGACCTGCGAATCGTGCGGTCGGGCGAACTCACCTGCGCCACAAGGGAACTGGGTCGAGCGCGTGGAACGGGGCGGTTACCCGGCCGGAGCTCTCGACGGCGTCCCGTGCCCCGGCTCGCGGCGGAGGTGACCCGCCTCATCGGCGAGCAGCGCCCCACCCACCTGCTCGTGTTCGACACAGGTGGCATCACCGGGCACCGGGACCATCAGCGGGCCAGAGCGCCGCGCTGTTCGCCGCCCGCGGAGCGGGTGTCGCCGTCGTGGCGTGGACCCTGCCCTGGCGCGTGGCGGAACAGTTGAACGCCGAGTTCGGCACATCCTTCCTCGGACGTGACCCGTCCGAGTGCCGCGACGTCGAACCGGTGCGGCGTCCGGAACTCCTGGGCCACCGGGAGTACTTGCACGTGCTGTAGTGACGCGAACGCACGCTTGAGTCAAGGCGAGGGGGAGTCCTTGCACGTCGGGCCGACGGGCTCGGTGCCGTGCTCGGCCAGGCCGGCGTGCAGGAGGAGCAGGCGGGCCAGGTCACGTGCCTCGCCAGCGGTGAGTGCCGCCCACACGCCCGGCTCGCCGCCCTGGTCTCGGCCCACGTCCAGGGCGACCCGGCTGATGGGCTGCTCGGCGGGCGCGAGCCGCAGGCACCGCACGGCGATCCTGCGCCCACACGTGGTCACGAAGCCGTTGTCCTCGCTCGTCGCGGGCCGGTCACGTCCTGCCGTCGCCATCGTCCTCACGCTCCTCGGCTGAACCGGTAACAGTCCCCAGCGGGTGTCGACTGCGATTTGAATACCGGGAGGGGTATCAATGACAGCGTCGCGCGAGGCCGCATTGTTCCCTTCGCGCGCAGGCAGCCGTTCCCTGGCGATACGGGCGACCCGGCGGAGTGCCACGCAAGGGGCGCAGGTGGAGCAGGCAGGGCCCTCCGGCCCTCTGTGAGCCCCGGCCGCATGAACGGCAGCGTCAAGCTCACCGACTGGTATCTGGCGACGAAACCCGGCACGCCGGCCTGACCCGCACCGGCCGGGGTCATCTCCGTACGGCATGGACGAGGGTGTCGAGGGCCGTGCGGATGTTGCCCTCGGCGTCGGTCACCGGCCGGGTGGCTGTCGCGGCTCGCAGGATGCCGGCGTAGGGCCGCCACACTTCGGCCACCTGCTCAGGCGTGTACAGCACACGCGGATCATGCGGCCCGCCGTGGCCATGCTCGGGATTGGCCGCGTCATGGCCGACGAGCAGCAGTGTCCCGCCCTCGCGCACGGCGGTGGCGGCCCGGGTCAGTACGTCGGTCATCTCCGGCCATGGCAGATGCAGATACGCGATCAGCGCCAGGTCATACGTCGCCTCCGCAGGCGCCCAGAGAGTGAGATCGGCGTGGACGGTGCGCAGCCGCACGCCCCGTTCGGCGGCCAGTCCCTCGGCCTTCTGCAGCGCTACGGCGGAGAAGTCGACGGCGTCCACCTCCCAGCCTCGCTCCGTGAGCCAGACGGCGTTGCGTCCTTCCCCGGCGGCGAGGTCGACCGCTCGCCCGGACGGCTCCAGACCGGCCAGTTCCTCGGCGACGAAGCGGTTGGGCTCGGCCTTCCAGACCAGTTCGCTGCCGCGGTACCGCTCGTCCCAGCCCGCTGCGTCCATTGTGTGCACCTCATTCTTGTGCGTGGGTTGAATCCTCGCCCGTGCTGTCGCCGTCGTCCTGGTCCTCTGGACTGTCCCCTGCGAGCAGATACGGGTAGGGGCAGGTGCTGGGGTCCGGGGCGATGCAGGCGTTGCAGGGGCGGGACCGGTCGAGAACGCACTTCGGGGTCGGTCTCATGGCTCACCGCCTGCCTCGCCCCGCGTGGCGACGCGGCGGGACAACTGCTCCGCGGCGCGTTTGAAGGCCAGAACCGGTACGTAGTGCTGTACGCGGGCGTCGGCGAAGAGCGCGAACGCCTCCGCCGTCGCCGTCGCCAGTGTCTCGGACGGGATGTCCGGGAACCGGCGCATGAGCCGAGCGCGGACGTCCTCGCGGGCGCGCTGCTCCGCTGCTGGTGTCCGCGGGCCGGCCGGTCGGGTGTCGGGGCAGTGGCTGTCCGGCCGGCCGGACCGGTCGGTGACGATGGCGTGGGAGATCACCTTGCACCCCCTGAGATGGGATACCGGGTCCGGGTCAGGCGAGCGTCAGGAACAGTTTCTCCAGTTCGGCCTCGCTCAGCGGCGGGACGTGCCCTCGCCGCTGTTCGGTGAGGCACTGGCGAATGCCGTCCGCCACTATCTTGAAGCCGGCCCGGTCCAGTGCGTGGGAGACCGCGGCCAGCTGGGTGACGACGTCCTTGCGGTCGCGGTCCGCCTCGATCATGGCGATGACCGCGGCCAGCTGTCCCTTGGCCCGCCGCAGCCGAACGAGCACTTCGGCCCACGAGTCCGTTTCCGTGCCCATGGCTTTCACCTCCTCTCCTCACGGGCGGGTGGCGAGGCGGTCCGGGCTTCCGTCGCCCGGCACGGCCGGGGCGTCGCTCGTCTGCTCCGGCGTTTGTCCGGAGCGCCTCAGCATGTACCAGCTGACCCCGACTCCCGCCACCGCGGCCACGGACGCCCATGTCCAGGGGCTGGTGAGCACGGTGTGACGCAGGTCGGAGCCAGTCTGCCGGCCGAGGACGAAGACGCCCATGACGGCGACGAACCAGCCGAAGGACTTGCGAAGCGCGTCCTGCGGGATCCGCCCGGCGAGCAGTCCGCCGAGCAGGCCGCCGACCACGGCGGTCGCCGTGACGAGTGCCGCGAGGCCCCAGTCGATGTGCACGCTGGCGAGGTAACCGGCCAGGCCCGCGAAGGACTTCATGGAGATGACCAGCAGTGAGGTGCCGACTGCCACAGTCATCGGCAGCCCGCCGAGCAGCGCGAGGGCGGGCACGACGAGGAAGCCTCCGCCCGCGCCGACCAGTCCGGTCACCAGGCCCACGACGATGCCGTCCAACAGGACGTGGAGTACCGGGAGTTCGTGATAAACCTTCTTCGGCTGCTGCCTGCGTCCCCGGATCATGGCGACCGCGGTGGCGATCATCATGAGGGCGAACGCGGTCAGCAGGACGCCGCCGGGGACGAACTCGGCCAGTCGTCCGCCCGCGTAGGCGCCGGTCATGCCGGCGAGGCCGAACAGCAGCCCTGTACGCCACCGGACGCGCCCTGCGCGGGCGTGCGAGACGACGCCTGCGGCGCTGGTGACGCCGACGACGAACAGCGAGGTGGCGATGGCCTCCTTGGTCTCCATTCCGGCCAGGTAGACCAGGATGGGCACGGTCAGGATGGATCCACCGCCGCCCAGGATGCCGAGGCTGACCCCGATGAGCAGCGATGCGGCGATGATGACGGCGATCACGACGTGCCCCGCAGGGCGGCGACGACGGTGTCGAGGTCGGTGCGCGGGCCGCGGTTGTAGGGCAGCTTCGACAGCAGCATGCCCATGGCGCAGGTGTTGGTGAGCGCGGCGACGGTCAGCCCGGCGCCGACGGCGGTGCCGATCAGGTGCAGTCCGGGCACGAACAGGCCCGCGACGCCGGTCACCAGGACGAGAGCTCCGGCGACGAGCCGGACCTGGCGCTCCAGGTCCCAGCGTTCGGGTCCCCGGGTCAGCGGGCCGCCGGCGTTCTCCCAGGCCATGACGCCGCCGTCGAGGACGCGCAGGTTGGGCAGTCCGGCCTCGGCGAGGGCCTGTTCGGCCTGGGCGGCGCGGGCGCCGGAGCGGCAGATGAGGACGACGTCCTCGTCGAGGTGGTGCAGCAGTTCGGCGCGGTGCTCGCGGAGCGTGTCGAGGGGCACGTTGTAGGAGCCGGGGATGTGGGCGGTGCGGAACTCGCCGGTAGTGCGTACGTCCAGCAGGCGAGGGCCCTCTCCGTGCTGGGTGAGGTCGCGCAACGCGGCGGGATCGAGGCGTGGTTTGTCGGCATGGATGGTCATCGATGGGTTCCTTGGCGTCTTCGAAGCGGTTTGGGGGCGGGCGGCGGCCGATTCCCGTGACCGCCGCCCGGAGTGCGGAGTGCGGAGTGTGGAGCGCGGTGGATCAGACGTCGGCGGACGCGGGCAGGGCGAGCCAGGCGCCGTAGCCGCCGAGCAGGTCGGAGACGTCGGTGCGGCCCTTGTGGCGCAGCAGGCTGGCGGCGATGGAGGAGCGGTGGCCGCCCGCGCAGTGCACGACCAGGGGCCGGTCGGCCGGGATCTCCTCGATGCGGCGGGCCAGTTCGGCCAGCGGGATGTGCAGTGAGCCCTCGATGAAGCCCTCTTCGCGCTCGGCGGTGTTGCGCACGTCCAGGACCAGTGGCGGTTCGTCGCCGTCGAGCAGCCGGCGCAACTCGTCGGCGGTCAGCCGGCTGGCCTGCTCCATCTCGTCGGCCAGGGCCGGGAAGGCGCCCTCGGGCTCACGCAGGTATCCGCCGACCTTGTCGAAGCCGATCCGCGCGAGCCGGGTGACGACCTCCTCCTCCCGGTCCTGGGGCGCGATGACGACGACATCCTGTTCGGGGGTGACGACCATGCCGGCCTGTTCGGCGAAGCGGCCGTCGGCGGGCACGTTGACCGAGCCTCGCAGATACCCGGGCGCGAAGTCCTGGGGCGAACGGGCGTCGACCACGACCGCCCCCGCCGCGCGCCGCTCCAGGAACTCCTCCACCGACAGCGGCCGGGGTGCGGCGGCCGCGTCGAACAGGCCGTGCTCCTTGCGGTTGAGGATGGCGTCGTAGACGAAGTACGCGGGTGCGGAAGGCTGCCCCTCCGTGACCAGCGACACGAACTTCTCCTCGCTCATGGGCCGGCAGGCGTAGTTGGTGGCGCGCTGTTCACCGATGGTGGACTGGCGCTGGGTGGAGAGGTTCTTGCCGCAGGCGGAGCCGGCGCCGTGGGCGGGGAAGACGCGGACCGCGTCCGGGAGATCCATCAGCTTGTGCTGGATGGTGTCGTACAGCATCTTGCCGAGTTCGTCGGCGGTCACGCCGATGGAGGCGAGCAGGTCGGGCCGTCCGACGTCGCCGATGAACAGCGCGTCGCCGGTGAGGACGCCGTAGGGGACGGCGTCGGCGGCGTGCTCGTACGCCAGGACGCTGATCGACTCCGGGGTGTGGCCGGGGGTTTCGAGGATCTGGAGCTGGACGTCGCCGAGGCTGATGCGCTCGCCGTCGGTGAGCCTGCGGATGGGGTACTCGGCGTCGGCGCGCTGTCCGTAGCCGATCCAGGCGCCGGTGCGGTCGGCGAGTTCCAGGTGGCCGGCGAGGAAGTCGGCGTGGAAGTGGGTGTTGACGACGGCCTCGATGGTGAAGCCGTGCTCGGCGGCGTCGGTGAGGTATTCGGAGATGTCGCGGCGCGGGTCGACGACGACGGCCTTGCCGGTGCTCTCGTCGGCGATCATGTACGACGCCTGGGAGAGGCAGTCGAGGTAGTACTGGGCGAAGAACATGTTGGGTGACCTCCGTGTCGGAAGGGTTGAA
>NZ_JBIWGA010000058.1:0-26744 GCF_044763345.1 Streptomyces sp. NPDC096132
GAAGACGGCCGTGCCCGAGCGCGTCCGCCGGATCAGCTCCCAGGTGCGCGGGGCGTACTCGGGCGCGTAGTTGCTGCTCACCCCGTCGTGCCCGATGGCCTCGGCCAGGCCCGGCACGCCGTTCCAGTCGAGCTGGAGGCCGGGCGCCATGACGAGGTACTCGTAGGTGAGTTCGTCGCCGCCGGTCAGGGTCACCGTGCGGGCTTCGGGGTCGACGGCCAGGGCGCGGCGGCGGATCCACCGTACGCCGTCGGGTATGACCGATCCTTCGGGGCGGTGGGCGGCGCTCAGGGGTGCCTGGCCGCCGCCGACGAGGGTCCACAGCGGCTGGTACCAGTGGGTGTCGGACGGTTCGACCAGGGTGATGTCGGTGACGCCGGCGCGGCGCAGGCGGGCGGCGACGCTGATGCCGGCGCTGCCGCCGCCGATGACGGCGACACGGTGACGGCCGGAGATCGGGGTGTCGGTGGGGGAGGGGGTGGCGGCCAAGGCGGTGCTCCTTCCGGCTGGCCGGTGTGCGGGTGCCGTGTCGTACGGGGTCAGGCGGCGTGTTCGTGCGGACCGGCCACGACGGGATGCCCGCCGCGGGCCCAGGCGCCGGTGCCGCCGGTGACGGAGTAGGCGTCGATGCCGCGGGAGTTCATCCAGTCGGCGCCGGTCCGGCTGCGGTTGCCGCTCGCGCAGATCACGTACACCGCCCCGTTGGTGGGCAGTTCGCCGCACCGGGCGGGCACGGTGCGCAGCGGCATCAGTCGCGCGCCCGGCACGTGCCCGGCCGCGTACTCGTCCGCCTCCCGTACGTCGACCACCAGACCGCCGTCGGCCCAGGCCGCCGCGAACGCCTCCTGCGTTGTTTCGCGAGCCACTTGGTTGCCTCCTCAAATACCCCCGGGGGTTTCTTGTCGTCGACGGTACGACTCCTCGGAGCAGGGCGTCAAATACCCCGGGGGGTATTTGCCCGCCAGGCAACTCGCGGCTCGGTGCCAGGGCCGGGAACAAGCCGTGATCCCCGTGTCCCGGCCCTGGGCAGCGTGGGCGGTGATCAGCTCGTTGACGACGACGAGACCGATACCGCTGCCGCCTCCGGCGCGAGCGCGGGCTCCGCGCCACAGGCGCTGGAAGACGTACGGCAGCTCTTCGGCGGGGATGCCCGGACCGGCGTCGGCCACTTTGACCAGCGCGGGCGTGGCGGACGTCGTGACCGTGAGGGTGTCGCCGGGACGGTCCCGGCCTGTACGTGGCCGGGACCGTCGGGTGTCGGCCGGGTGAGGCGGGCGCCGCTTCGGCCCCGCGCGGTGGTCACCCCGTCGGCGGTCGGGATGCAGGCGCCGAGGGCGATCGACATGGCTGGAGCCGACGGCGACGTTCGGCACCTTTGAGGCCGAAGGGGGCGTCACCCGAGCGTTCGGCGCGCCATTGTGGGGTTTCAAGAGATATGTGGCGGACGCGGCGCGGGAGGGAACGGTGTACGTAGGCTCCCGGGCGGACGACGGGTGAGGTCGAGGGAGCGGGCGGAAGGTTTGGTGGACGGGTTCGAGCGGTGGGACCGGATTGAGGAGGAGGCCATCGACAGGCCGGAGCGGACGGAGCAGCCCGAACGAATGGACGATGAGGCCGAGGTCGGCGAAAGCGCCGAGTATGTCCATGTCCTGACCCGGTGTTATTGCGACGACGGTGACGAGGGCGCGCTGGACGAGGCGCTGCATCTGGCAGGGAGACTGGATCCGTTCGTGATCACGGATCCCGTGCGGCGCGCGACGGCCTTGCGGTGGATCGGCCTCGCGCTGCAGTACGACTACGAGCGTTCCGGCGATCTCGACTCTCTGGAGCGGTCCGTACGGGCTCTCCGGCAGGCGGCCGAAGCCGTCCAGGACCGCGACGACCATGGTGCGTACCTGATCAACCTGTGCAACGCTCTGCGCCAGCTGGACGAGGAGTCCCAGGGGCCCGGCCCGGGCGAGGAGGCGGTAGAGGTGGGACGGCTGGCCGTCGCCGCGACCGCCGGGTCGCACGACCGTCCGGCGGCGGCCAACAACCTGGCCCTTGCCCTGTGGGCGCGGTACGACCGCACGGATGACGCCGCCCTGCTGCGGGAGGCGACCGGGCTGCTGCGTGAGGCCGTCGAGGCGGCGCCCCACGAGGACGAGCACCGCGTGCGCCACCTCGGCAACCTCGGGCTGGTGCTGCGCGAGCAGTATGTGGCCTTCGGGGACAAGAAGGTCCTTGAGGAGGCCGTCGCGGAACTGCGACGTGCGGTTGAGACGGCCGGCCCGGACCACCCCGACGCGTCGGACCTCACCGGCAACCTCGGCATTGCGCTGCAGGATCTGGCCGAGCGCACAGGGGACAGGGCGACACTGCGGGAGGCCGTCGCGTTGCTGCGAAGGGTGGCCGACGCCGGGGACCCGGGTGATCCCGACCACGGCCGCAACCTGTCGAATCTCAGCGCGGCCCTGCAGGACTGGTACGAGATGGTCTCGGACACGGCCGCCCTGCGGGAGAGCGTCGAGCGTGCCCGTAGGGCCGTGGCCGTCACCCCCGACGGGCATCCCCACCTGCCGGCCCGGCTCAGCCACCTCGGTCTGGCGCTGCGAATGTCGTACGAGAACACCGGCGCCCTGGCGAACCTGCGCGAAGCCGTAGCGGTGAGCAGGCGAGCCGTAGAGGAGGCCGACGTCGCATATCCCCGGCTCGGTGTGTACCTGTCGAATCTGGGCTCGGCGCTGCGGTTCCTCTACGAGCACACCGGTTCGGTCGCCTCTCTGGAAGAGGCGATCGAGATGACCCGGCGGGCCGTCGAGGTCACCCCCGGCGACCGCTACCAGCGGGCCGCCTACCAGTCCAACCTGGTCCTGGCGCTGTGGACCCGCTACGAGCGCAACGCTGATCTGGACACCCTGAAGGAGGCCGTCGACGCCGGGCGCTCAGCCCTCGCTCTCACCGATCCCGACAGTCCCGACCACCACCGCTACGCCACCAACGTGGGTCTGGCGCTGTGGACCCTGCACGACCGTGAGCCGGAGTCGGCGGCCCTCGACGAAGCGGTCGAGATCATGCGTGACGTGTACCACCGGACCGAGAGCGACCACGCCGAGTACGCGCGGTTCGCCTCGAACCTGTCCAACGCCCTGCGCGCACGTCATCTGCGTGGCGGACTGCCCGCCGACCTCGACGAGGCGCTCACCGTCGGCAGAGCGGCTCTGGAACACACGAAGGCCCGACAGGGGCACGTGGACCATGCCAAGCACCTGTCGAACGTCGGCGCCCTGCTGATCGACCGCTACCGCCGCCGCAAACGGCCGGAGGACCTGGACGAGGCCCTCCCCCTGCTCCGCGAAGCGGTCACGACCACACCGCCGGATCACCTCGATCACGCCCTCTACTCGTTCAATCTGGGTGAGGCCTGCCAACTGCGGGCGCTGAGAGGGCTTCGGTCAGCGGGCGGGGCACCGACGACCGAGCTGTCACCGGCGAGGAACGAGCGGTTGGCGGACGAGGCGTCGGCGGACGAGGCGCTGACCCATCTGCGGGCGGCCGCCGGGGCGCCACAGGCCCCGCCGTCGTTGCGGGTCGAGGCGGCGTGGACAGCGGGCGGCCTGTATGCGGCCAGGCGCGACTGGCCACAGTGTCTGGAACAGCTCGCGACGGCGGTCGAGCTGCTGGCCCGCGTCACACCGCGCCATCTCACGCTGCGAGACCGGGGACACGGCCTCACCAGGTTTCTGGGTCTGGTCTCGGACGCGGCGGCCGCCGCACTGCACTGCGGCGAGAACGACCGCGCACTGCTGCTCCTGGAGGAAGGGAGAGGCATTCTCCTCGATCAGGCCCTGGACCGAGACGATGATCTTGTACGGCTTCGCGCTCAGGCACCGGAACTGGCCGAACGCTTCGCATCCCTGCGTGAACTGCTCGACACCCGTGTCCCGGGCCCGGCGGAGCAGCCGGACCCCGAACCGGAGCGGGGACCGCGATTCGGCCCCGCCCATCCGCGCGACCGGCGGCATGCCGCGGCGGCCGAGTGGGACGAGCTTGTCGCCAGGATCCGCGAGGTGCCCGGCCTCGATCGTTTCCTGCGCCCACCACCCCTGGCCGACCTGCTGGCCGCGGCCCCCACCGGTGTCGTCGTGACCGTGAACTGCAGCGACTACCGCTGCGACGCACTGGTCGTGGCCGCCGAGGGGGTACGCCCGGTCGCCCTGCCGAAGCTGAGCGTGCCCGACCTCCTCGCCCGGTCACGGGCTCTGCAGGACGCGCTCACCGAGGTCACCGAGACCGCGGGAAGAGCTCGCAGGGCCGCCGAACGCCGCTTCGGCACGAAGTTCACCACCCTGTCCCAGTGGCTGTGGAGCGCTGTCGTCGAACCGGTCATGCAGACCATTGCGCCGTCCGTCGGCCCGTACCGCGTCTGGTGGTCCCCGACCGGGCCGCTCACCTCGCTGCCGTTGCACGCCGCCGGGCGGGACGCTCCGGGCGATCTGCTCGACATCGCGGTCTCCTCGTACACACCGACCGTACGAGCACTTCGAGCCGTGACCACGGCCACGCCTCACCTCGCCCGTTCCCCGGCTGCCGATCACCCGCGGGCGCTCGAACCGGACGAGGCGTCACGGGACGGTGACGCGCCCGGCCCCGGCGACGTCCTGGCGGTGCCCGCGGACAGCGTGCTGCTGGTCGACGCCGCCCCTGACCTGGACGCGGCCAGGCGGGAGACACGAGAGGTCGCCGCCTTGCTCGGCACGCCGCCCCCGCTCAGCGGCGGGAGCGCCACCAGGGAGGCCGTCCGGAGCGCGCTCACCGGATGCACCGTCGCGCACCTGGCCGTTCACGCCGTCGGCGATCCGGCGGACCCCAGCCTCAGCCACCTCACGCTGGTCGACGGACCGCTCACCCTGCTGGACGTCATGGAGCTTCGGCCGGAGCGTCCATGGCTGGCCTACCTGTCCGCCTGCGACACCGCCGAACCGGGCACCGCGCTCGCCGACGAGGCACTGCACCTGGCCGCAGCCTTCCAGGCCGTCGGTTTCCCGCACGTGGTGGCGACCCTGTGGCCGGCCGAGGACGGGACGGCCGCCGAGCTCGCCCGGTCCTTCTACTCGTACGGGGTTCCGGCCGAGCCCGCGCACGCCCTGCGGCGGGCGGCACGGGCCCTGCGCGACGAGCACCGCGACCAGCCCTTGCGCTGGGTGCCCTACCTGCACATGGGAGCGTGACCGATGACGGCCGTACTGCTGTGGGAGCTCGACGAAGGCGCCGCGACCGGACTGGCGGGGGCGCTGCGGGAGATCCTCGGGGCACAGATGGACGTGGTGTCGGGGCGCCCGCTCGCCGAACTGCCCCAGGCTGCCGTCGGCCGCACCGTGCTGCACCTGGTCGGCGCCGACACGGCCGTCCGGGCCCTTGTGGGGCTGACCGCCGACGACGGGAGCCGACTCGGCGGAGAGGCCCTCCTGCGGCTGTTGCCGGAGACCGATCCGCCCGACTGCGTCGTCCTCGACTCGTGCTACCAGGTCGACCAGGCCAAGACGCTCGCCGGGACCGTGCCTCGTCTCATCGGCCTGCCGGCCCGGATGGGACGAGGCAACGCCGACGCTTTCCTGCTCCGCTGGTACCGGCGGAGCAGCGGCGACGGTGGTCCCGACGACGTGGTCGACCAGGCCCTGGAGGAGTCCTCCGCTCTCGACCTCCCCGAGGAGCTCCAGCCCCAGTTGCACGGCTTCGAGGACGCCGACGTGAGTCTTCGCCGGGACACCGCCGAGGCGTCGCAGGTCAAGGTCTGGTACGGCACCAACCGGGTCCCCCGGGCGGACGCCCTCCTGTACGGCGAGGCCGACGACACCCTTCATCAGGGGTCCTGCTCGGTGACCGTGCCCAAAGCGGTGCGCCTCGGCAGGACCAGGCTCTCTCCCCTGCAGCGGCTCACCTCTCCCGGCGGACCCTCCGGCTTCACGCTCACACAGCACCGGACACTCACGGCCGTCGCGCAGTGGGACGAGGTCCGGCAAGCCCTCGCCGCCGATCCCACCGGCCGGCGCAGCGTGCTGCTCTACATCCACGGTTACCGCACGACATTCGTCGAGGCAGCCCTGCGCGCCGCCCAACTGCACGCCGACCTGAAGGTTCCCGGAGTCACCGCCTTCTACAGCTGGCCCTCCAGCGGCAACACGGGCGACTACTGGGCCGACGAGGACGCCGTCCAGCACGGCGAACGCTATCTGTGCGAGTTCCTCCGGGAACTGTGCCTGCACTCGGGTGCCAACAACGTCAACGTCCTGGCCCACAGCATGGGCAACCGGGCCCTGTTGCGCGTCGCCATGCGCGCCGCCGAAGGATCACTGAGCACCCAGGGCGTACGGCTCGGCCAGGTGATCCTCGCCGCTGCCGACGTGGGACGGCGGTTCTTCCAGACCGAGGCCCTCAGCTACCACACCGTCGCCGACGGCGTCACCATGTACACCTCGTCTCGCGACCAGGCGCTTCGCAGTTCCGCGATCGTGCACAAGGGGCCGCGGGCGGGCTTCACGCCCCCGCCCACCACGATCGCCGGGATCGACACCATCGACGCATCCCGTATCGACCTGTCCCTGCTCGGCCACGGCTACTACGCGGCCGCCCGCCCCGTCCTGGCCGACATCCACGCGATCCTGTACGGCCAGCACGCCCCGGGCGCCCGTATCGGACTGGAACAGGACCCCACCACCGGAAGCTGGATCTTCCGCAGGTGAACGACGCCTCCTCGGCTTCGGCGCCAAGTAGGGGTCCTGAATACTGCCCGGTGCCGGGACTTAATGAAGATGGCGGTCCGCCTGCTGCCGCCGAGGGAATCGCCCTGGCGAGGCGGTAGGAATGCCGGCCGCGTGGCTGGTCAGGCCACGGTGACGCTGTCGTCGAGGTAGACGTCCTGGACGGCGTGGAGGAGTTCGACGCCCTCTGCGGTGGGCCGTTGGAAGGCTTTGCGGCCGGTGATGAGCCCGGTGCCGCCGGCCCGCTTGTTGATCACCGCTGTCCGTACGGCCTGCGCGAGGTCTCCCTTTCCTGTGGAGGCGCCGCCGCTGTTGATGAGTCCGACGCGTCCCATGTAGCAGTTGGCCACCTGCCAGCGGGTGAGGTCGATCGGGTGGTCGGTGGTGAGTCTGTCGTACAGGCGCTGGTCGGTTTTGCCGAAGTCCAGTGCGGGGTAGCCGCCGTTGTTCTCCGGCTGCTTCTGCTTGACGATGTCGGCCTCGATGGTTACGCCGAGATGGTTGGCCTGGCCGGTGAGGTCGGCCGACAGCGAGTAGTCCACGCCGTCCTTCTTGAACGCCGAATTGCGAAGGTAGCACCACAGCACGGTGAACATGCCCAGTTCGTGGGCGCGCGCGAAGACCTCACTGGCTTCCTGCAGTTGGCGGTCCGACTGTTCCGAGCCGAAGTAGACCGTGGCACCGACACCGACCGCGCCGAGTTCGAAGCACTGTTCGACGTTGCCGAACATGATCTGGTCGTAGTGGTTCGGGTAGGTCAGCAACTCGTTGTGGTTGAGCTTCACGATGAAGGGGATCTTGTGCGCGTAGCGCCGCGACACGGATCCGAGCACGCCGAGTGTGCTGGCGACCGCGTTGCAGCCGCCCTCGACGGCGAGTTCGACGATGTTCCTGGGGTCGAGGTAGCGGGGGTTGGCGGCGAACGCCGACGCGGCGGAGTGCTCGATGCCCTGGTCGACCGGCAGGATCGACAGGTACCCCGTGCCGGCCAGGCGGCCGTGGTCGAAGAGGGACTGCAGGTTGCGCAGCACCCGGGGCGAGCGGTCGGTCGCGGCCACGGTCCGGTCGACGAAGTCATGACCCGGGAGTACCAGGTCATCCTTGGGAATCCGGTGGGCGGTATGGGCCAGCAGATCCCCGGCCTCGTCGCCCAGCAAGCCCTGGATGTCGGTCATCGGCTCACCTCTCCGGTCGTTCGGAAATGCCAGAGGCGTGTCCGGGTTCCCCCGGCCACCGGGCCCACGCTTCCAGGTGTCAGCCCCAGCCGCACGCGGCGGTGCGGTCATTCGGCTCCGCCGACGGTGGCCAGGTGTTTGTCCACGCGGCGTCGCCCACGCACCGCTGACCGCCGGCCCTGTCGTGAGACCGGCGCCCGGTGCTGCGTCCTGTTGCCCGGCGGCCGTCCGCCGCCCCTGACCGGGAAGTGGAACGAGTGCCGCAGTACGCGTGCGGGATGGCGCCCACGGTGACGGGGCGGAGCGTGGCAGACGTGGTCCCGGTGCAGGCGCAGTCCTCGACCGTGCGCGCGGTCACGACGGGCATTTCCATGACGGAGGTCTCCTGGTGCCGGTGTTTCTCCGGCCTGTTGACGGCACGCGGTCAACGGTTGAGATGGGCATGGGCTCACCAGATCGAGCGTGATCGTCAGCGCCTGTTGGTGGATGGTGCCCACGCGGACTGCGCTTCCGGTCCGGGCGCCAGAGCCGTCCTGCCGTGGAACAGCGGAAGGGGCAGGCAGGACGGCGTACCGGCCGCGGAGGTGCGAGCCGGCAGAAGAGGACAGGACGAGACCTGTGGCGGCGAGGGCAGCCCGAAGCGATGGCGGCGAGCGCGGAACGGGACAGCGATCGGTCCCCCCATCGTCAGGGGCGCGCCACCCCCGTGGGGCCGTGCCGATTCCGTAGCGGAGGCAGGCGAGGCGGGTGCTGCTCTAGATGTGTTCAGGGCCGGTCGGCGCGCGATGCCGCGGGTCCGAGGGTGTACTGGAAGTGGGCAGGACATCACTCCCGATGGACCGGCCCTGCGACGGGATCTGTGTACTTGCCTCGTCCGACGCCACGAGACGGAGGACGGTGAGGCGAAGCCGTGGTCGGAGCGGGACGGATGTCGTTCGGGCGGCGGCTTGAGCAGGGGAGAGCGTTGTGAGGGCGACGTTCGTTCTGGGACGGATCGCGGGAGTCCGGGTCGGTGTGCACTGGAGTGTGCTGATCGTCTTCGGCATCATCGCGTTCGGTCTGTCGCAGGGCCGCCTCCCGGAGACGTATCCGGGGCGTGCCTGGGCGGTGTACTGGGCGGCCGGTCTGTGTACCGCCGTGGTCTTCTTCGCCTCCCTGCTCGCACATGAGCTGGCGCACGCCGTCGTGGCCCGACGCAACGGCGTCGAGGTGGACGACATCGTGCTGTGGCTGCTGGGCGGAGCGGCCCGGCTCAGGACCGAGGCGTCCAGCCCAGGAGCGGAACTGCGGATCGCCGGCGTCGGCCCCCTCGTCAGCCTCCTGCTGGGTGGGCTCTTCGCGCTCGGCGTCTGGCTGCTCGACCTGGCGTCCGCGTCCGGGATCGTGGTGGAGATGGCGGCATGGCTGGCGGGCATCAACGTGCTGCTCGCGGTCTTCAACTCGGTGCCCGCCGCCCCGCTCGACGGCGGCAGGCTGCTGCGCGCGTTCCTGTGGTGGCGCACGGGGGACCGGCTTCGGGCGACAGCAGGGGCGACCGCGGCGGGGCGGGTCTTCGGGTGGCTTCTCGTGGCGCTCGGTGTGGTCACGTTCCTGACCAACGGCGCGTTCGGCGGCCTCTGGCTGGCGCTGATCGGCTGGTTCCTCATCGCGACCGCCACCGCCGAGGGACAGCAGGCCCAGCTGCGCGGCGTGCTCGCCGGTGTACCGGTGCGGGACGCCATGACGCCCGAACCGCTCACCGTTCCCGCGGACACCACGGTCGCGGAGTTCCTCACTGGCGGGCGCTACCGCTACCGGCACTCGGCGTTCCCGGTGACCGACGACGGGGTCCCGGTCGGGCTGGTGACGCTGGACAGCGCCAGAAAGGTGCCGCAGGCGGCGGCCTGTGCCGTGAGGGTGAGGGAGGTGATGGTGCCGCTGTCGCGGACCACGGTGGTCGGGCCCGACGGCCCACTGACTGATCTGCTGCCGCGCATGGAACCGGGCGCCGAACACCGGGTCCTGGTCGTGGACGGCGGCAGGTTGGTCGGGATCGTCTCGCTGTCGGACGTCAGCCGTACCGTGACTTGGCTGATGAACACCGCTCCCCGGCAGCAAGGTGGTCGGTGACCGTGTCCGGACGGCATCCGGCCCACCACGGTGGGGCAGGCACCGCCCTGATTCGGTCACCTAGTTCCGGACGAGCGCGGCAACGAGCTGCCTCCGGCCCGTTCCGCCGGGGAACCGCATCGCTCGTGTGGCGCACTGCGGCGATGGGCAGCCGGTCGTTGATCGAGGCGTGGCAAGCCGGAAACAGCCGACCTCGAACAGGGTCGACAAGACAACCGCGTCAGCGGGCTATGCGGATCTACGGGACGAGCTGCGGAGTGCGCTGGCGCGCAGCGAGGCGGCGTTCGTGCGACGTCTGGGGTTCGCGGCAGCGGCTGACCATGACGGGCTTCTCCACCCGCCGACGAGGGCGGAGGCTCCCGCCGGAGACCATCCCGCGGTGGTCACATCGGGGCGCGTACGAGGGCCGGCGACCGCCGCCAGTGGGAGGCGGCGACCGTCGTCCCCGAAGCCCACCACCTGACCCATCCCGATTGGAAAACGGCTCCGGCACCGCGGCCGGCGGATGCCGCGGACGCGCGAACTCTGCTGCGGAGGTTGCACGTCTCGGATGCCTGACCACGTACGCGGATGCCTGAACGACAGGGCACCGAGTCGAGGGAACGAATCGCGTTGAAGGACGGAACGGAAAGCACGAGCACGTCGCAGGCGTCGGGGCGGTTGGTGCGGCGTGGCGTCAGCCCGTCCTACCACTTCTTGCCGGAGCCTCAGACGAGGAAATCCCGGTCCGGCGCCTGATCGCCTGATCGCCCGATCAAGGCCGACCTCGGCGACCTGAGCGCAGAGGAACAGGCACAGATCCAGCAGGCCGTCGCCGGGGTCCGCCGCAGCGGCAGCGTGATGCTCGGCATGTGCCTCATCGGCCAACCCCTGCCCGACGTCCGTCCCCGGATGTACGCATGACGACGGTGTGCCAAGGCCGCCAGGACGGAACCGACTGCCGACGGCGGCGGGTGGCCGATACGCTCACAGGAGCGGCCCAGAACGGCTCGCCCATCAACGTCTCCGGCATCGCCCTGCAGGCCGGGGCGGACCGCGCCTTCCTCTACCGCCACCACGACCTGCTCGCCCTGGTCCACGCCGCCGAAGTCGAGCCTTCCGCGCAGGACCCGGCTGGCGCCACCCTCGTCAGCCGTGCCTCGCTCCAGGCCGACCTCGCCAACGCGCAGGCACGCAACACCCGGCTCGTACCCCGCGCCCAGCAGCTGGCCCGCTGATGTCGAGGTACTCCAGCGGACGAGCATCCGCATGGAACGGCAGGCCGTCGAACCGAAAGCGTCCCTGGAGGAGCGCGACGCCGAACTGGAGGCTGCCCGGGAATCCAACCGGCAGATGACCAGGGCCCGGAACCAGCGGGAGTGACTTGGCCGTCAGCCGGGCGCGTCACTTCTGAGATCAGTGCGCGGACGCGGGTTTCGATCGCGTCGCGGATGGGGCGTACGGCCTCAACACCCTGCCCGGCCGGGTCGTCGAGCTGCCAGTCGAGGTACCGCTTGCCGGAGAAGACGGGGCAGGTGTCGCCGCACCCCATGGTGATGACCACGTCGGATGCCTGGACGGCCTCCATCGTGAGGATCTTCGGGGTCTCGGCGGAGATGTCGATGCCGACCTCCTTCATCGCCTCCACGACGGCCGGGTTGACGGCGGCGGGAGCGGATCCGGCGGAGCGGACCTCGACGCGGTCGCCCGTGAGGTGTGTGAGGAAGGCGGCGGCCATCTGGGATCGGCCGGCGTTGTGGACGCAGACGAACAGCACCGACGGACGCGGCGTGGCGGAAGAGCTCATGAGAAGGGGCTTTCTCGGGAGAACGGATCGGTCAGGAGACGGCGGGTTCCGGTTCGCCGTTCGGGACGGCGACCTCATCCGGGACGGGGGCAGGGCGGCCGTAGACCGCAGCGATAGCTCCCAGCCCGAACACGGCTCCAAGGAGTTGGGCAGCGATGAACGGGGCGACGGAGGCAGGGACGATGCCGGCGAAGGTGTCGCTGAACGTCCGGCCGATGGTCACCGCAGGGTTCGCGAAGGATGTGGAGGAGGTGAACCAGTACGCGGCCCCGATGTAGGAGGCCACCGCGGCAGGAGCGAGCGTGGCGCGGTCGATCCGGCTCAGGCCGAAGATCAGCAGGATCAGACCGGCCGTCGCGACGACCTCACCCAGCAGCAGGTGACCGGCGGACCGGTCGTGGACGGAGAACTCGCCCAGCGGTTTGGCGAACATGGCGTCAGCCAGGACCGCGCCGCCGATCGCGCCCGTGATCTGAGCGGGCACGTACGCGGCGACGTCCCGCCAGTTGAGGCCGTCCGTAGGGCGGCGGCTGGTGAACCAGGCGGCCAGGGTGACGGCCGGGTTGAAGTGCGCGCCGGAGACCGGCCCGAGTAGCAGGATGAGCACGCACAGGCCGAAGACCGTGGCGAGGGAGTTGGCGAGCAGCTGCACGGTGCGCGGGGCGATCGGGTTCTCCTCCTTCGGCGTGCTTGCCTACTACGCCGTCGCCAACGCCGCCGCTGTCACCCTCACACCGCAGGAGGGCCGTCCGGCCCGGATCGTCCCCGTCGTCGGCCTGGCCGGATGTGTCGTCCTCGCCTTCGCCCTGCCGCCGGCCTCAGTGATCTCCGGAGCCGCCGTACTGGCCGTCGGTGCCGCAGCCTACGGTCTCCGCCGCACTCTCACTGCCCGACGGGCCTCCTGAAGCCGGCTGGCCGCGGCCAGGGGCGTCGTCGCCGAGGACCTCGCGGGCCAGCTCCCGCAGTGCCTGCCGGTCCTCGGCCAGGGCCTTCCTGCCTGCCTCCGTCGCGGTGTAGACGCGACGGGTGCGCCCGTCGACCACGCGCTGCTCGGAGCTGAGCAGCCCGTCGGCCTCCAGCCGGTGCAGCGTCGGATACAGCGTGCCCGGGCTGATGTCGTAGCCGTGCCGGGCCAGTTCCCCGGTCATCCACGCGCCGTGGATCTCCTCCTCGGCCGCGTGGTGCAGGATGTGCAGCCGCACCGCACCTCGCTGGAACTCCCGCACCCGAACCCACCTCCAGCGCCTGCCGCACGGCAGTGACGGATCCGATATCGGCAACCGATTCTGCGGCGCGGGTCAGGCCTTTCCGGGCGTCCCGCAGCCGAATGACGAGCCATAGTGGCGGTGCCGGCCACGAACCGCCCGACGGGGCGGAAGGTGGCCGCCGTCGGCGACCTGGTGAAGCGCAGCCCTGGCACGCTCGATCCGAAGCAGCCGGGCAGGCGCGGCGCGCGTGTCTGCCGGCGTGGCGGCGGGGCGAGGAAGGACAGGACGTCGAGGGCGATCGCCGGTGGCCGCCGGCACATGATCCACTCCTGCCGCTCGCGCTCGGAAACGGCGCCCTGAGCCAGGGGCCCTCCTTGGGCCCTCGCGCGCACGCCGTGCGACCGACCCCTGTCTCACGGCCATGACCCTGGGGCGCGTGCGGGGGATCAGGACTGGTAGGCGACCAGTGCCATCATGCCCGCCTCGCCGTGGTAGGCGTTGTGGCAGTGGAGCATCCACTGTCCCGGGTTGTCGGCGTCGAAGAACACGGACACCGTCCTGTGCGGCAGGACGATCGTGGTGTCCTTGCGTGGTCCGCTGCTGCCGAGTTGGTAGGTGTGGCCGTGCAGGTGCATCGGGTGCCACATGGCGGTGGTGTTGACGAAGTCGAGCCGGACCCGCTGGCCCTGTTCCACGGTGATCGGATGCGCGGTCGGGTCGCTCATGTCGAACCGCCGGCCGTTGATGGCCCAGTTGTACATCATCATGCCGCCGGTCAGTTCGATGCGGTGGACCCGGTCGGCCTTCTTCGACGCCAGTCGGACGTCGTCCGCCGCGTTCAGCTGCGATGCGGCCATGAGCTTGCCGTCCAGTTCGGCCGGACGGACGGTTGCCTCGGGGGTGCTGCCGGAGCCGGTGCGGATGACGGCCATGCCGGTGGTGTTCTTTCCCTCGGCCAGCGCCACCAGGGGGAAGACGCCGTCGTCCAGGGTGACGAGGACGTCGTAGCGTTCGCCCATGCCGATCAGCAGGGCGTCGACTCGCTGGTGCCGGACGGGGAAGCCGTCGGTATGGGTGATGGTGAGTTCGTGGCCGCCGAGGGCGACGCGGTAGGCGGTGTCGCTGCCGGCGTTGATCAGGCGCAGCCGTACCCGTTGGCCGGGCTTGCCGCGGAAGACCGCCGGGTCGGCCGGAACGCGTCCGTTGACCAGGTGATACGGGTACTTGACGTCGCCGGCGTCGCCCCCGAGCAGTGGGCTCCGAGCGCCCATCAGCATGAATTCCGTGCTCGTGCCTGAAGCGGAGGACGCGGCGGAGGGGGCGCTGGCCGTGCCGCCCATGCCGCCCATGTGCATCCCGCCCATGCCGTGCTGCAGCTCGGTGAAGACGTCGTCCGGGGTCCCGGTGACGCCGTCGAGCCAGTCGTCGAGGACGACCACCCATTCCTCGTCGTACGACAGGGGCTCCCTGGGGTCCTCCACGATCAACGGCGCGTACAGGCCCCGGTCGAGCTGGACACCGATGTGCGGGTGGAAGAAATACGTGCCGGGCGTGTCCGCGGTGAACCGGTAGGTGAAGTTGCGTCCTGCTCGGACTGCGGTCTGGGTGGCCGGCGGTGCGCCGTCCATGTCGTTGCGCAGGGCGATGCCGTGCCAGTGGAGGGAGGTGGCGGTCTGGTCCGGCAGCTGGTTGGAGAGCGTGGCGGCCAGTGTGTCGCCGGCCGAGACGCGCAGTTCCGTGCCCGGGATCCGCCCGTCGAAGGCCCAGGTCCGGGCTGTGACCCCGGTGCCCAGGCTGACCGTTGCCTGTGCTGCGGTCAGGGTCAGTTCGTGGGTCCTGCCGGTCCTGGTGCGCTTCTTGTCGGCGGCGGCGACGGCTGAGCCGGAGGGGCTGATGAGGGCAGGTGCGCTGCTGGAGCCGCTGCAGGCGGCGAGCGCGCCCGCGCCCGCGGCGCCGAGTCCGGCCAGCAGGACGGAGCGGCGGTTCATGCTGCTGTTCACAGGGGTGTCCCCTTTCTCGATGTCGCTTGTGTTCGACGCGCGTGCGGACGGCTGCGCGCACGCGTGGGTGCGCGCGGCCGCGGGCGCGGCCTACAGCAGCAGTCGAGAGAGAACGCAAAGGTCCGGTGGCGCCCGGCCCGTGGTGCCCGGGACGTCCCGGCCGCCGGCTGTTCCGGGGAAGGCCGGAGCGCCGCAGGTGGACGGCTGGTGGGGCGGCACGAGTTTCATGCCGTCGACGCCGACGGCGGCACAGTGCTGCATCACTGTGCCGGAGCACGTCCCGGCGTCGTCGTGGATCGCGGCCGGGCCTGTGGTGAGCGACGGCATGGCATGCCCGCTCGTGTGGACGGACGGGGCCGGCATGGCTGTGTGGCCCATGCCTGCCATGGCCCGGGCGGGCAGCACGTGCGTGACGGCGGCGGCCGTTTCGTGATGCACGAGCACCGCGAGAGCGGCCATCAACGCGATGACGGCAGCGCGTGTCCACTGCGGCGCGGCGCCGCGAGCGCCGTACGGCCGGTGGTCGGCTGTCGTCATGGCTTCCGTCCGTGCTGACGTGAAACAGTGATCGCCACCAATATACCCGGGAGGGGTAAGGGCGCGACTGGAGCAGAGAGGGAGACGGACGCACCACACCGGTGGCTACAGGCGCAGTGCGCGACGCAGGGTTTCGTTGAGTTCGGTGTATTTCTCCTCGGCGTGGGTGGGATCGGTGCGGGCGGTGTCGGTGACACAGACGCGGACGTGGTCGTCGAGGAGGCCGAGGGCGACTTCCTGCAGAGCGCGGGTGGCGGCGGTGATCTGAGTGAGGACGTCGATGCAGTAGCGGTCGTCGGTGACCATGCGGGAGATGCCGCGGATCTGGCCTTCGATCTTGTTCAGGCGGTCCAGGTGATCGGCCTTGTGGCCGGTGTAACCAGGCGCCTGAGGGGGCTGCCCGTGAGCGTCTCGCGGGGTGGCAGCCGTGGTCATCGGTGTTCGCCTCCCTCGCGCGTGCCGCCGTTCGTGGGTGTGGTGTAGCGGTCCGGGGCGGCGTCGAAGGCGGCGGCGCAGTGGGCGGAGCAGAAGGAGTAGGTACCGTGCGCGGTCTGCCGGTGTTCGGGGGCAGTCGCGTTGTCCACGTGCATGCCGCACACCGGGTCCGCGACCAGGGTGTCGCTGTCGTCCTGGGAGGCGGGGCCGTGTTCCTCGTGGCCTGCCGTCGTCGGCGTGCTGCTGGTCGGGGCTCGGCCGGCGGCTGACTCGACGTGGGGCTGGACGCGGGTGGGCCGGGTGTCGGGCAGCGGCTGTAGGTGCCGACGGCGCAGCCGGGAGGCGTTGGTGACGACCGACAGGGAGCTGAGCGCCATGGCCGCGGCGGCGATGATCGGGCTGAGGCGGATGCCCCACAGCGGGTACAGGGCGCCCGCGGCGAGCGGGATGCCGACGGCGTTGTAGACCAGGGCGAAGAACAGGTTCTGCCGGATGTTGCGCATGGTGGCCCGCGACAGCCGGATCGCGGTGACGACGCCACCGAGGGAACCGGAGATCAGGGTGATGTCGGCGGCCTCGATCGCGACGTCGGTGCCGGTACCGATGGCCAGGCCGACGTCGGCGGCGGCCAGGGCGGGGGCGTCGTTGATCCCGTCGCCGACCATGCCGACGGTGCGGCCCTCGCCCTGCAGACGGCGGATCTCGTCGGCCTTGTGCTCGGGCAATACCTCGGCCAGCACCCGGGTGACGCCGACCTGGGCGGCGATCGCTGCGGCGGTGCGGGCGTTGTCCCCGGTGAGCATGACGACGTCGACGCCGAGACGCTGCAGGGCGGCGATGGCAGCGGCCGAATCGTCCTTGACCGTGTCGGCGACGGCGAGCACACCGGCGGACCGTCCGCCGACCGCTGCGAGGACCGGGGTCTTGCCCTCCGCCGAGAAGCGCTCCGCGACGGAGACGAGCCCTGCCGTGTCGATGCCGGCGTCGGAGAGCAGACGGGCGGTGCCGACCACGACGACGCGGCCGTCCACGGTGGCCTGGACCCCCTTGCCGGTGACCGAGTCGAAGCCGGTCGCGGCCGGCCACTCCAGGCCGCGCCCGCGGGCACCCGTCACGACCGCCTGGGCGAGGGGGTGTTCGCTGTCGGCCTCGGCCGCCGCCACCAGACGCAGCAGCTCGGTGTCGTCGAACCCGCCGACAGGACGGACGTCGGTCAGGACGGGCTTGCCCGCAGTGATGGTGCCGGTCTTGTCCAGCACGACGGTGTCCAGCTTGTGCGCCGTCTCCAGGGCCTCGGCGGAGCGGATCAGGATGCCGGACTGGGCGCCCTTGCCGGTGCCCACCATCACCGACAACGGGGTCGCCAGACCCAGGGCGCACGGGCAGGCGATGATCAGCACGGCGACCGCGGAGACCAGGGCCAGGGTCAGAGCAGGGGACGGGCCGAGCGCGAACCAGACGGCGAAGGTGCCGATCGCGACGGCGATCACGACGGGCACGAAGTAGGCCGACACGGCGTCGGCGAGCCGCTGGATGGGGGCCTTGGACGCCTGGGCCTGCTGCACCAGGCGGATGATCTGGGCCAGCATCGTGTCCGCGCCGACCCTGGCCGCCCGGACCCGCAGGGAGCCGGTGCCGTTGACGGTGGCCCCGATGACCGTGTCACCGGTGTGCTTAGTGACGGGCATCGGCTCGCCAGTGACCATCGACTCGTCGACCGGGGAGGAGCCGGAGAGCACCTCGGCGTCGGCGGGGATCTTCTCCCCGGGCCGGATGACGATCTCGTCGTCCACCACCACGTCCTCGATGGGGATCTCGGTCTCGGCTCCGTCCCGTACGACACGGGCGGTGCGGGCCTGCAGGCCCAGCAGGGCACGGATGGCCTCGCCGGTGCCGGCCTTCGCGCGGGCCTCGAGCAGCCGTCCGAGCAGGATCAGGGTCAGGATGACGCCGACGGCCTCGAAGTAGACCTCCCGCACGTCCTCGGGCAGCAGGCCGGGGGCCAGGGTGACGAGGAGGCTGTAGCCGTAGGCGGCACTCGTGCCGAGGGTGATCAGGGAGTTCATGTCGGCGGCCCGGTGGCGCAGGGTCAGCCAGCCCGTCACATGGATCGGCCATCCGGTGTAGAACATCACCGGCGTGATGAGCGCCAGCTGCAGCCAGTGGTTCAGCATCCAGGCGGGCACCCAGTCGGCGCCGAACAGTTCGTGTGCCATCACCGCGAACAGCACGGGGGCGGTGAGGACCGCACCCAGCAGCACTCTGCGGGTGAGGTCCTGGATCTCCGCCTGCCGCTCGGCGACGTCCGCTGCCTCCGCCTCGGCCGCCGTCCGTTCCTCCCCCGACGGCGGCCCGCCGGTCACGGGAGGAGCAGGAGGAGGCGCGGTTGTGGTGCCGTGGCCGTCCGGGGCAGGCGGTGCGGAGCCTTCCGCAGGTTCGACCAGCAGCGTGCCGTGGATCATGTTCATGCCGCAGGCGAACCCGAAGGAGCCCTGACGGTCGGGGTTCAACCGCACCGTGGTGCGGGTGTGGGCAGGCAGGCCCGCCCCGACCATCAGGTCGGGGAAGACCACACGGGAAGTGCACTCGCCGGCCTCTTGCCGGTCGAAGACCAGCTCCACCGGGGTGCCTTGGCGGACCTTGATCAGATCGGGGCTGTAGCCGCCCCGCACGGTGACCTCGACCCGCTGCACGCCGCCTTCCAGCTGGGCGGCACCGGCGCGGCGTGGTCCGAAGAAGTACCAGCCGAGCGCGGCGATCAGCACGGCCGAGGCCAGGATGACGACGACTTCGAGGGCACCCATGCGCTGCTCGCCTCCCTTGTCCGTTCACCCTCCAGCCTGCGCCCGGACTACCCCTACCTGGTAGGGGCGCAATGGCCCACCGGTCCTGGACCATCCGGCCCCAGACCACCACGACGGGCAGCGGGACGATGCAGGTGAAGGCAGAGGCCGCCGGATGCCCTCCGTATTCGGCCACGGAACAAGGCCGAGGCAGGTGAGTGGCGATGATGTTCTGGTACGACCACGGCGTCAGCGGCTGGGGCTGGTTCGCGATGTCGGCCGGCATGGTCCTGTTCTGGGCGCTGATCATCACAGTCGCCGTGCTGCTCTTCCGCGCCGTCAACCGGCCCCAGGAGCACACCCACCCCCCGGCCACACCCTCGGCCGAGGACATCCTCCGCGAGCGGCTGGCCCGCGGCGAGATCGACGAGGACGACTACCGGCGCCGCCTGAACGCACTGCACGCCGGACCCGCCACCAAACCCTGAAACCCGCAGGTGCACCGGTCGCGGTGCACCTGCCCTCCTGCGAAGGAGGCCGGTCATGAACAAGCGCGACTACGGCCTGTACACACTCGCCGCCGCGATCGTCATCGCCACCGTCCTGATCGTCGGCGCGCCGCTGCAGAACCTGATCTGGCTCGCGGTCCTCGTGGCCTGCCCGCTGATGATGTTCTTCATGATGCGCGCCATGCACGGCCAGGACATGCATGACGGACCCGATCAACACCGCCACGAACGGGATGAAGGCCCGCTGCACAAGCAAGACCACCCCACCGGACCCAGCAGGCCCTGACCGACCCGCGGGCCCCGGGCGCCGGAGGTGAGTGCCATGGCCGCAACGGCCGCCACACTGATCGGGCTGCTGATCCTGACAGCTCTCGTCCACGACGTCACCCGGCTGTTCGGCAGCGATGAACCGCGCCGCCCACCACTGGCCCGCCTGCGGGGACGGCGCGCCGCCCTGGAAGCCGCCGAGCTGTGACTGGTGGGCCTACGCCTGCACCACCGCCTCGACTCGGCCACCTACCAGAAGCGTATGAGCAGCCTCGCCCAGCGGCGCACACCCGCCCGCCTCGCCTCCGGCGTGGGAGGTTGCCATGGCTGACGCCGCGTAGGGCTGTGGCCGCTGGTCGTCCTCAACGCCTTGCTCTTCGTCCGTGTTCGCCGTCAGCTTCTCTGATCGTGCGGCGGGCCAACCCGCCGGGGCCTCATGACTGCGGCAGACAGACAGGTTCAGTCACGGGGAGCCATGTTGAGGCCAAGAGTGCGTCCAGGCGCGGCTGCCCGGCATGGCATGGCAGCGACGCGGGACCACCGACGTTCGGCCGTCGGCTGGCTGGACGCTACCGGGGCAGGGTCTGGGTGACGCGCCAGAGCCGGCGCGGGAGGTCGCCCTCTTCGAAGGCGTGGACCTCATCGAGTGTCCAGCCGTCGGCGAGGGCGTCGACGAGGGGGCGGTCGAAGAAGTGCACGGCGAAGCCACCGTGTTCGAAGATGTCGTCCCCGCGGGCGGTGCCGGCACCGTAGTGGGCGTCGCCGGTGTGCCGGACGGTGTAGACGAAGACACCGCCGGGCCGCAGCACGCGGCGCACCTCGCCGACCAGCGCGCGGATCTCCTTCGTGGACAGGGCCATGCACAGCAGCATGTGCGCGAAGACCGCGTCCACGGAGGCGTCCGGCAGGCGCAGCGGATCCCGCACGTCGTGCACCACGGCAGTCACCCGTTCCGCCACCCCCAGCCGCCGGGCAGCGTCGCGCAGCTGCTCCAGGCCGGTGACGGAGAAGTCGGTGGCCTGGACGGAGAAGCCCTCACGGGCGAAGTGCAGCGCATCCCGGCCGTGCCCGGCGCCGAGTTCGAGCACGTCTCGGACGCCGGCCGCGCGAAAGACCCCGGCCGCATGGATCGCCGGGGCAGACGGCTCGGCGCCGTACATGCCGGGGTGGGCGGTGTAGGTGTCCTGCCAGTGCTCCCGCTGCGCATCGGCCAGATCCTGCCCGTCGTCCGTCACAGACATCGTCCTCTCCTGCTGGTGAAGTGAAGCGTAGGCCGAAAGCCTGACCGGACCATAGTTCATGGTCTCGTGAATTCAGAAGTCTGTGTACTGTCGCTGGTGTGCTGACCGCTGCCTCCGACATCGACGTGCTGGCCCGCTTCGGCCGCGCCCTCGCCGACCCGATCCGCTGCCGGATCCTGCTCGCCCTGCGCCAGGCCCCCGCCTATCCGGCCGACCTCGCCGAATCCCTCGGCATCTCCCGCACCCGCCTGTCCAACCACCTGGCATGCCTGCGCGACTGCGGACTGGTCGTCACCGCGCCCGACGGCCGCCGCACCCGCTACGAACTCGCCGATGAACGCCTCGGCCACGCCCTGGACGACCTGCGCAGCGCCGTGGTGGCGGTGGAGACCGACCGCGCGTGCGTCGATGCCGACGACAAGGGGTGCGGCTGATGGCCGCGATATACCTCGGGCCCTCACCGGCCCGCCGCGACGTCCTCGGCAGTCGCATACGGCTGCTGGTGGCGGCCACGATCCGGCAGTTCTCCGCAGCCGACCACGCAGTACGGGAGGCGCGCGAGCCGCGCACCCTGAGGATCATCGCGATCTCGTTCCAGACCCTGCCGTGCACGTACCTGTCCGCCGTCCTCCCGGCCGGTCTGGTCCTCAACACCACCCTCGGCTGGTCCGGGGTCGACCCGATCGCCGCGTGATCGCCGTCATCGCCGACAAGGAAGGCCGCAACGCCTGGCGGGGCAATGGCTGCTGCGCACCGTCCACAGCCGCGGTGGCATCTGACGCCGGCGCCGAGGCCGATGCATGCGGCTGCCAGCCGGGCTGCGACTGCTGCTGAGGGAAACGGGAGCCTGACTTGCATCCGGTACCCGGGTACTGGTTCACCGTCAGGGATGTTCCCGCATGTACCGGGCGCGGCACGACGACGGTAGTGGTCACTGTGACGACCTGGGTACCGCAGTCCTGCACTCTGCCCACCACCGAGCAGCCGCCGCGGGTAGCGGAATTCGACGCGCTGTTCGCCGAGTGGCCGGCCGGTGCGTCCCGGCCCGAGAGGCTGCGGCTGGAGCTGGTGCTCAGCGTAGGTGAGGGCCTGGAGGCAAGGGTGCGCGACCTGGTGGCCCGCGAGAGCGGATGCTGCTCGTTCTTCACCTGGATGTGCCGTGAACGGCAGCCCTCCGAGCAGCGGGCAGGTCGCGGACGCGGCGGTCACAGCCGGGGTGCCGGTGCGGCCTGGCGGTCTGCGGGTGTACCGACTCGTCCAGTCCGGCTTCATACAGCGGCGGCGGATGGCAGGGAGAACCTGGCTGTCGACGTGCGGGCCGACCGCTGCCAGTGCTTGCACCACCGAGGGCTGCAGGGGCCGCTCGTTCCGGCCCTGACCTGTGGGTTCCGGTGCCCCTTGCCGAGCGCCTCGGCCAATCGCCGTCACGGCACGGCCAGTCGGACCGCCGTGACCTTGTACTCGGGGCAGGAGGTGACGGTGTCGGCGTGGTCGGAGGTGAGGCGGTTGACTCCGCTCGAGGGGAAGTGGAAGGAGCAGAAGACCTGGCCGGGGGCCGTCTGTTCACCTACGCGGGCGACGAGCCCGGCCCGGCCGTGCCGGCTCTCCACCGCGACCCGCTCGCCGTCGCGCACGCCGTAGCGGCCGGCGTCGTCGGGGTGGAGGTCGAGGAAGTCGACGGGATCGAGAGCGAGGTTTCCCCCGTGCCGGGTCATGCTGCCGGAGTTGTAGTGCGCCCAGCGCCGCCCGGTGACCAGGAGCAGGGGGAAGTCGTCGTCGGGCTGCTCGCCGGGCGGGAGATAGGGAGCGGCGGCGAGGTGGGCCCGACCGTCCGGCGTGGCGAACCGTTCCGTGTACAGCTTGGCCTCGCCTGGCCGACGGGGGTCGGGACAGGGCCACGGCACGGCGCCCTCGCGGTCCAGCCGGTCGTGGGAGAGCCCGGCGAAGACGGGCGCGAGCCGACCGCACTCGGAGAGAGCCTCGGCTGGAGTCGCGCACCCGAGGTCGGCTCCCATGGCTGCGGCGAGGTTCCGCACGATGTCGAAGTCGGTGCGGGCCTCTCCGGGCGGGGGCACGGCGGGGCGGACCCGCTGGAACCGGCGGTCGAAGTTGACGAAGGTGCCGTCCTTCTCCAGCCACGAGGCGGCGGGGAGTACGACATCGGCATGCCGGGCGGTCTCGGACAGGAACAGCTCGTTGCAGACGACGAGCGGGCAGGCGTCCAGGGCCTGTGTGACCCGGTTGGTGTCGGGATCGGTGGCGCAGACGTCCTCGCCGATGATCCACAGTGCCCGCAGGTCTCCGGCTCGCGCGGCGGCGAACATGTCCGGGATGCGCAGGCCCGGCCGCTCGGGCACCCGTGCCTCCCAGACCTTCTCCGCCCGCGCGCGGACGGCCGGGTCGGTCAGCTTGCCGTACCCGGGCAGGACGTCCGGCAGCGCGCCCATGTCGGAGGCGCCCTGGACGTTGTTCTGGCCGCGCAGCGGGTTGACTCCGTAGCCGCGGTCGCTTCCCACGGCACCCCGCAGGATGGCCAGGTTGGCCAGGGAGCGCACGCCGTCGGTGCCGTGCAGGTGCTCGGTGACGCCCAGGCCGTAGACGATGGACGGCCGCTCGGCCCTCCCGTACAGGCGGGCGGCGGCGACCAGGTCCGTGGTCGGTACGCCCGTGATGTCCGCGACCCGTTCGGGCGGGTGGTCGGCCAGCAGCGCGGTGAGCTCCGGTAGGCCGGTGGCCCGCTCGCGCAGGAACTCCTCGTCGGTCAGCCCTTCGGCGAGCAGGATGTGCGCGAGCCCGTGGAAGAGCGCCACGTTGGTGCCGGGGCGGGGCCGCAGGTGTACGTCGGCGTGCCGGGCCAGGCCGACGGCGCGCGGGTCGGCCACCACCAGCGCGGCCCCGTGCAGCACCCGGTTGAGCAGCCGCGCTCCGACCACCGGGTGGGCCTCGACGGGATTGGCCCCGACCACCAGCAGACAGTCGGCCCGCTGCACGTCGTCGAAACTGTCGGTGCCACCGGAGAGGCCGAACGACGCCGTGAGGCCGGCGGCGGACGGAGAGTGGCACAGGCGGGAGCAGTTGTCGACGTTGTTGGTGCCGAGGACGACTCGCATGAACTTCTGGACCAGGTAGTTGTCCTCGTTGGTGGCGCGGGCGGAGGAGATCGCCGCGACGGCGTCGGGGCCGCCTGCCTCGACGGCCGCGCGCAGCCCCCGCGCGACGTGGGCCAGCGCCTCGTCCCAGCCGACCGGCTCCAGGACGCCACCGCGCCGCAGAAGCGGCCGGGTGAGCCGCTCGGGCGAGGTGCGGAAACCATGGGAGAAGCGGCCCTTCACGCACGCGTGCCCCTGGTTGACCGGGCCGTCCCGAGCGGGCAGCACCGCAGCGATCCTACCGTCCCGGACCACCACGTCGAGGGCGCAGCCCACGCCGCAGTAGCCGCAGGTCGTGCGCGTCGGCGCTGCTGCGGGACGGATGCCGGAGGTGAGTCCTCGCGCGGGCCCCGGCTGGGTGATCGCCCCCGTGGGACAGCTGTCGACGCAGCCTCCGCACGCGACGCAGTCCGACTCGGCCCAGGGGCCGCCGGTGCCGGGGGCCACGACCGTGTCACCGCCTCTGCCGACCAGGGTGAGGGCGAAGGTCCCCTGTACCTCGGAGCACATCCGCACACACCGGCCGCAGGCGATGCACAGGTCCCGGTCGAGATGGACGTACGGGTGGGAGTCGTCCCCGCCCTGGTCGTCGGCACCCCGCGCCGTCTCGGGGGCGATGCCCAGGGACCGGCAGGTCCGGGCGAGTTCGCTCGGGTTGTCGTCGGCGAGTGCCCGGGGCGGCAGAGCGGAGGCGATGAGCTCCACCGCGTCCCTGCGCAGGCGGGCGAGATCGGCGGTGGCGGTTTCGACGCGGGCACCTTGGGAGGCGGGGGTGACGCACGCCGCGACGACCCGCCCGTCCGCTCGCACGAGACAGGTACGGCACGACCCGGCAGGGCTGAGCCGGTCGTCGGAGCACAGTGCGGGCAGTTCGGTCCCGGCCGCCCGCACGGCTTCGAGCAGGGACGCCCCCTCGGGCACCTCCATACCGATGCCGTCGATTTCGATCCAGGTCATGGGGCCCATCCCGCCAGTCGGTCCCCGTAGGCGCGGGCGAGGCTGCGCACGGCGGGCGGGATCCGCCGCCCGAAGGCGCACAGGCTCGCCTCGGCCAGCACCCGGGACAGCCGCTCCCACTCCCGGCCCGGCGGAGCGCCGCCGGACGCCCACTCCAGGCCGCGGCGCGAGCCGACCCGGCACGGAGAGCACGCACCGCAGCTCTCGGCCGCGGCGAACTCCCACACGTGCCGCAGCACCTCCCGCGGTGTCACACGATGGTCGAAGGCGACCAGCCCGGCATGACCGAGGGCGGCCCCCCGGGCCGACAGCCCCTCCTCCGACAGCGGGACGTCCAGCGCGTCCGGGGCGAGGAAACCGCCCAGCGGTCCGCCGACCTGGAGCGCGGCCAGGTCGGCGCCGTCCTTGAGACCACCGCCGAGTTCGACGACGATCCGCCGTACCGGCGTGCCGATCTCGACCTCGTGGCACCCCGGCCGGGCGAACCGTTCGGAGAGGCAGACCAGCTTGGTCCCCGTCTCGGCGGGCGTGCCGCGCCGGGCGTACGCCGCTCCGCCGCGCCGCACGATCCACGGGACGGCCGCCAGCGTCTCGACGTTGTTGACCACGGTCGGCGCGTCCCACAGACCGCGCTCGGTCGGATACGGAGGGCGGGAGCGGGCGCAGCCACGACCGCCCTCCAACCCCGCGATGAGCGCCGTCTCCTCACCGGCGACGTAGGAGCCGGCGCCTTCGAGGACCTGAATGTCCAGGCCGGTGGCCGTTCCGTGCACCGACGGGCCGAGATGGCCCTCGGCGTAGGCCCGCCCCACCGCGTCGCGCATCCGTGCCAGAGCCGCCGGGTACTCGGAGCGCACCAGCACCACACCCCGGCGGGCGCCGCAGGCGAAGCAGGCCAGGGCCAGTCCCTCCAGCACCCGCCCCGGGTCGGCCTCCATGAGCAACCTGTCGGCGTACGATCCCGGATCGCCCTCGTCGCCGTTGGCCACGACCACGGTGCCGAGCGCGCGGCCGACCGCCTCCCACTTCGCCGCCACCCGGAAACCGGCACCACCACGTCCCCGCAGCCCCGACACCGCCACCTCCCGGTGGATGTCCTGCGGAGAGCCCGCCGTCACTGCCTCCGGCCACACCTGCCACGCGCGCTCACCTGCCAGAACACCGCCCAGCAGGACCGGATCGCCCGTGTCGTCGCTCGCGGGGATCGCCGACGCCCTGGGCGACTCCCGCCCCGCGAGCTGAGCGGAGAGGCTGGAACCCGTGCACGGTACGTCGCCGTCGAGCGCGGCGGGCCCCGCGTAGCAGTACCCGAGACAGCGGACCGCCTGTAGCGAGACGTCACCGTTCGGCGAGACCGTGCCGGGCGAGACTCCCAACTCGTCCTCCACATCCACGAGGTGCCGTCCGGCCCGCACCGCGAAACACGCCGTCGCGGTGCACACCCGGACGTGGCGGCGGCCGTGCGGGGCCGCGAGGTCGGCGTAGTAACTGGCCGGTCCGAGCGCGGCGGCACCGGGTAGTCCGGCGCGCGCCGCCACGGACGGTGCCCAGACCTCCGGGCCGTCCGAGGCGGTGGCCCTGGCCTCGGCCAACGGCTCGATCAGTCCTCCGGCCCGCCCATGCCGGCCGGCCAGGGCCCGGAAAGCGTCGAAACGGTCGGCAGGACCGTCGGGAACCATGTCCTCATCGTCGCGGCGGCCGGACCAGACCGCATCCCGGCTCACGGCGCCTTGCGCAGGGCGATCGGTTCGTCGCCGCCCATGTCGAGGCGGAACGGGGGATAGGCGTCCGTCATCAGGGCGGCGTAGGCGACGACCCGCAGCACCCACCGGTTCAGGCCCGTGATCA
>NZ_JBIWGA010000059.1:0-26294 GCF_044763345.1 Streptomyces sp. NPDC096132
GGTGGGGGTACCTCCCGCTCGAGCGAAGCCGAGAGTGGGGGAGCGTGCCGGGCGCCGTGGGTGCTGTGCGGGACTTTCACAACACCCCCTAGGCCGACGGGTGCGGGTTGTGCGTGGTTCTCGCGCCCACGCGGCGGAGCCGCATATCGACACAGCCCCGCGCCCCTGGGTCGGCTCCCCTCCGGTGGGCTACCTGAGTCCCGTTGAGCGGCGCAGTGCCGCCTGGATCAGGCGGTCCACCAGTTCCTCGTAGCTGATGCCGCTCGCCTGCCACATCGCCGGGTACATCGAGATCGGGGTGAAGCCCGGCATGGTGTTGATCTCGTTGATGACGAAGTCGCCGTCCTCGGTGAGGAAGAAGTCCGCGCGGACCAGGCCCTCGCAGGAGGCCGCCTCGAAGGCGTCCACCGCGAGCTTCTGGACCTCGGCCGTCTCCTCGGAGGTCAGCGGCGCAGGAACGATTCCGGGGGTGGAGTCGATGTACTTCGCCTCGAAGTCGTAGTACGCGTGCGCGTCCGGCGGCGGGATCTCGGCCGGTACGGAGGCCCGCGGGCCGTCCTCGAACTCCAGGACGCCGCACTCGATCTCACGGCCCCGCACGGCCGCCTCGATCAGGATCTTCGGGTCGTGCCGCTGGGCCTCGGCGATCGCCTCGTCCAGACCGGACAGGTCGTCGACCTTGGTGATGCCGATCGACGACCCCGCGCGCGCGGGCTTCACGAACAGCGGCCAGCCGTGCTCGCCGGCGAAGTCGACGATCTTCTTGCGGGCGGCCGACTCGTCCTGCTCCCACTCGCGCGGGCGGATCACCACGTACGGGCCGACCTTGAGCCCGAAGGAGGTGAACACCCGCTTCATGTACTCCTTGTCCTGGCCGACGGCCGAGGCGAGCACACCCGAGCCGACGTACGGGACGCCGGAGAGCTCCAGCAGGCCCTGGAGGGTGCCGTCCTCGCCGTAGGGGCCGTGCAGGACGGGGAAGACGACGTCGACCTCACCGAGCGCCTTGGGCACCGATCCCGGCTCGCTGTAGACGACTTCGCGGTTCGCGGGGTCGACGGGGAGCACCACGCCGCCCTCCTGCGACTCGGCGAGCGCCTCGATGTCGGGCGTACGGCGGTCGGTGATCGCCATGCGCTCCGGGTCGTCGGCGATGAGGGCCCAGCGCCCGTCCCGGGTGATGCCGATCGGCAGGACCTCGTACTTGGTCCGGTCGATGGCCTTCAGGACGGCGCCGGCGGTGACCACGGAGATCCCGTGTTCGGAGCTGCGGCCACCGGACACGACGGCCACACGCGGCTTGCGAGACGGCTGCTCGGGGCTCTGGGGGAGGTTCTCGGTGCTCATATCGGCTTGAGAGTACCCGGTGGTAGGGCCGGGAGTCAGCGTCCACCCGCCGGGTTCGCTCAGCGTCGCTCGGGCTTCGCGCTGCGCGACATCAGCTCCTTGAGCGCGACCACGGGGGGCTTGCCCTCGTGGACGATGTCCACCACCGTCTCGGTGATGGGCATGTCGACGCCGTGCCGGCGGGCCAGATCCGCCACGGACTCGCAGGACTTGACGCCCTCGGCGGTCTGCTTGGTGACCGCGATGGTCTCCTGCAGGGTCATGCCCTTGCCGAGGTTGGTGCCGAAGGTGTGGTTGCGGGACAGCGGCGAGGAGCAGGTCGCCACCAGGTCGCCCAGCCCGGCGAGTCCGGCGAAGGTCAGCGGGTCGGCGCCCATGGCCAGGCCCAGCCGGGTGGTCTCGGCGAGGCCGCGGGTGATCAGGGAGCCCTTGGCGTTGTCGCCGAGGCCCATGCCGTCCGCGATGCCGACGGCCAGCCCGATGACGTTCTTCACCGCGCCGCCCAGCTCGCAGCCCACCACGTCGGTGTTGGTGTACGGGCGGAAGTACGGCGTGTGGCAGGCGGCCTGGAGCCGTTGGGCGACGCGCTCGTCGGTGCAGGCGACCACGGCGGCGGCCGGCATGCGGGAGGCGATCTCCCGGGCGAGGTTGGGCCCGGTGACCACGGCGATCCGGTCCCGGCCCACCTTGGCGACGTCCTCGATCACCTCGCTCATCCGCATGGTCGTGCCGAGCTCGACGCCCTTCATCAGCGAGACGAGGACGGTGTGCGGGGCGAGCAGCGGGGTCCACTCGGCGAGGTTGGCGCGCAGGGTCTGGGAGGGGATCGCGAGGACGGTGAAGTCGGCGTCGCGGGCGGCCTCGGCGGGGTCGGCGGTGGCGCGGAGGTTCTCGGGGAGTTCGACGCCGGGGAGATAGTCCGGGTTGCTCCGGGTGGAGTTGACCGCGTCGGCGAGCTCGGGGCGGCGGGCCCACAGCGTCACCTCGCAGCCCGCGTCGGCGAGGACCGTGCCGAAGGCGGTGCCCCAGGATCCGGTGCCGAAGACAGCCGCCTTGACGGGCTTGCTCACTTGCTCTTCTCCCCCTCGTGACTGGACTGCACCTCGGCCCGGCCCAGCGTCTGTGCCGGCGTCTGTGCCGGCGTCTGTGTCGGCGTCTGCGCCTGCGTCTGCGCCTCGGTCCGGCGCCGCTGCTCGATCCGCTCGCGGCGCGGGTCGTAGGGCGTCTCGGGCGCCTTCTCGCCGCGGATCTCCTCCAGCTGGCGGGTGATGGCGGCCATGATGACCTCGGTCGCCTCCTTCAGGAGCTCCGGGGTCATCTCCTCGTCGTAGAAGCGCGACAGGTCCACGGGCGGGCCCGCGAGCACGTGGTGGGTCTTGCGCGGAAGGAGGTTGGGCTTCTTGGCGTACGGCGGCAGCAGTTCGTTGGCGCCCCACTGGGCGATCGGGATCACCGGGCACTTGGTCTGCAGCGCGACGCGCGCGGCACCGGTCTTGGCGGTCATCGGCCAGCCGTCCGGGTCGCGGGTGAGGGTGCCTTCGGGGTAGAACACGACGCACTCGCCGCGCTCCACGGCTTCGACGGCGGCCCGGTAGGCGCTGAGCGCGTCGGTGGACTCGCGGTAGACGGGGATCTGGCCGGTGCCGCGCATCATGGTGCCGACGAATCCGTCCTTGAAAAGAGCGCTCTTCGCCAGAAAACGCGGCACACGTCCGGTGTTGTACTGGAAGTGTGCGTACGCGAAGGGATCGGCATGCGAATTGTGGTTCACCGCGGTGATGAATCCAGCGTCGGCCGGAATGTTCTCCATTCCACGCCAGTCCCGCTTGATCAGAGCCACCAGCGGCGGTTTGCAGAGGACCGCTGCGAAGCGGTACCAGAAGCCGATTCTGCGGCGGGGCACGCGGACACCTTCCTCTAGGACTTCCCCGGCTTCCCTTGGGGCCGGGGGGCCGCACAAGTGTCGCCCCGGGCCGCCGGTCTGTCGAGAACACCGTACGCCCGCCCGCCCGACCGGCGGATGGGCCGGGTGACAATGGCCGCGAGAAGAGAGGGGCGGTACGCCGGTGCAGTGGAGCTTGGTCATACCCCTGAAGCCCTTGGCGCTGGCCAAGAGCAGGCTCGCGGACACCGCCGCGGACGGGCTGCGCCCGGGACTCGCCCTCGCCTTCGCCGAGGACACGGTGGCGGCCGCGCTGGCCTGCGCCGCGGTACGGGATGTGGTGGTCGTCACGGACGACACGCTGGCCGGGCCCACCCTGGCGGCCCTGGGTGCCCGCATCGTCCCCGACGAGCCCCGGGCGGGCCTGAACGCGGCTCTGGCGCACGGGGCGGCGGCCGTACGGCGATCACGTCCCGACACTCCGGTGGCGGCCCTGAACGCCGATCTGCCGGCCCTGCGTCCGCTGGAATTGGCCCGGGTCCTGGATGCCGCCTCTGAATTCCCCCGCGCTTTTCTCCCGGACGCGGCGGCAATCGGCACGACACTTCTCGCGATCTCTTCCGGCCGTGAATTGCTGCCCGCGTTCGGCCCGGATTCCCGCGCCCGGCATCGCGCCTCGGGCGCCGAGGAACTCCTTCTCACGGCGGTGGATTCCGTACGCCAGGACGTGGACACCGGCGAGGACCTGCGGTCGGCGCTGGCTCTCGGGGTGGGTCCCCGGACGGCCGCGGCGGCGGCGCGACTGCTGGGCATCGGGCAGTAGGCTGCCGCCATGCAGGCGACCGCATACACGTACGACCCCGGCACACGCAGCGGGCAGGTGCTGCTGGACGACGGCACTCCGGTGCCCTTCGACGCTCCGGCGTTCGACGCGGGCGGGCTGCGACTGCTGCGGCCGGGGCAGCGGGTGCGGATCGAGACCGAGGGCGAGGGGGACGCGCGGCGTATCACCCTCGTGACGTTGCAGACCTTCTGAGGACACGCCGAGGGCCCGCCGCGGATCTTGCGGGCAGGCTCCGGACACGCCGCGGGCCGGACTTCCGAGAGGGAGTCCGGCCCGGCGCGTGAGTGCCCCTGTGTCCTACGACTGACTGTCGTCCTACGACTGACTGTCGCCCTACGGCTGACTGTCGTCCTACGGCTGGCGGGCGGTGGCGGCCTTCTTGGCGGTGGTGCTGCGCGCGGTCGTCTTGCGGGCGGGGGCCTTCTTGGCCGTCGCCTTCTTCGCCGGGGCCTTCTTGGCCGTCGTCTTCTTCGCGGCGGCGGTCTTCGCGGTGGTGGTCTTCTTGGCGGCCGCCGTCGTCTTCTTGGCGGTCGTCTTCTTCGCGGTGGTCTTCTTGGCGGCGGCCGTGGTCTTCTTCGCGGCGGCCGTCGTCTTCTTGGCGGGGGCTGCCTTCTTCGCGGCGGCCGCCTTGGTGGTGGCCTTCTTCGCGGCGGCCTTCTTGACCGTCGCCGCGGCACCGCCGGTCAGGCTGCCCTTCGGGGCCTTCTTGACGGCGACCTCGCCACCGCGCGGCAGCTTCTTGGAGCCGCTCACCAGGTCCTTGAAGCCCTGGCCTGCGCGGAAGCGCGGCACGGACGTCTTCTTGACCCGAACACGCTCGCCCGTCTGGGGGTTGCGAGCGTAGCGGGCCGGCCGGTCGACCTTCTCGAACGAACCGAAGCCGGTGACCGAGACCCGGTCCCCCGCGACGGTCGCGCGGACGATGGCGTCCAGGACCGCGTCGACCGCGTCGGCGGCCTGCTGGCGGCCGCCCAGCTTGTCGGCAATCGCTTCTACGAGCTGCGCCTTGTTCACGTCTTCCCCTTCGGAGACATCGCCAGAACGAAAGTGTTCAAGCTTTTTCGCACGTTAGGCAGATATATACCGCAAATCAAACACGAAACGGGCTAATCACCCTTGTGCCGCAACGAACTCGGCTGCTCCGGAGGCGATCAACGCTCCTCTTCGGGCATTCGCCCCTCGTCGAGGTCCGTCATGAACCGCTCCAGACGCCTTGTCGCATCGGCGAGATCGTGCTTGGCCGCGGCCGTAATGACCAGCAGCTTCCGGGTCAGCGCCATCCGTACGCCCTCCGGGACTTGCAGTGCGCGCACCCTTGAGTGCGCTTCCTTGAGCTGGTTCGCGACCGCCGTATAGAGCTCGAGTTGGCCGTCGTGTTCCATGCACAGATTGTGCCATCTAGGGCGAGTTGTCGCCCGCCCAGGGGGCAACTGCCGCCTCAAACGGCCGTCCGGGCACCGACGGGGGCCACGTCCACACAGGGCGCGTACCCCGGCAACCACCGCTCTAACGTGGGAAGTTGGGAGGAACGGCGAAGGTTCACGGGCGCGCGGGGGCCCAGACACGGCTGTACCCCCGATCGGACCGATCGGGGGTACAGGAGGGGCGTTGGGCTGGCCGAAACTCGACTTGCCCCAGGGCTCCGGCTCAGACCTGGAGCGTCCTCGGCTTGTACGACGGGCGCTTGGTCTCGTACGCGGCGATGTCCGCCTCGTTCTGGAGGGTGATGGAGATGTCGTCCAGCCCGTTCAGGAGCCGCCAGCGGGAGTTCTCGTCCAGCTCGAAGGAGGCGGTGATGCCCTCGGCGCGCACCTCACGCGCCTCAAGGTCCACAGTGACCTCAGCAGTGGGGTCGTTCTCCGTGAGCTCCCACAGCGCGTCCACGATCTTCTGCTCCAGGACCACCGTGAGCAGGCCGTTCTTCAGCGAGTTGCCACGGAAGATGTCGGCGAAGCGGGAGGAGATCACGGTCTTGAAGCCGTAGTTCTGCAGCGCCCAGACGGCGTGCTCACGGGAGGAGCCGGTGCCGAAGTCGGGGCCGGCGACCAGGACGGTCGCCCCCTGCCGCTCGGGACGGTTGAGGATGAACGTCTCGTCCTTGCGCCAGGCCTCGAACAGACCGTCCTCGAACCCGTCCCGCGTGACCTTCTTGAGCCAGTGAGCAGGGATGATCTGGTCGGTGTCGACGTTGGAGCGGCGCAGCGGGACGGCCCGGCCGGTGTGCGTGGTGAATGCTTCCATGACTGATCAGACTCCAGCGGGCGCGGGGGCGATGGCAGACAGGTCGGCCGGGGAGGCCAGGTGACCGAGGACGGCCGTGGCGGCCGCGACCTGCGGCGACACCAGGTGCGTACGACCGCCCTTGCCCTGCCGGCCCTCGAAGTTGCGGTTGGAGGTGGACGCGGAGCGCTCACCGGGGGCCAGCTGGTCGGGGTTCATGCCCAGACACATCGAGCAGCCCGCGTGCCGCCACTCGGCGCCGGCCTCCTTGAAGACGACGTCCAGACCCTCGGAGACGGCCTGCAGACCGACCCGCACGGAACCGGGGACGACCAGCATCCGTACGCCGTCGGCGACTTTGCGGCCCTTGAGCAGTTCGGCGGCGGCGCGCAGGTCCTCGATGCGGCCGTTGGTGCACGAACCTACGAAGACGGTGTCCACGTTGATGGAGCGCAGCGGCTGTCCGGCCTCCAACCCCATGTACTCCAGGGCCTTTTCGGCGGCGAGGCGCTCCGAAGCGTCTTCGTACGAAGCGGGGTCGGGGACGTCCGCCGAAAGCGGCGCGCCCTGGCCGGGGTTGGTACCCCAGGTGACGAACGGCGACAGGGCGGAGCC
The DNA here is from genome assembly GCF_044763345.1 of Streptomyces sp. NPDC096132. NCBI lineage: Bacteria > Bacillati > Actinomycetota > Actinomycetes > Kitasatosporales > Streptomycetaceae > Streptomyces > Streptomyces sp. NPDC096132. Next base: position 6,909 of record NZ_JBIWGA010000059.1, read on the forward strand.
GTCGATGACGACCTCGGCGTCGAACTCGGCGTCCTTGTCCGTCTTCAGCGTCTTCCAGTACGCGACGGCGGCGTCCCAGTCCTCGCCCTCGGGGGCGTGGGCGCGGCCCTTGATGTACGCGAAGGTGGTCTCGTCGGGGGCGATCATGCCCGCGCGGGCGCCGGCCTCGATCGACATGTTGCAGATGGTCATCCGGGCCTCCATCGAGAGCTTCTCGATGGCGGAGCCGCGGTACTCCAGGATGTAGCCCTGGCCGCCGCCCGTACCGATCTTGGCGATGATCGCCAGGATCAGGTCCTTGGCGGTGACGCCGTCGGGCAGCTCGCCGTCCACCGTGATGGCCATGGTCTTGGGGCGGGCCAGCGGCAGCGTCTGGGTGGCCAGCACGTGCTCGACCTGCGAGGTGCCGATGCCGAACGCCAGCGCGCCGAAGGCGCCGTGCGTGGAGGTGTGCGAGTCGCCGCAGACGACGGTCGTACCCGGCTGGGTCAGCCCCAGCTGCGGGCCCACGACGTGCACGACACCCTGCTCGACGTCGCCGAGCGGATGCAGCCGCACCCCGAACTCGGCGCAGTTCTTGCGCAGCGTCTCCAGCTGGGCGCGCGAGACCGGGTCGGCGATCGGCTTGTCGATGTCGAGGGTCGGGGTGTTGTGGTCCTCGGTCGCGATGGTGAGGTCGAGACGGCGCACCGGGCGGCCGTTCTGCCGCAGACCGTCGAAGGCCTGCGGGCTGGTCACCTCGTGCAGGAGGTGCAGATCGATGAAGAGGAGGTCGGGCTCGCCCTCGGCGCGCCGGACGACGTGGTCGTCCCAGACCTTCTCCGCGAGTGTCCTACCCATCGCTTTCCCTCCGGCCGGCAATGACGCACCGGCCCAACTAGAGATCTTGTGGAGGCGACGCCCTCGGCCCCTGTTCCCGGGCACCCGCCGCCAGGCCCGTCGGTCTTCGGGCCGCCATGCATCCAAGGGTTGCGCGTCTCACGGAAAAATGAACTTGCGTTTCACAGAGTGAGACGGGAGTATCGTTGCATGGACAACAGTAGCGGCGTGGGCGTTCTGGACAAGGCGGCCCTTGTCCTGAGCGCCCTGGAGTCCGGGCCGGCCACCCTCGCGGGACTGGTCGCGGCCACCGGACTCGCACGACCCACGGCCCACCGGCTGGCCGTGGCCCTGGAACACCACCGTATGGTGGCGCGCGACATGCAGGGCCGTTTCATTCTCGGCCCGCGTCTGGCGGAACTGGCCGCGGCCGCGGGCGAGGACCGCCTCCTCGCCACCGCCGGCCCGGTGCTGACACATCTGCGTGACATCACCGGCGAGAGCGCGCAGCTCTACCGCCGCCAGGGCGACATGCGCATCTGCGTGGCCGCGGCGGAACGCCTGTCCGGCCTTCGGGACACGGTCCCGGTCGGCTCCACGCTCACGATGAAGGCCGGTTCCTCGGCCCAGATCCTCATGGCCTGGGAGGAGCCGGAGCGCCTCCACCGCGGCCTGCAGGGCGCCCGCTTCACAGCGACGGCCCTGTCGGGCGTACGGCGCCGGGGCTGGGCCCAGTCCATCGGCGAGCGCGAGCCGGGCGTCGCGTCCGTCTCCGCGCCCGTACGCGGCCCCTCCAACCGCGTCGTGGCCGCCGTCTCGGTCTCCGGCCCGATCGAGCGCCTGACCCGCCACCCCGGCCGCATGCACGCCCAGGCAGTCATCGACGCGGCGTCCCGCCTGTCGGAGGCCCTGCGCAGGACGGGCTGACGCCGAGGGGGAAAGGGCAGCCTCAACGCCGCGGCAGCCTTTTCCCAACGGCACGGACGCCAACCCAAAGGGGCGCGGGGCTGTATCGATATGCGGCTCCGCCGCGTGGGCGCGAGCAACCACAACGCTCCCGCACCCGCCATACGCCACAGACCCGTACGACGCTCAGGCGCGCCAGGCGAACCGATCCTTCGCATACCGCCCCCGCGCAGCCAACGGCACCTGCCCGTACGCGGCGGCCAGCCCAATCGCCGGCATGTCCCCGTAGATCGCCTCGTACGACCCCTCCGGCACGACATACGCCTCGTGCCAGATCCCCACGTGCCCCCGCACCTTCCCGCCCTTCTCCAGGCGGTTGAGCTTCCCCCACGCCTTGTGGTGGAACGCGTCGGGCGCGCTCGCGTACGCGTACAGCTTCTCCTTGGACTCCCAGTACTGGACGACGTAGTACGTCCGCGGCGAGGCCGTCAGCAGGACCCGGGAGAGCAGCCCCCGGCTCGGCTGCTTCTTCAGTTCCGCCAGCATCCGGAACATGGCCAGCATCACCGGCACCCACTGGTGCACGGCCCAGAAGTGGTTGACACGCATGCCGATGAGCAGGACGACCACGTCACCGTGCGCGTCCGCGGTGGTACGGGTGGCTACAGACATGCTTGGATAGTGCCGCTAACCAAGAAGGGGCGCAAGGCATGCGACTGGGCGAGCTGAGCAAGCGCAGCGGGGTGGCGACCGCGACGATCAAGTACTACCTGCGCGAGGGTCTGTTGCCGCCCGGCCGTCAGGTGAACGCGACGACCGCCGAGTACGACGAGGAGCATCTGCGCCGGCTGCGGCTGGTGCGGGCGATGATCCAGGTGGGCGGGATCCCGGTGGCGACGGTCCGGGAGGTCCTCGGGCATGTGGACGACGACTCCCTGGGCCGTACGATCCGCCTGGGCGCGGCCCTGTGGGCGCTGCCGCAGGTCCCGGAGCCGGACGCGGAGGACGAGCACGTACGGGCCGCGCAGCGGGAGGCGGACGAGCTGCTGCGGACCGTGGGCTGGGCGAACGCCCGTCTGCTGACCACGATCTCCCCCGCGTACCGCTCCCTGGTGGTGGCCGTGGCCGCACTGCGTCGCCTCGGCTACGACTGGGACGCCGAACTGCTCGTGTCCTACGCCCGGTTGATGCATGGGGCCGCCGTCCTCGACCTGGACTTCGTGGAGACGCGGGAGTCGGAGGCGGAGCGGATCGAGACGGCGGTGCTGGGCGCGATCCTGGTCGAGCCGATGCTGCAGGCGCTGCACCGGCTGGCACAGGAGGAGGAGTCGGCGCGGCGGTACGGCTTCGAGTGAGCCCGGCCACCCCGGACATGCGGAAGGCCCCCCGCCGAAGCGGAGGGCCTTCCGATGACGTACCCCCGACCGGATTCGAACCGGCGCTACCGCCTTGAGAGGGCGGCGTGCTAGGCCGCTACACAACGGGGGCGTGGACACTGCGTTTCCGCAGGTCCGAGCTGGTCTACCTGGACTCGAACCAAGACTAACTGAACCAGAATCAGTCGTGCTGCCAATTACACCATAGACCAATGTGGTTTAGACCAGTCAGTACCCCCGACCGGATTCGAACCGGCGCTACCGCCTTGAGAGGGCGGCGTGCTAGGCCGCTACACAACGGGGGCCCTAGCAGTTCCGATGTGATCCTGCGTGATCGGAACCAGTACCCCCGACCGGATTCGAACCGGCGCTACTGCCTTGAGAGGGCAGCGTGCTAGGCCGCTACACAACGGGGGCTTTGCAGATGAGCTCTGCGAGCTGGCCTACCTGGACTCGAACCAAGACTAACTGAACCAGAATCAGTCGTGCTGCCAATTACACCATAGGCCACTGGAACGCAAGCCCCGGAGGGGATCTTGTTCTAGTTCGCTCCCCCGGGTTCCGGCCTTTCGGCCCGCTCCCCGGCGGCGCAGAAAGAACATTACCCGAAGGTGGACTGGGCTCCAAAACGGGTATCCGGGCCGAGGATCGCGGGCAGTTCGGCCAGGGTGGCGATCCGGTGCCGTCCGGGCTGGACCTCGACGGCCGCCGTGCCGCCGTACCGATCGATCCACACGGAGAGCAGGCCGGCCTCTGCGGCGCCCCGTCCGTCGATCTCCGGGTGGTCGCCGACATACGCCACCTCGTGCGCGGGCAGCCCCAGGGCGTCGCAGGCCGCGAGGAAGGCGGCGGCCTCCGGCTTGGAGACGCCCAGCTCCGCCGCGCACAGGATGGTCTCGAAGCGGTTGTGCACACCGAGGACGCGCAGCTTGTGGTCCTGGACCCGGAGGCTGGAGTTGGAGAGCACCGCGTGCCGGTGGCTGGCGGCGAGGGCGTCCAGGGTGGGCAGCACGTCGGGGAACAGCGCCCAGGCGGCCTCGTAGTGCCCGAGGTAGCGCCCGAACCAGTCGTCGGCCTCCTCGTCGGTCAGCTCCGGCCGGCCCAGGAACACCCGCACCCGGTCCCGCCGCTGCCCCTCGAAGGTGACCTCCCCCGCCGAGAACCGCGCCCACTGCTGATCGGTGACCTCCCGCCACCGGTCGAGCCCCTGCTCCGCGGTCCCGTACCCCTCCAGCAGCCCCTCGGCCACCAGATGCCCCCGCATGCCCTCCCGGTCCGCGGTCGTGTAGTCGAAGAGAGTGTCGTCAACGTCCCAGACCACGGCGCGAATGCTCATGATCCGACGGTAACCCGGAGGTGGGCGGCCTGTCCGGGGGAACGGCGAAGGGGCGGCGCCCGGTGGTCCGGGTGCCGCCCCTCACGTACACCTGCGTGCTACGCCGCCAGCTTCGCCAGGGCCGCGTCGATGCGCTCCAGCGTCTTCTCCTTGCCCAGGACTTCCAGGGACTCGAAGAGGGGGAGGCCGACCGTGCGGCCGGTGACGGCCACGCGGACGGGGGCCTGGGCCTTGCCGAGCTTGAGGCCGTGGGCCTCGCCGGCGGCCAGGACGGCCTCCTTGAGGGACTCGGGGGACGACCAGTCGGCCGACTCCAGCTTCTCCCGGGCCGTGCGGAGCAGGGCGTCGCTGCCCTCCTTCATCGCCTTCGTCCAGCTCGGCTCGTCGAAGACCGGCTCCGCGAGGAAGAGGAAGTCGACGTTGTCGGTGATCTCCGAGAGGACCTTGAGACGGGTCTGGGCGTGCGGGGCGATCGCCTCCCACTTCGCCTCGTCGAAGGCCTCCGGCGCCCAGGGGGCGAACGGCGCCCTCAGCCACGGACGGCAGCGCTCCGTGAAGTCCTTCACGTCCAGCAGCCGGATGTGGTCGGCGTTGATCGCCTCGCACTTCTTCAGGTCGAAGCGCGCCGGGTTGGGGTTGACGTCCGTGATCTCGAAGGCCGCGACCATCTCGTCCAGCGTGAAGATGTCCTGGTCGGCGGAGAGCGACCAGCCAAGGAGCGAGAGGTAGTTGAGCAGGCCCTCGGGGAGGAAGCCGCGCTCGCGGTAGAGGTTGAGCGAGGACTCGGGGTCCCGCTTCGACAGCTTCTTGTTGCCCTCGCCCATGACGTACGGGAGGTGGCCGAAGGACGGGATCACCTTGGCGACGCCCAGCTCGATCAGCGCCTTGTACAGGGCGATCTGCCTCGGCGTCGAGGACAGCAGGTCCTCGCCGCGCAGGACGTGGGTGATCTCCATCAGGGCGTCGTCGACCGGGTTCACCAGGGTGTACAGCGGGGCGCCGTTCGCGCGGACGATGCCGTAGTCCGGCACGTTCTCCGGGGTGAACGTCAGCTCGCCGCGGACCAGGTCCGCGAAGGTGATCGTCTCGTCGGGCATGCGGAAGCGGACGATCGGGGTGCGGCCCTGCGCCTTGTACTGCTCGACCTGCGCCTCGGTCAGCTCGCGGCAGTGGCCGTCGTAGCCGGACGGCTTCCCGGCGGCGCGGGCGGCCTCGCGGCGGGTGTCCAGCTCCTCCTGGGAGCAGTAGCAGTGGTAGGCGTGGCCGGCGTCGAGGAGCTTGGCGGCGACGTCGGCGTAGATGTCCATCCGCTGCGACTGGCGGTACGGGGCGTGGGGGCCGCCGATCTCGGGGCCCTCGTCCCAGTGGAAGCCCAGCCAGCGCAGCGAGTCGAGCAGCTGGCCGTACGACTCCTCGGAGTCGCGGGCCGCGTCGGTGTCCTCGATGCGGAAGACCAGCGTGCCCTGGTGGTGCTTGGCGAACGCCCAGTTGAACAGGGCGGTGCGGACCAGGCCCACGTGGGGGTTACCGGTGGGGGACGGACAGAAACGTACGCGGACGGGTGAGCCGGGTGCGCTAGCCACGCTTGACAACCTTGTTGGTGAGAGTGCCGATGCCTTCGATGGTGACGGCGACCTCGTCGCCGACAGCCAGGGGGCCGACCCCCGCGGGGGTGCCCGTGAGGATCACGTCGCCGGGGAGCAGCGTCATGGCCTCGGTGATGTTGACGATCAGATCCTCGATCGAGTGGATCATCTCGCTGGTGCGGCCGAGCTGGCGTTGCTCGCCGTTGACCGTGAGCTGGACGGTGAGGTCGGACGCGGTCGCGAGGTCCAGGTCCGTCTCCACCCAGGGACCGAGCGGGCAGGAGTTGTCGAAGCCCTTGGCCCGCGCCCACTGCTTCTCGCGCCGCTGGACGTCCCGAGCGGTGACGTCGTTGGCGCAGGTGTAGCCGAAGATCACGTCCGCCACGCGCTCGCGCGGGACCTCGCGGCACATCCGGCCGATGACGACGGCGAGCTCGGCCTCGTGGTGCAGTTCCTCGGAGAACGGCGGGTACTGGATGTCGTCGCCGGGGCCGATCACCGAGGTGGACGGCTTGAAGAAGGCGAACGGGGCGTCGGGCACCTCGTTGCCCAGTTCGCGCGCGTGCTCGGCGTAGTTGCGGCCGAAGGCCACGACCTTGCTGGGCAGTACGGGCGGAAGCAGCCGGACCCTTGTCTTTGAATCGGAAGGGGCCAGCGGCACCTTCGTACCGGAGAGCTCGTGTTCCGCGAACGGGATGCCCTTGATGATGTCGAGGACGAGCTCGTCCGGCTTGTCGCCCTCGACCGCGCCGAAGGCGACGTTGCCGTCGATGGAGAACCTGGCGATGCGCACGGGTTGGTTGGCCCCTTGACTGAGCTGGCTGGAGTGTGACGCTCCAGGCTAACGCGGAAGGGCGCCCCCCGGCCGGGGACGCCCTTGACATCCGTGGGCGGCGCCTTGAGCATTCGGCGGCCGCCGTCCGTATTGATCCACGAGATACGTGAAGATCTCGTGGATCTCCGCCGGAGATCTACTCCGCGACGGAGGCCGCGACCGGGGCTTCCATGAGGATGGTGCGCTTGGGGTTGGCAGTCTGCGCGGGAAGATCGGCGGCGTGCTCCGGCTGCTCCGGGAGTTGCAGTTCGTCGGCGTCCTTGAGGTGCGCCAGCGTCGTGCGTCGCGGGTTGGCGATCTTGTGGAACATCGTCGTCGTCTTCACTGTTGTACTGGACCTTGTCTGCTCGGGTCGGCGGCTTGTCGGATTTGCCATCTCTGTAAAGCGTCAGGCTAAACATGCGATTCCCGGGGAACGCGTGAAGGTCGCATGATCAGCGTGTGAGTTTGCTCACGAATCGACGGTCAAAGCGGTCAATTCAGACTGGCAATCGACCACTATGAAACGGACATTGGCCCCCTGAAGCATGCATTCCGCTCCTGATCATCGCGACTGGGACTGTGTCGCACCCCCACGCTAAGCACCCTTATGCCCGCTTTACTCGGGAACCTTTTCTACGTCCCGTAACGTGACCCTCACTAGCTGTCACGCATGTCACAGCCCGGCCAACACACCTTGTTGGAGATCCGGCACTGTGCTGGAATCTCTCGGACCGCCGCTGGATCGAGCCGGCGCACCGGGGCGCACCAGCGCCGTAGTGGCGGCGGGAAGGGGGAGCCAGCGCCGGTCACTCACGACCATTCGAGGGGCGCAATTCAGGGCGTCCCTCAACACGCCGACACCGTCCTTCCGTTCACCCGGAGGGGCGCCTGGTCCAGAGGTTGCGACGCTAGTGCAGGGACGTTTCAAGAGGGATGGCAGTGCTTCGGCCGAGCCGGAGCCGCACGGCGGGACTGCCCCCAGCAATGGCAGCTCCTCGCCCCAGCACGCCCAGAACCCGGGCCCGGCTGCGTCCGGCGACGGCGGTGAGCGCTCCGGGCGCCCCGGCGCGTCCGCGTCGCCGAGCGCCCTTCCCCCGACTCCGACGATCAAGCCGTCGGCCGGCTCCTCCGGCCCCGGCTCCCGCGTGGCGCTGCGCAACTGGCGCATCTCCACGCGCCTGGTGGCGCTGCTGACCCTGCCGGTGGTCGCGGCCACCACGCTGGGCGCGCTGCGCATCAACACGTCGATGGACGACATCCAGCAGCTCGACAACATGAAGCTGCTGACGGACATGACCAAGCAGGCGACCGAGCTCGCCGTCGCCCTCCAGGAGGAGCGCGACCGCTCGGCCGGCCCGCTGTCGCACGGCACCAAGGCGACCGACTTCGGCATCAAGGGCAACCGGACCAAGACGGACCGGGCCGTGACCGCCTTCCAGGACGCGTCCGAGGAGATCAACAGCGCCTCCAAGGACGGCAACCTCCAGGGTGTCCGCGACAGCCTCGTCGGCCTCCTCGCCGACCTGAACAACCTGCAGAAGATCCGCTCGACGGCCTACACGGAGAAGGGCAACTCCTCCCAGACGGTCGACGCCTACCACCAGCTCATCACGAAGCTGCTCGACCTCTCGCAGGACATGGCCCAGGCCACGAGCAACCCCGAGATGATCCAGCGGACGCGTGCGCTCGCCGCCTTCTCCAGCGCCAAGGAGTACGCCTCCATCCAGCGCGCCGTGCTCGCGGCGGCGCTGCCGGCGAACAACACGACGTACGGCGAGCTCTCCAACAACGAGCGCCAGTACGCCGACGCCGCGTTCGAGAACGAGGACTCCGAGCTCGCCAGTTTCCGCAGCATCTACGGCGACGAAGGCGCCGAGGAGCTGCTGAAGCCCATCGAGCAGGGCAACCCGGTCATCGAGGAGTCGGACACCTACGCCTCCCGCGCGTTCGCCTCCGCCTCCGGTCTGACCTCGCAGGACCAGCGGTCCTACCAGGACTGGGTCGACGACTCGACCACCAAGATCCGGCAGATGAACAACATCGAGCACACGCTGCTCGAGGACATGGAGCAGAAGGCGCGTGAGCTGCGCGCCGAGTCGGAGCGCGAGGCGATCATCTCCGGTGCGCTCATCCTGCTCGTGCTCGGTGTGTCGCTGGTCGGCGCGTTCGTCGTCGCCCGGTCCATGATCCGCTCGCTGCGCCGTCTGCAGGAGACCGCCACCAAGGTCGCCCAGGACCGCCTGCCCGAGCTGGTCAAGCAGCTCTCCGAGTCCGACCCGCAGGACGTCGACACGTCCGTGGAGTCGGTCGGTGTGCACTCCCGGGACGAGATCGGCCAGGTGGCCGCGGCCTTCGACGACGTGCACCGCGAGGCCGTCCGCCTCGCCGCCGAGCAGGCCCTGCTGCGGGGCAACGTCAACGCGATGTTCACCAACCTCTCGCGCCGCTCCCAGGGCCTCATCCAGCGTCAGCTCTCGCTCATCTCCGAACTGGAGTCCCGCGAGGCCGACCCGGACCAGCTGTCCTCCCTGTTCAAGCTCGACCACCTCGCGACGCGTATGCGCCGTAACGGTGAGAACCTCCTCGTCCTCGCCGGTGAAGAGCCCGGTCGCCGCTGGACCCGCCCGGTCCCGCTGGTCGACGTGCTCCGTGCCGCCGCGTCCGAGGTGGAGCAGTACGAGCGCATCGAGCTGGCCTCCGTGCCGTCCACCGAAGTGGCCGGCCGGGTCGTCAACGACCTCGTGCACCTCCTCGCCGAGCTGCTCGAGAACGCCACCTCGTTCTCCTCGCCGCAGACCAAGGTCAAGGTCACCGGTCACGCGCTGCCCGACGGCCGGGTGCTGATCGAGATCCACGACACCGGTATCGGTCTGTCCCCCGAGGACCTCGCCGCGATCAACGAGCGGCTCGCCTCGCCGCCCACGGTGGACGTCTCCGTCTCCCGCCGCATGGGCCTCTTCGTGGTCGGTCGTCTGTCGCAGCGGCACGGCATCCGCATCCAGCTGCGCCCGTCCGACTCCGGTGGTACGACCGCGCTGGTCATGCTGCCCGTGGATGTCGCCCAGGGCGGCAAGAAGCCCCAGCCCAAGCCCGGTCAGGGCGGTGCCGCGGGCGGTCCCGCCGCCGCGCAGGCCGCCGCGGGTGCCGCCGCCGCGCGGCGCCAGAACGGCCCGCAGGGCGGTGCCCTCGGCGGCGGTGCCCCGGCCGGCGGCGGTGCCCTCGGCGCGGGTCCCGGCTCCGGTCCCGGCGGAGGCGGCCGACTGGCCGCCGGCCAGGGTCCCCGGGCCGCGCTGCCCGGCCGTGACGGCGGTGGCCGTCCCGGCGGCCAGCCGCCGCGCGGGCAGATGCCCCCGGCCGCGCCGCAGCAGGGACGCCCGGCTCCGGCCGGTGCGGGCGCCGGCTTCGGCGGTCAGGCGCCGGGTGCGCCGCAGGGTCTGCAGAGCAACGGCACGAGCGGCCAGGGCCAGGACTTCTTCGGTGGCTCGCGTGCGCCGCAGCGCAAGAACAACAACGAGCAGCGTGGCCGTCAGCCGCAGCTCCCGCCGCGCGGCGGCCCGCGCGCCGAGCTGCCCGGCGGGAACCCGCAGCCGCGGGTGACCAGCTGGGGCGACGAGAACGCCCAGCCGCCGGTGCCGCGCACCCCGCTGGACGCCCCGCGCGGTCACGAGGAGCCGGACGTCGCGCAGACCTCGCGGATGCCGCGGATCGAGGACCACCACGGTCCCGCCACCGCGGACATGCCGGCCGTTCCGCGCTTCGAGGAGCGCCAGGGTCCGGCCGGCCCGGCCGACTTCGGCCGCACGGGTGCGAACGGTCTGCAGAGCACGGGCCAGTTCCCGGCCGTGAACCCGCAGGCGGGCCAGGGCGGACGTCAGGACACGGGCCAGTTCCAGCGCCCGGGTACCGGCGGCCAGCAGAACAACGCCTACACCCGCTCCGACGTCTTCGGTGCGCCGGGCGGGCAGAACGCCCCGGCGAACCCGAACCAGTTCGCTCCGCAGGCGTACGACAACGGCTCCACCGGCCAGTACGCCGCGCCCGGCTACGACGGCTCCTCCACCGGCCAGCACGCGCTGCCCGGCCGCCAGGACATGTCGTCCACGGGACAGTTCGAGCGTCCCCAGATCAACGGAACCAACGGCTACGGCACCCCGCGGCCGCCGGTTCCGCCGCGTCCCGCCCACCGTCCCGAGCCGGAGGCCCTGCCGCCGGCCCCGGGTCCGGGCGACGGCCGCACCCCGCTGTACGACACGCTGGAGACCAACTGGTTCCACGGCGGTCAGCAGGCGGGCGGTCAGGCTCCGGCACCGCAGGCACCGCAGGCACCGCAGCAGCAGCCGCAGGCTCCGGCTGCTCCCCAGCGTCCCGCGGCCAACGGCGCCTCGGCCTCTCCGTCGTGGCGTACCTCGCCGAACGACGAGCTCGTCCGTCAGGCCGAGCGCGTCCGGCAGCCGGCCGCGGGCGGCGTCACCACCTCCGGTCTGCCGCGCCGGGTACCCCGGGCGAACCTCGTCCCGGGCACGGCTCAGCAGCAACAGCACCAAACCGGTCCGCAGGTCTCGCGTGCGCCTGACGACGTGCGCGGACGGCTGACCAATCTTCGTCGGGGCATCGCGCAGGGTCGTCAGGCCGGCAACGGTCAGACCGGCAGTTTCCCGAGCCCCACTCACCCGCAGGAGCGTTAGTTGAGCCAGATGAGTCAGGCTGCACAGAACCTGAACTGGTTGATCACCAACTTCGTGGACAACACCCCCGGGGTGTCCCACACCGTCGTCGTGTCCGCCGACGGGCTCCTGCTCGCGATGTCCGAGGGCTTCCCGCGCGACCGTGCCGACCAGCTGGCGGCGGTCGCGTCGGGGCTCACCTCGCTCACGGCCGGCGCCTCCCGGATCTTCGAGGGCGGCAACGTGGCACAGACGGTCGTCGAGATGGAGCGAGGATTCCTTTTCCTCATGTCCGTCTCGGACGGCTCTTCGCTGGCCGTGCTCGCACACCCCGAGTGCGACATCGGCCTCGTCGGCTACGAGATGGCGCTGCTCGTCGACCGCGCGGGCGCGGTCCTCACCCCAGACCTGCGCGCCGAGCTCCAGGGCAGTCTGCTCCACTGACCGACCCCGGCACCACCCACCTCACGAAATCACCGTCCGGCCGACACAATCCCCCCACCGGCCTCGACGGACGGCACGACTGACCGAGAATGCTGTCCCGCCCGGAGGATCCATGACCCCGCCCCCCGCCCATCATGATCCGTACGCGGAGCCGTACGGGGATGAGGGCGACCAGCCGCTGGTGCGTCCGTACGCGATGACCGGCGGCCGGACCCGGCCGCGCTATCAGCTCGCCATCGAGGCGCTGATCAGCACCACGGCCGACCCGGCAGCACTGATGGGGCTGCTCCCCGAGCACCAGCGCATCTGCCACCTGTGCCGCGAGGTGAAGTCGGTCGCCGAGGTCTCGGCGCTGCTGGCCATGCCGCTGGGCGTGGCGCGGATCCTGGTGGCGGACCTCGCCGAGGCCGGTCTGGTGGCCATTCACCAGCCGGGCGGCGACGAGAACAACGGCGGCGCTCCGGACGTGACGCTGCTCGAAAGGGTGCTCAGTGGACTTCGCAAGCTCTGACGGGGGCCGGGCCACCACTTCCGCGAAGATCGTGGTGGCGGGTGGCTTCGGCGTGGGCAAGACCACGTTCGTGGGCGCCGTCTCCGAGATCAACCCGCTGCGCACGGAGGCCGTCATGACGTCCGCGAGCGCGGGCATCGACGACCTCACCCACACCGGAGACAAGACGACCACCACGGTCGCCATGGACTTCGGCCGTATCACCCTGGACCAGGACCTGATCCTGTACCTCTTCGGTACGCCGGGCCAGGACCGCTTCTGGTTCATGTGGGACGACCTGGTGCGCGGCGCCATCGGCGCGGTCGTGCTGGTGGACACCCGCCGTCTGGCCGACTGCTTCCCCGCGGTCGACTACTTCGAGAACAGCGGTCTGCCGTTCGTCGTCGCCCTCAACGGCTTCGACGGGCAGCAGCCGTACCAGCCCGAAGAGGTGCGCGAGGCGCTGCAGATCGGGCCGGACACCCCGATCATCACGACCGACGCGCGGCATCGTTCGGATGCCAAGAGCGCGCTGATCACGCTGGTCGAGCATGCGCTCATGGCGCGACTGCGGTAACTTTCAAGTACCCAGTCTCGTACGGCACTTGTCGTAGACACTTTGGAGCCGACTGTGGCCTTTGACACGGTCGGCTCCGGTGTTCATAACGTTTCGGCAGAGGAATCCGGTGGTACCGCAACGCGTCGCGGTCACTTGGTCTCACTGTGCTCACGAAGGCCCCGTCTTTTGGCGGGGCTCGTTCTGTTTGACCGTTTTATCTGGGGCTTACATCACTTCGAACCGGCACTTCTCCATGTTTGGAAGAGCGCAGGCCGTCGTGCTGGAATGCCTGAACTGCCCAATAGTCAATGACGTACTGATGGTCGATGGCTGACCGGGCTCTGAGAAACCGCGGCACGGAAGGTGCCGACCGCCGAGAGGTTGTTGGTCGAGTGAGGCGAAGCAAGAAAAGTCCCGAGCCGGCGGCCCGGGGCAACTTCACCCCGCCGCCGCGCGGAGCGGCGCCCGCCCCTGTGCCCGGCTCGGAGCCGACGGCCCCACCCGCGAAGAGCGGCGGCCGTCTGTCTCCGCGCAACTGGCGCGTGCCCACCCGGCTGAACGCGATCCTGCTCATACCCGTGCTGGTCGGCCTCGTCATGGGCGGCTTCCAGGTGAAGGGCTCGATCGACACCTGGCAGGAGGCGCGCGACGCGGAGAAGGTCGCGAAGATCGTGGCCGCCGCCGGTGAGTACGCCGAGGCCCTCCTCAACGAGCGCGACCTGAGCGCCGAGCCGTTGCTGGAGAACAAGAAGGACGACTCGGTCGTCAAGCAGGCCCGCGCCGCCACCGACGAGAAGGCCACCGCCTTCCACCAGGAGACCGTCGGGATGCCCGACAAGGAGGGCCTCAAGCGCCGTCTGAACCTGGTGGAGGAGGCCGAGCCGACGCTGGCGAAGATCCGCGCGGCCGCCTACACCAAGAAGATGGACCCGGTGCAGACCGAGGAGGGCTACGTCGCGGTCGAGCACCTGCTGATGGAGTTCTCCAACGAGCTCGGCCTCGGCACGGGCAACATCACCGCGTACGGCCGTACCGTCTACGCGATCGCCCTCGCCAAGGGCGCCGAGTCCCTGCAGCGCGCGATCGGCACCCACCTGCTGGTCCGCCCCAGCCCGGACGAGCAGACGCGCAAGTCGCAGCTCATCTCCTTCACCTCCTACGCCTACCTGGAGCAGGTGGCCATCCAGGAGTACGCCTCCGGTGGCACCACACAGGACGCGGCCCGCCTCACCGAGGTCATGAAGGAGGCCCAGGCGGAGGGCGAGAAGCAGGCCGCCGACGCCAAGGCCAAGACGGAGGCCGCGGGCCAGGAGTACACCGCGCCGCCGTCGATGGAAAACATGATCAAGCTGATCGGCAGCGGCGCGACGCCCGCCCAGCTCGCCGCGCAGGGCGTCACCGCCAACACCTGGATGGCGGCCGCGACCCTCAAGTTCGAGGCCTACAGCAAGGTCGAGAACGAGCTCATCAACCGCGCGGTGGACGACGCCGGCCAGATCGCCTCCGACGCCCAGCGCGACGCGATCATCAACGCCTCGATCGTCATCATCGCCCTGCTGGCGGCGTTCATCATCGCCTCCCTCATGGCCCGCCAGATGAGCACCTCGATGCGCCAGCTGCGCAACGCCGCCTTCGGCATCGCCGAGCAGCGCCTGCCGATGCTGGTCGACCAGCTCTCGCGCACCGACCCCGGCCGGGTGGACACCCGTGTCCAGCCCATCCCGATCAACACCCGGGACGAGATCGGCGAAGTCGCCCGCGCCTTCGACCAGGTCCACCGCGAGGCCGTCCGGCTCGCCGCCGAGCAGGCTCTGCTCCGGGGCAACATCAACGCGATCTTCACCAACCTCTCGCGCCGCAACCAGTCGCTGATCGAGGGCCAGCTGACCCTGATCACCGACCTGGAGAACAACGAGGCCGACCCGGACCAGCTGGAGAACCTCTTCCGCCTGGACCACCTCGCGACCCGTATGCGCCGCAACGGCGAGAACCTCCTCGTCCTCGCCGGCGAGGAGCCCGGCCGCCGCTGGGACCAGCCGGTCCCGCTGGTCGACGTCCTGCGCGCCGCCTCCTCCGAGGTGGAGCAGTACGAGCGCATCGAGCTGTCGGGCGTCCCGGAGGCCGAGATCCACGGCCGCGCCGTGACCGACCTCGTGCACCTGCTCGCCGAGCTCCTGGAGAACGCCACCACGTTCTCCTCCCCCCAGACCAAGGTCCGTGTGACCGCGACCCGTCTCCCCGACGGCCGTGTGATGATCGAGATCCACGACAAGGGCATCGGCCTCACCGCCGAGGACTTCGCGGACATCAACCACAAGCTGGCCAACCCGCCGACCGTGGACGCCGCGATCTCGCAGCGCATGGGTCTCTTCGTGGTCGGCCGGCTGTCCGACCGGCACGGCATCCGCGTCCAGCTGCGCCCCTCGGGCGAGCAGGCCGGCACCACCTCGCTGGTCATGCTCCCGGACGCCATCACCCACGGTGGCGGCGGCGAGCAGGCGCCCGACCGCGACGAGTTCACGGTCTCGCAGATCATCCCCGAGCAGCAGCACCAGCAGCTGGCGGGCGAGGACTTCAACAACGGCCTGCCGATGCGCACCGCCGCGGAACTCGGCTTCGACGACAGCCGCTACGAGGTCCCCGACGACCTGCGCGACCTGGACCCCGTGGGCCGTTCCCTGATGCGCGAGGAGCGCAAGGCGGCCCTGGAGTCCCAGGCCGGCCATCCGCAGCAGACGCAGGAGATCCCGGCCTTCGCCGAGGGCTTCGACGGCACGCCGCGGCAGGAGCCCTCGTACGACAACGGCTTCGACGCCGCCCCGACGGGCTACGACAGCAGCCAGACGGCTTTCGTGGAGCAGCCCGGGGCCTTCGACGGCCAGAACGGCCGGCCGGCGTACGAGGAGCCGCAGCAGGCGCCGTACGAGGAGCAGCAGCGCCCGGCGTACGACGACCAGTACTTCACGCCGAACGACGGTCTGCCGCAGGGCGAGTCCTTCTCGGCGGACGGCGGTGTGCCGCAGAACGGCGGCTACCCGTCCAACGGCGGCTACCCGGACCCCGCGTATGCGGAGCCGGCCCAGGAGGAGCGCGCGCCCGCGCACGCCACCACGGCCGACGGTTACCAGGCGTACGAGGAGAAGTCCTACCAGGACGACTGGCCGCAGCAGACGGGTTACCAGAACGGCTACCCGGACCAGTACGCTCCGGAAGCGGAATCCACGCAGGCCGCTGACGCGAGTGAGCAGGACCGCGTAGGCTTCGAGCGTCCGGGACCGGCACCCTCCGCGGTCCACGCGCTGACCGACGCCGGGCTTCCCCGCCGCGGATCCACCGCGGCGAACGGTTCGAACGGCGCCGCGCGGCCCGTGAACCAGGAAGCGTCGGCCCCCCTTTCGGAGAGCAACCGCGACAGCGGCTGGCAGTCGGCGAACGACGCGCGCTGGCAGCAGGCCTCGGCGCTCCGGAAGCCCAAGGCAGGCGGGGTCACCTCGTCCGGTCTGCCACGGCGGGTGCCCAAGGCCAACCTGGTCGAGGGCGCCGCCGAGAGCACCCCTCAGGGAGGCCCACAGGTCTCCCGCGCTCCGGAGGACGTCCGGGGCAGGCTGAGCAACCTGCGTCGAGGCGTCCAACGCGGACGCAACGCAGGCAGCAGTGAAACGAACGGCCAGGGCTTCGGTCCTGACAGCACCTACAACCAGGAGCGTTAGTGTGAGCCCGATGAGCCAGGCGGCACAGAACCTGAACTGGTTGATCACCAACTTCGTGGACAACACCCCGGGGGTGTCCCACACGGTGGTGGTCTCCGCCGACGGACTCCTTCTGGCGATGTCCGAAGGCTTCCCCCGCGACCGCGCCGACCAGCTCGCGGCCGTCGCATCCGGTCTGACGTCCCTGACGGCAGGCGCCTCCCGGATCTTCGAGGGGGGAGCCGTGAACCAGACGGTTGTGGAGATGGAGCGGGGATTCCTGTTCATCATGTCCGTATCCGACGGTTCCTCGCTCGCGGTTCTCGCGCACCCGGAGGCGGACATCGGCCTCATTGGGTACGAGATGGCCCTTCTGGTGGACCGTGCCGGCACGGTTCTGACGCCCGACCTTCGTGCGGAGCTTCAAGGCAGCCTGCTCAACTAACAGACGGACGGTGCGTTTTGGCGTCCCGGGGCCGTAAGGTTTCGGGACGCGGCTTCCACGTGATGGGTGCCCGGCACAGTCGGAGGAGGAGAGAAAGTGGCAACACCCCCAGGCGGTTCCCATTCAGGCAACTGGTCGTACGGACCTAACCAGGGTCCGGGCGACGGTTCCCAGAACCCGAACCGTTACAACTTCCCCTCCGCACCGAGCCAGCAGCGGCCGTACACGCCCCAGGGCCCGCAGGGTCCCGGGCCGTCGCCGTACGACCAGCCGTCGGCCCCGCGCATCCAGCCCGTGCAGCCGCATCGCCGCACCCCCGAGGCGGCGCCCGCCGGGGCGTCGAACAACCCCCTGGTGCGTCCGTACGCCATGACCGGCGGCCGGACCCGCCCGCGCTACCAGCTCGCCATCGAGGCGCTGGTGCACACCACTGCGCAGCCGCACCAGATGCAGGGCCAGCTGCCCGAGCATCAGCGGATCTGCAACCTCTGCCGTGAGATCAAGTCGGTGGCCGAGATCTCGGCCCTCCTGACCATCCCTCTCGGCGTGGCCAGGATCCTCGTCGCCGACTTGGCGGAGGCGGGACTGGTCGCCATCCATCAGCCCGGCGGCGACGAGAACGCCGGCGGCCAGCCAGACGTGACACTGCTCGAAAGGGTGCTCAGTGGACTTCGCAAGCTCTAGCGGCGGTCCTTCCCGCTCCACCACCTCGGCGAAGATCGTGGTGGCGGGTGGCTTCGGCGTGGGCAAGACCACGTTCGTCGGGGCCGTCTCGGAGATCAACCCGCTGCGTACCGAGGCCGTCATGACATCCGCTTCGGCGGGCATCGACGACCTCACCCACACCGGAGACAAGACGACCACCACGGTCGCCATGGACTTCGGCCGTATCACCCTGGACCAGGACCTGATCCTGTACCTCTTCGGTACGCCGGGCCAGGACCGCTTCTGGTTCATGTGGGACGACCTGGTGCGCGGCGCCATCGGCGCGATCGTCCTGGTGGACACCCGTCGCCTGGCCGACTGCTTCCCCGCGGTCGACTACTTCGAGAACTCCGGCCTTCCGTTCGTGATCGCCCTCAACGGCTTCGACGGCAACCAGCCGTACAACCCGGAAGAGGTGCGCGAGGCCCTGCAGATCGGCCCCGACGCCCCGATCATCACGACGGACGCCCGCCACCGCGCGGACGCGAAGTCGGCCCTCATCACGCTCGTGGAGCACGCGCTCATGGCGCGCCTGCGGTAGGACTCCGTACGAAAAGGCCCCTGTGCCCTCCTTCCGGGAGGACACAGGGGCCTTTTCGCGTCAGCCCGCGGCTCTCAGGAGCGTCCGCAGCGAGCCCATGCCGTACTTGTCCTCGGTGCTGGAGAGTTCGGCGACCTCCAGCAGCAGGGGCCCGATGTCGACGCCGGCCTGCCGCGCCTGTGTGCACAGGTCGTGCAGCTCGACCAGTTCGTCACGGGTGTCGCTGCCCTGGTCCCGGGCCGACAGGTGGAGCAGCTGCTGCCGGAATCCCTCGGGCGTGTGCGCGTACGGCAGATACGTGGCCCAGCGGAACGAGGAGCACCGGTCCAGCAGGGCGCGTACGGCGACGCGGTCCTCCTCGTCGCCCCGCTCGTAGCGGGCGAGCAGCTCGCGCAGTGCCGCCTCGGCCTCCGCCCGGACGTTCGCCTCGTCCAGCGGGCGGGGTCCCTCGCGCATGCGGGTCTCCCAGTCCGGGTCGGCGGTGTCCACCGGTCGCTTCGCGATCGGCTCCAGCAGGGCGTCGATCCGCGCCACCTCGTCCACGAGTGCCGTCGGCAGGCCCATGGCTCCCCTTTCCGTTCACCGGGTCGGGTCCACGGTACGGGCGAAGGCCCCGGCCGCCCATGGGGGCGGCCGGGGCCTTCGTGGGTCGCTGTGCGGCTCAGCGCCAGCTGTGCGGGGCGCGGAAGCCGCCCTCGCGCTCCAGGCGGCGCCAGCCGGCCTTGCGGCGGGCGCGGTGGGCCTGGGTGGACTCGGAGGTACGGGCGGCGGCGCGGGCCAGGAGGATCGCCGTGATGGCGGCGACTTCCTCGGGCTCGGCGTGGCCCTTCTCGACGCGGATGTCGGGAGTGTTCATGGGTGTCAGTCTCCGTGAGAGAGGTTTCCGCCGGGGTATCGCGGAAAGTCCGCCGGGTTACTGCGGGGGGTTGCCGTGTTTGCGGGAGGGGAGGTCGGCGTGCTTGGACTGGAGCATCGCCAGGGAGCGGATGAGGACCTCGCGGGTTTCGGC
>NZ_JBIWGA010000060.1:0-23323 GCF_044763345.1 Streptomyces sp. NPDC096132
CTTGTCGAAGACGGCCCGCAGCTTCGGCTCGCTGTTGGGCAGCTGCTTGTCGAAGACCTTCTTCCCTGCCGGAGTCAGCCCGCGCCCGTGATGGGCGCTCTTGCCGACGTCCAGGCCGAGGAAGACACCCACGTCGTCGATGTCGTCCAACCCATCCTCCCGAGCGGGGTTCGTACGGTGCTGGCCAGGGCGTTGGCGTCGTATGCGCGCATCCACGTTATGCAGACCTGCCGCCCGCGAGCGGCCGGGCATTGCGCCGGGCCAGGCGGTAGTCGGACCTCTCATCAGCGTCTCCAACGGCGCCTCTCGAGCCCGGTGACACCACCCCCCAGGTCATCCGTTCGACAGGGGGGAACAGTCATGCCGGGCCCGGAGGCCAGCGATCCTCTTGCAGGACCGCGAAGAAGATAACGGGGGTGCCCTGTCAGTGTCGTCTCTTACGCTCCGCTCTTGAACAGACAGTTCGAATGGAGAGGGGACGCGGATGGGCGGCAACGCATGGACCCACACGGGCCCGTATCAGCGTGATCTGGCGGCCGCGTTCCGGCAGGCCCAGGAAGACGAGCTGGCGCGGGACAACCACGGCTTCGAGGGACGGTCCGTCGAGCAACTCTGGCGCGACCCCGAGTGGCAGGAGTACGTCTTCACCGGTGGCACCGGCACCGTGCTGGACTTCCCTCTCATGATCGAGGCCGCGGACACCGACGACGGTCCGTTCATGCGACCGCTGACCGATAGCGAGGTGCGTGTGTGGGCTCCTCACGGCCGGCCCACCTACGACGAGTGGGACGCCGCTCTCGACTCCGAGCGGTTGGACTTCCCAGGCCGCGCCCAAGGGAACTGCACAGTGCTCTACCGCGACGGTAGGCCCGTGCAGATCGGCTACTGGGGGGTCACCGCTGACTAGGGGGGACCCGTACCGCTTTGCGATGTGGCCCCCGCACCTGTCCCGGGGCCACGTCGTTTTGGGGGCTCACCTGGGGTGATGCATCAAGATCCCGTCCACGCCTCGTCCACAGACATCGACATACGGCCGCTTCGGACGGCATATGGCTGCACATACGCGAAGACCCCGTTCTCAGCGTTTCCGCTGGTGACGGGGTCTTTGGGCACCTCATACAGGGTGCCCCCGGCAGGATTCGAACCTGCGCACACGGCTCCGGAGGGCCCTTCGGCTCGCCGCGTCTTGTCTGGCCACCGCCCAGGTGCAGTTTCCCGCGGTAACCAGATTCGTTGAAGTCAGCATGGATTCATACGGCTCGGAAGAATAAGTGCCAGCGTTGCCCGATGGTTGCGATAGGCGCGCACCGTATTGGTCTGTGATGTCAAAACTGCTCAACTGGCGTAATGCCTGCCTGCAGACGCAGGCGAGAGAAGAATTTTCGGCTTCACTGCAGGATAGGAGTACCTGCTTCATCAAACGTAACCACGTACGTTCGACCATCCTCCGCAATTATTGTTCCTTTCCCGGTCCACTCATATTTGTTTCCGTTTGAATCCGTGACGACAATTTTGATAGAGTAGTCAATTTCCTGGCCAGAAGCTTCTTCATCAAATTCGAAATAGCCGCTATTTTCAGAGCTATCGGTGTCCATATCGAGAGGTATGGTGATGCCTCCGACGGTGATTTCGTCATGTTCGCTCGCATATCCCTCCGCGAGGGTGCTGGTGACATATACTTTCATTATGGAAGCTGGCGCCTCCGTTGACACTGAAGTCGTGGGAGGCGATTCCGAACTCGACTTCGACTCCGCTATGTAAACGAACCCAAAGATGGCCAACATGTAAGTCACGATGCTTACCGCTAGAATGGCGACCCTCGGCAGGCGCCCGATGCTTCCTTCCAACGTGATGTGGAACTGAGATGACCCCACGCTTGCCCCGCGCCCTACAATCCCGATAAGTAGGAGGAAGGTCGCAATGACGAGCGTTACTATCGGGAAGAATTCCATATCTGCTACCCGTCCATGGAAGGCTATGAGTTCCGATGTGGGCGCATTTGCTCAGCACTAAAAAGGGGATCACCTCTAGATCAGACCCAACGCGCCTTGGCCAAAGTATGCACATGCCTCCTATCTCCTCAGATTAAGCGCTACGTAACTGCTACTGCAACTTGAGCTTGCAGCGATAGTCCAAACGCGAAAGTATTGCGATGCGGTCGGTGGTAGCGGCTTTGGGCGGGAACTGCCATAGGGCGAGAGATCGGCGACCGTAAGCTTTCCGCCTCCTGTCGGCCTTGCTCTGGCGGTCGGCGTTCGCGCTCGGTGCGCCGCCGCCCGGCTGGGGGCAGCCGGGCGAAGACAGAGGCAAGCCCGCAGCCGGGGGCTGCGGCGCGCGCCGCGCTGGCGCGGCGCCTTGATGAATGTAGAGAAAGTCTGAGCCAACCGGGCTGTGCTACAGGCGGAACGACAGCTCAAGCTCGTCGCCTGGAAGGTGGAACTCCTCCAGGGCGAGGGGCTTGTCTGACTCGGTGAGGGTCACGCGGATGATGTGGAGAAGGGGGACTCCGTCGGCGAGTCGCAGCGCTTGGGCCTGGTCGGGCAGGGGCATGCGGGTGCGGACGTACTCCGTGAAGTGGAGCTCGTGGCCCAGGTCGGCGAGCGCGGTGTAGAGCTCCGGCGCCGGCGGTGGGGCCTCCTCCTCGTACTTGGTATCGATGAGTACCGAGAACGGGATGTATGTCCGGTGGAGTTGGCGGAGGCGGCCGTGGTCCGCGGTCTGCAACGCGTTGTACGTGAACATCGGCTCGCCCGGCGGGATGCGGAGTAGGTCCGCGAGGGCAAGCGGGGCGTCGGTGCGGGTGGCTACGGGTGGCTCGGCGTCTGTCCAGCGGATGCCGTCCGCTTCGACGTAGCGGCCGTCCGGGGTCCGGCGTACGCCGCGCGGGCGCGTGTGGCTGGGGCGGCTGTGGGGGGAGCGGGCGAAAGTACCGCGGCCCATGATTGCCTCGACGAGACCGGATGCCCGCAGTTCACTCAGGCCCTGACGGACTGTGGGGCGTGTCACGCCGAACTGTTTCGCCAACGCTTCCTCGGAAGGGAGTGGTTGGCCGGCGGGGAAGGTGCCGTCCAGGATGCCTTCGCGCAGGTAGTCGGCGATCTGCCGGTACTTCGGCTGCGTGTTCTTCGGCGGCATGCGGGCCCTCCGTGGCCGTGGTCGCTGCTTCTTCCGTCCGTGAGCGGAACGTACCGCCCGTGGATGGAACATAGCTTCTCCCACGCGAAGGCGGTTGACAACCCGTACTACGGGTGGTCAACCTTGTCTCAGTCACCCGTACTACGGGTGGTCTAGCAACCTGGAGGATCGGCCTTCGGGTGCGTGAGATGAGGAGATCCGAACAGTGGCAAGCCTTCCGATCGACACCTCGAAGTTCACGGGGATCATCTGTGCCGTTTCCCCGGCTCCGCGGGTCGCGAACCGTGAGACCGGTCAGCTCCGTGTGGACCGCGACACGGGCAAGACCGTGTATCAGGTCGGCCTCTGCCTGATGGCGGGTGCGTCGGCCGACGTCGTGAACGTGAGCGTGGCCGGTGAGCCGGCTGGTGTGCAGCTCGGTATGCCGGTGGCCGTGCGGGACCTGGTCGCCACGCCGTGGGAGAACGAGGGGCGGCATGGGATCGCGTTCCGTGCGGCGGAGATCCGGCCTCTGAGCGCTCCCGCCACTCCGGCGGGTAAGGGGGCCGGTCAGTGATGAAGCTGGCCTCCGCCGCTTCGGCCGGTGCGACCTGGCCGAGCTGGGTTCTGGTGGTGGCCGCAGTGCTGGTGTCGGGTCTGCTTCTGGCGGGCCCGGCGCTGCGCCGTCGCTATCCCGTGGCCTGGTGGCTGTTATGTGGCTTCCCGGTCGTGGCGTTCCGGGTCGTGCAGACCTGGCGGCCTCTGATGGCTGGCTGCGGGCTCGCCGTGAGTCGGCGGCCGGCGCTGACCGTGGTGTCCGGGCTCGTCGGCAAAGGGGCGCCTCCGCCGCAACCGCGGGTGCCACGGAGGGGGCTCATACGTCCGACCTCCGGGGGCTTCGTACTGCTCGTGCGGCTGCTGCCGGGCCAGGTACCGGAGCACTTCGTCAAGGCTGCGCCTGCCATGGCGGAGAACTGGCAAGTGCACGCGGTGCGGGTGACCTCCTGGAAGCCGGGGGTCGTACGGATCGTCGCCTCGGCGGCTGACCCGTTGGCCGATCCTCGGGTGCCGAAGCAGCGCGGGCCCGGCCATCTGCTCCGGGTGACCGTGGGCGCCTTGGAGACCGGGGCCGCGTGGGTGGTCGACCTGCGGCGTGTGCCGCACTGGCTGATCGTCGGGGCCACCCGCTCCGGTAAGTCGACCCTGATCAATGCCCTTGTGGCGGGCCTCGCCCCGCAACCCGTCGCTCTGGTCGGGATCGACTGCAAGGGCGGCATGGAACTGTCCCTCTACGAACCGCGGTTGTCCGCACTCGCCACGAACCGAGAGCAAGCCGTCCGGCTGCTGGCCGCGCTCGTCGACCTGACCCTCGACCGGATGACCCTGTGCCGGGCGGCTCGCGTCCGGAACATCTGGGGCCTGTCCGACAAGGAACGCCCCGTCCCGGTCGTCGTGATCGTCGACGAGATCGCGGAACTCTTCCTCGTGGCGAACCGGAACGAGAAAGACGAAGCGCACGCGGCTGGTACGGCGCTGATTCGACTGGCCCAACTCGGGGCGGCGTTGGGGGTGTTCCTTGTCGTGGCCGGCCAGCGAGTCGGGTCTGACCTCGGGCCCGGTGTCACGGCTCTGCGGGCGCAACTGGGCGGCCGGGTGTGCCATCGCGTGGCCGACCCCGGAACGGCCGAGATGGCGCTCGGCGACCTCAACCCCGACGCGCTGAAGGCGGCGCAGGCCATCGCCCCGGAGCAGGCCGGTACGGCCGTCCTTGCCTCCGGCGACGGCTGGGAACGCGCCCGGTCTCACCTGATCACGGAAGTGGAGGCGGAAGCCGTCGCCGCTGAGTACGCGCACCTGACTCCCGTCCTGTCCGAACTGCACGTCGAACTGTGAAAGGGGCCTGCCGTGCTGGTGTCCATGTCGGCCGTTCTGCTGCTCGGCCTGCTGATCTGGTTCCTCCTGCGCATCCGGTACCTCAGATGGGCCGACGCGCTGCTCTGCGGAACCTTCGGCTTCCTGCTCGCCCGGACCGTGGCCGCGCCCATGGTTCAGGCCCTCCTCGACGGAGTGAACGGCTTCCTGGGTCAGTTCCGCTTCTGAAATGCCCAACTACTCATCCCACAAGGGGACTTCCTGTGTCCGACTACGTCATCCGCTCCGGTGACCGTGCCGCCTTCCTGGCCGGTCTGCGGGAGCTGGTCGACTTCCTGACCGCCAATCCGGCCGTCGTTGTACCGCGTCACGCGTCCGTCATCGTCCTGGTCGACGCCTCCGACTCCGCCGCTCGCCGTCACGGGGTGGAGCTCGTCGCCGCTCCGCTCGGCGTGCCGGCGGAGGACATCGGCCGGGGCTACCTCGACGCACGCCGCGACTTCGGACCGATCTCGTACGGCGTCGCCGGGATTCCTCCCGAGGAACGGCAGTGATCGCCCGTACGAAGGGCTCCCGACGGGGCGCGAAGTCGCCAAACCCGACCCCGTCAGGAACCCACTCCATCCGCCACATGAGCAGTGAAAGGAGCACTCACACTTTGTCCACCGCGCATCATTCGCGCAAATCCCCGCCGCCCGACTGTGACCTCAGGCAGCGTGACGCGCAGGTCTCGACCTGCGCCGGACGGGAACAGATCGTCCTCGTCGCACTCGACGGAACCGAGCAGTGGCTGTGTCCCGCGCACGCGGCGGCCGTCTGGCTCACGGACCCGACGCTCCGCTTCAGCGCCAAGACTCGACCGGAGGGGATCTCGGCCGTGATGGGGCAGGCGTTCGGCGGGGGTGGTCGCCGATGACCACCGTCCTCCCGCGGAGCGTCGCCGCTCTCGTCGCCAGGACGTCGGAGCCGGAATTCGCGGCCTGGCGCCGGAACATCGTCCGCCTCGGTGGCTGCACCAACCCGATTCACCTGGTCGGTGCGGCAACCGTCTACGACACGACGACCGGCGCGGCCCTGCTCTCCTACGGCTCGAACGTCTACAGCGGTCGCCTGCTCACCGCCTGCGGCAACCGGCGAGCGACGGTCTGCCCGGCCTGCTCGGCTCTGTACCGGGCGGACACGTACCAACTCGTCCGGGCCGGTCTCGTCGGTGGCAAGAGCGTTCCGGAGGCGGTGAGTGCTCACCCGCAGGTGTTCGCCACGCTCACCGCCCCCGGGTTCGGCCCGGTCCACACTCGCCGCGAACGCGACGGACACGTGCGGTCCTGTCGGCCTCGTCGGGCAGGGGACCAGTGCCCGCATGGGACTCCTGCCGGATGCCGTGCGCGGCATGCGGCGGACGACCTTCGACTCGGAGAACCCCTCTGTCCGCGCTGCTACGACTATGCGGGGGCGGTTCTCTGGCACGCGTTCGCGGGTCGGCTTTGGCATCGGTTCGGGCTGGAGCTGCGGCGGGATGTCGCACGGCGAGCCGGGCTGTCCCGTACCGAGTTCGGAGACGTCGCTCGGCTGTCGTACGCGAAGGTTGCCGAGTATCAGCGGCGGGGCCTGGTCCACTTCCATGCCGTGATCCGCCTCGACGGTGCAGACGGACCCGACTCGGGTCCGCCCAACTGGGCGACCGTTCCGCTCCTGGTCGACTCCGTGCGGGCCGTGGTCGGACGAGTGCGGCTAAACGCTCCCGGCGCGGGCGTCATCGGTCCGCGGGCGCTGCGCTTCGGCGCCCAGGTCGACGCACGTCCGGTCACCTCGTATCGACGGGAAGCGGGGGAGCGGCCTGCTTCTCCGGCCTCCGTGGCGGGCTATATCGCCAAGTACGCCACCAAGAGAGCGGAGTCCGCCGGCGCGGTGGACGGTCGTATCCATCATGCGCGGGACATGGTCCTGCTGCCGGTGCGGGCGCACGTGCTCCGCATGATCGGCACGTGCTGGTGGCTGGGCGGCTTACCGGAGTTCGAGCCGCTTGGGCTTCGCCGCTGGGCACACATGCTCGGATACGGCGGGCACTTCTCCACCAAGTCCCGGCGGTACTCGACCACGCTGACCGCACTTCGGCAGGCCCGTACCGATCACCGGGCGGAGCAGCAACGGGACTCACTTGGCCTGGCTGGCCACTCGACGGTCACGGTCGGCCGGTGGCGTTACGCGGGACGGGGCTACTCGCCGGAAGCTGCGCTCCTGGCTGCCTCGGTGCGGGAAGGCGGTGCTCCCCATGGCGCGTGACACCCGTACGAAGGTGGCCGAGCTACTCACCGTGCGGCAGGTCCTCGACGAACTGGGCGGCATCTCCCGGCGCACCTTCTACCGCTGGCGGGAACTGCGCCTCGCGCCGGCCTGCATCCGGCTGCCGAACGGTGAGCTGCGGGTCCGGCGCGACGTGCTCAACGACTGGTTGGAGGAGCGAGCGGAGGGGGCGGCGTTGTGAAGTCGTACAGGGTCGTCATCTGGAAGCTCAGTATCAACCGCTCCGCGAAGAAGCCGACGTATCTCGTCCGGTGGTCCGTGGACGGTGAGCCGTTCCACGAGTCGCACAAGACGAAGGCGCTGGCGGACCGCTTCCGCGCAAAGCTCCTTCGTGCCGCTGACAAGGGTGAACCGTTCGACACAGTGACCGGTCTGCCGGACTCGCTCCGTGGTGGAAAGGCGGCTCTGTCGTTCCTCGACCTGACGGTCAAGTACGTGGATGCGCGGTGGGCGGAGGCATCCGCCAAGCAGCGGGACAGCATGACTGATGCACTGGCGACGGTCGTTCCTGCCCTGGTCAAGCCGGGACGGGGGCGGCCCACCCCGGAGGTGCTGCGGCGGGCGCTGCGCTCGTACGTCCTGCCGGTACCGCGCAGGGAGCGCGAGCGGCCGGAGGAGATCTCTGCGGCGGTGCGGTGGATCGAGAAGGCATCTCTTCCGGTGGGGGAGCTGCAAGAGATCGTGCGTGTGCATGAGCTCATCGATGCACTCGGTCGGAGGCTGGACGGCAAGCCTGCGGCGACCCAGACGTACCGGAGGCGTCGCGCGGTGGTCTTCAACGCCCTGGAGTACGCGGTTGAGCTCGAACACCTGCTGTCCAATCCGCTGAGCCGGGTGCGGCGCAAGCGCGGGAAACGGCCGGTGCAGGAGGTTGACCGTCGTGTGGTGGTCAACCCTCGGCAGGCGCGGGAACTGCTGACCGCGCTCACGTACGTGGGTGGCTACGACCGTGCAAGCGGCCGGAGGCTGCGGGCGTTCTTCGGGTGCCTGTACTACGCGGCCATGCGACCGGGGGAGGCGCTGGGGCTTCGCCGCTCCGACTGCACGCTTCCGGCGTCGGGCTGGGGGCGAATTGAGCTGGCGGAGACCCGTCCCACGGCTGGTAAGGCGTGGACCGACTCCGGTGAAGCGCACGACCGGCGCGGGCTGAAGCAGCGGGCTGACGGTGAGGTGCGCCTCGTGCCGATTCCGCCTCCGCTGGTTCGGCTGCTTCGCGAGCATCTGAAGGAGTTCGGGACGGCGGAGGACGGCCGCCTGTTCTCCAGCGAGCGGGGCAACGTGATCGCGGCCTCGTCGTACTCGCGTGCGTGGAAGCAGGCTCGGGAACTGGCGTTCGTGCCGCATCAGGTGTCGTCGGTCCTGGCCTTCCGGCCGTACGACCTCCGTCACGCGGGCGTCTCCCAGTGGCTCAACTCCGGTGTGCCGGCCCCGGAGGTCGCCGCTCGCGCTGGGCACTCGGTGGACGTCCTGCTCAAGATCTACGCCAAGTGCATCGACGGCCAGGAGCAAGAGATGAACGACCGGATCATGCAGGGGCTGGGGGAGGAGGACGCCCCGGACTGACACAACGACCTGACCGACGAACGGGAGCCCCGGACCACAGAGGTTCGGGGCTCCCGTTTGTCAGTCCACGTATAGTCCACACGGCTACGCTCAAGCGCTCCGGGAACGGCTGCTGACCTGTGGGAAAGCCAACCAAGATCATTACGTCGACATTACGTGATCACTGGCAAACAGCTGCTTTCGGCGGCATCTGCCTGCGCATACGCGAAGACCCCGTTCTCAGCGTTTCCGCTGGTGACGGGGTCTTTGGGCACCTCATACAGGGTGCCCCCGGCAGGATTCGAACCTGCGCACACGGCTCCGGAGGCCCGTTGAGACCTGGGTAACGCAGCAGGTCACGGCCCTGCACGTGGCAGATCAGGCGGGACGAGTCCACGGATAGTCCACGGCCGACCGGCACTACTTCGTGCCCTCGACAAGACGGTCTAAGGCCGTGACCGCCACGAGGGCGCATGTAGGTGCACCGGTCAAGCCTCAATCAGTTTGCTCCGTGAGACGTTCGGTGGCCTCTCATTTCTGCACTCCGTACCCAGGATGACAGAGCCTCAGCTGGGCGAGAGTCACCCAGCGTTGGCTGATGCGCCGATCGATTGGGCGCACGTGTGCCGGCACACTCACCAACTAGCTCAGTCTCGGATGGTAGAGCGGGCGAGTGCCGCGAAATCCAGGGGAACATAACGCTCACCGCGCGTAGCCTGGCGAGGTGAACAGAAGGCACACGGGCACTGCTGCTGTGGCGAAGATCCCACGGTGGCTGTTTGGCGGCAACATCGTGGGCTACGCACGAGCGGCTCAGCTCAAGCTGCGTCCCGTGGACGCCCCCGAGTTCCGCTGGCGGATCGAAACTCTGGAACGGTACGAGCGCCGGACGGCACACTTGGTGGAGCGCATCGAGATTGCCGGGCCGGGCGCACCGGCCCGTTGGGAAGCCTTGAACCGGCTTCCAGCCTCGCGAGTGGGCAACACCGTCCCGCCCGCGCTAGTAGCAGGGCTGCGCCGCAAACTCGTTGAGGACACGGCCGAAGACGACGTTCTCTCGAAGCTCAACTGGCTACACGCGAGCATGACGTTCGCTGAGGATGACCAATTCATCGAAGCCGCTTGCAGCGCTTTTGAGTCCCTCGGCGGAGCGAACACGACCGAGGGCGTACCGCTCTTCCCTGATCTAGCTGCGTCCTTCATCCGCTTCGACCAGGCGCTCACATGGCGAGCCGGACTCGCGCGCGTGCTGGTGCGCATTGAGGAAGAACCAGCCCTGCTGAACACCCGCCCGGAGCAGACAGACGATCAAATGGCGTTTGGTTCAGCCACAGGGATCCTCACGGACCTGTCATTGACCCGTGACGCATACCTCGCGCCACTGTTCCTGTGCCACAGTCCTTTCATCTGGGCCATCGTAGGAGCGCGGCAGCAGGGCGTAATGGTCTACAGCCTTGGTCGGCCGATACGGGGCCGGGAAGCCGTCGCGGCCGAACTGATCCAGCAGTTCATGCCGGCTGGTCCAGCATCCTTTGCCGGTTGTCCGCCTTTCACTGCTGCCCAAATGGCGACGACGCTCGCCTGGTGGGTCAAGCAGCTTAACGAGTTGCTGTCGTTGGTCACAGATCCGGCTACATATACGGACCAAACAGGGGAGTACAGTCCACGGCGCCAGTTCGAAGCACAGCTCAGTTTTGAGCAGGCCGGGCGTCGCATTCAGGCTGTTCTAGCCCACCAGCGCGACCAATCCACCCGCCAAGTGCTCGCCTTTGCTGCGCTCGACACCCTCGAAGGTCTGGGGCTCGTCAACTTCGAACAAGCCGTTCAGCTCACCAAAGCCGAGAAGGTCCTTGACCGGCTCGGTGCTCTACTCCCCCTCGAAGTCGCCGAAGTTCTGCTGCCTTCAGCCCGCAGGGCCGTGAACGCACTGCGTGAATGCCAGGACGGCTTCCTTCGGAATTCCTATGTGTCCGGCGGCCAAGTGGCCCTGCCGCACAAAAACGGTCAGCAGCGCGTCGTGACGGTCGAACAGGCAACAGGCCAGTATCTGCGGGTCCTGCGCAACGCCCATCACGGATTCGGCGGACAGAATGACGCCGGACGCCGACGCGACGAGGTGCTACTGATGTCACACAGCGGAAACATCCCGAACGACTTGGTGCTGCTGCCGTACCTGTACTGGCTACACGCCCTCGCCGATCCGCAGATCCTGCACCGTACCCTGGCTCCGCGGCGGTAAACCGATCATTGCGGCGGTGACAAGCCAGCGAAACCACAGTGGCTGGCCCGGTAGCTGCACCAGAGATTTGACGCGCAACTCTTTGATGACGTGGGGCACGACACGGTGGGCACCCTCGCCTTGCAGTGCTTCTGCGAGTGAGCGCCTAATGGACCGGCCGCGAACGACTGCCCCGCACGTGAGACGCGGGTTCGGTCAACCGCCCGCTCGATCTTTGCGCGTTGGGCTGTCACGATCCCATGGTGCCCCGCTAGACCTGATGCGACTGTGGTACGGGCCCCCGGAGCGCCTGCGACCTCTCCTGGCGGATCTACACAATCCCCCAATGCCGCAGGTCGGGTCCCGTACCATTGCGGTGGAGATCACCAGGGGAGGGCATCATGGGGCTATCGGCAAAAGACAGAAAGACGCTATGGGTGCGGTCAGGGAATGAGTGTGCATTTCCCGAGTGTCGACGCAAATTGATTGCCGATATCGGGGCCTATTCAGTTGAAGGCAAAGGGGATTCCGTAACTCTTGGCGAAGAGGCGCACATCGTTGCTGAGAACGATTCTGGTCCCCGTGCCGACCCGTCGATGCCGCAAAGTGAGCGGGACTCATATTCGAACATGATCTTGCTTTGTGAAGAGCATCATAAGGTAATCGATGCGGCGAATGGAAAGTTCTTCTCAGTCGAGCAGCTTTACATGTTCAAGGCCGAGCATGAGGAAGACGTTCTTCGGCGCATAGATCGAAACTCCATGGAGCGTCAAGCCAAGGATGGAAAGATCACCGGGCTCTTGGCGGAATGGGAAAGAAAGGTTTTGGTTGACGACTGGGATGCCTGGACGTCCTGGCTGCTATCACCTCACCCCCGCATGCATAAAGAGCACTTCGGCCAACTGATTCCGTCAGCCGTATGGATGAAGAGTCGCTTCTTTCCTCCCGGGGAGTATAAACAGCTGGTTCGCGCATTTAAGAATTTTTCGATGGTGTGGGGAGATTTGACGCAGTTCCTGGACCGCAATTTCAAATTGGCGCGATCCGACCCGGACGCCTTTGAGTTGCATCCAAAATACAAGGAGATTCCGTGGGATCCGCCGCTTTACGATAAGCTGGGGAGAGAGTTCGAGTTTAACTGCGACGTAATTCATGATCTCACTATGCAGGCTACCGCTGCGGCCAATTTCCTTCTGGCGTGCGTGCGTGAAACATTCGATCCGGTCTATAGGTTCGAGTCCGGATTCGTTACTGTAACTCGCGGCCCTGATGAGATGCTCAGGTTTCAGCATTATCGACCTGAGTATGCCAGCGAGGATTTGGCGCGAGAGTTTCCGTACTGTGGGATGGATGAAGTAGTAAAGCGTATTCGAGAGTCTGGCTAAGTTTGACGTGATCGTCGATGAAGCCCCAATTGGCGAGCCGAGTCCTATCTTCTTTCCCTGGGTCTTGCCGGGAATCTTGGTGAGCTGCCCTTTTACTGGTCAGGAGCGTACGGCTCGTGCGGCTGGTGGTCGCCGTTGGCCGTCATCGGTCACCAGCGAGCGGCCTCGGACGGCCCAGGGACGGCCCAGCTTTGCCGCGCTCGGCTGACGACCCAGCACCCGCGCTGGGCCCCGTCTGAGCCTCAGCCGACGACAGTCAGCCACGACGGCGGGTGCGCCGGCCGACCACGCACGCGTATGCCTCACTGCACCCCCACTGGCATCAACCATGCTGCCAATGCCGTCGACCCGAGCAAGCCGCGACGGCCAGCCCCGTGACAATGGTGCCTGGAGCCATCAGCTTGGGAAGCTGCTGTGATCTGTGTGCTGTTGCTCGGCTAACCAGGACGGGATCTCAGCCAGTGTAGGACCGCTTGGGAGGGTCACTTGAGTGCAGTTAGAAACCTCCGAAGCTGCGGCTTCGAGCTGCTCCGAACGTAAGCCACGGAGAGCATCTTGATTACGTCTTGCCGGGGACGTTTCGCGAAGTCAATGAACTCCTGTAGCCAGTTGTGGGGCTCTCTTCCCTCGATAGACTCCAAGAAACCTCGAAGCGTCTCAAGATCTTGACCTACTTGTTCGGCGAGGAACTTGGCCTGTTTATCAGCAGACTCCTTCATGAGGGCATCAGGGTCGCCGGGCAGGCAAAATAGGGGCCAACGGTTTTTCTGCCGCTCTTTTCGGTTATTCCTTTCGACGGCTTTAGTTACTTCCGCCAGCTTGTCGCCATCTGCAATAAAGGAGAAGGAGGGGACGCCATCCAACTTTTGGGCGGGCCTTGGGAGATGAGCCCAGATGGTCTCGAGATCTCCATAACCGTTGCACCAGAGGAATCTGCAGGTCTGCCACAGCCTTGGATCCGTGGTACGCATGATCTCTTGTAGCAAAATGCACGCCGCTTCGTCCTCGAGGAGAACTACCCACTCCACCTCCCTTGTCTGCCCATAGAGGCCGGCTACCCGATCCTTGAGAGCGTCGGAGGGGCCGATAAGACCCACTTCTGCTTGCTGAGAAGTCAGCATGATGGCGGCATCCGCATCAAGTGCCGGTTGAATCACTTCGAGTGAGTGAGAGGCGACAACGAGAGGTTTACCTCCGTTAATGCAGGTTTCTAGCAGGTGCGCCAAGAGGACTGTCCTGGACGGAGCTGGCAAGAAGGCTTCCGGTTCGTCCAAAAGAAAAGCTTGGTTATCACTGCCTTTGCTGTACGAGAGAATCCACATTAGGAGATGGGCGCTAAGCTCTCCTAGGCCCATGCTCCTGAAATCGTAATCCCTCCCGCCGTATCGAACCACAAATACGGGAACTACTTCCTCCCCAACAAGAGGAGCGAAAGGGCTGCCCACGATTGGGGCTACGTACCATTCGACTGCGTCATAGTTCCGGCGAACCAGATCCTGGACCTCGTCCCGTTTCACCTTCTCGGGTGTGAGTGGATCCAGCTCTTCCAGAAGGTCTTGGATGTCGCCTCGCTTACCGAAGTCATGCAGCAGGTAATTAACCAGCTCATACATGGCGATTATAGGTGCATCAGCCAAAGCTTTAGACAAGCTGCCGAGCAGACGTGTTTTGCCTGAGCCGTTGAGTCCAAAGATCACTGTCAGTGGCTTAGGGAGGTCCACATGCTGCTGCGATCCAAAGTCGACGATGGGTACCTGTTTGGGAAAATCGCGAGACGCGTTTACCTTGGAGAGGCTTTCCCACCGCTGTTTCAATGGCAAGAGCCTCACAGTTCATACCCCCAACCGAGCTTCTCGATCTCAGCAAGCATCTCTTGCTCTACGTCGGTTGCCGTCTTGAGAGAATTGGCAACAGTGACAAGATCTCGGCGAGAAGCGCCCTCAACTGAACTATGGAGGATATGTAGTGCAAAATCTCGAACTAGGACTGAGTTGATATCCAGCACGCGGTAGGATGACCTGTCACTGTATGCCTTCGCCACGCCAATCAAGTCTGGGTCGATTGGGGTGAAGATTTCAACGGATCCTGTTCTGAGTGCTTCGAAACCTCTAATAAACTCTTCAGTGACCGTGGCCCCCGTCCGCCTCAGTACGGATTCTGTGAAGATCATCCACGTGAAGAGCGTTGCCTTATTGAATCTCATGATCTTCTGGCCGCCAAGAGATGAGGCGAGGGCGATCCCTGCATCCCGGGCTCGTTGAATGACGACTGGGTCAAAATCTGAGGTTCTGTAGAATTTTTCGATGTGAGAATTGCTGAGCTGGTGCCGCAGCGTCCCCTCTTGCAGAGCGATACACACCCGCGCCATTACGTCATCATATGCCAGCCTGCCATTGGAGAAACCAATGATTTCGCGTCGCAGCAAGCCTTCATGGACAAGGTTTGAGACCACTTCTTTGATTTGGTCGCGAGCCCTGCCAAACAAAGCGTTCCGCTTCTCCGGCGGAGTCAATGCATATTGTTGATTCAAGCGAAAGAAGAGTTCTGAGGGTTCTGCGGGCTCGTAATCGGTGAGAGTGACGACACTAATTTCGAATCGCCGGAAACGCTTCTTAAGTGATTCCGGTAGATCTTCGAAGAAGCAGCCATCGTACTCCCACAATTCCTCGCTCAGTGGCTCGATTCTTGTGGAAGCGCGAAACTCGTTATTCATGAAGGCTTGGATGGTGCGGAGCCGCTGCTGTCCATCCAAAATCGATTCGGCGCCCGAGTCGTCTCGAACAACATGAATGGCGGGAATGTACCAGCCGCGAAGGATCGTATCCACCAGTCGCTGACGTCGGATTGTGTCCCAGACTTCCCCGCGCTGGTAGTCAGGCTGGAGGTCGAGTTCTCCCCGTTTGATTCGGTTATAGAGCACTTCGACTTCAAGGTCAGATTTGCGTAGCCTCACTGGGCTCCTTGAGGGCGAGACGGGCAGGCTGAGGATGGGCTCCAGTGCAGGTTACCGCTGCTGGGAGCCAAGCCTGCGGGCTTCGGGCCGATGACAATCTGCGCCATGTAGCGAGGTTGTTTGGTGGTGCCTGTGAACGGTTCGAAGCCTCCCGGGCTGCTTGCGTCGCATGCTCGCCCAGAGGGAGAGGAGAAGAACTGCATGGCGGTGCTCTTCGTGCTGCTATGCACCCGGACCTGATCGACGGACCCTCCCGAGCCTTCACCGCCAGGGCTCCGGGCCCCAGCACTCCGGCCCTGCCCCGCGCCAGTAGATCCAGGTAGGCTCCGCCACGTCTGCCGGATCGATCTCCAGCCAGGCCCGGCGGAAAAACTAGGCGAGGTCAGTGACGGTGTGCGCCCAGGTTCTACTTCCTCTTCCAGTTGCTTAATCGAGGAATTCAGGCGGCTGCATGCTTTGAGCGCGGTACGGGCGCCGGCCGGGCTGGAGCGGGACGGAGGCAGGAGCGCAGGCCCGGCCGGGGGCCGGGCCGCGCGCGGAGAGCGGAGCGAGCCGCCTTGAACCAGTAGGGAAAGTTTGAATCATGGTCCGGCTGGTGGTGGTGTCCTGTCTCGGTTGATAGTTGACACTGCGGCTTCACCTGATGCTTGACACCGCTTGCCTCGGCTTGGCTGTGTGCGTCTGATCGGCGCGTGCAGGGAGGGCTGAGGCCGTGCTGGTGGAGCTGAGCGTGGTCGAGCAGCGGTATCACGCGGTCATGGAGGTGGCCGCGGGCGTTCCCGTCACCCAGGTCGCGGCCCGGTATGGGGTGTCACGGCAGTCGGTGCATTCCTGGGTCCGCAAGTACGGGCAGTCGGGTCTTGCGGGGCTGGCGGACCGGTCGCACCGGCCGGCCTCGTGTCCGCACCGGATCGCGCCGGAGGTGGAGGCGGTGGTGTGTGAGCTGCGGCGACGGCATCCCGGCTGGGGCCCGCGCCGGCTGGTCCACGAACTCGAACGCACGGGCATCACGCCGGTCCCGTCCCGGGCGACGGTCTATCGCGTCCTGGTGCGTAACGGTCTGGTCGAGCCCGGGGTGCGCAAGCGACGCCGGTCGGATTACCGCAGGTGGGAACGATCGACTGCGATGGAACTGTGGCAGATGGACATCGTCGGCGGGGTGCTGCTGACCGGTGGCGGGGAGTGCAAGATGGTCACCGGGATCGACGACCACTCCCGTTTCGTGGTGATCGCGAAAGTGGTGCAGCGGGCCACGGCCCGAGCGGTCTGTCTGGCCTTCGGGGAAGCGCTGCTGCGGTTCGGAGTGCCGGAGGAGGTGCTGACGGACAACGGCAAGCAGTTCACCGCCCGGTTCGGCCCCGGCAGGCCCGGGGAGACGATGTTCGACCGGATCTGCCGGGAGAACGGCATCACCCACCGGCTCACCAGGCCCAGGTCCCCGACGACCACGGGGAAGATCGAGCGGTTCCATCAGACGCTTCGGCGTGAACTCCTCGACGGCTGCAACCCGTTCGAGGACCTGGCGGCCGCGCAGACGACGGTGGACGCCTGGCTGCAGGACTACAACCGGAAGCGGCCGCACCAGTCCCTGGACATGGCCGTCCCTGCAAGCCGCTTCATTCCCCGCCCACGGACCGAGCAGGATGCGCTGCCGGTGGTCCTGCCCGCCCGCCTCGACCTGGTCGCGCCTGCGGCGCCCTCTCCGCCTCAGCCTCCGCCCGAGCCGGCGGCCTGGCCGAGGGCCGAGGGGGAAGTCGGCGCCATCGAGGTGGACAGGGTGGTGCCCGCGTCGGGGAACCTGAGCCTGCGCGGTCAGCAGGTCTGGTTCGGCCCGGCCCTGGCCGGCACCGCCATCACGCTGCGGATCGACGTCAACCGCCTGCACGTCCTCATCGGCGGCCAACGGCACAAGACCCTGCCCTCGAAGCTGACCGGCCGGGATCTGAAGGCCCTGCTGGCAGCCGGAGACGCCCGGCCGGCTCCGGCCTGGGCGGACGACCCGGGACAGGCCAAGAACTCCAGCGGGGTGGTGGAGGTCGACCGCACCGTCAACGCGGTTGGCTACGTCGGCCTGGGCGGCGACAAGGTCCTGATCGGCTGGCCGTTCGCCGGACAGCGGGTCACCCTCCGGCTGGACGGCCGCATCCTGCAGGTCCTCGACGAGCAGCGGGTCCTCAAGGCCACGCTGCCCAGCCCGGTGCCCGCCTCGGCCTGCGGACGCCTGCAAGGAGCCCGTCCGGCCGGGCCGCCCCCGCAGCTGCCACCGCCCGGCGAGCAGATAGCCGAGCGGACCGTCAGCAGCGTCGGCGGCTTCATGGTCGCCGGACAGCGCATACAGCTCGGCCGGGCCTATGCCCGTCAGGTCGTCACCGTCCACCTTGCCGAGGACGCCATCCGGGTTTTCCTCGGAACTGACCTGATCACCACCGTCCCACGTCTGACCAGGAAGGAGGTGGTCGTCCGCAAGTCCGGCGAACACAACCGCCGGAAGATCGTCTAGGGCAGACGTCAAGCATCACCCGACGCCAACCCGTCAAGCATCAACTGAGACTCGACATCCGGCTGGTGGTGGCTGGTGGCGTGCCCTGTCTCGGTTGATGCTTGACGCTTGACACCGCCTCGGCCCGGCTGCAAATGCCCGGCAGGGGCAACGATTGCTCTGGCAGGATGCCGCGGCATGGGGAACACACATGCTTGGCCCGTGTTGCGGACCACGGACCTGGCCGAGGCATTGACGCTCGCGGAGAGGTTGTTGTCGGTCGCGTTCTGGTACGACTCCGACGGCTGCTACGTGAGTGCATGGGCGCACAACGACGATGTACTGCGGCGCCTGACCGAGGCCTCTCCGGAAGCGGATGTCAGGTGGTACGGAGAGGGCTGGGTCGGCTTTCCCGCGATGGTGACATGGGGGGTCACGTCCTTCCCGCAGGGGCGTGAGGCCCTGGGAATTTGGGCGGACATCACCAGGTGCTACATCCTGTGGCACAACATGAAGTGGCCGGCTGTGCCTGAGCTCGGGCTGGACGAGGAGTACAAGTACGCAGAGCTGCAGGTCGCGTGCAACAGTCACACGATTCACTGCGAGGAGTGGGCGCCGGAGCACACCGTCTTCATCCATGCACGTCCCGGGCATGACGAGCGTGCCGCATGGCTGGCGGCGCAGGTCGACGCCCAAGTTGTCGGTCCTCCTGAGTTCGGGTGGTAGCTCGTTGGGCGCCTGAGACGGCGATCATCGCCGGTTGGCATCCGGTGCTGGCTGGCTCGTGGTGTAGAACCCTGGGTATGGGGAGTGAGCGGCGGGATCGGATGAAGGCGCTTGGGGAGCGGCTTCGTGGGCTTCGTGCGGATGCTGGTCTGACTGGGGCCGTGTTGGCGCAGCGGGCCGGTGTAGGGCAACCGACCGTTTCCAAGGTCGAGAACGGCCGGATGGTCCCCAGCGCTGACGTGTTGGGTCGCCTGTCTCGCGCCCTGGGCCTCGACGACGTGGCGTCTCATGAGGTGCGTGAGCTCCTGGCCGCTGTTGAAGCCGCGCCGGACACGGTTGAGGCATCCGGCGACATGGCTGCGGTCGGGGTGGTCCTCGATGACGTGGTGCGGTCCGCGCGACTGATCCGCTCGTTCCAATGCGTCGTCCTGCCGGCCATGCTCCAGAGCGCAGAGTACGCCCGGCACGTCTTCGACAGCGCTCCGAACGCTTCCCCTGAGGCTGTCGGCCGTGCTGTCGCCGCCCGCGTGGAGCGGCAGAGCCTCTTGTACGAGCCGGGGCGGGAGTCGGTGTTCGTGCTCACGGAGGGCGTGTTGCGGACCTGGCCGGGGAGCCCTGCGCTGATGCTCGCCCAGCTTGACCGGCTCCTGGCCGTCGAAAGCCTGAGCACGGTGCGCCTCGGCGTCATTCCGTGGCGTCGGGCCGTTCCCGTCATGCCGCGTCATGGGTTCACCCTGTGCGACCAGGGGCCGGTCATCGTAGAGACCTTCCGGGGTGAGCAGGTCGTGGAGGACTCCGCCGAGGTCGCTGCGTACGAGGAGACGTTCGGTCGCTTCGAAGGAGCCGCGGTCTTCGGGGCTGAGGTGCGGGAACTGCTGCTCCAGGTCATGGCGGACTTCCGGGACCTGGACGCCTCCGCCACTCGATAGAGGAATAATTCCTCAAGATGCCTGGCTCGTTGGCCGCATGCCGGAATACTCTGCTCACTGCGACGTCTAGCCCCCTAGACGCAGAGGAGTGTTCCCATGCCCAAAGAGTGGTCCCGCATCTTTCCCGGCCAGGCTTGGCAGGTGGCCGAAGCTCGCCACTTCGTAGCCGCCCTGCTGGAGGGCGAGGACTCGAACGTCGTTGATGACGCCGTTCTGGTCGTCGGCGAGCTGGCGGCCAATGCTGTCCGGCACACGCGAAGCGGCTGGTACCGAGGGTGGTTCCTCGTGGTCGTCGGCTTCACGGACGACTTCGTGCGCGTCCAGGTAACCGACCAGGGTGGCGACGACGAACCCATGGTGCGGAGCGTGACCAGCCCGCTGGAACAGGGTGGTCGTGGGCTGATGATGGTCGCGGCCTGCGCCAAGGACTGGGGTGTGAAGGACCGGCCTGCCGGCGGGCGCTGTGTCTGGGCAGACCTGGCGCGGGTGACCGGATGATGGTGCGCGCGCTGGCGGCCCATGCTCGCCCTTGGGGCAGTGGCGGTTGAGCCCCAAGGGAGTGCCTCGACGACATGCTGCGTTCTATGTGATCGGGGTTCGATCGGGCAGGCGCCTCGCGCCCGTTCTGTCTAGGGCCCTAGACTCCTGGGTACTTCTAGGAGGTGTGGTCATGTCGGACGAGTTGCAGCGGATCATGGCGATCGATGATCCGTACCTGCTCCTGCGTGAGGTCACGGCCCGGTTGGCCGACGCGCAGCAGGAGGTGACCGAACTCGCCCGGCTCCGCCGTCGCGTGGTCCAGGACCTGCACGCGCAAGGGCTGTCGTACGCGCAGATCGCCGAAAAGGCCGGCCTGAGTCGCGGGCGGATTCATCAGATTCGGCACACCGGCCCGGCGCCCGAGGGGGCCTTCCTCGGCTCCGGTGCAGTCACGATCGTCACCCCGCTGCGGTGGGACGGCGAGAAAAAGCGCCCGGTCGTCGCCATGGCTGACATGAACTCCGGGAAGCGGCTCGAGGAGCTGGCCAAGTCGTACGGGCTCGACGTCAGCTCCGGTCACGTACAGGTGGGCGGTGAGGTCGACCTCAACCGTGACGGCCTGGTCGTCGTCTGCGGGCCGGGGATGTCTCAGGACATGAGCGACCTGTACGCCCAGGATCCGGTACTGAGCTGGGAGCATCCGGAAGGCGAACCCTGGGCGCTGGTGGACGGGCGTACCGGTGCGGCGCATCGCGCGGGGCGGGACACCGATCCGTCTCGCTGGTACGACGTCGGGTACCTCGGCCGGCTGCCCCGGCCGGACGGCAACGGCACGGTCCTCGCCATCGCCGGAATCCACACCGAGGGTTCCCTGGGCGTGGTTCACCTGCTCACTTCCGACCTCAACACGATCTGGGGCCAGGTGAGGGAGCGTCGTTTCTCCACGCTCGTGGGTGTCGAGTTCGCCCCCGAGACTGACGAACCTCAGTCCGTCGAGTTGCTCACCCCTCTCTACCTGCACGACGAGGAGACGGAGGCGTGAGAGTCGCTCTCGGTTCGCTGCCCGCCGAACCGGGCGGGGACAACGAGGACTTCGCCGCCGCTGCCTCCGGTGCGGCTGTTCTGCTGGACGGTGCCGGCGTGGCCGGGGCGGAGACCGGGTGTGTGCACGGCATCGCATGGTTCTCGTCCACGCTGGGTGGGTTGCTGCTGGGCAGCATCACGGCGCAACCCGCCCGGCCGCTCTCTGACTGCCTGGCCGAATCGATCCGCGGAGTCCGGTCGTTGCACGAGGACACGTGCGACCTGACCTATCGGGCCAGTCCGACCAGTACGGTCGTCGCCGTACGCGCTGCCGCCGGAGTGCTGGAGTACCTCGTCCTCGGAGATTCGACGCTCCTCCTCGCCGACACGGAGGGGAAGGCGTCCGTCGTCACGGACCAGCGCTTGGACGACGTCGGCGAGCGGCTGCGCGGGCCGGTCGACGCGCTTCCCACCGGCTCACCTGAACATGCTGCTGCCCTCGCCGAGTACCGAGACGCCCTGACAGGGCTGCGCAACCGGCCGGGAGGTTTCTGGATCGCCGGGCCTGAGCCGCTCGCGGCTCAACATGCCTTCACCGGGGCGGTACCGCTGGAGTCGCTGACTTCCGTGACGCTGCTCAGCGACGGTGTGACTCGACTCGTCGACCTCTTCGAACTCACCACGTGGCAAGAGGCGTTGGCTGTCGTGGGCTCGTCCGGGCCCGATGGATTGATCTGCCGGGTGCGGGACGCCGAGGCCGGCGACCCAGACGGTCGGCGCTGGCCACGGGGCAAAGCACGGGATGACGCCACCGTCCTGCACTGGGTTCTGTCGTAGCCTCCAGCGCATGACGGTCTATCTGCTGTGGCACATCGGGCACCAGAACGAAGCCGGTGCCGACGGTGCCACCCTGCACGTTGACGGCGAGACGGTGTACGTCGACGAGCAGGACGGCGACGACGTCAAGTTGCTCGGCGTCTACTCCACGCCTGGCAAGGCGGAGGAACGTATGCGCAGGGCACGGCTCCTGTCCGGCTTCTCCGATGAGCCGGACTGCTTCGTCGTAGAGGAGCACACGATCGACGAGGACCAGTGGACTGAAGGGTTCGTGCGCGTCCGTCCGGAGTCATAGCCCGTGCGCATCTACGTCGGCAGATGAGTTGGCGATCAGCACTTGTCGTCGACGAGCTCGTCAAAGGCGTTCCGGGTCATGGCCCGCTCGTCGGCCCAGACCTGGCCGGGGCCCAGCGAGGCGAGGTCGTCCGCGGTGAAATAGACGTGACCGTCGTAGGTGTCCGAGCCACGTGGTCCTGTGAACGTCAGGGCGTAGGTGCGGCCGGGCAGCAGTGCCTGCGGCCCTGCGGTTTCCACGTGCCAGGTGGGCGGTGGGGAGAAGAGCGGGAACGACGTGCTGCCGCGAACCGACACCCGAGCCATCCAGCCGCTGTCCTCGACGCCGCTTCCCGCGGTGCTGGAAGGGGTGGCGGAGGATTCCCCATCTCCGATGTCCGCATGGTCGTACTCGTGCTCGCCCCAACTGTGAAGCGTCACGTCCGAGGCCTGGTCTCCCTCGCACAGCCGCACCTCCGCGACCGGCTTCCCGTCCGTGCCCATCCATACCGCGACGAGTGGCAGATCCGCCGGACTGCAACCACTCAGCAGCCCGAGCCCCACCACCATGCACACCGCGCCGACCGCATGTCTCATCCTGCACCCCCGGGTCGTGCAGTTTAGAGCCCGACGGGTCCGTTGCAGATAGTCATATCTGGCCGACGCGGCCGCTGTTCACCGTGTTCTGCCCACCGCGACCAGTCTTCACGGGGCAACCCATAGCGGGGCGAGGCTGCGCCCCGGTTGGCTTTGGCGAGAGCTCCGGTAGACGCCCGAGCCGCCCGTATACCCCCCTAGACAGTTAGGCGGGCGACCTCCCTTGCTGTCTAGGGGGTATCCAGATCGGATCGGCGATCGCCGCCCGGCCGTACGACCTCCGACACTCGGCCCTGTCGACCTGACTCAACTCCGGGGTGGGATCCGACCGAGGTGGCCGAACGCGCGGGCAACAGTGTTGAGGTCCTGCTGAGCCGCTACGCCAAGTGCATTGACGGACGTCAGGAGATCGCCAACAGGAAGATCGAAGAGCTGTTGCACGAGTACGGGTGATCGCTCCGCCATGCGCAGGCCCCGCGGTCTATCTGGGCCTGCGCCTTAGAGGCCGTTCTCTTTCCGAACCTCGTGTGACATTTGCGCAGGTCAGGCATGAAGTAGCTGCTGCCGCGGGAGCCTCGGCTTGTTGCCGGG
>NZ_JBIWGA010000061.1:0-21000 GCF_044763345.1 Streptomyces sp. NPDC096132
AGAACATCGAGGCGATCCTCATCCTGATCGTCCTCATCTCGGTGATCCCGATCGTCATCGAGTTCCTCCGCGCCCGCTCCCAGGCCAAGAAGAACGCCGACCGATCCCCTGCGGCTGAGTAGTGGCGCCGGCACCGGTGGGGTCGGTGGTCAAGTGCCGGGCCTCGTCGGAAGCCGTCGGTTGTTCGACTGCGTGAAGGAGGATCCGAGCGTCGCCCTCGACGACTGCCTGGGCGGCACCTCGATGTCCTGACCGAGGGCGGCATGCAGGTCACCCTGGCGTGACTCCTGACCCGCGACCCCGGAACGTGCGTGGCGGATAGCGTTCACTTCTCGCCCATT
The DNA here is from genome assembly GCF_044763345.1 of Streptomyces sp. NPDC096132. Taxonomy (NCBI): domain Bacteria; kingdom Bacillati; phylum Actinomycetota; class Actinomycetes; order Kitasatosporales; family Streptomycetaceae; genus Streptomyces; species Streptomyces sp. NPDC096132. Next base: position 342 of record NZ_JBIWGA010000061.1, read on the forward strand.
GCAATGATCGGAGCGGCTGACGTTGCGTTACCTTCGAGGTCGTTGCAATGATATCCCGCCATTCACCTGCGTGAATGCAGATTCTGCGCAATGATTATGTTGCTGGACCTGAAAATGCAACGTAGCGTTTCCGATGTCAGAAACAGTGAGCGATACGGGAGAATGCGATGCAGAAGTTCGACACCCCCGCCCCGATCTCCGCCGTCCTGGACATCCCCGCCGGACGCATCCAGTTCATCGCCACGGACCACTCCGACACCACCGTCGAGGTCCAGCCCGCCGACCCCTCCAAGAGCCGCGACACCAAGACCGCTGAGCAGACCACCGTCGCCTACGCCGACGGCGTTCTGCGGATCACGGCCCCCACCCCCGACAACCAGCTCTTCGCTTCCTCCGGATCCCTGGAGGTCACCGTCCAGTTGCCCGTCGGCTCCCGCATCGAGGTGAAGGCCGCCAGTGCCGAACTCCGCGGCGTCGGACGCCTCGGCGACATCGTCTTCGACGGCGCGTACCGCCAGATCAAGGTCGACGAGGCCGCGAGCGTCCGCCTCACCGCGGTCGACGGCGACGTCGAGGTCGGCCGGCTGGGCGGCTCCGCGGAGATCAGCACCGCACGGGGCGACATCCGGATCGCCGAGGCCGTGCGCGGCACGGTCGTGCTCCGCACCCAGTCCGGCAACATCTCGGTCGGCGCCGCCGCAGGTGTCTCGGCCGCCCTGGACGCCGGCACCGACCATGGCCGCGTCAGCAACGCCCTCAAGAACGACGGCACCACCGAACTCGACATCCGCGCCACCACCTCCCAGGGCGACATCACCGCCCGCAGCCTCTGAAACGAGCAGAACCAGGACTGCCCGGCCGCGCCCTCGCCGATCGAGATCCCCTCGGTCGTCGCCGAGGACGCGGCCGGCCGTGCGTCCTCGAGGGGACTACGATCCAGCCGCAGTGCCCCGCGACCGCGCAGGGGAGCGGTGAAGGCACGAGTCGAGACAGTAGGTTGTGCCGATGACCGATTCTCTGCCACCCGGCGGCGCCGTCCTTGATACGGATGAACTGACTGCTCGGTGGGCGGATGCCTGGCGGCCGGAACAGGTTGCGCAGCGGTTGGGCGGGGTCGGTGCGCCCTGGTGCGTCGCGGCAGGGTGGGCCCTGGATCTGTTCCGCGGAGGGCAGTCGCGGCCCCACGGCGATCTGGAGATCGCCGTGCCCGCGGCGGGCTTCGCGGAGATTCGGGACCGCTTTCCCGAGTACGTGTTTGACGCGGCGGGTTCGGGACGGGTCTGGGCGAGTGCAGGAGCTGAGGCGCTCGCGGCCACGCATCAGACCTGGCTGCGGGATCCGGCGAGCGGTCGGTTCCTGTTCGACGTCTTCCGTGAGCCGCACGAGGGCGGGACGTGGATCTGCCGGCGGGACGAGAGCCTCCGGCTGCCGTACGACGCGATCATCGAGCGAACTGCGGACGGCATCCCCTATCTGATGCCGGAACTGGTGCTGCTGTTCAAAGCGAAGGGGACACGGTCCAAGGATCAAGCGGACTTCGACGGGGTCCTGCCGCTGCTGAGCCAGGCGCGGCGCGACGTTCTCGGCGGATGGCTGGCGCGCGTGCATCCCGGACACCCCTGGCTGGCGAAACTGGCGGGGCAGTGACACAGGCGTCGAACGCCACGGCCGAGCTGCGGGCACCGAGTGCTGGGGGGCCGCGGTCGTCGTGATCGCCTGCGGGGCCGTCGATCGACGGGCTCGCGTCGCCCCGAGCCGGACCGGGAGAAGCCTTCGGCTTCGCCGAGCCGGGCCTCGCGTTGGGCTTCGGGCATCCGGTCGGTGAGGTTGTCGCGGATTTCGACCATGGCCTGGTCCTCCCGGCTGCCCGGCGTGGTGAGGCCACAGGCTGAGCGGCGCAGGGAGGTTCCGGGCGCGGGGACCTTGACCAGGGTGCCGGCGCGCTGAGCGAGCGTCTCGCTGATGGAGCGGTTCAGCCCGGCCTTCTGCGCGACGTTCTTTCCCGGCTTTTCAATGGTTTGATCCGGTCGTAGGTGTGGTGCAGGCGGTTGGAGCCGCGCTCGCCGGGCTCGCGGAAGCTCTTGCGGTGCGCGGCGCGCTGCTCCAGCCGCAGGAGCTTGGCCTTCTCCTCGTGGCTGAGCCACAACAAGGCGAACTTCGCTTGATGCGGCACTAGGTGTCGTCCTGTCACCACTCGAAGGTCTGCCACTGCGAGGGTGTCTGTCCGACCAGCTCTGTCCCGTGGAGTGTCACCTGGGGGCCACGGAGCGCGTTGACCGCGATGCCCGCCAGGCCGATCGACCGGTCGCCGTACACAGTGACGGCGGGCCCGACACAACCCCTGGCAGGGCGGTGCACATAACGGAGCTCGGCCCAGAGCACACCCTCGACATCGCCCTGCGAGGTCCCGACCTCGAGGACGCCCTCCACCGCAGCCTGGACCTGGTCGTACGTCATGCCGAACTTCAGCGGGCCGACGGACTCGAACGGCGTGAACGACCACGCCGGGCGTTGCGTCTCGTCCCACACCCGCCAGACATCGGTTGCCACGTTCCAGCCTCCGGTCTCACCCAAGTTCCCGCCTCGACGGAGGGACGCAAAGGGATGACAGAGCGCCAAGATGTTCTGCGCGCCAGTCGTTCTCCCCTGATCTTCAGGCATGTGTCGAGGTTGTCATGTCCTGCGTGCCGATGACCGAGAGCAGGCTCAGCTGGGCCGCGCCCTCCGTGCCGGGTGGGGCGCTGAACCACAGCAGGCGCTGGCGTCCGTCCTCGCTGAACAGGCTGTGGCAGTCCAGCTCGATGACGCCCAGGGCGGGGTGGACGATGCGTTTGTGGTCGGTTCGCCGGAGGGCGACGTCGTGGGTGTCCCAGAGGGTGGCGAACTCCCGGCTGCGTGCGCGCAGTACGGCCACCATCCGGCTCACCTCCCTGTCGCTGCCGCGTCGGGCGGCGACTGCCTGGAGGTCGGCGACGAAGACCCGGGAGTGGTGGGGGTGGTCCTCGGGCGGATACACGCTCCGGGAGGCGGGGTCGGTGAACCAGCGGTGGACAAAGCTCGCCTCAGGACCGCGCGGCGCCGGGTGCCGGCCCACGAGTGCGGCGGCCAGCGGGTTCTGGACGAGGGTCTCGTGCAGGTCGGTGATGACCTGGGCGGGGGTGGTGGTGAGCTGGTCCAACAGGCCGAGCAGACCGGGCTGGACGTGCGCGGTGGGCCCGTGCGCGGCGGGAGGGACGGGCCGGTCGGCGAGGTGGAACAGATGGTCGCGTTCGTCGCCGTTCAGCCGCAGCGCCCGGGCCAGCGCGGCCAGGACCTGGGCGGAGGGCTGGGCGCCGCGTCCGCGTTCCAGCTCGGTGTAGTAGTCCGCGGACAGTCCGGCCAGATGGGCGACCTCCTCGCGCCGCAGACCGGGCACCCGGCGCCGCGGACCGGTGGGCAGGCCGACGTCGGACGGGCGGATCCGGTCACGCCGGGACTTGAGGAACGCGGCAAGTTCGGAATGGTTCACGTCTCCTATCGTCGCGCGCACCGGCGGACGCGAGACAGGGGATGACAACCCTTGGGTGGGGACAGCCCTGGCTGGAGCGGGCACACCGAACCACTCTGGAGCCACGAGCAGGGCACCGCGGCGCCGCACCGGCGCCCTCCTGGCCACGATCCATCCCTCGTGGCATCGCCCTGACCCCTCTAGCAGGAGAGTTCATGTCAGCCCAGGAAACCCCGAACTCCGCGAACTCCGCGGACCCCGTGGATTACCACGCCACGTCCGAACCCCGCGTCGCCCTCGTCACGGGCGGGTCCCGCGGGATCGGCCGCGAAACCGTCAGCCGACTCGCGGCCGACCGATTCGCCGTCGTGATCGGCTACGCGGGCAACCGCGAACTGGCCGAGGCCGCCGCCAAGGAGGTCACCGCCGACGGCGGCAGGGCGATCGCCGTCCAGGCCGACGTCGCCGACGAGCAGGAGATCGCCGCACTGTTCGCGACCGCGGAGTCCGAGTTCGGCGGCGTCGACGTCGTCGTCCACGCCGCCGGCCGGGTGCACCTGGCGCCCGTCGCAGAACTGGACCTGGCGGAGCTGGACGCGCTTCATCGCACCAACATCCGCGGGACCTTCGTCGTCGCCCAGCAGGCCGCCCGGAGGATCCGCGACGGCGGCACGTTGGTCACCTTCTCCACGTCCGTCGTGGGCCTCGCCTTCCCCGGCTACGGCGCCTACAGCGCGAGCAAGGGTGCCGTCGAAGCACTCACGCTGATCCTGGCGCGGGAGCTGCGCGGCCGGAACATCACCGTCAACGCCGTGGCCCCCGGCCCCACCGCCACCGATCTGTTCCTCGACGGCAAGGACGAACAGACCATCGCCCGGCTGGCCGCCCAGCCCCCACTGGAACGCCTCGCAACCCCCGCCGACATCGCCGAGGTCGTCGCCTTCCTCGCCTCCCCGGCCGGCCACTGGGTCAACGGCCAGGTCGTCCGCGCCAACGGCGGCATCGTCTGACCCGCACACCGCAGGCAGCTTCCCGTCACCACGTACCGAAGGAGAAACACCATGCCGTTCGCCAACTTCAAGGTCCCCGCCGGAAGCCTCGACGAGAAGCAGAAGGAGACGATCGTCACCCGTACCACCGAGCTGTACGTCGAGATCTACGGCGAACGCGCCCGCGCCAACACCATGGTCCTGGTCGAGGAGGTCACCGACGGCGGTTGGGGCATCGGCGGCAACGTCCTGACCCTGGCCATGCTCCAGCAGCCCACCGAGGACTGACGACTCGGGGTGACCCAAGGCTGGGGTCAAACGGTCGCCGGAACCGCCCCAGCCCAGTGTCGAAGACGTGTACGGAGAATGGGGGTACGAATAGGCGGCGGCGGCCCGTACCATCCTTGGAAAAGGGGAAGTTCGGGGGAATTCCTATGGCCGTTCGGAGATCGGCTCACGCCTCGCTCGCGGCATTGGCGCTGTTGATTCTGTTCGTTGGCGCATACGGCATCGTGCGTGTTGCTTCCGATGGACCCGCGAGGTCGGGTGGCGCGGGGAGCTCGGTGGGAGGTGGGGTGACGTCTGGGAGTTCGGGGGCTTCTGGACCGACGGGGCCGTCCGGGGAATCAATTGATTCTGGTAGTTCTGGGACCTCGGATGATTCTGGGACATCGGTTGGGAATGTGAGCGGCAGTACTAATCGCGGTGACAGCGGCAGTACTGGCAACAACAGCAGTACGGGCACTGGTGAGGAATCGGACGGGGCTGGCAAGCTTCACCTTCCGGGGCCGACGCTGAATGATCAGTATCCGCAGTCGAAACAGGTCGGCACCACGGGATTCGGCCCGTTCGGCGGATGCATTGTGCTGGCCAACATGATCGACCGCCCTGTGCGGATCGAGTCGTTCGACATGAAGGCCCCGACTAACGTACGGATCGTCAATGAACCGTGCACGAGCGCCGCGACCCCGGACGGCAACTGGGGCGACGACCTGACGCCCCCGGTGACCACCTGCAGGCACGGGACGATCCTGGAAGGCGTGGGCCACAAGCCCCGCCATGCGTGCAGCCTCAACCTGACAAGGACGAAAGGCCTCGACACCGAGGAGACGGCGACCCTCGTCGTCAACGTCACGGGCACGTGTTCCGCGGCCTCGTCCCAGACCTGTTCCTGGGCCGCCACGGACTCCTGGACGTTCGCCGCGCAGGCAACGGACACGGACGACGGTAGCCCGGATCCGCCGGTGTCGTCCCCCGAAACCACCCCACAGACACCGTCGGCCGGCTCCCCGCCGTCCCCGGCGAGCGGGACATGACAACGGACCCCGAACCGGGCACCACGGCGGGATCCTCGGCGACACAGATCCGGGAACGACTGTGGGCCGCCGCCAACGTGGTCGCGCCAACCTCTGTGATCACCGCGCTGCTCTTCTACTTCGGATACGTGGCCACGAGAGCACGGTTCGCGTACTTCGGCGTCTACCTGGACCTGGTCGACCTGTCGTTCCAGGAGACGCTGCTCTACGGAGCCGAGGTCGCGTACCCGCCCCTCATCATCCTCGCGATCATCAGCCTCCTGATGGTCGCCACGCACGCCGGATTCCGTTGGCTGCTGTCAGCGCCGCACCGCGACCCCGTCACCGGCTGGGCCGGCCTCTTCGTGACCCTCATCGGGCTGCTGGCCTTCGCCCGGGGCGTCGTCGGTCTGCTCGTACCGAACGTCGCGCGTACGGAGGCAATCGCCACGACACCGGTCAGCCTCGGGGCGGGTGTCCTGGCCGTTGCCTACGGACTGTGGCTGCTGCGCCACGTCGGCATCCGCTGGGACCTGCGACGCGCCGCCCGCACGGACGACGAACCACCTGCGGGGGCGGGCAAGTTGGCCGTGTGGCTGGCCTCCGCCGCCGTTGTCAGAACCAGTAAGTACGCGCTCGCCTGGGTGTCGGTCACAGTGGTGGCCGGAGCGTTCTGGGCGGCGAACAGTTTTGCCGCCGCCTATGGGCGCGGACGGGCCCTGGACGATGCCGAGTCACTTCCCCGTCGCCCAGAGGTGGTCCTGTACACGCAGACCCCGTTGACCATGTTCCCCGACGGCGTCCTGCAGGCGGAAGCGCCCACGAAGCCCGAGGCTGCAGACAAGGAGGCCTTCCGCTACCGCTACACGGGGCTGTGCCTCCTCGTCGAGTCGAACGCACGGTTGTTCCTGGTGCCGACTCGGTGGATCGCCGGTTCCAGCTACACCGTCGTCATCCCCTACGACGACCGGATACGCGTCGAACTCCGTACCTGAGGCAAGAGACGGACCAGATGGTGGGGACGGGTGAGTGCTGTCGAAGTTGTCGAGGCGCAGGCGGCCTCGGCGGCTCGCCGGCACATGAGGGCGGTCCGCGCGGAGACCGGGGGGAGACCCCCGGAGGAGGACGGTGCCGAAGGACGCTCGTGACGAAAAGGACGGCGAGGACGGCGGCTGTCGGGGGGAGCGCTCGGCGGGGAGGGTCGGGCGGTTCGCCTGGGGCTGGGTCGTCGTGAGAGGGGTCTGCGGCGGCCGCGTGGTAGGTGGCGGCGAGGGGGATGGCGCGATACCAGTGACGGGCCAGAGCCTGCCGGAGAAGGCGTTCATCGGCGGGAGGCGGGGCACGGCCGTGCGCAGGTCGGGCTCGGCAGCGTTGGCCAGGTCGACGTGCCGGACGTCCGCGACGGCGTGACCGGTGTCGTCATGGACGATTCCGAGGCCTCCGGACGCCGAAGCCCGTTCGGGCGGTTTCCGCTGGAGAGCGACCGCCTTCCCGGCGCCGGCCGCGAGTTCGTGCCTGCTGCCTGAGCAGCCGTGCCTGGATGCGGCCGAGTCCGCTGGGTCAGCCGGGCCGCGGCGGGGAAATTGCGCGGCTGCCCCGTTCAAGCGGGAGCCCCTCTCATCGGGGCACGCGGCGTCAGCCGGACGGGCACACGGGGCTGGTGGACCGCCCTGGTAGGTACGCCGTACGTTCCTGCGGGGTGAGGTCGCGGCCGACCGCGCGGCATATCTTCTTGATCGCTTCGGTAGATGAGGGGAGGGTGACATCCCACAGCCGCGCGGTCCGGTCGGATCCGGCGGTCGCGAGGGTCCGGCCGTCGGGGCTGAACGCCACCGACGCTACCTCCAGGGTGTGCCCGAGCAGGGTGATGCGTGTCTTGCCACTGGCGACGTCCCACAGGCGCACGGTGCCGTCGGCGCTGCCGGTGGCAAGAGTCCGGTCGTCAGGGCTGAACGCCGCCGAGAGTACCCCCTCGGCGCTCCCCAGCAGGGTGATGCGTGTCTTGCCCGTGGCGACGTCCCACAGGCGCACGGTCAAGTCGTTGCTGCCCGTGGCCAGCAAATGGCCTTGGTGGCTGAACGCGACCGAGTTCAACTGGTCGGTGTGCCCGAGCAGGGTGATGCGTGTCTTGCCACTGCCGATGTCCCACAGGCGCCCGGTGCCGTCGGAGCTGCCGGTGGCAAGGGTCCGGCCATCAGGGCTGAACGCCATCGAGGTCACTGCGTCGCGATGCCCGGTCAGGACGCGGCGCGTCATGCCGTCCGCTACGTCCACCAGCTGTACGACGGCGTCGAGGCCGCCAGCGGCAAGGGTGCGGCCATCGGGGCTGAACACGACGGAGCCGATCGGGTTGACCTGCGCGATCAAGGTGGTGCGGAGTTTGCCGGTCGCCACGTCCCACAGCCGCACCGTTCCATCGCGGGCGGCACTGGCCACGGCGTGACCGTCCGGACTGAACGCCACCGAAAGGACGTGGCCGGTGTGCCCGGTCAGGGTGCGTGCCCGGCCTGTGGCGACGTCCCACAGCCGCACGGTGTTGTCTGTGCCACCGGTGGCAAGGGTGCGGCCTCCGTCCGGGCTGAACGCCACGGAGAAGACCGAGTCCGTGTGACCGGTCAGGATGCGTGCTCTGCTCGTGGCGACGTCCCACAGCCGCGCGGTGCGGTCGACACCGGCGGTGGCCAGGGTCCGGCCATCGGGGCTGAACGCCACCCCATTCACCACGTTGGTGTGCCCGCTCAGGGCGATGAGGGCCGCCCCTGTGACCACGTCCCACAGCCGCACCGTGTGCTCGTATCCGGCGCCGGCGAGGGTGCGGCCGTCAGGGCTGAAAGCCAGCGAGTTCACCGCGTTGACGTTACCGGTCAGAGTGGTGCGGGTCTTGCCGGTGCCCACGTCCCACAGCCGCACGTCGAGGTCGTAACTCCCGGTGGCGAGCGTGCGGCCGTCGGGACTGAACGCCACGGAGCGCACCTGATCGGTGTGGCCGCTCAGGATGCGGACCTCGCCGGTCGTGACGTCCCACAGCCGCACGGTGGGGTCGGTGCTCCCGGTGGCGAGGGTGCGGCCGTCGGGGCTGAACACCACACTGAAGAATCGCTCGCCGGGGTGACCGTGCAGGGTGGTGCGGTTCGTGCCCGTGGCGACATCCCACACACGCACGGTGGAGTCGGAGCCCGCGCTCGCGAGCGTACGGCCGTCCGGGCTGAAGGCCACCGACAAAACCGAACTTGCGTGCCCCCTCAAGATGGTGCGCGTCTTGCCGGTCGCCACCTCCCACAGCCTCACCGTCCCGTCGAGGCTGCCGGTGGCGAGGGTGCGGCCGTCGTGGCTGAACTCCACCGCGTAGACATGCTCGGTATGTCCGGTCAAGGTGATGCGGGTCTTGCCCGTGGCCACGTCCCACAGCCGGACAGTGTGGTCGAAACTCCCGGTGGCGAGGGTACGACCGTCGGGGCTGAAGGCCACCGAGCTCAAGCCCTCCGTGTGGCTCGTCAACCGTCGATGGAGAGGGAGAGACGCGGTGGTTCGCAGGCTTTCGAGGGCCTCGGGGGTGTGGCTCGTGCGGTAGGACTGGACGGCCAGCAGAGAGGCGAGTTCCGGGTTCGTGCCGATGAGCGTGTGCGACTGGGCAGCGAGTTGCCGCGACAAGGCCGCCTTCTGTCGGTCGTCGGCCGTCCGCCACTGCCACCACGCGACCCCCACGGCGACGAGGGCGAGGGCGAGCAAGGCGCCCAGGATCGCGTTGAGGCGTCTGCTTCGTCGGATGACCCCCTGTTGGCGCTCCTTGCTGGCGGCGAGGAAGGCGGTGATGTCGCCCGGCAGGCGGCGTTGCCGTGCCCATTCAAGGCCTTCCGCCAGTGCTGTTCCCGCCATAAGGTCTCCGGGATCGTTTCCCCCAGCCCAGCGGGCACGTCGTTCCCGGGTGCGGTCGAGCCATTCCTGGAAGCGGTGGTCCTGTCCGACCCAATCGCGCAGGGTGCCCCAGTCACGGATGAGGGCGTCGTGGACGAGTTCGGCCACCGGCTGCCGCGGAGGGGCGTCGGGGCGTTGGGTGGTGATGATGCGGTGGCGGGTGAGGGCGGAGATGACCTCGTCGACGTCCTGGCCACCGTCGTCGGATGCAATGTCGCGGAGTTCGTCGAGAGGTACCTGGGCACGGACGGCGGGGATGTGGTGGGTCGGGTCGGCCGGGCGGACCAGGGAGGTGAGGATGCGCCGGGCGACGGGTCGCTGGGCGTCGGGCAGGTGCTCGAGGGCGGTGTCGCACCATGTGGTCAGGCTTCCGCCGACGGCTCCGATGCGCCGGTAGGCCTCATGGGTGAGGTACCCGTCCTGGCGGCGCTGCCACAGCTGGCTGAGCGTGAGTTCGAGCATCGGCAGTACCGTGGCGGGTGCCTGACGGGTGCTGGTGGTCTCGGGTGTGGTGGCCAGGACGTCGGCGACGATCTGCTCGGCGAGCCCCGGCTGGAGGCGAAGCCCCACGTCCTGGGCCGGCAGGCTGACGATGTCGTGCAGGTCCTGTTGGCTGAGCGTGCCCGGCACGTTGAGGATCCCCGGCACCGCGGCGTCCAGCAGCGCGGGGGCGAGAGCGGCGAGCTGGGGGTAGAAGTCGTCCCTCATGATCAGGATCACCGTGAGCGCGGCGTGCGAGCCGATCGCCGTGGTGATCTGGTCCACGGCGGCCGGGCGGTCCTGACGTCCGCCGGTGAGGAGCTCTTCGAACTGGTCGACGACCAACAGGACACGATCGTAGGCGGGTTCCGCCGCGAGTCGCCGGTTGACCGCTGTGGCGATTGAGTCTGTGGCGGCTCCTGGGAGTCCCGCGTGTTCGATCTCGACCAATAGGTCTTGTCTCGGCCGGGCCAGGACGGGCAGCCATCGGTCGCTGCCCGGTACCTCACCCGCCTCCAGCGCACCCAGCAGTCCGGCCTGGACCAGCGATGACTTGCCCGAGCCGGAGGGGCCCAGCAGCAGTGTCAGCCGCCGGTGACGTGCCAGGTTCGCGACGACCTGCCGTACCGCGTCCGTACGGCCCTCGAACCACCGGGCTTGCTCTGCTGTGAACGACTCCAGCCCCCGGTACGGGGCCACCTCCCGCTCGGCCAGCTCCGGCCGGATCTTCCGCAGCACGTACGTCGGCGTGACGTAAGCGATTCCCTGCCCCCGGTCGTACGCGTCGGGGGCGGTGATCTCCGTGAGCATCCCGATGACCAGCCCGGTCACCTCATCCAGGACCGGCGCGCCGCTGAAGCCGGTCGTCAGGTCGTTGGCATCGGTCAACTGCAGGTGTGCGCCCCTGCCCCCGGTGGACGGCAACAACTCACCGGCGACGCCGAAGCCGAAGTGTCCTTCTGGCGGAGCCTGGGCGGGGAATCCGAACGAACGCACCTGATGCCCCCGGCACCCTGCCGCGGACCCCAACGGCACCACCCCCGCCCCCTCCGTGACACCGTTCAGCCGCACGAACGCCACGTCCTCGGCCTCAGGAGCACGCCACGCCCCGCCCAGCACCTGCCCCTCGGCTCGAGGCGCCCCCTCCACGTGCGGGAACGTCAGCCGTACCCGCGAGCCGGGCCCGCCGCCGGCCTCCCGGACCACGTGTGCGCATGTGACCAGCATCCCCTCGGTCACCAGGAAGCCCGCACCGGCCACCCTCCCGTCCGGGCCCAGGATTTGGGCCACGGCTGACAGCAGCCCCGGCGAGACGGCTTCAGGGCTGTCCACCGGGCCTGTCCCGCTTCCACGACACCGTGCCCTTCAGGTGCCCGGTGGCCCGACCCTTGGTGATCACGGCACCCGCCTCGACCGCCGGACCGATCCCGAATTCGACCGTGATCTCGTTCGGGTGGGCCTCGTGAGGCTGGTCGAGTGCGTCGCGTGCCGCCGTAGCGACCGGCTCCAGGGATCCCTCCAGGCTCCTGGGCAGATCAGGCAGCGCGTCGCCGATAGGGTCGGCCCTCACCGTGCCCTCGACGCCGGTCGCGGTCAGATCCTCGGCCAGGACGCAGCCCTCGCCCTTCAGCGGGATGCGAATCACCCGAGTCAGAGGTGTCATGACGCCTCCTCCCACTGTCGGGCTCGCCGTTGACGCTCGGCGTCAACGGGCGCGGACGGCCGTTCAGGGGCCTCGGCCAGCATCGTCGGAGCCGCCACCAGCCGCATCCCGGGTGGGCTGTACGGTGGGCTGCGCGGCGCGGAGGGTCTCGGCGGTGGCAGGGAGGTGTCCCAGCGATTCTCGCCGAAAAAACGCCAGGGAATGATCCGCAGGCCGGCGCGCGGGTCCGCCCACTGACCGGGGAAGCTGCCTGACGTCAGCGGTACGTGCGCGACATACTCCTGCTGCGACCGCCCGGACAGGCTGATCTGCTCCAGGTGCTGTGGTGTCCCTGTGCCCGAACGTTGCGTGCTCGCGCCGGAGCACATCACCGAGTACCCCAACTTTTGGAACGCCGGCAACAAGGGTGGGACCCAGGGTCGGCCCCATCGCGACCCACCTCTCCATCGGCCACACACGGTCGTTGAACCAGCCCTCGACCGTCACGTCCTCGGCCGCACCGCGCATCAGCGTCATGGGGCTGTGCGTGTGCGCGTCGACCAGACCCGGTACGGCCAGCAGGCCCCGACCGTCGATCACCTCCGCCGACTTCGGCGCGCCGGGGGCACCGGCCGGCCGTACCTCCTCGATACGGCCGTCCGCCACGAGGATGTCCCGGGCCCGCAGGACCACGGCCTCGCCCTGCTCGGGCACGAGCAGCACATCGCAGCCGGACACCAGCAGGACCCCCGACGCGGCGGGCGTTCTCTCGCTGATGGCGGACAAGCTGGGCATCCAAAACGTTCTGCACGACCATCGCTTCTCCGGCGGATCGAGGGACTTCCTGTCAACGATCCAGCGGGCCTGCCCGGGGCCTGCCCGGGACGATGCCTACGGCGTGCCGGGAAGCCGGACCGTGACGAGGAGGCCGCCGGTGGGGCGGGGGACGAGGGTGAGGGTCCCCTCGTGGGCGCGGACGATGCTCTGCACGATGGCCAGGCCGAGGCCGACGCCGGCGTGCTCGTCGGCGCGTACGCGTTGCGTTCCGCGCTGGAAGGGTTCGGTGAGGGTCGGTACCAGTTCCGGTGGGAGGCGGCGGCCCGTGTTCTCGACCCGCAGCACGCTCGTGTCGCCGTGCGCCTCGGTGTGGACCGTCACGGTGCCGCCGACGGGGAGGTTGTGGACGACGGCGTTCTGGACGAGGTTCGTCACCACCCGCAGCAGGAGCTCCGGGGAGCCGTTGGTCCGGGCCGCTCCGCCGGTGACGTCGAGCGTGATCCGGCGCTGTTCGGCGACGGGAAGCAGCGTTTCGGCGGCTTCCTCGGCGATGAGGGAGAGGTCGACGCTCTCGCGCGTGAAGTTTCCGCGGTCGCCGCGGCTGAGCAGCAGGAGAGCCTCCGTGAGGTCGATCGCCCGCGTGTTGACGGCGTGCAGGCGTTCGATGAGTTCGCCCCGGTCCCGTGTGGGGTCCTTGCGGGCGACGTCGAGGAGCGTCCGCGAGATCGCCAGCGGGGTGCGCAGTTCGTGGGAGGCGTTCGCGGCGAACCTCCGCTGCTCGGCGACGTGGGACTCGAGTTGTCCGAGCATCGAGTCGAACGCGTCGGAGAGCTCACGGAATTCGTCCTGGCGGCCCTTCATGCGGATCCGGTGGGACAGCGACCCGTTGCCTGCCCTCCGCGCCGCGGCCGTGATCCGGGTGAGTGGCGCGAGCATCCGGCCGGCGAGGATCCATCCCCCGACGAGCCCGAACACGAGCAGGAAGGCCATCGCCACGGCCGCGGCGGGGGCGAACGTGTGCACAAGGAGGTAGCGGTTGGGCGAGATCCCGAGCAGGCCCTGGGAGTTGTCGGGTACGTAGCGCAGCAGGTACATCCACACCACGGCCAGCAGGAGAGCGCCGGCGACGGCGAGGAACCCGACGTAGCTGAGGGTGAGTTTCAGTCTGGCGCTGAGCCCTGGGCGTCTACGCATGCGTACTGGTCTGTCCATGCGTACTGCCGGGGGCGATGGTGCCCCTACCGGTGTCGATCCGGTAGCCGACGCCGGGCTCCGTGACGATGATCCATGGCTCGCCGAGCCGTTTGCGCAGCGCGGAGACGGTGATGCGCACGGCGTTGGTGAGGGGGTCGGCGTTCTCGTCCCAGGCCCGTTCCAGCAGCTCTTCGGCACTGACGACCCCGCCCTCGGCGGCGACGAGGACTTCAAGGACGGCGAACTGCTTACGGGTCAGCGCGACGTAGCGTCCGTCGCGGAAGACCTCCCGGCGAAAGGGGTCGAGCCGCAGACCCGCGATCTCGCGGACCGGGGGCCGGGCGTACGCGCGTCTGCGGTCGAGCGCCCTCAGCCGCAGGACGAGCTCCCGCAGCTCGAACGGTTTGGTGAGGTAGTCGTCGGCGCCCAGCTCGAACCCGGAGGCCTTGTCGTCGATCCGGTCGGCAGCGGTGAGCATGAGGATCGGGATGCCGCTGCCAGAGGCGACGATACGCCGGGCGACCTCGTCGCCGGAGGGGCCGGGGATGTCGCGGTCGAGGACCGCGAGGTCGTAGGAGTTGACGCCGAGCAGTGCCAGGGCGGAGTCGCCGTCGCCGGCGATGTCGGCGGCGATCGCCTCCAGCCGCAGACCGTCCCGCACGGCTTCGGCCAGGTAGGGCTCGTCCTCCACGATCAAAACACGCATGTCCGAAGCCTAGGCAACCGACCATATCGGCGACGTATGCAAAGACATGTGCACACCGGACACGCGACTCAGCCTGCCGGCGTCGGCGTGGGGCGAGGCCGGCCCGACGCCGACTCCGCCTCCGCCGCAGTGCGCCACCAGCGGCGCGACGCCAGCGCGGCGAGTACGGCGCCGGTGGCGTTGACCAGTACGTCGTCCACGGAGGACACCCGGTCCAGGCGCAGGACGTACTGCGCGGTTTCGACCAGGACCGAGCACCCCGCCCCGAGCGCCACGATCCGCGGCACGGACGCCGGCGCCGCGAACCGCATCGGGGCGAAGAACCCCAGCGCCGCGAAGACCAGCAGGTTCCCGACGATCCCGAGCACCCCCATCGTGAGCAGGTCCCGCAGCGGCACGAGGCTCACCCGGGCGGGGACCGTGCCCGCCCCGGCACCCGGCATCATGGTCAGCCACAGGAACGGCACCGTCCCGTGGACCATGCCCACCTCGGCCAGCGACAGCCGCCACGCCGATGTGACGCCGACGGCACGCCGCCGGAGCGCCAGAGCGCACACCACCAGCGCGGCCAACGGCACCGTCACCAACGTCATGAGCACCACACCGTTGAACGTGTCGAAGCAGCCGTGCCACCGCCCGGCCATACACCTCGGAGCGGACATCATGAGCGGCCGCCGCACGACGAACACGGCGCTCGCCAAACCGAGGAACGCCAGGCTGAGAAGCACGAGCCTGCGTGTGAGGCGGGGCGATGCCGGCAGGGAGGCGTTGGGGTTCATGCCCCCATTGGAGTCGGGGGGCCGTTGCGGTGACGTATGCGGATTTCGATACGCCCGCGATACAGGGACGAGCGTGGTCGGCAGGCATGGCGGGCGCAGCAGGGGAGGCGCGGCCAAGTCCTCTCTCCGGGTTCAGGTATTCGATAAGGTGTTCCAATTATGGAAGCCGGTGGGTTAGGGTACTTCTGATGATCTTGTACGGAGGTGCCTGGATGGAGAACACCGCGCCCGTGCGCCGGGGCCGTCCGCCAGGTTCCCGAACCGCCGACGGCGAGCTGACGAGCCGCCAGACAGCCATCGTCCGCTACATCACGGAAATGGTCGACCGGCAGGGCTACCCGCCGTCGATGCGGGAGATCGGCCAGGCCGTGAATCTCGCCAGCACGTCCTCGGTCGCCCACCAGCTCACGGCCCTCGAACGCAAGGGCGTCCTCTACCGCGACCCGCACCGTCCGCGCGCCTACCGGGTGCGGCCCTCGTGGACACCCGATCTGAGCGGCAGAAGCCAGGCACCGGTCGATGTGCCGCTCGTCGGCCGGATCGCCGCCGGCGCACCGCTGCTCGCCGAAGAGATGATCGAGGACGTCTACTCCCTGCCCCGCCAGGTCGTGGGCGACGGAGATCTGTTCGCGCTGACCGTGTCCGGAGACTCCATGATCGACGCGGCGATCTGCGACGGCGACATCGTGACCGTACGGCGCCAGGACAGTGCCGACCACGGGGACATCGTCGCCGCGCTCCTGGAGGACGAGGCCACCGTCAAGGTGCTGCGCCGCCAGGACGGGCAGGTGTGGCTCATGCCCCGCAACCCCGCACACGAGCCGATCCGCGGCGACCAGGCGCAGATCCTGGGGAAGGTCGTCGGCGTCCTGCGCCTGATGTAAGTGGCCCGGGGCAAACGCAGCATCGCCGCTGAGCTCCCTCGTCATGCCCACAACAGCGCACAGGTCTGGGGGACGAGAAGGGGCTGGGCTCCGTCGGTGTGCCGGACGGCACCCTGTTGGGGTACACGCCCGGGCCGTGGGGTGATGCCTTGAAGGTCACCCAGATCGACGCGTCCGTCGACACCGAGAGCGCGGGCCGCTGGGAGGGGCTCGTTCGACGTGGCGGCCATCACCACGGCGCTGAAGTCGAACGGATACAAGCGGACCGGAGACGCCGAGAACTGGACGAACTCCGGCAGCAGGGCGATGGCGTTGAGTGTCTCGAAGCAGGAGATCTCCTACGCCACCGTCAAGGGCGACACCTCCATGGCGGGCGTCAACCCGAAGAAGGGCGCCTCGCTGGCAGACAAGAAGGAGTACCAGCGCCTTGCCGAGTGCCTGGGCGACGTCTGTCGCGCCGACTTCCTTCCCCTCACCCCCGCCAAACCGGTACGCCTGTCCGCCCTTGGCCGGCAGGCTGCCACGGGCGCCAAGAACACCGAGATCCTGTGCCTCGTGGCCAGGGACGAGAAAACCGCCGACCGCGCCGCGGCGAAGCTCCGCTCGGTCGTGGCCGACGAGTCACCAACGTACGACGGCACAAAGGTGACCATCGAGAAGGGCGACCAGCCTGTGGTCCGGGCGGTCGTCCCGGACACCGGCACACAGCGGCCGGGCCGGCTGATGCTCTCCGGCATGGAGCTGTGGATGGCCGTCACAGGCTCTGAGCTTTGACGGGCCAGGAGCCGGCCCCCCGGGCGGGCGGAGTTGAGGTGGCAGGTTCTACTCCGCTGCCGCCTGGGGCGCTGAGGGTACGCGAGCGGGCGACGACGACCGTCTCGTACTTTGAATGGCCGACCCGAGAACGTAGTTCGTTGGCCGGCCACCCATCCTTGCGCGAACCATTGACACCACCCCCCGGACAGCAGAGGATCGCGCCTGCAAGCAGGGACTTGAAACGATTCAACCCTTTCGTTCAGCCCATGGAAGGTCTCCGTGACGCAGCACATCTCCCGGCGGTCCGCCCTGCGTTCCGCCGTAGCCGTGGCCCTCGCTCCCACCCTTGGTTCCCTGGTCCTGCCCGGGCTCGCGCCTGCCGCGTCCGCCGCGGTGTCCTGGACCGGGCGGTGGATCTGGGCGGCGTCCAGTTCGACGAACCAGTGGGTGGCCTTCCGTAGATCGTTCACCCTGGCCTCCGCGCCCTCGAAGGCCGTGACCCAGATCGCGGTGGACTCGAAGTACTGGCTGTGGGTGAACGGCACGCTGGTGGTCTTCGACGGCCAGCTCAAGCGCGGCCCGAACCGCACGGACACCTACTACGACGAGATCGACCTCGCCCCGTACCTCACCAGCGGCAGCAACACCGTCGCCCTGCTGGTCTGGTACTTCGGCAAGCAGGGCTTCTCCCACAACAGCAGCGGCAGGGGCGGCCTGCTGTTCCAGTCCGACATCCAGACCGGATCGACGACCACTCGCGTCGTCAGCGACACCACGTGGAAGCACACCGTCCACCCCGGGTACGCGAACAACACCAGCGGTACGCAGGTCAACTTCCGGCTCCCCGAATCGAACATCTACTACGACGCCCGCAACGCCACCGCCATGTCCGGCTGGCAGTCGTCCGGCTTCGACGACAGTGCCTGGAGCGCACCCACCGACTTCGGTGCCGCGGGTGCCGCGCCCTGGAACGGCCTGGTGCAGCGGCCGGTCCCGCAGTTCCGGTACTCCGGGCTGAAGTCCTACGCCAACGCCGCCGCACTGCCTGCCACCGGCCAGGGCTCCACCGCCGTCTCCGCCGTACTCCCGTCCAACCTCCAGGTCACCCCGTATCTGAAGGTGGACGCCCCGGCCGGGACGGTGATCGGCATCCAGACCGATCACTACGACGACGGAGCCAACCTGACGGGGATCGAGCCCGGCACCGGCTACAACATGCGCGCCACCTACATCTGCGGCGGCGGCGTCCAGGAGTTCGAGGCGCTGGCGTGGATGAGCGGTACGGCCGTGCGCTACACCATCCCGGCCGGCGTGACCATCCTCGACCTGAAGTACCGGGAGTCGGGCTACGACACGGACTTCGCGGGCTCGTTCAGCAGCAGCGACGCCTTCCTCGACACACTGTGGGACAAGGCGGCCCGCACCATGTACGTCAACATGCGCGACAACTACATGGACTGCCCCACCCGCGAACGCGCCCAGTGGTGGGGAGACGTCGTCAACCAGCTCAAGGAGGGCTTCTACACCTTCGACACCCGCTCCCACGCGCTCGGCAAGAAGGCCATCTCCCAGCTGACGTCCTGGGCAAAGGACAGCGGGGCGCTGTACTCCCCGGTACCGACGACCATCTGGACCAGCGAACTGCCCACCCAGATGCTCGCCTCGGTCTGGTCGTTCTGGACCTACTACCTCTACACCGGCAACGCCGACGCCGTCACCGGCGCCTACCCGGCCGTCAAGCGGTACCTGAACCTGTGGAACCTGGACGGCGACGGCCTGGTCAACCACCGTGCCGGCGACTGGGACTGGGAGGACTGGGGATCCAACATCGACGCCCGCGTCCTGGACAACTGCTGGTACCACCTGGCCCTGGACACCGCCGCCAAGCTCGCCGACCTCAGCGGCAACACCGGCGATGTGGCCGGCTGGAAGGCCCAACGCGACAGCATCAAGGCCAACTTCGACCGCGTCCTGTGGAACTCCTCGAAGAACGAGTACCGTTCGCCCGGGTACACACGTGACACCGACGACCGGGCCAACGCCCTCGCCGTCGTCGCGGGCCTCGCCCCCGCCTCACGCCACCGCGCCGTCACCGAGGTACTGCGCACCCACCTCAACGCCAGCCCCTACATGGAGTTCTACGTCCTGGAGGCGCTCTACCTCATGGGCGCGGCCACCGTCGCCGAGGAGCGGATGCGCAACCGGTACGCCGCCCAGGTCGCCGATCCCGCCTGCTACACCCTGTGGGAGCTGTGGGACAAGGCCGCCGGCACCGACAACCACGCCTGGAACGGCGGCCCGCTGTACGCGCTGTCCGCCTACGCGGCCGGTGTCCGCCCCACACAGCCCGGATGGACGACGTTCGACGTCATCCCGCAGACCGGCACCCTCACGAAGATCGACACGGTGACGCCCACCGTCAAGGGCGACATCCGCCTCGGCATCACCCGCGACGGCACCCAGGTGACGCTGACCCTCACCTCACCGAGCGGCACGACGGCTCACGTCGGTGTGCCCACCTACGGCGGCTCCCAGCCCGTCATCAAGGCAGGCGGCATCACGGTCTTCACCGGCGGCGCCTCCACCGGCAGCGTCAGCGGCCTGACGTATGTGAGCAAGGACTCCTCGTACGTCTACTTCACGCTCCAGCCGGGCACATGGACGTTCACGGTCGCCGGCGCGGGCCGTCTCGACAACCTCGCCCTGGGCAGGCCCGTCTCCAGCAACAACAGCCTGGAGAACAGCAACTGGGGCAGGAGCCGGCTCACCGACGGCGTCCTCACCGGCGTGACCGGAGCCAAGGGCTACACCAGCAACGAGTTCGCCTCCGCCGACGTCGGCGCGAACCCGGTCTGGGTCGAGATCGACCTCGGCGCCGACACCGACATCGACGCCGTACGGCTCTTCCCCCGCACCGACACCGCCGCGACCGGAGGCGGGACCGCGGGCTTCCCGGTCGACTTCACGATCCAGACACGCCCCGACGGATCCAGCACCTACACCACCGTCCGCACCGTCACCGCGGAGCCCAACCCGGGCGGACTGGTGCGGACGTACGGTTTCAGGACGACCACCGCCCGCTACCTGCGCCTGCAGGCCACCAAGCTCGGCACGCCCGCCGCCGACGAGACGACCAAGTACCGCCTCCAGCTCGCCGAACTCACCGTCCCGACCGCCGCGACGACCGTCACGGCCAACTGCACACTGGAGAACGGCGACTGGGGCAAGACCCGCGTCCTTGACGGCACCCTCACCAGCGTCAGCGGCGCCAAGGGCTTCACCAGCATCGACCTCCCCGCCGCCGACGTGAGCGCGAACCCCGTATGGATCGAGATCGACCTGGGCGCCAACCGGGCGATCGGCTCGGTCACCCTGCACCCGCGCACCGACACCGCGGCGGCCGGGGGCGGCACAGCCGGCTTCCCGGTCGACTTCACGATCCAGACCCGGGCCGACGGATCCACGTCCTACACCACCCTCCGCACGGTCAGCGGCCAGGCCAATCCGAACGGAGCACCCCAGACCTACACCCTCACCTCCGCCACCGGCCGCTACCTGCGCCTGAAGGCCACCAGACTGGGCGCACCCGCGTCCGACGAAAGCAGCAAGTACCGGTTGCAGCTGGCCGAGATCGGCGTCAGGTAACCGGGTGACACGGCACGGGACCCGGCCCGCGGTGGGCCTCAGTGGGGGCGCGTGGTGAGCAGATGTTCCCTCAGCCACTGTTCGGTGTTGCTCACATGGAGCAGTGCGGC
>NZ_JBIWGA010000062.1:0-20473 GCF_044763345.1 Streptomyces sp. NPDC096132
CACGGCCGAGTACTCACACCCTCCCGAACGGCCGAATCGTCACATCGGTCACGCCCGGCCAGGACACCTCAACAAGATCGTGTTACAAGCTCTTAGGTCCTCATCACTCCTGGAGGGGTCGCAACTTGGGCGTGTTCATGGTGGGCGGCCTGGTGGTCATCGTCCTCATCAACTCCTGGTGGTCCAGCAGGTGCGACTCGTCGATCAGGACCGCGTTGCGTCCGCGTTCGTCGACCTCCGCGGCCAGCGCGGCGGACGCCTGACCTGACGGGCATTCACCTCGCGCGGTTCCTACTGGACCCGTGCGAGGTACCCGGTGGAGGTCACCTGGCAGGCCGGCTGGAGATCGCCGACGCCGGAACATCACCTGCTGGAACTGGAGCTGGCGGCCGCCACCGAAGTCCGGCAGACGGCGGCGCAGCCGCTGACCGGGGAACGGCTCACTGGATCAGCTCGATGTGCGGATGGTCCGGGGATACCGGGCAGACGTGCAGCTGCAGATCGTAGCCTCGAGCAAGGTCGAGCATGGTCGGGTTGTGCGGTTCGGGATGGATGGTGGATGACAGAGAGCGGGCTCGGTCCTCGTCGGGAATCCAGTCGGGATAGTTGGAGTTCCATTCGCCCGAGGCGATGGTCAGCAGCGGATCCATCTCGGTGCCGCATGAGGGGCAGAGCCGGGGTAGGGGATCGGTGAGGCCCCAACGGGTCCATCCACCGACCTTCCAGCCGGGAGCGACAGACATCCTGCCCGTGTAGAGCTCGTTGTAGAAATCCTTCGAGTAGGGCGTGTCAGAGCTGTCCAGCGGGTACGGCGTGTTGTCAAAGCTGTCCAGAGCGGCGCCGGCCGCCTGCCATCTGCGCCAGTCCTCCAGTTGTCGCTGGAGCTCCTTGCCCAGTTCCATGATGTTGGGGTATTCGGTGATCTGCTCCGGCGCGAGCAGGCACGGCTCCGGCAGGTAGCCGGGGAACTGGATCGCGGGCGGCTCGGGGGGTGTGTCGAGGATGTCGGTGACCGCGGCGGCGGACCGCCAGAACAGCGCGGTCTCGGGCTGCGCGAGGTGGTCGAAGGGGCACCACAGCACTTGGAGCAGATCTGCCTCGGCCTGCTTGGGCGGGCGCAGCAAGGGGACGTCGCGTACGTACAACTGGGCCACGGGCAGCATGGCGATCGGGCCCTCGGGCCACGGGCGGCCGGCCTTGATCCGCTCCTCGATCGCCAGCTCCTCGGGCGTGTACCGGGTCCCCGGGGGATCGCCGCCCGGCCGGTTCGCCACCGCTGCCCGGATGCGTCGCCGCTGCCGCACGTCCTCCGGCGAAAGGATCGCGTTCCACCCGTCCCACTTGTGCGGCCCTTCGCAGTGCGGCCACGGCTCGTCGGCGGGCCACAGCAGCGGCCCGCCGACTGAGCTGTCGTACGGCGTGGGCGACCCGGGGCGGGGATGCAGCCGGGTCGCCGTGCGTGCCAGCGGGGCAAGTTGCGGGGCGACCGCGGTAACGTCGACCAGTCGGGGCGGGGTGGTACGGGTGCGGAGTGCAGCGGCAATACTCATTGCCCGCTCGGCGCACACCGACCGGATCTCGTCCAGCAGCTCGGGGTAGTGCTCGCCGTACGTGTTCAGCGCATGCCACACCGCGTCCAGTGCTGCTGTGAGCGGGGCGGGCTTGGCGGCGGCGAGCACGGCGGGAAGAGCGAAGTGCTGCTGTGAGATCCGTCCCGGGGTGTGCGGCGTAACGGCAGGGTGCACCGTCACGACGACCTTGTTCCCTGTGTCCGCGGACGGTGGCGGGACGTACGGCGGCCACTCCGGAGGTATCGCTTCGAGCACCGTCCTGTCCGGTACACGAGGGTCGGAGCGCAGGGTCTCCCACATCCGGGCCGGGTCGTCGAACGGCGGCGGCAGAGGGCGTCCCTCTGCCGACTCCGAGAGCGCCTGGGCGACCCACGGCACATCGGTCAGGCCCGCAGCCTCGCAGGCCCGCCGCGCGGCCAACAATGCCACTGCACGCTGGACCTCGGGACCCACGACATCGAGGGCGTGCACCAGGTCGCTGTCGAAGCGGAGCAGACCGAGGACGTTGCTCTCGCGGGCACCACGCAGCCTCTCGCTCGGCAGCCGCCCGCCCCACTCCCACTCCTCGTAGTGCAGGCGTCGCCCCTCGGCGGCCTGTTCGGCCCGCTCCTCGGCGGCCCGTCGGAACACCTGGCGAGTCAGGCGTTCGGCCTCGGCGAGCTGCTCGGGCGTACGCGCCGTCCGGCGCACGTTCCCGTGCAGGTCCCCGGCCATCCGCGAGGTGTGGCGGATCACCTGCTCCGGGCGGGGTGGGGCAGGCCAGAACTGCAGGAGGTAGCTGTCCGCCCGGGACTCCCCGGCCACTCTGGTGGAGAGTTCCCGTCCCTCGTCCATCCCCCGGGCGCAGTACCGGACCCGGTAGTCGGTCCGGGCGAGACCCAGGTCCCACGCGGCCTCACCGTCCCCCTGCACCAGCCGTGTGCGTTCCGACTCTGGGCGGAAGGACACCTCCATCACGTCATCCCAGACCGGGTCCAGCACAGGGGCTGCGTCGTGGACTTCCACGACAAAGCCGACGTCGCCCGCGTACAGCCCGGTGGACAGGACGATCACACCTGGGACCGCAGCCCCGCACAACCCCCCGATCTGGTACGCGAACGCCGTGGCGAGGTCAGGTCTGGCGCTGTCCGGATCGCTCTCGACGTAGATCTGACGATCGTGAACACGCACCTCGCCTGCGACCGGCCTACGCACAGCACTCCCCTCGTCGAGGACGGCCTCAAAGCCCCTGTCGGGCAGGCCGTCACGTGCCCCGCATCATGCCGCAGGCCACTGACAACACGGCCGACGACGCCGCGAGGCCGACGGTGACATCGGCGATGCGGCCACTGACGCAAGAGGGTGTCGGTCCACGATGTGCCGTTTGCGGCCCGGCACCTTCTTGCCGCCGTCGTAACCGCGTGAGGCTGCCGACACCGTCGCGGCGGCCCGTACCGACTGCGCGTCGATGCCCCCGCCGTGGGCCCTGCCTCGCGGCCCTCCCGTTCACGGACTTCCCGCCCAGTCGGTCGTGGAAGTCTGTGATCAGCCCGCGCTCGCGCCAGCGGCGGAAGCAGGCGCGGATCCGACCCCAGCCGGAGAAGTCCGCGGGCATCGCCCGCCACGAGATCCCGCCCGTGACCAGGTGACGGATCACGTCCAGCAGCTGCCGGTGACAGTGCCCCTCGTGCGATCCGCCCTTCCCCCGAAGCCAGGCCGGCACCGGCAGCAGTGGCCGGACGGCCGCCCATTCCGCGTCCGACATGTCGGAGGGATACCGGCGTTCCCGGTCCCGGTGGCCGACCGCGTTGCCGTACGCGTGCGTGAGGTGATCACACGATCGTGCAGCCGCGTTGGACGGGAGAGGTTCGGAGGCGCACAACAACGACATCAGGGCCTACCGGCACTGCTCGGTTGGATTCGCATCCTCGAGCTACCGAGAGGCCCCGTCTTCATACGCGTACGACGGGAAGAACACCTCGGCGAGAAACCGGTTCGACCCGCACGTTCCATGATCGGTTCAGATACGGCTTCTCAGTCACGCCGCCGTCTGTCGTGTGAAACAACTTCAGGCCAGACACCTTCCCCTCCTCGATTCGAAGATCGAGAACGCCACGGAAGGGCAAGTTTGTTTCCACACGAGGCTTCTGACGCGTGAAGATCGTGTGCGAGGTGCTCCGTACGGACCGGTTGAGGTTCACCCGACTCCTCTGTCACCAGGGATCTACGATTTCGCCACTCTTCCCGCAGCCCCCGAGAAGCACGCAAGGAAGCTGCTGTCAGCGACGCGCGAATCGTGGTTCTGGATCACTTTCAGTGCCAGGGCCACGGAGGGTCACCGAAACCGCGATCATGAACGGCCGTGGGTGATGTGCTCCTCCAGGACCTGTGGTTCCACCAGGTCGAGGGTGTAGAGGTCGAAAACGCTACCGGCTGTGAACCCGGGACGACAGCGTCCCGCACGCCGGACACGCAGCCTGATCCACACCCGTCCGAGCCCGTATGGTCACCAACTCGCCGTACGTCGGCTCGCCGACAGTGCCGTCGGCGGTCGTTCGGTGCTGATCGAGTTACAGGTGCGGCGGTTCCGCTGCCGTGAACGCGCCTGCGGGCAGGCGACGTTCGCCGAGCAGGTCGACGGACTCACCTTTCGGCACGGGCGGCGAAGTACCGGTCTGCGGACCGTGCTCGAACGCCTGGCGGTGATGCTGGCCGGTCGGGCTGGCGCACGCTTGTCCCAGACCCTGACGGTCGGGGTGAGCAGGTCGACGTTGCTGCGGCTGATCCGGCGCCTGCCAGAGCCTGAAACCACGACGCCGCGGGTGCTGGGGGTGGACGAGCTCGCGCTGCGCAAGGGGCACAACTACGGCACGATCCTGATCGACATCGAGACCCGTCAGCCCATCGACCTGCTCCCGGACCGCACAACGTCGACGGTGGCCCGGTGGCTCGCAGCTCACCCCGGCGTCGAAGTGATCTGCCGAGACCGCTCCGCCGCCTATGCCGAGGCCGGGCGAATCGGCGCCCCGGAGGCGGTCCATGTCGCGGATCGGTGGCACATCTGGTCGAACCTCGCCGAGGCCGTCGAGAAGACCGTCGTCCAGCATCGCGCTCTGCTTCGCGAGCCGCACGACTCCGCCGCGGTCCAGGCCGCTGCAGCCATGGAGACGCTGGAGCTCGAACCGGTCTCCCCCTCGGGACCGCGGACAGCCGGTCGGCTGTCCGATCGGATCCGGGAACAGCACGGCGCCGTCCACGCCCTCCTCGACAATGGAGTTGGGCTGCGAGCGATCGGCCGTGAGCTCGGACTGGCTCGCAACACCGTCCGCCGCCTCGCCCACGCGGCAAGCGCGGACGAACTCCTGGTCGGACGGTGGACCGACCGCACCAGCATCCTCGACCCCCACAAGCCCTACCTCCACCAGCGATGGGCCGAGGGCTGCACCATCGCCCGCCGCCTGTTCGAGGAAGTACGCGAGCGCGGCTACACCGGCGGCGAGAGCGTCGTGAAGAAATACGTGGCCCGGCTCCGCGATGCCTTCCCCCTCGATCCGCCTCGCAAGGCACCGTCGGTGCGGGACGTGACCAGCTGGCTCACCCGCCACCCCGACCGTCTCACCGACGACCAGGCACAGCGCCTCAAGGAGATCCTGGCCCGCTGCCCCGCACTCGACCGCACCGCCGGCCACGTCCGCGCGTTCGCCGAGCTCATGAACAACCGCAAGGGCCGGGACCTGGACCAGTGGGTCACCAGCGTCCAGGCAGACGACCTGCCTGCCCTGCACACCTTCGTGACCGGCCTCGGCCAGGACCTCGACGCCGTCGTTGCCGGCCTCAGCCTGCGCTACAGCTCCGGCGCCGTCGAAGGCCACAACAACAAGATCAAGATGCTGAAGCGCCAGATGTTCGGCCGCGCCAACTTCGACCTGCTCCGCAAACGGGTCCTCCTCGCCGCGCGAGGCCGTTCATGATCGCGGTTTCGGTGACCCTCCGTGGCCCTGGCACTGAAAGTGATCCAGAACCACGATTCGCGCGTCGCTGACATGCCTTGACCAGTTCCTCGCGGGTCATCGAGGAACGTCCGGGGATGTCGGCGTCGGAGGCGCGCTGGTAGTGCTCGGTCTTGGTCAGTTCGTCCAGCTCCGCGGTCTGTGGTCTGGGCTGCCTTCTTCTCCGCACGCCCCCGACGTTTCCCGGGCGATTGCCTCAACTTTGCAGGTGAGCGGCCCCCTGTGGCGGCTTCTCCTGTCTCCGCGCCGTTCTTGCGGGCGCTTCTGGCCCGCTCGACACTGGCTTCCAGTGCGCCCATGAGGTCGATGACGTTGGTGGAACGTGGTGGCGGGTCGCCCTTCTCCACCGGCTGGCCCGTGCGTTTCGCCTCCACGAGCTGGAGCACCTTCTCCTGGTAGGTGTCGTGGTATTCCTCCGGCTCCCAGTCGATGCTCAGCGCCTGGACCAGTTGCACCGCCGTCTGCAGCTCCTTGTCGGCGACCCGCGCCTCCTCCGGGAGCCTCCCGATCTCCCAGCGAGGGTCGCTGACCTCGTCCGCCCAGTGCATGGTGTGCATCGCCAGGACGTCGCCTTCTGCCTTGACGGCGACCAGGTACTCGCGGTTGCGCATGACGACGGTGGCGATACCTACCTTGTTCGCCTGGGCCAGGGCGCTGTGGAGCAGGGCGTAGACCTTGGCATACTCCTTGCCCTTGGGGGCGAGGTAGTAGGTCCTGTCGAAAAAGACCGGCTCGACCTGATCCAGGTCGACGAACCCCGTGATCTCCATCGACTTGGACTGGCCGGGGGCATGCCCCCATGCTGACACCCACCACTCACAACGCCCCCGCGCACCACCATCCGCACACTCCCGCACACCACCTTGACGCAGCGGCCAGCAGCACGGTCACCAGGAGCACCGGGATCAAGGGCAGCAGCCGTAGGAATGATGAGGGCTGGGCGCGGGAGCCACCTGGGGACGCCGAGCGCCCGTGACCGGCGCGGAGGATCTACTGTCTGGTTGCCGGGTGCGATGCCGGCATCTGGTTCCCCTGCTGGGCCGACGGTAGGTTTCATTTCTTAGGTATCCGTAAGAGCGTGGTCCCCAGCAACGCTCTAATCCTGGCCTCAGGTTGACCGGGGACAATGAGCGGCAAAAACATCGACTGGAAGGGGGCGGGCCGGGGTGCGGATCATGATCGCGGATGATGACGTGGCCGTCCGTGAGTCGCTGGAGCGGGTGCTCCAGGTCGAGGGTTACGACACCAGCACCGTCGCCAACGGTCTCGCCGTGCTCGACGGGGTCGGTGGGTCGAGCGGTGACACGCTGGATCTGTTGCTCCTCGACGTGATGATGCCCCGCCTCGGCGGGTTGGAGACCTGCCGGCGGTTGCGGGCCGCGGGTCGGGATCTGCCGGTGCTGATGCTGACCGCCCGTGACCGGGTCGCCGACCGGGTCGCGGGGCTGGACGCGGGCGCCGACGACTACCTGGCCAAGCCGTTCGCCACCGAGGAGTTGCTGGCCCGGGTGCGGGCCCTGCTGCGTCGGCGCACGCCGATCGACGGGGAGTCGCAGATCCTGTCGTACGCCGACGTCCGGCTCGATCCTGACAGGTTCGAGGCGTGGCGGGGCGGGCGGCCACTGCGCCTGACCCGGACCGAGTTCCTCCTCCTGGAGGTCCTCGTGAGCAACGCGACCCGGGTTTTGACCCGTGACGCGCTGTTCGAGGCGATCTGGGGCTTCGGGATGAGTTCCACCGCCAACAACCTCCAGGTATACGTGAGCTACCTGCGCCGCAAGATGGAGGCCGAGGGTGAGCCGCGATTGATCTACACGCTGCGTGGCCTGGGATACACGCTGCGGGAGACCCCTCCGTGAGCAGGCCCGCCGGCCGGGAACCGCGCCGGCTGACCCGATGGTGGCGCCGGCGGTCCCTGCGGACCAGGCTGACGGTGATCGCGGCGACGGCCATCGCGGTCAGCGTGTTCGTGGCCTTCCAGGTGGCCAGCGAGCTACTGGACTGGGAGCTGCGGGACACCGCGGAGAATCAGCTGCGCGCCGACTCCCGCGTCTTGGCGACGAACGCGGAGCGCGCCGGTCTGGCGCAGGTCCAGCTGCCGTCGTATCCCGGATCCGGTCGGCTGGTGCGGGTCATCCTGCCCGACGGCTCGATCCGGATGCCGGCCGGCCAACCCGCGCTGCCCCCGGTCAGCGAGCACGCCGAGCGCGTGGCGCAGGGCGCGTCGGCCGACCTGATGGAGTCGAACGACAGCGACGAGGACGGCTACCTCATCTACACGCTGCGGGCGGGCGACGGCGCGGTCCAGGTGGCCCGCGTCGTCGACGACAGCCCGATCAACCGGTTCGGGTTCGGCATGCTGCTGATCGGGCTGCTCTGCGTGGTCGGCGGCGCCCTTGTCGGGCGGACCGTGGCACGGACGGGGCTGGCACCGATCGACCGGCTGACCGCCGCCGCGGTACGTGTCGCGCACACCCGGGATCTCGACGCCGACATCCCGGATGAGGGCGGTGGGGAGATCCGGCGGCTGATCCAGTCGATCAACGACATGCTCGCCGCGCTCCGGGACTCCCGGCGGGCCCAGCGGCTGCTCGCCGAGGACGCCGCCCACGAGCTCAAGACCCCGCTCACCAGCCTGCGCCTCAACGCCGAGCTGCTGATCCGGCTCGACCAGCGCGGCACCCTGGACAGCGCACTGCCGGCGGAGAGCCGGACCCGGCTGCTCAACGATCTCGGCTCCCAGGTGGCCGAGTTGAGCACCCTTGCCGACGAGCTGACCGACCTGGCGCGCGGTGACGTGAGCGACGAGAACACCGAGCTGCTCGACCTCGCTGACGTGGTGGTGGCTGCCGCGACCCGGGCGCGTTCCCGCGTGCCCGGCATCGAGGTCGCGCTCGACGTGACCTCCGTGTCGGTGAGCGGGCGTCCCGCCGCGCTCGAGCGGGCGGTACTCAACCTCATCGACAACGCCGGCAAGTGGTCCCCCGCGGACCAGCCGGTCCAGGTCCGGCTCCGGGCCGAGGGCACATCGGCGGTGCTCGAGGTCGACGACGCCGGGCCGGGCATCGACGCCGCCGACGTACCGCGGGTGTTCGACCGGTTCTACCGTGCCGACAGCGCCCGGGCGTTGCCGGGATCCGGTCTGGGGCTGTCGATCGTGCAGCGAGTCGTCGACGCCCACGGCGGCCGGGCCACCGTCGCCCGCTCCGCACGCGGTGGCGCGCTGCTTCGGGTCGACCTTCCGGCCGCGTCCCCGCCCGCCCCTGTCGCGCGGCTCACCGCCGGGGAGGACACCGCGGTGCGCTGACCCGCCCCGGCGGCGCGGCGCAGGCGGCGGAGGACCAAAGGACGGCGACCGTCGGGCCCATGAAAAAATCCGGGACGGGCCTGGATCCCCGTCCCGGATCTCGTCCGTGCCGCCGCGCTCACCGTTGCAGCGCGGGCTCCTCGCCGTCGGCGAGCGGCTGTTGACCGTCCGGCAGCTCCGCCGCCGGACGGGACAGCCTGCTCGGCCACCAGATCCGTCGGCCGATCAGCAAGGTGAGGGCGGGCACCAGGACCGACCGCACCAGCAGGGCGTCGAGCAGCACGCCGAAGGCGACCAGGAACCCGACCTCGATCAGCATCACCAGCGGAAGTGTGGCAAGGACCGCGAACGTGGCCGCCAGGACCAGGCCTGCCGAGGTGATGACGCCACCGGTGGCCGAGAGGGCTTTGAGCATGCCCTCTCTGGTGCCGAGACGCACGGTCTCCTCCCGGGCCCGGCTGGCCAGGAAGATGTTGTAGTCGACGCCGAGCGCCACCAGGAACAGGAAGGCCAGCAGCGGCACCGAGTAGTCGACACCCTTGAACCCGAGGATCGTGTCGAAGACGAACACGCTGCCGCCGAAGGCTGCGGCGAACGAGACGATCACGGTGGCCATCAGGACCAGCGGGGCCAGGATCGCGCGCAGCAGCAGACCGAGGACGATCAGGACGACGGCGAGCACCAGCGGGATCACCAGCTTCTCGTCGCGGCTGGTGGTCACCTCGGTGTCGAGGTTCTCCGCACTCGGCCCGCCGACGATGGCCTCCGCCCCGCTCACCGCGTGCACGGCGGTGCGCACCCGCTTGATCGTGTCGTACTCGGCGACGGTGTCCGGCGCGTCCTTCGGGAACACGGAGATGTTGGCCCAGCCACCGCTGGTCTGCTCCGGGATGGCCAGGGCCACACCGCGAGTGTCCTTGACGATGTCGAGCACCCGCTCCTGGTGCGCCGGCCGCGTGAAGACCGTCATCGGCTGGCCGCCGAGCTCCGGGAAGTGCTGGCGGAGAACGGTGAAGCCGGTGACCGACTCGGGCGCGGACAGGAACTGGTCCTGCTCCCGCAGGGCGCCGGTGTTGCCCGCCAGCCCGAGGGCGAGCACGCCGAGGACTCCGAGCGAGCCGAGCGTCGCCACCCACCGGCGGCGGCTGATGGCGGTGCCGAGCCGTCCCCACAGCCCCGGCTTCTCCGCCACGGCCGTGCTGAACCGCGGTATGGCCGGCCAGAAGATCCGCCTGCCGAGCACCACGAGCACCGCCGGGAACAGCGTCAGCATGGCCACCAGCGCGCACAGGATGCCGGCCGCACCGATCGGGCCCAGCCCGCTGGTGCTGTTCAGGTCCGCGACGAGCAGGCAGAGCAGGCCGGCGACCACGGTGGCCGCGGACGCGACGATGGCCGGCGCCGCGCCGCGCAGCGCGTGGACCATCGCGACCCGGACGTTCTCGTGGTGGTGCAGTGCCTCCCGGTATCGAGCGATGAGCAACAGCGCGTAGTCCGTGCCGACGCCGAATACCAGGATCGTCAGCAGCGCCGAGTTCTGGTTGTTGACCACGATGCCGAAGCCCTTGACGAGCAGGTAGACGGTCGCCATCGCGGTCAGTGCGGCCGCGCCGACGGCCACCAGCGGGATGATCCACAACACCGGGCTGCGGTAGGTGAGGATGAGCAGGAGCGTGACGACGGCGATGGTGGTGAGGAGGACCTGCACGTCGATGCCGTCGAAGACGGCATCCATGTCGCCGTCGATCGCGGCCGGGCCGGTCACGTCGAGGTCCAGGCCGGACGGGCGGTCCTTCGCGGCGTCACGCAACGGGCCGACGATGTCCTCCGGTGCGCCGTAGGCCGTGCTCACCTCGAGGGTGAACATCATCGCCTTGCGGTCGGTGGAGGGGCTCGTCGGTGAGCCCTCGTCGTCCTCGCCGGCCGCCGCCGTCGCCTTCGGCGGGTACCGCTTGGCAAGGGTGTTGTAGTGGCGCTCGACCGTCGCGCGGTCGGCGTGGGTCATGCCGCCGGCGCGGTGGTACACGAAGACGAACGTGTTGTTGTCACCGCCGGGGAGACTGTCGTCCAGCACCGCCACCTTGGTGGACTCGGCACTGGCCGGCAGGGTGTCTACGGCGCTGTCGGTGGTGACCGAGCTCAACTTTCCGCTCAGCGGCACCATGCCCGCCGCCAGCACCAGCCATAAGCCAATCACTAACCACGGCACCCACCGGCCTGCCAACCGGTCGGCCGGCGCTTCCCCGGACGGCGCTGTGTCGACTGCCATCACTAGCCTCCTACATACGGGTTGCATCGCTTGTCTGGACGCCTACTTCGTAGCGAGCGAACCTGAGGCGACTGTTAATGCGCTGCTCAGGCCGGTTGGCCGAACCATGTGCCCAGCGCACGCACCAGCGTGGTGGCGTCGCAGTCCTGCCCGGTAGGCAAGGCCCAGGCGACACAGCCGTCGGGCCGGATGAGCAGCGCGTCGACGTCCACCCGGTCCGTGCGGGCGATGACGGTGTCGACCCGCCCGGTCCACGCGGCCGCGGCATCGCGGACCTCCGCGCGGTCGACGAGGTCGGGCAGGAGCCCACGCCCGTCACGCAGCAGGTCCGCCGACCGGGTCATCGCGGTGACGACGTCCGGGTCGGGCCGCTCCAGCGTCAGATTCATGTCCGCCCGGGTACAGGGTGCCGACGAGCCGGTGGTCGTCGTCGCCCAGGTCGTACCGGACGTCCATGCCGGCGAGCCTGTCGGCGACGTACGGGCGGGCGTCGTCGCGGTCCATCAGGTCGGAGAACATCTCCTACAGCGCCCTCGTCTGCGGGTCGGGACGCATCAGGGCGATGTGGGCCCGGAGTTCTGACCGCACAGCTCGACGAACCCGGCTGGGCCGCCGAGGAAGTCCGGATCACCCGCAGGACACTGCTGGGGCTGCCCGACCCCGGGCCGACCTCGGGCCGACCCCGGCCGCCCGCGCCGCCGGTACCGAAGCTGCCGGATCATCCGGCCTGCCAGCAGATCATGGCGGTGTTCACCGCGGCCGACCATTCACTGCGGGCCCGGCAGGTGTGCGAGGCGATGGACCTGGCGGTCGCGCCCAACACCATCAACAACGTCCGCCTCAAGCTCAAGCGGCCGGCGCGGGATCCTGACCGAGACCGAGCCATGCTTGTTCACTCAGTCGCGGCCGCAGCCGACCGACGTCGCCTCGGCCTGCCCGCTCGTCCCGCACGAAGCGAACAATCAGACATCAGGCCTCATACCGCGCTCTCGAGACCGAGGGTCGATCGACCCCTCGTAATCAAGCACCGTGCTGACCCTCCGCGACCGTTCCCCAAGATCTGTGCCAGAGCCCGGAGGAAGTCGTCGTAGCCACGACGCTGACCGTGGACGGCGGGAAGACCGCTGTCGTGGCCGGGAGACGTGCGGCACCACGCCCTGCGTGGTGGGTGGGGGGGGGTAACGGCGGCGCGGGTGGAGCTTCTCACCGTCCGCACTCGGTGAAGACTCGCCCCGACGCCAACGACGAGCGCGCTCCCGCACGGTCGAGGAGCCGTCAGCGCGAGCTGCCAGACCGTCAGCTTCAGCAATGCCCAACAGATGACCCGGCCGGGGTCGCCATCGCGTAATGGTGGATGTCAGACTGAATCCAGCCTCGGAGCTGCGGTGGTGGCCGATCTGACGTACAGGCCCGCGGACTCGGCGAGGAAGACGGCTTGCCGGATGAGGAAGTCCGGCTCTGGGTGTAGAGCCGCGACGAGTCCTGCCGCAGCCGGCGGGAAGGAACCGCCGCCATGAAGGCGCAGAGCTGGCGCCCTCCTCGCCGGTTCCGGCGACGAAGATCTTCTTGTCCCCGCGACGAGCAGGCTCTCCTGCATCACCGGCCGCTCGGTTTTTGCGTGGTCATGATGGTGCTCACTGGCGGTCGAGGTGCCCCTGGGGCACCAGAGCGAACCCGGTCGGGGGGCAGAAGTCGGACGGCGCGGTCGCGTAGACGTAGGCGTCAGGGCGCGGGACCAAGGCGGGCCGCGTGGTGCTCTGTCAACCACGGCGCCAGGATGCCGCCGCTGTCGACGACCGCACCTTGGCCGGGCGAGAACCCGCTGGCAGCACCGACGGCGAGGGCACGCCGAGGCGCTCCCAGGCCGCTCTGTGGCGTGCGATCCGAGGTACAGCAGTGGCCGGCGGCTCTTGAGCACGTCGTCCAGGCGGGCCTTCGTGCGCCGTCTCACTGTTCCGTCACGAAGTGCGCCGCGTGGCTCCTGTCCCGACCCCCCGGGCCTGTGCTCTGACAGGCGGCCAATATGCATGAGGAGCACCGACCAGGAACGTGGGCGAGGGTAGGCCGCCGCCGTGGCTTCTTCCGGAACGCGGCATTCGGCTCCCGCCCTCACCTCGCTGGACGCTACGGTCGTTCAAGAGACGAGGGGATGTGAGGGATGGACGCAGCCCGAACCTTCTGTAGCTTCGTGCCACCTCACATCCTGGAACGGATGGTCCAGAATGAGGATCCGGAACTGGCTGGCCGTGCCCGCCGCACGCTGGAGCGCGACGCTTACGAACGCACCCACCGCCGGCTGACCACGGTCGTCGGCGCCCCCTCCATCACCGCACCCGTAGGCGCGGAGGCGGGCAAGCCGCACCGCACCCTCTACGACGCCCGGCACCGCACCGACCTGCCGGGCAAGAAGGTCCGCGCCGAGGGCTCGGACCCCGGCACGGACGCCACAGTCAACCGCGCCTACGCCGGTCTCGGAGCCACCTTCGAGCTGTTCCTCAAGGCATACCAGCGCGACTCCATCGACGGAGCCGGCGTCCCGCTCGACGCGAGCGTCCACTACGACGAGAACTACAACAACGCCTTCTGGAACGGCGAGCAGATGGTGTTCGGCGACGGCGACGGCGAGATCTTCCTCGACTTCACCATCCCGATCGACGTCATCGGCCACGAACTCACCCACGGCGTCACCCAGTACACGGCCAACCTCACCTACTTCGGCCAGCCCGGCGCGCTCAACGAGTCGATGTCCGATGTCTTCGGCTCCCTCATCAAGCAGCACACCCTCGGCCAGACCGCCGACGAGGCCGACTGGCTGATCGGCGCGGGCCTCCTCGCCCCCCGCGTCACCGGCTCCGCCCTGCGCTCGATGAAGGCCCCGGGCACGGCGTACGACGACGACGTCCTCGGCAAGGACCCGCAGCCCGCGACCATGGACGGCTACGTCCGCACCGGCCGCGACAACGGCGGCGTCCACATCAACTCCGGCATCCCCAACCACGCCTTCTACATCGTCGCCACCACCCTCGGCGGCCACGCCTGGGAACGGGCCGGACAGATCTGGTACGACGTCCTCACCGGCGGCCAGTTGAAGAAGGACGCCCTGTTCACCGACTTCGCCAACCTGACCGTCAAGGCCGCGCGTGAACGCTTCGGCGACAGCGACGAACTCGAAGCGGTGAAGAAGGCCTGGGAGCAGGTTGGAGTGCTCCGGGCTACGCCCATATCCGGGCCGATGTTCCACGGCAGTATTACGGGCAGCCAGATTGCTATCGGCGGCGATGTCAGGCAGAGCAACTACTACGCTGGGCACGTCCCGCCTGGCCACACCCCGCCCGGTCCCGATGTCGGCGGCGACGATGACGACGAGTGGTGATCCGTGGGGGACATTGCCAAGGGCGCCCTGGTAGGGGCCTGGACGCTGCTGGTGGGGTGGATTCTGCCGGCAGCAGTCAACCTGAGTGTGTTTTTCTTCGCCGTCGCCCCCAGCCTGCGAAGCACCACCCCCTTTTCGCAGATATGGCCCACCACCAGCGCCAATGCAACCCTGCTCCTGCTGTCCAGCTCAGTGGTCCTCGGCCTCGTACTCAACGCCCTTCAAAATCCCCTCTATCGCGTCTTGGAGGGCTATCTCCTGTGGCCTGCTCGCCAGTACGAAAGAGGCTGCGCCCGCCGCCGACAGCACAAGTGGGATATCCAAGACCGCCTGAGGCTGCTGCGCCTGCAGCGTCAGCTACAGGCAAATAGCCACCTTTCCGCCCTCGCCCAGGCGGATCTGACCCGCCTCAGACACCACCCGCGCATCGCACGAGCTGCTCAAAGGGACCGTCGCCTTACCGCTGCTCAACGAGCCCTGCTCAGGGAAAAGCTGCGCCGTTACCCGGTCGACGACGCGCAGATCGCGCCTACCCGGCTCGGCAACGGCATCCGCCGCTTCGAGGAGTACGGATACGACCGGTTCCGCCTGGACACTCAGATCCTCTGGAACGAGCTCACCGGCGCAGGCGTCGTCCGCCTTGCGGAAGCGGGCGACGGCCGCCTGGACGGCGGCGGCCACCGCCGCGCCCGTCAGTTCGGCGCCCACGCCGACGATGAAGTCCTGTACAACGTCGACGACTCCGAAGCTGCCCGGTGTCTCGACCTCGATCGCCGGGATAGGCGTGAGCTGCTTGGCCACCGAGGTCTCCTCTGCGAGCCCTCGCAGCAGGCGCTCCGTTTCCTGCTCGCCGCCGATCACACGTACGCGCACCAGGTCACCCGGCAACAGTTGCGTCATGTTCGTATCTCCCCCTCATTCGTCCTACATCGGGACATGATCAGCGATTGTACGGTTCTGCAGTGGCCCCAGAGTTGTCTTCACCACCCAATATCCTTGCCAAATGGGCGGGTTGCGGCCCACGAAGTCACTGCCGGTACCGCATGTCGTGCGAACCACCTTGGCCGCCGCGCAGGTGCACGGCAGTCTGACGGCGGTGTGGTCGGTCATATCTCGGTCTCTCTCCCTCGAATGCCCGGTCAGGCTGCTCGCCCCGCGGTGGCTGACGTCCCCGTGCTCGGCCTGCGGCAGTTGCCGGCGGTGGTCGCCCTTGGGGCAGGCGAGCACGACGACATCGGCGTTCTCAGCCATGGACGGCTCCTCGGTTTTCCAGAGAGCGGACCGCAGGACGCTGTGGGAAAGCGGCGACGGGCGTTGCCAGTGGGTGGCCATAGGACAGGAACAACAAGGCTCGCGCCGACCCGAAGGTCGGCGAGTTCCGCGAGAAGGAAGCCGACAAGGGCGCGAAGGCCACGAAGGAGAAAGCGGCCGCCGCGAAGGCGAGCAGCCAGAGCACCATCAACAACAAGGCGCCGGGGCGCTGTACGACCCGAAGGACCCGTTCAACGAGGCGGTCGCCGCGTTCTACGTCAAGCCTCCGGCGGACTCGGTGCTCTGTATGCGCCGGTGCTGTCACTGACGGCCGGCGACGCTGAGCGGCCAGGTCTGCTCGGCTACATCAAAGGTCTGCGGTTCATCCGGATCGAGGCGTTCGACACCGACGCCGCGGTCACCGCCACCGAACTGCTGCGCTTCGGGCATTCCTGGGCCGCCGTCCACGCCATCCACGCCGCCCGTCCTTCCGCGCCCACCCCACCGGCCGGTTCCTGCTCACCCTGACTCCCAAAGCGTATGCGGGCACCGGCGTGCAGGCTGTTCATCCCGGCCAGTAACCGCCTGCGTCTGGACGCTCCGTCCCGCCGGTCCGTGCCGTCGAGGACCGGGTCCCCTGGCACCGCGCGGCCTCCGCACCCTTCGGCGGGAGCAGCACCGCTCGAGCAGGGCGGTTGCGTTGTCTGTTCTGATGTGCCCTCCCGCGCAGGGGCTTGGCCGAAACCGTGCGCGGAACTCGGTGCCCCGCCTCCCTCGCATTCGACCTCCTTGCCGGTGGGGTCCTGGGCGGCGTTTTTGCGCCGTGCTTTTAGCGGCACTGGAGTCCTCCCGAACCATGGGTGAGGAAGATGCCGCGTGCAGGGTCACTCGCGGGCACCCAGCAGGAGTTGGTGCGCAAGGCGCAGGCCTCCCGCGGCGAGGCCGCCCCCTCGGTCCTGGCCGGGACGGTGGCCCGCCGCTCGAGCCGGCCAGCACTCCTCGGGGCTGTGTCCGCGCTGGCGTACGGGCAGCGCGGACACAGCCCCGCAGCTCGTCAGGGAGGCGCACGGTGAGCTGGACACCGGCTCCAGGCCGTCCGCGGCCTTCCTGGACGCCTCCGGCATGGTGGCCCCAACCGCGGCGTACACCGCCGCCGGGGCCCATATGCCCTCTGCCCGCCCAGCAGTTCGCAGCCCTGGCCGAACAGACCGCAGCCCGCCTTGTCCGCGGCCGCGGGCGAGGAGCTGTCGCGGCGCTGTGCGTGCTGTACGCGGGCGTTGCCCGGCCCTGGGCTAGAAGGTCAGGTTCCAGGCGTCGATCTTGCCTGTGTCGGAGGCGGCGTTGTCGTTGACGCGCAGCTTCCAGGTGCCGTTCGCGACCTCCGAGGAGGCGTTCACGGTGTAGGTCTGGGCGATGTTGTCGGCGCTGCCGCCGGCGTGGTTGTGCAGCGTGTAGACGGTGCCGTCCGGCGCCACCAGGTCGACCTTCAGGTCACCGATGTAGGTGTGCTTGATGTCCACACCCACCTTGAGGGTGGCCGGGGCGTTGCCGGTCACACCCGTGACGGCGATCGGGCTCTCCACGGTCGCGTTGTCGTTGACGGCGAAGTCCGCGAGGTTCTCGAAGTACGCGCCGGGCGGCGGGGTGGCCCCGACGGCCTTGAGCGCGTCCACCTGTCCCTCGCCGAAGAACGAGTTATTGGCCGTCGTGCCCGTGCAGCGGCTGTCCGAGGGGCAGGCGATGTCGTTGGCCTGCTCGGCCAGCTTGGCGCGGAGCTGCGCCGGGGTGATGCCCGGGTTGGCGCTGGCGATGAGTGCCGCCACGCCGACCACGTGCGGGGTGGCCATCGAGGTGCCGCTCTTGCTGCCGTAGCCGCCGCCGGGGACGGTGGAGTACACGTTGCTGCCCGGCGCCGCGACGTCGATGACGCCCTGACCGTAGTTGGAGAACGAGGCCTTGGTGACGCCAGTGCCGTTGGCCGCGACCGTGACCACGCCCGGCAGCTCGGTCGGGATGTCGAGGCAGGCGTTGGTGATGGTGCGGGTGACCGGCGTCGAGTCGTTCGGGCTCGCGGAGTCGGTCGTCTTGTGGGCGAGGTCGTAGTTCTCGTTGCCCGCGGCGGCGATCTGGAGGGAGCCCTTGCCCTCGGCGTACTCCTGGGCGCGCTTGACGCCCTCGATGATGGCGGCCTGGTCGATGTTGTCCGGGCAGTTGAACTGCCACGGGTCCGTGTAATAGCTGTTATTGGTGACCTTGAAGCCGTGGTCACCGGCCCAGACGAAGCCGCAGATGGTGTTCTCGGCGAAGAAGAAGGAGTTGCCCGGCTCGGCGACCCGGACCGCGGCGATCTTCACCCCGGGTGCCACGCCGACGACGCCCTTGCCGTTCTTGGCCGCGGCGATGGTGCCCGCTACGTGGGTGCCGTGCGTGTCGACGTCCCGCCACGCGCCGGCACGGGTGTCGGGCTTGCCGTAGGCGCAGGAGACCGAGTCGGCCGCGTCGAAGTTGGGCGCCAGGTCCTGGTGCTGGTCGTCCACACCGGTGTCCAGGATGCCGACCGTGACGGAGGCGGAGCCCGGGTTCACGGCCCAGGCCTGGTCGGCCTTGATCTGGCTCATGTCGGCTCGGACCGGTTCCCCGGCAGGGGTCGAGGCCTGGGCCGGATTGGCCGGGAGCGCCGGGTTGTAGGCGTCAGCCGGGACGTCCGAGGTACGCGTGGCGCCGACCTGCTGCACGCCGGCGACACCGCGCATGGTGGCGGCGAATCCGCTGGACGCCGAGTGGGCGACGATCACGCCGATGGCGTCGAAGTTCGAGAAGACGGTGCCGCCGTTGGCCTCGATCGCGGAACGGACCGCAGAGCTGTCACCGGGGGCGGTGATCACGAGGTAGGCACGCGTCCCGGCCACCCAGGTCGCACTCTGGGATGCCGGCACGGCGGCCGGAGCGTGGGCCTTGGCGGCCGGCGCGGTGGAGGGGACGACGGGGAGCGTGCCCGCGAGGGCGCCCGGGGCGCCGAACGCGAGGGCGGCACCGAGCGTGGCCGCCAGCACCAGCGTGCGTCTGGGTCGGCCGGATATGGGGGGTATCAATGCGTCCTCCGGAGACGGCCCGGCCGTGCTGAGGGCACCGGCCGGGCCGTAGGAAACGAGTGGTCGATGCAAGATGTCAGGTACATGCTCCAGTGCGGAAGTACTTTTCCGTGCAGGGACGCTATAGAGGCATGGCTGAAAAGAGACGTACTCCGGGCATCGAGGGTCGGGATCCACCGAGAGCTCGGCGACGTCGACCGCGCCCTGGCGTACGCCGCCGGCCTGGTGCCGGCCGTGCTGCCCGCACCAGAGCGCCGGACCCGCGCGGGGACCGACACCGCCCGCGCCCTGGTGGCCGTCGGCGACGTAGTACCCTCTCGTGCCGGTCGAAGCGCCGAGCAAATTGCCGGCGTTCCCAGACCTGGGGTACAGCGTTTCGGGAGCCACCTCGCCCTCTGAGCTGCTGAAACGGACTTTCGTACAAGCCCTCCTGGCCCTCGGCCCTGGCTTCGGCATCCCATGTCGGTGACGCCGGAATCAGCCGGGCGCAGGTGGCATCGATCGTCGCGGACGCGCTGCGGCGCGTGGCCTTCAGAGAGGCTCTGGTCGCCACCTATGTGTGGGGGAAGGGGAAACGCGGCTCCCCCAGCGGCAGCGGTCCCGCCTCCCTGCAAAAGATCCTGACCGCCGAGGGCCTGGATAACTCACCGACCCGTGCGGTCACCACGTTGAGCACGGCGTCAGCGACGAGGTGTGGGCGAACGCCGCCAAGCACTACGACCAGCAGCAGCTCGCCGCCCTGGTGCTGCTGGTCGGCTTCATGAACCTGGCGAACCGGATGAACATCATCACCCGGCAGCCCGGAGGCGACTACCAGCTCGGGAAGTGGCACTGAAACCACCCGGGATGAGGTCGCCAACCGGAGCCGGGTCCCCATGTCCCTGCGGGGCGGGCCGGGCAGAATGGAAGAATGCGGCCTTGAGTGATTCTGTACGGGATCAACATGAGTACAGGAGACGCCGGAAGCCGGGGGGTGCCCCTATCTCTTTGGTCAAGGTGGTCGGGTGGCAGTGTGGCTGTCATGAGTGATGACGTGCCTGTCCGAGAGTCGGCGGGTGAGGGCATGCGGCCGTGCGACTTCTGTGGTCATCCGGTCGTGATGGACTCGCTCGACGAGCGGGACTGCCCCGTGTGCGGCGAGGCCGCTGAGGATCAGC
Source organism: Streptomyces sp. NPDC096132 (assembly GCF_044763345.1). Taxonomy (NCBI): domain Bacteria; kingdom Bacillati; phylum Actinomycetota; class Actinomycetes; order Kitasatosporales; family Streptomycetaceae; genus Streptomyces; species Streptomyces sp. NPDC096132. Next base: position 20,010 of record NZ_JBIWGA010000062.1, read on the forward strand.
CGGCTGCGGCCGGCCGGGGTTCGTAGAAGGTTCCGTCGCGGAGCATCGCAAAGAGGACGTCGGCCCGTCGTCGGGCAAGGCAGAGCAGGGCCTGGGTGTGATGCTTGCCCTGGGCGATCTTCCTGTCGTAGTAGATCCGCGATGCCGGGTCGCCCAGGGCGGCGAACGCGGAGAGGAAGAAGGCCCGCTTGAGCTGCTTGTTTCCTCTCCTGGAAGGCTGTTCGCCGCGGATCGATGACCCGGAACTGCGGGTCGCGGGGGCGAGCCCTGCGTAGGCGGCGAGGTGGCCGGCGGTCGGGAAGGTGCTGCCGTCGCCGACCTCTATCAGGATGCGGGCTCCGGTCCTGGCGCCGACTCCCGGCATCGACATCAGGACCGCGGAAAGACATCTCACGGCGCTAAGAGTCAAGCCGGAGTGGCTTCGAGGAGCGGGGCGAAGGCTCGGTGTTCGTCGTAGGGAATCT
>NZ_JBIWGA010000063.1:0-16846 GCF_044763345.1 Streptomyces sp. NPDC096132
CTGACGACGACGAAGGCGATCCACAGGAAGAACAGCACCACGTAGTGCGGGATGACCAGGATCCACTTCACCAGCCACAGCCAGCGGGACAGCGGTGCGTCGAGCCGCGCGGTGACCCGGACCGGGGAAGGCATCGGATGCGACATTGCTTCCGCCTCCTGATGTCACATGCGTTCCTCCTTCCACTCTGCCCCCGACGGCGAGCCGCCGCATGGGACGGCCGGCCCCGGCCGGAGGGCTGACCGGCCCGGGACCGGCGGGCCGGGGCGCAGCCGGATGCCGGCTCAGAGCCGGATGACGATCAGCGCGGTGTCGTCGGTGTTGCCCGTGGGCGGCAGCAGGTCGGCGAGGAGGGCGTCGGCCAGGGTCTCGGGGTCCGACTTCCGATGGTGGGCGAGGGAGCCGGCGAGGCGGCTCAGGCCGGTGTCGATGTCCTCCGCACGGCGCTCGATCAGGCCGTCGGTGTACAGGACGAGGGTGGAGCCCTCGGTGAAGGACGTACGGGCCTGGGGCCGGGACAGGTGTTCGGGGCGGGCCGCGAGCGGGGGGTCGGTGGCCTCGTCGAGGAAGGTGACCGCGCCGTCGGGGTGCAGCACGGCCGGGGGAGGGTGGCCGGCGCTGCTGTACGTGATGGTGCGCTCGTCCCAGTCGATGAAGGTGGCCAGGACGGTGGTCGACTCGGCGCCGTCGACGGAACGCGCGTACAGGCCGAGGGCCTCCAGCGCCTGGGCGGGACCGTCGGCGACCCGGCAGGCCGCGCTCAGCGCGCTGCGCAGCTGCCCCATGACACCGGCCGCGGCGAGGCCGTGGCCGACGACGTCACCCACGGCGACCGCGAGGTTCCCGCCGGGCAGGTCGGCGAGGTCGTACCAGTCGCCGCACACGTTCAGCGCGCCGACGGCGGGCCGGTAGCGCACCGCCGCCGCGTGCTGCCCGGTCGGCCCCGGCGCGGGCAGCATCGCCGCCTGCAGGGCCAGGGCGACCTCGCGTTCGCGGGCGTGCGCCCGGCGCAGCCGTTCGTTGACCTCCTGCAGCTCCCGGGCGCGGGTGTACAGCTCGGCCTCCAGCACCCGGGCCCTGCTGTCGTCGCCCGGGCCGCCGAAGGCCCGGATGAGGTCGGTGACCTCCTCCACCCGGTGCACGATCAGCGCCACCTGCCCGTCGCGGCCGAGGACGGGCGCGTTGACCGGGCTCCAGTAGTGCTCCTGCCAGTGCCCGGGGCGCTCGGGATCCTCGATGTCGTAGCGGAGCAGCGCCATCGTGTCGCGCTCGCCGGTGGTCACCGTACGGAGCATCGACGACTCGGTCTCGCGCATGCCGGCCGCGGCCGGGTCGTTCGGGTTCTCGGGGAAGACGTCGAAGATGTAGCGGCCCACCAATTGCTCACGGGTGCGTCCGGTCAGCCGTACGAAGTCGTCGTTTGCGTCGGCGTACACCAGCTCGGGGGTGAGCAGCGCCACCACGCCGGGCAGGGCGCGGAAGACCGCCGCGTAGTCGATCTGCGGTTCCGTCATGTCCTGCCTGTCTGCTTCGCGCCGGGCATCGGTGTGTCTGTCCACGATAGGAGGGGTGAGGCTCCGGAGTCTGCTCGAAGTCCTGCCCCGGGGTGCAGAGCCATCCGAACGAGCTGCGGCGGTCGGCGCGCGGCGTGAGCCACGCGCCGGGGGCAGACGTCCGTCGGGTCAGGGAGCGCCCCGCCAGGCCGCCTCGTCGAAGTCGGCCGCCTGTCCGCCGCCGGTCAGGTCCCAGGCCCACAGCCCGACGAAGGCGCCGGTGAAGCCGAGGGCCCGGATCTGCCCGTTCTCGAACTCCTCGGCGTGCTCGTCGGACAGCACGGTGGCGTCGAGGGGCGGGCCGACGGGGTGCCAGTCGTCGCCGGTGGCGTAGACCAGGTGGAACAGGCCGTCCGCGTGGGTGAGGCTGGGCGCCCACACCCCGCCCGAGTCGGGGCAGCCGGTGAGGTCGAGGAGGCGGGTGATGTCCAGGACACCGCCGAGCGGCCGCCAGTCCACGAGGTCCCGGGAGTGGTGCAGCCGGACGCCGGGGTGCCACTCGAACGTCGAGGTCGCCAGATAGAAGTCGTCGCCCACCCGCAGGAGAGAGGGGTCCGGGTGCGAACCGGCCAGAACCGGATTGTGCATGAGGCCCGGCATCCCATGCGGGAGGTGTAATACCTGTTCGGACAGTCAAGCGGCGGTTGCCCCGGTTGGGTGGGCTGTGGGGCGGCGGGGGTGAAGCGTTGCCGCGTCCCTCCAGGGGTCAGGAGATGGCCGGAGCGTCGGCGCCGGGGCCGGCGGGGTTGCCCGTGAGGTTCGCCTCGATCCGGGTGAGCAGGTGCATCGCCTGGTCGTATTCCTCGTCGGTGAGGCCACGCGCGGTGACCTGCTCCAGCTCGCGCCACGCCTGCAGCACCCGGTCACGCAGGGCCTGACCCGCCCGCGTGGTGTCGACCACGACGGCCCGGCGGTCGTGCGCGGAGGGGCGGCGGGTGACGAAGCCGGACTGCTCGAGGCGTTGCAGCATCTTGGTGACGGTCGAGGGATCCAGGCCCAGGGTCTTGATCAGGTCCGCCTGGCGCTGTTCGCCGCGCTCCCACAGCTGCATCATGAGCAGCTCCTGGCCCGGATACAGCCCGGTCTCGCGCAGGAGGGCTCCTGCCATGATCCGGTGGACCCGAGCGGCGCGGAAGATGGCCTCGCTCATCGGGGCGTCGGCGACGGTGGGAACCGCGTCGTCCTCGCCCGGCGTCGGTTCGGAAGTCGGCGGCATGTTCGGCTGCTCCTCCGGTGTCGCGTCGTGTGGTGCCACGCCCGATCATCTCACCCGTCTTCATTGGCTGACCAATGGAGTACTGTGACCGCAACGACACCGAGGTGACGAGGAGGCGAGCCATGGGGCTGCCGGTGCTTTTCGGTGCGAACGTCGACCCGGTCTGGGGGGACGGGGACCAGCCCCTGCGGCGCGCCCTGCAGGCAGAGCGGGAGGGCCTCGACCTCGTCACGATCCAGGATCACCCGTATCAGAAGGCGTTCCACGACACCTGGACACTGATGACCTTCCTGGCGGCACGGACCGAGCGGGTGACCTTCGTGCCCACGGTGGCCAACCTGCCGCTGCGTCCGCCCGCGATGCTGGCCAAGGCCGCCGCGAGCCTCGACCTGCTGTCCGCCGGCCGACTGGAACTGGGCCTGGGGGCCGGGGCCTTCTGGGAGGCCATCGAGGCCATGGGGGGTCCGCCCAGGACCAAGCGGGAGTCGCTCGAAGCCCTGTCGGAGGCGATCGACGTCATCCGGGCCATGTGGAGCGGCGAGCGCTCCGTACGGGCCGGGGGAGCGTACTACCGCGTGGCCGGTGTCCATTCCGGCCCCGCGCCCTCGCACCCGATCGGCATCTGGCTGGGTGCCTACGGTCCCCGCATGCTCGAGCTGACCGGGACCAAGGCCGACGGCTGGATGCCCTCCCTGGGTTTCCTCGGCCCGGACCGTCTCGGGGAGGCCGTCGCCCGCCTCGACGACGCCGGGGCCCGCGCCGGCCGTGATCCCGGCGAGCTGCGCAAGGTCTACAACCTCAACGGGCTGATCACGCCGGACTCCCGCGGCGCCTTCCGCGGGCCGGTCGATCAGTGGGTCGACCACATCCTCGAGATCCACCGTGAGCACGGCATGAACGGCTTCGCGTACTGGCCGGACGAGGACCACGATCGCCAACTGAGCGTGTTCGCCCGGGAAGTGGCCCCCGCCGCCCGTGAGGCGCTCGCGAAGCTCTGACGTCGCCCAGGGGAATCCTGGGGAATCTGGGGAATAGGGGCGGGCTCTTCTGTGCTCGACCTGCACGAGCGGCTGAAGGCGATGGCCGCGATCGCTGTCAAGGCCGAGGAAGCCGGCTTCGACGTCTTCGCGACCGGCGAGCACCACAACCCGCCGTTCGTCTCCTCCTCGCCGACGGCCGCGTCGACCTCATGCTGGGCCGCGGCAACACCGGCCCCGTGTACCCCTGGTTCGGCAAGGACGTCCGCGGGTCAGGCACGACCACGCCCCCGACCACGTTCCCACGGCGGTGCAGCGGGCGATGGCCCTGGTGCACGCCGGCCCGGCACCCTGGCCCGCGCCGGACGAGCCGGTCTGACCACAGGCCCCGCGTGGGGCGGCAGAGGCACGGCCCGGCTCGGGAAGGAGCCGGGCCGTGCGGGCGGGGAAGCGGAAGCCGGCTATGCGGCGGGAGCGGTCCACTCGCGACGCGCCCAGGTCTCCAGGGTCGTCAGCTCGGGATACCGGGCCCGCAGGGCAGGCAGGTCGGCGCTGAACCCCTCGTCGTTGAACCAGCCGAACATGAGGCCCACCTCCTCGTTGAACTGCTTCACCTGCTCGACCGGCAGCTCCTGGAAGCGCGTGGGCACGCCGGAGACCCGCTCGAACACCTCGGCCATCTGCGGACCGGTGAGTTCGTCCGTGGCCAGCTCCAGTTGGCGGCCCACGTAGTCGTCCGGGTTCTCGAAGGCGTCCGCGGCGAACAGGCCGATGTCCTCCGGAGCGAACATCTGCAGCGTGACGTACGGCTTGAGGCCCAGCGCCAGGACCAGACCGTCACCGGCGCGCTGCGGGCCCGTGAAGGCGAAGTTGTTGATGAAGAAGGCCGGACGCAGCACGGTGGCGGGCAGCTTGAGATCGGCGATGTACTGCTCGATCCGGCCCTTGCTCTCGAAGTGGGGAACCCCGCTGTGTCGGTCGGCGCCGCCCACCGACCCGTAGACGAAGTGCTCGACCCCGGAACGTGCCGCGGCATCGGCCACCGCACGGCCCTGACGCTCCTCGGCCTCCAGCCCACCCGGGCCCATGAAGGCCTGGACGCTGTAGACACCGTAGGCCCCGCTCACCGCGGCATCGAGGGACCGGGGGTCGTCGAGATCGCCCGCCACGACCTCCGCGCCCACCGCGGCCAGCGCCCGGGCCTTCGCCGACCCCGGATCACGCGTGAGCGCGCGCACGGGCCGGCCCCGGCGGAGCAGCTCCCGTGTCACCGCACCGCCCTGGTTGCCGGTCGCCCCCAGAACGAGGACGGTTCCTGTGGTGGTGTCGGTCGCCATGGCCACGTTCCTCTCATGCATGCCTTTGAGGGGCATTGATTGGTCGGCCTATCACCAGCGCCTCGAACCCGTTCGAAACAGAGTGCGCGGATCCGGCGGCGGGTCCGTCCGGCCGGCTTTCAGCTCTCGTGCTGGGCCGTCGCGCGGGCGAGGCTCTCCTCGATCCGGCCCAGGACTTCGATGGCCTCCTCCTGCTGGGCCGCCGTCATGTCGCCGGCGACGCTCGTCTCCAGGTCCAGCCAGGCGCGTTCCACCTCGTTGCGCAGGGCGTTGCTGGCCGCGGTGGGCTCGACGATCGTTGCGCGCTTGTCGGTGGGGGAGGGGTGGCGGCGGACGAACCCGGCGTTCTCCAGCCGTCGGATGGTCCGGGTCATGGTGGCGGCGTCGGAGCCCAGCAGGCGCACGAGGTCGGTCTGCCGCTGCGGTCCGCGCTCCCAGAGCTGCATCATGACCAGTTCCTGGCTGGGGTGGAGGCCGACCTGGCGCAGCAGCTGCCCGGCCAGCATCCGGTGCAGCCGGGCCACACGGAGGATCGCGTGGCTGACCGGGCCCGCGACGACCGCGTTCGGCAGCGGCTCGCTCACCGGGGACGGCGCCTCGGAGGTGCGGTTCCCGGTCTCCGGCTGGCTCATGCGGTCCTCGCCCCTGAAGTTTGCCTGAACAACTAATCCTACTGCGGTCGCGGTGAAGCGCGGGGCCGACTTCCCCGCCGTACGAGGTGGCTCCCGCTGTTCGACGTGTGTACCTGTTCGAACCGAGTGACTGAGCGGCACCACCGGGCCCGTTCCGCCGTCGGCGGACGGGCCCCCTGTCTCGTTGTTCATCGGTACTCCGCATTCGCGCCGCGGCGCCCGCCGGCCGGTGGCCGGTGTGGGCGCCGCGGTCTGGCTACGCGGTCGGGGCGGGTCAGCCGAGGGTGGGGTAGTCGGTGTAGCCGGTGTGGTCGCCGCCGAAGCTGGTGGCGCGGTCGGGGGTGTTGTAGGGGCCGTCCTGCCGCAGACGGGTGGGGAGGTCGGGGTTGGCGAGGAAGAGGGCGCCGTAGGCGATGAGGTCGGCGGTGCCGTCGTCGACGAGGGCGAGGGCGTCGGGGCCGGTGGGCTCCATGCCGGTGAAGGGGTTGAGGATGAAGGTGGTGGGCCAGGCCTTGCGCAGGCGCAGGGTGAGGTCGCGGATCTCGGGGGCCTCCATCTGGTGGAGGTAGGCGAGGCCCAGGGGGGCGAGGGCGTCGATCAGGGCGGTGTAGGTGGCGTCGACGTCCGCGCGGTCGGTCTCGGCGATGTCGTTGTAGGGGTTGCCGGGGGAGATGCGCAGGCCGGTGCGGTGGGCGCCGATGGCGTCGGCGACGGCCTTGGCGGTTTCGACGGCGAAGCGGATGCGGCGTTCGGGGGTGCCGCCCCAGGCGTCGGTGCGCTGGTTGGTGTTGGGCGCGAGGAACTGGTGGATGAGATAGCCGTTGGCGCCGTGGAGTTCGACGCCGTCGAAGCCGGCCTCGATCGCGTTCTTGGCGGCGGTGGCGTAGTCCGCGATCGTCTCGCGGATCTCGTCCTCGGTCAGTTCCTCCGGGGTGACGAAGTCCTGCGGGCCTTCGTGGGTGTAGACCTGCCCCTTGGCCGTGACGGCGGAGGGGGCGACGGGGGTCAGGCCCATCAGGGTGGGGTGGCCGACCCGGCCGGTGTGCATCAGCTGCAGGTAGATCACCCCGCCCTTGGCGTGGACGGCGTCGGTGACGGTGCGCCAGGCGGCGATCTGCTCATCCGTGTGGATGCCCGGGGTGTCGGGGTAGCCCTGGCCGACCACCGACGGCTGGGTCCCCTCCGTCACGATCAGACCCGCCCCCGCGCGCTGGGCGTAGTACTCGGCCATCAGGGGGGTGGCGGACTGGCCCGGACCGTAGGCACGGCTGCGGGTCATCGGCGCCATCACGATCCTGTTCGCGAGGCTCTGGCCGGACAGGTCGTAGGACTCGAAAGCCGTCGACATGATCACATTCCTAACGTCGGAAACGAGGTGTTTACTGTCCGAACAAGTAAACAGGACGAAGCATTCCCGAGGGAGGCGGGGTGGGCGTGACGTCAGGCCATGTGGTCATTGAGCTGGGAAAATGGGAAGGCGGGGGTGAGGGTGATCGCTTCTCGCGTGGCGTTTCGTGCGCCCCGCAGGTTTTCGCTTGGTCGACCCTGTATGATCGTTCTGGCGCTCAGGGCGAGCCAGGGGGTTTGACCCAGCCCAGCGACCGCTCGACGGCTCGCTGCCAGTTGTCGTACTCCGCGTCGCGCCGCTTCGGGTCCATGTCCGGGAGCCACTGGGCCGCCCGGTGCCAGTTGCGGCGCAGGACCTCCAGGTCCGGCCAGTAGCCGGCGGCGAGACCGGCGGCGTAGGCGGCGCCCAGGGAGACCGTCTCGGCGACCATGGGCCGCACCACGGGCACGTCGAGGACGTCGGCGACGAACTGCATCAGCAGGTTGTCCGCCGTCATGCCCCCATCCACCTTGAGCTGTTTCAAGGCCACCGACGAGTCGGCGTTCATGGCGTCGACGACCTCCCGGGTCTGCCAGCCGGTGGCCTCCAGGACGGCCCGGGCCAGATGCCCCTTGGTGATGTACGAGGTGAGGCCGACCATGACACCGCGCGCGTCGCTGCGCCAGTGCGGCGCGAACAGACCGGAGAAGGCGGGCACGATGTAGCATCCGCCGTTGTCCTCGACCGTCCGGGCCAGCGTCTCGATCTCCGGCGCGCTGCTGATCAGCCCCAGCCGGTCACGGAACCACTGGACGAGCGACCCGGTGACGGCGATGGAGCCCTCCAGGGCGTAGACCGGCGACTGGTCCCCGATCTTGTAGGCGACGGTGGTGAGCAGCCCGTGCCGGGACCGCACGACATCACCGCCGGTGTTGAGCAGCAGGAAGCTGCCCGTCCCGTACGTGCACTTCGCGTCGCCGGGGGAGAAGCACGTCTGGCCGAACAGGGCGGCCTGCTGGTCGCCGAGGGCGGCCGTGATACGTACGCCCGGGAGGACGGCGCGGGCGGCCGCGTAGTGCTCGGCGGAGGACCTGATCTCGGGCAGCATCGGACGCGGCACCCCGAAGAACGCCAGCAGTTCCTCGTCCCAATTCAGCGTGCGGATGTTCATCAGCATGGTGCGGCTGGCGTTGGTGGCGTCGGTGATGTGCAGACCGCCGTCGGGCCCCCCGGTCAGGTTCCAGATGAGCCAGCTCTCCATCGTGCCGCACAGCACCTCGCCGTCCTCGGCGCGCTGCAGGAGCCCGTCGACCTGGTCGAACAGCCATCTGATCCGCAGGGCCGAGAAGTAGGTGGACGGGGGCAGTCCGCACCGCTCGAGGAAGAACTCGTCTCCGGGGTCGGCTCTCAGGGCCGTGACAAGCGGTTCCGTGCGGGTGTCCTGCCACACGATCGCCCGGCCCAGGGGAGCGCCCGTGCGCCGGTCCCAGAGCACGGTCGTCTCCCGCTGGTTGGCGATGCCGATCGCGGCGATCTCGTCGGCGCCGACACCGGAACCGGACAGCATCTCCGGCACGATGCGCTGCAGGTTGCGCCAGATCTCGACGGCGTCGTGCTCGACCCATCCGGGCCGGGGGAAGTGCTGCTGGTGCTCCCGCTGGGCGACCGAGACCAGCCGCCCGTGGTGGTCGAAGAGGATGCATCGGGTGGAGTTGGTGCCCTGGTCGATGGACATCACATACCGTTCGACCATGATCGGGTCTCCTTCCGACGTCTCGAGCAGGGACGGGGTCACCAGCGGGTCGCGCCCAGGTCTCTGGAGATCGCCCGCGCGGCCTCGCGCAGCAGATTGACCAGGGTCGACCGGGGATGCCCCTGGCTGTCGCAGACCCGCTCGATCTGGCCGGAGAGGCCGATCGCGCCGACCACCAGGCCGCCGTGGCCGCGGATCGGGGAGGCGATCCCGGCCTCCCCCATGCTCATCTCCTGGACCTCGCCGGCCCAGCCGCGCTCGCGGATCTCGGCGAGCGCGCGGTTGAGCTGGTGCCGGTCGACCAGGGTGTGCCGGGTGTACGCCTCCAGCCCCGACTCCAGGGCCGAGTCGACGGGCGCGGTCCCGAAGGCGAGCAGGACCTTGCCGAGCGAGGAGGCGTGCAGCGGCAGCAGTGACCCCACGTCCAGGGTCTGGAACGTGTCGTCCGGCCGGAACACGTGATGGACGACGAGGACCTTGCCCTCCAGCGGGGTGCCCAGGCGGACCGCCTCCCCGCTGCGGGCGGCCAGGGCGTCGGCCCAGTTGATGGACCGCGAGCGCAGCTCGTTGACGTCGAGGTAGCTGGTGCCGAGGTGCAGCAGGGCCGCCCCGAGCTGGTACTTTCCGGTGGCCGCGTCCTGCTCCACGAAGTCCACGTGCTGGAGGGTGCGCAGGATGCCGTGGGCGGTGCCCTTCGCCAGCCCGAGGGAGGACGCCACCTCGCCGAGTCCGAGACGGCGGGGTCCCCCGGCGAGCAGACGCAGGATCGCCGCCGCCCGTTCGATCGACTGGACCGGGCCGGTCATGAGGCGAGCCTATTACCGCTGTGAGGGGTTCGCTCCATGTGCGCGTTGACCTGCGATCCTCCGTCGGGCCTTCGCGTTCGGTAATGCCGACCGGGATTCGTTGACCCGCACCCGCGCGGTCCCTAACGTTCCCCGAGGTCCGGCATCCGCGCCGGGCTCCGGCAACGGCCGACAGCATTCACCGGGAGGAGAGAAGATGGCGGTACAGCTCGGCATACTGCCGCGGGAGACAGTGGAACACGTGTGTCCGCTGCCGCCCGTCCCCGGGGCCGTCGCAGCCGTACGCCGACGCGTGGGGGCGGTCCTCGCCGGCTGGAAGGTCGCCGCGGACATCGTCGACGACTCCCTGCTGGTGGTGTCGGAGCTGCTCACCAACGCGATCGTGCACGCGCTGCCCCCGGCGGAGCTGCGGCTGTCGTGGGCCGGGGGAGACGGCCGGGGCACCCTGCGGGTCGAGGTCACCGACGCGGGACCGGCGCTGGTGCCGGGCCAGTCGCGTGCGGACATCGATCCGGACGAGCACGGCCGCGGCGAGCTGATCGTCCAGGCGCTGGCGACCCGGCACGGCAAGCGCGTCCACTCCGGCGGGGTCACCCGCTGGGCCGATCTCGTCGCCACGTGAGCAGACCGCCGCTTCTCCGTAAGCCCTGACGGTCACGCTTCCCGGAGAGCCGTCACACGATCCTCGCCTCACCGCACGACGTCGACGAGATGCGGCACGGTGCGGGTCAGCCGGAGCACGCCCCACAGGATCAGCAGTACGCCCAGCACCTCGGGGAGCAGCCACCAGCCCGTACGGACGCTCTCCTCGAACAGCGCGACGCCCAGCAGGAGGCTCACCGCCGCGTCCCCGATGGTCAGCGCGGGCTGCGAGGCGGCCAGCGGGCCGGCCTGGAGGGCGTTCTCCAGGAGCAGGAGCGCCGCGACACCGGTGAGCGCGAACCCGTAGGTCTGCCAGGTGGTGAGGAACGCGGGCAGCCCGGCGTCGGCGAGGCGCCCCGTGGCCGACTTCATGAGCGCGGCGGTCAGCGCGTTGCCGACCGCGGCGGCCGCCGCCAGCGTGGCCGCGCGCAGCAGCGGCGAGGACGAGGAGCGGGCGAGGACGACGGCCACGGCCATCGCCCCCAGCGTGAGTGCCAGCACCGGAATCCACCGGTCCATGGCGGCCTGGGTCCGGTTCCCGGAGGGCGCGGCCGCGGCCAGGAGCAGTACGAGTCCGGCCATCACCGTCCCGACCGCCCGCCAGCCCCCGGCCGACAGTGTGCGGTGCATCAGCGGCACGGCGAGGAGCAGGGCGAACGGCAGTTCGAGGATGAAGAGGGGCTGGACCAGGGCCATGGGTCCGTTGATCAGAGCCAGCGCCTGGCACACCGCGGCTCCCATCACCCCGGCGATGCCGATCGCCCAGGCGGGCCGCCGCACCAGGGTGAGCAGCAGCCGGATCCCGCCACCCTGCGGCGCCGTGGAGGCGGCCTTGCGCTGGAACGCCGTACCGACGGCGTTGCTGGCGGCCCCCAGGACGGCGAAGAGGACGGCGAGCACGATCATTACCAAACCATGCTGCCGGACCCGGTCTCCCCGCGCACGCACGGCACCGCCCGTGCGCGGCGCCCGCGACTATCCAGACGTGCCGCGCCGATCGACGGGGCGGCCCGGTCTCAGGGCGTGACGCTCGCTCCGCCCAGTTCGCGTCCGGTGACCATCTCGGACTCGATCCGTACGAACACCGGGTCCCGCATCGGCATCCAGGAGTGCGGGCCGGCCTGCGACAGACGGGCGTGCTCAGCGGGGTCGGTCACCACGGTGGCCCGTCCGGTGACGACCACGCTCCAGCCCGACCGGGTCTCGGCATCGAACTCGTCCGCCTCGAAGGCGACCACGACACCGTCGATGGCGCGTACCAGGTCCGAGTCCCGTGCGGTGCACAGCACCACGGAGGCGTCCGTGTCCAGGGAGAAGTTCACGGGGAGGACCGCGGGGAGCGCCTGCCGGGTGTAGACGACGCGGCCGACCGGCACCTTGGCGAGCAGGCGCAGGCACTCCTGCCGGTCGAGTGCGCGAAAGCCGTCGTTGTGGACCATCCGCCCATCCTCCCCGCGAGCGGGGCACGGGGGTAGGGCCGACCGGCCCTACCTGCGAAGGACAGCCGTGCGGGGTGCCGGCGGATCAGGGCCTTGCCGCCTTCGCGACGCGCCCCGTCACCGTCCCGGGGGTCTGCTGCCTTCCCGCTGGGCGCCCTCCGGCCAGACCACGTCCACGGGGAGCCCCGCCCGCCGGGCCTCGGCCACCGTGGCGGCGGTGCCGCCCCGCTCGGGCCGGGACTGACCGTCCCACACCGCGACGAGACGGTCCGCGCGGTCCAGCAGGACTCGGTTGGCCTCCTCGTACGCCCGCGCGTCTGCTCTCCCGTACTCGAGGACCAGTACCTCGGCCGCCGCCGCGAGGAGCCGGTCAAACGTTTCGGCGTGGTCGGTGCTCACATGCCGCTGCCGGTAGTCCTGTGCCGGGATCACCGCGACCAACCTGCCCCCCACCGCGAGCACCTCCTCGGCGAAGAGCGAGTCCGCGCCTTGGGCGATGCAGGAGAGCCCGGTGAGACCGATCCGCTCGTACGGCCTCAGGGCGTCACGCAGGGCCTCTCGGACGGGCCGCACGCTCGCCTCGGTCAGGTCCATGTGTCCGGTCACGGCGATCACGGTCATGGCCTGCCTCACTCGGTCAGCTCGGAAGGGTTCCGCGGATCCTATCCGGTGGACCGCCGGCGACGGGACGGAACCGGCGACGGTACGGAACCCTCGAGGCCACAGCCGTCACAGCGCCAGTGCCAGGAAACCCACCATGTACGCGGCCACGAAGAGGGGCGGCACCCACTGTTCCAGTCGGGTCAGCGGCACATACCTGCGCCAGTCCTTGCCTTCGCCGAGCTCGGTCCACTCGGCGCGGGAATAGGCGTAGGCGGGAAGCCGGTCCTCGAACGCTCCGATCACCGCCCACTTCGCGGTGTTCAGCTGGCGGTAGGAGCGGACCATCAGGTACCACGCCGAACACTGGCCCACGAGAATCAGCAGACCCGCGAAGAGCACCCAGGCCGACACGGCACCCGCACGCGGTCCCAGCCCTCCGACCATGGCCGCGGCGACCGCGCTGTTGAGCGACAGGAAGAAGGTGTTGGCAGCGCCTCGCCGCGCGCTGACGCGGTCGGCCGTCTCCACACAGAGCTTGTACTGCTCGAAGAGCATGCCCAGGTATTCGGTGCTGGCGGGTGTGTAGCTGTCGGGGACGACGTCGGGGTTCCAGAGGGCTCGGCGGAGGTGTTCTGCCATGAGCTCATCATGGCCGCCCGTCCACGACTGTCGGCGGCTGTCCGCCGCTGTGCCACGAAAGAGCGAACTCGACGGGCAACCTCCGCTGTTCGATTGCGAGTTGGCACCGCGTCCGATCTGCTGTCCGGCATGACGGAGCCGCCGGTCCTCCCGCCGTTCGGAACGCCCCGCCGTCGGCAGCGCCCCGTGCTCGGCTGTGCGCTTCGGCTCGTGGGCCTGATCAGCACGCTCTGGGGAGCGCTCTTCTTCATCGCGGCGGTCACACCGCTCAACAACGGCACCGCCTTCGTCTCCGCACCCGGCGGTCAGCCGGTGTGGCAGCGCCTTGTGACCCTCGTGGTGCTCGGGGCCTGGGGAGCGGCGGCCCTGCTGGCCGGCATGCGCATGCGGCGTCGCGGGCGGCGCCACCACGTCCGGGTGGTCAGGACGATGGACGAGGCCAAGAGCCATCCGTACGTCCTCTATCTGCGCCCCTTCGCCGAGGATGTCACCGGCCGGACCATGCCGGAGGCGTTCAGCCGCTGGCGGGGAGTGGGCGGCGCCCTGGTCGACGGTCGCTCGCTCACGCTGGAGGAAGGCGTGTGCAGGATGTTCCGCGGCTTCGGCCGGCCGCTCGCCGTCGGAGAACCCGACGAGGCACTCCCCCCGGCCGGTTCCCGTCGGCTCTACCTTCCGCTGCGGGACTGGCAGCCCACGGTCACTTCGCTGATCTCGGACGCCCGACTGGTCCTTCTCGTGGCCGGCACCGGCAAGGGCACCCTGTGGGAACTGACCGAGCTGATGCGCCTGCGACGCCCGGAGAGCGTGCTGATCCTGCTGTACGGCGATCGGGAGGCGTACGACGGGTTCCGCGCCGCGGCCGAGCGGGAGCTGAACGAGCGCGCCGAGGACTTGCGGCAGGTGCACGGACCCGGCTGGCGGCCGCCGCGCTTCCCGCCCCTGCCCGGCTTCCGGGACCCGAGCAAGCTGAAATGGGTGCCGCTCATGCGGGCCGTCGTCCGCTTCGGGGCCGACTGGACGCCCGAGGTCCTGCTCCTGGATCCCACGGCCGTGCGCGCGTGGACGCACGAAGGACGCGTCCGCAAGATGACCCGCGACCAACTGGCCCCTCTCCTGGACCGGTTGCGCAGCGACCTCGGTGGATCCAGGGGGCGGACGCGGCTGACGGTCCAGCCGGTCGACCCGCGGTGAGCGGCGCGGCCGCGGCCGCGCGCGGTCCCGAGGGATCCGTCCCTCCTCACCTGGTCCGGTGCTCGCCCGCCTCCGGCTGCTCCAGATGGGAGGCGAGGACCGCCGCCTGGACGCGGCGCTGCACGCCCAGCTTCGCCAGGAGACGGGAGATGTGGTTCTTGACGGTCTTCTCCGACAGGTAGAGCTTCTTGCCGATCTCGCGGTTGGTCAGACCGTCACCGATCAGGGCCAGGATGTCCCGCTCGCGCGGGGACAGGCTCGCCAGCTCGGACGGCACGGCCGGGGTGTCCTCGGGCTCGGCGCGCAGCGAGCGCATCAGCCGGGCCGTGGTCGCGGGGTCCAGCATCGACTGGCCCGAGGCCACCGTGCGCACCGCCGAGACGAGGTCGGATCCCTTGATCTGCTTGAGGACATAGCCGGAGGCACCGGCCATGATCGCGTCGAGCAGGGCCTCCTCGTCGTCGAACGAGGTCAGCATCAGACAGGCCAGCTCCGGCATCTGGCTGCGCAACTCCCGGCAGACCGAGATGCCGTCGCCGTCCGGCAGCCGCACGTCGAGCACGGCGACGTCGGGGCGCACCGCGGGGCCCCGCGCGAGCGCGTGGTCGACCGTGCCCGCGTCACCGACCACCGAGATGTCGGGCTCGGAGTCGAGCAGATCGACCAGGCCGCGCCGGACGACCTCGTGGTCGTCCAGCAGGAACACCCGGATCGGGTTCTGCTCGGTGAAAGTGCGTGGCTCTGTCATATCGACCCCTCGTTCCCCGGCGGCGGACAGACCGCGAGCTGTCCATCATGCCGATCATCACTCGCCCGGGCCGGATGCACCAGGGCCGACCGGCCCTACTCGTGGAGAGCCGGCGCAGCCGGACGGAGTCACACGAGACTGCCGGCGCCGTAGGGGGCGTACAGGTCGAGGAGGCGGGTCCTGGAGGAGCGGAGACGGTGGGCGAGCACCTCACCGACCCAGCGGGTGACGTCGCTGCCCAGTGCCGGGTCGTCCGCGCACATCAGCCGGACGGCCGTGGCGTCGAACTCGTAGGCCCGCACCGGTGTGGTCGCCTCGGCGCCCAGGTGCCAGACGTGCGGCGTGAAGAGCCAGGACCAGCCGACCAGCTCGTTGTGCCCGAGATTCTCGATGACGGCCGCCTTGCGGCCCGGCACGCGCATGTCGAGCTCGATCGTCCCGGTGCGGACGATCCAGAAGCGGTCGGCGCGGGCGCCCTCCTCGAACAGGCGGGTTCCCTGCGGAATGGACACCTCGCGGGCGATCCGCATGAGCCGCTCGCGGTGTTCGACGGACAGCGAGCGCAGCATGCTGGGGGTGGAAGCGTTCATGGCAAGTCTCCCTGGCGCGGCTACGGCCTTCACGACCAGCGTGTGCCGGACCGCCCGCGCGGGCCATGGGCCACCCGGCCCCCTGCACGGACCTTCCGGACCGGGACCTTCGGGTCCCGCGAGGACGGACCTGGGCACCGTCCGGCACTCCCCGTGACCGACACGGGCGACGAGCATCGAAGTGCCGGCACAGGAGCCGACGTATCGCACCGCCGGCACAGGATCCGAGGAGAGGAACGGCGATGACCGCGACCGTGACAGTCGGTGACCGGGTCACCCAGGCCTGGCGGGGATTCGCCGGGACGCGCTGGCGCGAGCTGATCGACGTGCGCGACTTCATCCAGGCCAACTACACCCCTTACGAGGGTGACGCGTCCTTCCTCGCCGGGCCCACGGAGCGCACCCGGACCGTCTGGGAGAAGGTCAGCGCGCTGTTCCCGGAGGAGCGGGCGCGCGGCATCCTCGACGTGGACGCCGCGACGCCGTCGACGATCACCTCGCACGCGCCCGGATACATCGACCGCGACCGAGAGCTGATCGTCGGCCTGCAGACCGACGCCCCGCTGAAGCGCGCCATCATGCCCAACGGCGGTCTGCGCATGGTGGAGAACGGCCTGAAGGCGTACGGCTACGAGCCCGACCCGTTCGTGACGAAGGTCTTCGGGACCTACCGCAAGACCCACAACGACGGTGTCTTCGACGCGTACACGCCCGAGATGCGGACCGCGCGCCGGGTCGGCATCATCACCGGGCTGCCCGACGCCTACGGCCGCGGCCGGATCATCGGCGACTACCGGCGTGTCGCCCTCTACGGCACCGACCGGCTGATCGAGGCCAAGCGGGCCGAGCGGGCCCGGCTGGACGGCCGGCCGTCGACCGAGCACGTCATCCGCGACCGCGAGGAGCTCGCCGAGCAGATCAGGGCACTGGGGGAGCTGACCCGCATGGCCGCCACGTACGGCTGTGACGTCTCCCGGCCCGCGACCGGCGCGCACGAGGCCGTGCAGTGGCTCTACCTCGGCTACCTCGCCGCGGTGAAGGAGCAGAACGGCGCCGCGATGTCGCTGGGCCGCACCTCGACCTTCCTCGACGTCTACCTGCAGCGGGACCTGGACGAGGGTGTCGTCGACGAGACCCGTGCCCAGGAACTGATCGACGACTTCGTGATCAAGCTGCGGATCGTGCGGTTCCTGCGCACCCCCGAGTACGACGCCCTGTTCTCCGGCGACCCCACCTGGGTCACCGAGTCGATCGGCGGCATCGGCACCGACGGCCGCCCGCTGGTCACCCGCACTTCCTTCCGCTTCCTGCAGACCCTCCACAACCTCGGTTCCGCCCCCGAGCCCAACCTCACCGTGCTGTGGTCGCCCCGGCTGCCCGCCGGCTTCAAGGA
>NZ_JBIWGA010000064.1:0-15591 GCF_044763345.1 Streptomyces sp. NPDC096132
GAGGTGTCCGAGGAGTCCGGCGTGCCCGTGCACTGCCCGGTCGGCACCATGATCGAGCTGCCCCGGGCCGCGCTCACGGCCGGCCGGATCGCCGAGGAGGCGGAGTTCTTCTCCTTCGGCACCAATGACCTCACCCAGACCACCTGGGGTTTCTCGCGCGACGACGTCGAGGCGGCGTTCTTCTCCGCGTACCTCGACAAGGGCATCTTCGCCACCTCGCCGTTCGAGACCCTCGACCGCGACGGCGTGGGCCGGCTGGTCCGCATCGCCGTCGACGAGGGCCGCGCCACGCGGCCCGACCTGAAGATCGGCGTCTGCGGCGAGCACGGCGGGGATCCCGCTTCCGTCCACTTCTTCCACGCGGCGGGGCTGGACTACGTCTCCTGCTCGCCGTTCCGCGTTCCGGTGGCACGCCTGGAGGCCGGGCGGGCCGCGCTCCCCGGCACCGGGACGAGCGACAGCAGGTGACCAGGAGGGAGCACATCAGGGCCGGTCGGCCCTGCGAAGGGGCCGACGGGACCTGGGCCGGCCCCCCGCCGGCGAGAGACGCTGCTGGTGGAAGCGGTACCGCACCTCCCCGCGGTGCCGCTCCGGCGAGCTGACCGACCTGTCCTCTGCGCCTCTCCACTCCCGCCCCCCAGGAGGTTCCATGCTGTCCGCGGAATCCGCCGCCCTCGTCCGTGCCACCCTGCCCGCCGTGGCCGGAGCGCTCGACGAGATCACCACCCGCTTCTACGCGACGATGTTCCACGACCGGCCGGAACTGCTCGACGGGATGTTCAACCGCGGCAACCAGGCCAGCGGGGCCCAGCGCCGCGCACTGGCCGGTTCGATCGCCGGGTTCGCCGGCGCGCTGCTGGAGCGGCCCGACGCGCGGCCGGACGCGCTGCTGGCCCGGATCGCCCACAAGCACGCCGCCGTGGGCGTGACCGACGACCAGTACACGGTCGTGCACAAGTACCTCTTCGGCGCGATCGCCGAGGTCCTCGGCGACGCGGTCACCCCCGAGGTGGCGGCGGCCTGGGACGAGGTGTACTGGCTGATGGCCGGGGCCCTGATCAGCCGGGAGGCCCTGCTCTACCAGGACGCGGGAGTCCAGCCCGGCGGGATCTGGCGGCCGTGGACGGTCGTCGAGCGCCGTACGGAGACCCCCGACGTCGTGTCCTTCCTGCTCCGCCCGGCGGACGGCCGGCCGGCGCCGCGGGCCCGCGCGGGCCAGTACGTGAGCGTCCGTGTGCGCATGGGCGACGGGGTGCACCAGCTGCGCCAGTACAGCCTGTCCTCGGACCCGGGCGGGGAGCTGCGGCGGATCACCGTGAAGCGGGTCGCCGGTGACGCCGACGGACCCGAGGGCGAGGTCTCCGCCCTGCTGCACGACCACGTCCGTGCCGGGGACGAGCTGCTGCTGTCCTCGCCGTTCGGCGACGTGTTCCTCGACGATCCGGCCGACGCCACCTCACCCGTCGTGCTGGTCTCGGCGGGCATCGGCTGCACCCCCATGACCGGCATCCTGGCCCACCTCGCCGCCCTCGGCTCGACCCGGCCGGCCCTGGTCCTGCACGCCGACCGCTCCCCCGCCGAGCACGCGCTGCGCGCCGAGACGCGCGACCTCGTCGGCCGGCTGCCGGGCGCCCGGGCCGTCTTCTGGTACGAGCACCCCGGAGCGGAGGAACCCGACGCCCGCACCGGCCTGATGGACCTCAGCGGGGTCGAACTCCCCGACGACGCCACGGTGTTCCTGTGCGGCCCGCTTCCCTTCATGCGCGAGGTGCGCGGACAATTGCTCGCCGCCGGCGTTCCCGCACGGCGCGTCCGCTACGAGGTCTTCGGCCCCGACCTGTGGCTGCCCGGCACCGAGACCGCCTCCGCGGCCTGAGCCGCACCCGGCGTCGTTCGTTCCAGAGGAGGAACCCGGCATGAAGACAGCGACGGGCACGGGGGTCGCCCATGTGGTGGGCAGCGGGATCGCGGGACTGGCCGCGGCGGCGTTCCTGATCCGGGACGGCGGTTTCCAGGGATCCGACATCCATCTCTTCGAGGAACAGCGGAGCCTCGGTGGCAGCCTGGACGCGGGCGGCTCCCCGGACGCCGGTTACACCCTGCGCGGCGGGCGCATGTTCGAGGCGGAGTTCCGCTGCACGTACGACCTGCTCTCCGGCATCCCCACCCTCGACGACCCCGCCGTCTCCGTGACCGAGGAGATCCTCGCCGGACACGAGGACTTCGCCTGGGACGACATCGCCCGGCTCGTCGACGGGGACGGCAAGATCGTCGACACGACGTCGATGGGGTTCTCCGAGCGAGACCGGCTGGAGCTGGTCCGCTGCCTGGCCACCCCCGAGGGGCATCTGGACGACAAGCGGATCAGCGACTGCTTCGGCGAACACTTCTTCACCACGACCTTCTGGTTCCTGTGGTGCACGACATTCGCCTTCCAGCCCTGGCACAGTGCGATCGAGTTCCGCCGCTATCTCAGGCGCTTCATCCACCTGTTCCCCGAGTTCGCGTCCATGTCGGGCATCCACCGGACCCGCTACAACCAGTACGACTCCATCGTGCGGCCCCTGGTGGCCTGGCTCCGCGAGCGCGGCGTCACCGTCCACACCGGTTGCCGGGTCACCGACCTCGGGTTCACCCCCGGCATTCACAGCGGCACCGTCGACACCATCCACCTCAGCCGGCACGGCCGCGACGAGCGGATCGCCGTCGCACCCGAGGACCTGGTCCTCGTCACCAACGGCTCCATGACCGATGCCTCCAGCCTCGGCTCGCACACCTCCGCGCCCCCGCCGGCCCCCGAGCGCTCGGACGCGTGGCTGCTGTGGCACCGGCTGGCCCGCGGCCGTGAGGACTTCGGCAACCCGGCCGCCTTCGACAAACGGGTCAAGGAGTCCCGCTGGGAGTCGTTCACGGTCACCACGAAGGACCCCGCCTTCCTGGAGGCTCTGGAGCGGTTCAGCGGCCGTCCGGCCGGCAAGGGGGGTCTGATGACCTTCACCGGGTCCCCCTGGCTGCTCACCGTCGTCGCCAACCGGCAGCCCGTCTACCGCGACCAGCCCGAGGGCGTGTCCGTGTGGTGGGGCTACGGCCTGCGTCCCGGCCGCGCCGGCAACCACACCCCCAAGCCGATGACCATGTGCACCGGCCGGGAGATCCTCGAGGAGGTCCTGCACCACCTCCCCTTCGACGAGCGGACCGCCGCGCGGGTCCTGGAGACCTCCACCGTCGTGCCCTGCGTGATGCCGTACATCACCAGCCAGTTCCTGGCGCGCCGCCGCGACGACCGCCCCCGGGTGGTCCCGCGGGGGTCGGTCAACCTCGCCTTCATCGGGCAGTTCGCGGAGGTGCCCGACGACGTGGTCTTCACCGTCGAGTACTCCGTACGCACCGCCTGGACGGCGGTGGCGCAGCTCCTGAAGTCGGCGAAGCGGCCGCCGGAGGTCTACAAGGGCCACCACGACCCGCATGTGCTGGCCGCCGCCCTGGAGACCATGCACCGCCGGTAGCCCGCCCGGGCCACGCCGGGGGGACGTCCGGCCCTCTCGACCGGGACCATCCGGCTCTGGTGCGAACGGCGTGGTTCGCGAGACAGTGGGAGAAGGAGCGGCACCGATCCCCCGCGGTGTCGCTCCGTCCCATGCCGGCGGTCGCATCCGCCCTAGGGGGTGTTGTGAAAGTCCCGTGCGGTGCCCGCGGTGTCCGGTGCGTGCCCTGGGGTCCCCCCGGCCGAAGGCTGGGGGAGTGCCGGACGAAGGTCCTCGTAGCGGAGCTGCTTGGGCCTTTGGCCGGTGCGGCGGTGGGGGTACCTCCCGCTCGAGCGAAGCCGAGAGTGGGGGTACCTCTCGCTCGAGCGAAGCCGAGAGTGGGGGAGCGTGCCGGGCGCCGCGGGTGCTGTGCGGGACTTTCACCACACCCCCTAAGGCCGTCGCAGGAGCCCCCGCTCCATGGCCACCACCACGGCCCGCGTCCGGTCGTTCACGTCGAGCTTGGCGAACAGGCGCAGCAGATGCGTCTTCACCGTCGCCTCGGCGATCACGAGGCGTCTGCCGATCTCCGCGTTGGTGAGACCGTCCGCCACGGCGTTGAGGACGTCGGTCTCGCGGTCGGTCAGCGGGTCCTGAACGGGGCGCCGCATCCTCGCGACCAGCTTCTCGGCGACCCGCGGGGCGAGCACCGTCTCGCCGCGTGCCGCCGCCCGGATGGCGTCGACGAGCTGCTCCCGGGTGGTGTCCTTGAGGAGGTAGCCGATCGCCCCGGCCTCCACCCCGCGCTCGATCTCCGTGTCGGTGTCGTAGGTCGTCAGGATCAGCACCCGGGTCCGCGGATACCGGGCGACGATCTCGGTCGTCGTCGCCACCCCGTCGAGGACGGGCATCCGCAGATCGACCAGGGCCACGTCCGGGTCGTACCGCTCGACGAGTTCGAGCGCCGCGCGTCCGTCGCCCGCCTCGCCGACGATCTCGATGCTGTCCTCGGCGGCGAGCAGGGCGACCACTCCGGCCCGCATCACCGTGTGATCGTCCACCACGACGATGCGCAGACATCCCTCGTTCGTCAGGGGGCTCATGCCTCCACCTCGCTCGCCACGGGGATCATCGCCAGGATCCGCGTACCGTCGCCCACCGAACTCGTCACCGTGAGCCTCCCGCCCAGCTCCGCCAGTCGTTTGCGCATGCCGTCGAGCCCGAAGCCCGTCGACTCCCCCGTCACGAATCCTGTTCCGTCGTCGGTGATCTCCAGCTCCACTCCGTACGGACGCCGGACCAGCACCACGCCCACCGTGGACGCGCGCGCGTGTTTGCGTACGTTGGCCAGGGACTCCTGGGTGCAGCGCAGCAGCGCGATCCGGGTCTGCTGGTCGCACTCGAGGTCCGCCAGGTCGGCGTCCACGGCGAGCCCGGTGTCCTCGACGAAGCGGTCCAGGGTACGGCGCAGGGTCTGCGCCACCGTACCGGCCGCCACCCGGCCCGGCCCCGGCTGCCTCCCCGAGCCGACCAACTCCCGGGCCTCGGCGAGGTTTTCCCGAGCGGTGGACTCGATCGACCGGAGCTGCTGGGCACTGCGCGCCGGATTCTCGAGCATGCCCGTCTGCGCTGCCTCCGCGAGCACGATGATCGACGCGAAGCCCTGGGCGAGCGTGTCGTGGATGTCCCGTGCGATGCGTTCCCGTTCGTCCGCCGCGCCCTGTCGCTGGTGCGCCTCGGACAGCTGCGTCTGCGTCCGCTCCAACTCCTCGATCAGCCGCGCCCGTTCGCTGCTCCGCGCGACGACCGAGTGCGCCCACAGGCCGATCAGTACGCCGACCGCGACCACGATCAGGGTGGACACAAGCGTCTCGCCGAAGAACTCCGCCGACCAGCCCTCCCGGACCAGGCTCCCGGCCAGCGTGGCGCCGGTGGCCAGGCCGAGGAACCCCATCGAGGCCCTCGGGGTGCGCCCGAACATCCAGTAGTGCGGCAGCGTCACCATGAACAGCGCCGCGTAACTGCTGCCCAGGTACGCCAGCCCGCCGAGGCCGAGCACCAGCACCGAGAGGTAGACCCGGGGACGTACGACGGGATTTCCGGGGAAGCGGTCGAGCACCGCGTAGCACAGCACCACGCAGCCGAGCAGTGCGAGCGCCTTGTACTTGCTCCCGCCGGACGGAGCCGTCGTCACCAGCCCGACGGCCATCGCACCGAACAGCGCCCAGCACACCGCGTTCCACCGGCGCAGCGACGTGGCCCAGAAAGCGTCGGCGAGCGGGTCGGCGAGAGCGGTCATACCGATCAACGTACGTCGACCGCCGTTCGCCCGTCGGCCATTTGATCCGACGCCGCGGCCGCTCGCCCCGCTGCCCGCGAGGGCCACCAGCTCGCCTCACCGAGCAGCAGCATCGCCGACGGAAGGACCATGATCCGGACGACGAAGGCGTCGAGCAGCACGGCCGCCGCGAGGACGAAACCGATCTGCTTCATCTCGATGATGTGCAGGAAGACGAAACTCACGAAGACGGTCGTCATCACCACGGCGGCGCTCGTCACCACGCCGGCCGACCTGCGGATTCCCCCGAGCACGGCCTGCCTCGTGGACTCGCCCTCGAGCACGGCCTCCCTGATCCGGCTCACCACGAACACCTGGTAGTCCATCGAGAGCCCGAAGAGGATCACGAAGAGGAACAACGGTACGCGCGAGCCGATCGAACCGGTGGAGTGGAAGTCCAACAGCCCCTCGGCCCAGGTCCCCTGGAAGACCAGGACCAGCGCTCCGAGCGCCGCCGCCGCGGACAGCAGATTCAGTACGACACCGATCAGACCCAGCACCACCGAGCGGAACGCGTAGGTGGTCATCGCGAAGGTCACGAGCAGCAACGCCCCGAGGACCAGCGGGAGTTTGCTGTTCTGGTGAGCGGGATAGTCGGCGTACCGGGCCACGTCCCCGCTCACTTCGGACTCCGCCCCGTCGACCCGGCCGACGGTCGCGGGCAGATAGTCCTCCCTCAGGTGGTCGAGGGAGTCGTACGCCTGGTCGGAGTTGCCCAGGTACGGCACCTTCAGCTCGAGCACACTGATCCGGTGGTCGGCGGAGGTCCGCACACGCGAGGCGCCCGCGAACAGCGGGTCGGCGTCGGCGCGTCGGGCCAGCTCGCGCAGCGCCCGGGTGACCTCGTCGGCGCGCGCCGCGTCGGCACGTACGACGACCTGGTGCGTGACCCGTTGCTCCGGGAACGCCTCGTTGAGCCGGTCGTACACCCGCATGGCGGGGATGTCACGGGAGTGCGTGTCCCGGCTCATCTCCGTGATCTTCAACCCGGCCAGCGGGGTGACGAGCGCGAGCAGGGCGAGAACCGAGACGCACAGGGTGGCCAGGGGGTGCCTGCTGGCCGGCCGCAGCAGCGCGGTCCACACGCGGCCGCCGCTGTCGCCACGCGTCCGGCGCGTCGGCTTTCCACGCTCGGCGCGGCGCCGCGCCCTGCGCTCGGCCCGCTGTCCGAGCTTGACCAGGAGCGCCGGCAGTGCCGTCAGGGAACTGGCCACCGCGACCAGGACGACCACGATCGTGCCGGTGGCCAGCGAGGAGAAGATGACGTCGGAGGCGAGGTACAGCGTCGCGGTGGAGGCCACGACGGCGAGTCCGGAGATCACGACCGCCCGGCCCGATGTCGCCGCGGCCAGCTCCACCAGCGCCTCGGAGCTCAGCCGGCCGTCCGAGCGGGCGCGCTCCTCGCGCTCCCGCTTGAGGTGGAAGAGCGTGTAGTCGACGCCGACGGCGAGGCCGATCATCAGGATGACGTTCGTGCCCACCCCGGCGTCGGGGGAAAGGTGCGAGGCCACCATCGACAGCCCGACGGCCGCCGCGATCGACGACAGCGCGAGCAGCAGCGGCACCCCCGCCATCGTCACGGAACCGAAGACGACCAACAGGGTGAGCAGCGTGATGGGGAGCGTGATCTTCTCGGAGAGCGCCAGGTCGTCGCTGCGCTGCTGGTCGACTCCCTTGCTGATGGAGGGACTTCCGGTCTCCTCCAGCAGCAGCCCTGGATGCGCCTTCCCCACGGCCTCGGTCTGCGCGACCAGTGCGTCGACCTTGTCCTTGGCGTCCCGTTCCTCGCCCTTCAGCGCCACCTCGACCATCAGGATCCGGCGATCCTCGGACAGCAGCGGGTCGGCCACGCCGGCGACCTCGGGCAGCCGCTCCATCCGGGCGGTGAGGTCCTTCGCGGCGGCTTCGGCCGCGGTCCGGTCGAGGGGGCCCGACCGGGCGGAGATCAGCACCTGCTCGGTGGACCTGCGTTCCAGGTGCCCCTCGGCGGCCATCGCCTCCGCCCGGCCGGCCTCACCGACCCGGTAGTCGGCCGTGGTCGCGCTGTGTGTGCCTGTGCCGATGCCGATCACCAGACACAGCACCACGAACACGAGCCATCCGCCGATGGCCCGCCAGGGGTGCCGAGCGCTCCAACGCGCCACGCGCACAGTAAGTGAGTTCATGCCCAAAAGCCTTGCTGGCCAGCCCAGTTGGCGGACAGAGGCACCCGGTTGAACTTCGCGTCCACCGATCGGTGGACCTGGCCCGGGACATCCGACAGGGGATAGTGTTCGGGTGCAGCCGGTGACCCACGAGGAGTTGAGAGATGGTCGGTCGTCCGAGCGCGCGTTGACGTTGTAGGCCGTGATCGGCCTGTCATCGCGTGCTGCCCTTGATGTCGCGGCACAGCGAGCCTTTCCCGCTCGAACCGTGAGTGCGCCAGTTGTGCACCAGGTGGCGGGCCTCGTCGTCGGCAATCCAAGGGACCCCTGTGCCGTCCGCTTCCTCCTCCGTATCCGATTCCGGTCGGCCTGTTCCGTCAAGCCTGTGGCGGGACGGCGACTTCCGTAGACTCTGGGTGGGCCAGACGGCCTCCCAACTCGGCGAACACACAGGTCTGGTGGTTCTGCCGCTCTTCGCCGTCCTGACGCTCGACGCCGGTGCCGGCCAGTTGGGCGTCCTCCGCGCGGTGGGACAGGCGCCGATCCTGTTGCTCTCGCTCTTCGTCGGCGCGTGGGTGGACAGCCGGCGGACCCGCACGGTGATGGTGTTCACGGACGTCGGCCGGACCCTGGCCTTGGGCGCCGCCGCCGTGGCCGGCCTCCTCGACCGGCTCGGCCTGTCGGCGCTGCTCGTGGTCGCCTTCGCCGTCGGGACCCTGTCCGTGTTCTTCGACGTGGCCTACCAGGCTTCTGTCGTACGGCTGGTGACGCCCGATCAGTTGGTACGGGGCAACAGCGCGCTCGAGGGCAGCCGGTCCGCGGCGCAGATCGGAGGTCCCGCACTCGGCGGCGCGTTGGTGTCACTGCTGTCGGCGCCGATCGCTGCCGCCTCCAGCGCGGTGTTCTTCGCCCTGTCGTTCCTCTCGATCCGGCGGATCCGTCGCATCGAACCGGTCCCGAACCACTCGGACGGTCCCCCTCGGGTATGGCGGCGGATCCATGAGGGCCTCCGTTTCGTCGTCGGCGAAACGTCGTTGCGAACCGTGTGCCTCGCCTCGGCCGCCTTCCAGTTCTCCTTCGCCGCCACGATGACCGTCTATCTGCTCTTCCTGCCACGGGAACTGCACCTGTCGGGGACCGCCGTCGGGCTGGCGATCGCAGCGACGGGGCCGGGCGCGCTCCTGGGCTCGGTGCTGGCCGCCCGCCTGCCGAGCCGCTTCGGTCATGGCGTGGTGCTCATGTCCGCGGCGGCACTCGGCGACGGCGCGTTCCTGTGCGTGCCCGCCCTGCACGGTTCCTCCACGGTGACGCTTCCCGTGCTCCTCGCGGTCAACTTCGTGTTCGGGGCCGGCGGCCAGTTGGTGAGCGTCACGGTCATGGCCGTCCGGCAGGCCGTCACCCCGGACGGAATGCAAGGCCGCGCGGCCGCGACGATCACATTCGTGGGCATGGGGCTCACCCCGCTCGGCTCTCTGCTCGGCGGATTCCTCGCGGAGGAGTGGGGTCTGCGCACCACCCTCCTGGTGACGGCCACAGCCATGCTGTCGTCGCCCGTGCTGATGGCTTTGTCCCCACTCGCTCGTCTGGGCCGGGAGCTTCCTGCCCCCGGAGATTCTCGTCGCCGGGCCGGAGGCTGACCGTGCCCCGTACGGTGGCGTCGCCATCCCCTCACGCCGGATCCGGCAGGTCCATCAGTGCGAGCCTGGCCGGGTCGATCACGACCGTGATGTCGGTGATGCGGTCGTCGACGACGGTGAACGCAAGGACCGAGAGCGGGGTGCCGTCCTCGCGCCAGGACATGATCCCCGGGAGGCCGTTGACGAGCACCGCCCGCCCCTGTGCGGCTGCGCCGGAGGACAGCTGCGCGCCGGCTGCGACCTTGGTGGCGCCGAGAGTGACGACTACGCCGGACGAGGTGGCGACGGTCAGTTTCACGTCGGGGTCGAGCACCCGCAGCAGCTCCTCGAAGTCGCCGCGGCGAGCCGCCGCCAGGAATGCCTGGACCACCTCTCGCTGCTCCCGTCCGGCGCCGGTCGGCCGCTCGATCGCCTGTACCTTCCTGCGGGCGCGACTGGCGAGCATCTTGGTGGCGGCGGTGGACCTGCCGAGGATCCGGCCGATCTCGTCGAACGGCACCGCGAACAGGTCGTGCAGCACGAACGCCAGCCGCTCGCTCGGCCCGAGCGACTCCAGGACGACGAGCAGCGCGAGCCCGACCGAGTCGGCGAGCACCGCGTCGTCCTCGGGAGCAGGACTGTCGTCGAGTGTCACCACGAGCTCGGACAGGCGGTCGTCGTAGGACGCCTCCGGGCGGGCCTGGCGCGATCGCAGGACGTCGAGGCTGATCCGGCCGACCACCGTGGTCAGCCAGCCGGCGAGGTTGTGGATGGTCGCCGCGTCCTGGCGCGAGAGGCGCAGCCAGGCCTCCTGGACCACGTCCTCGGCGTCGGCGTGCGAGCCGAGCATGCGGTGGGCGACCGAGCGGAGCCGGTCGCGCTGGGCCTCGAACGCCTCGGCCGTCGGGTCCGCCGGGCTGGTGTCGGACATGTTGTTACCTTCCTCGGATCCGCTCCGTCATGGGTGATGACGGGCCCGGAGGGGCTCAGGTAACCGACGAAGGAGCGACACCGATGGAAGCACGCATGAACGGCCCGGCGAACCCCGACGTGATCACGGCGATCCAGCACCTCTACAACGCGATTCACGCCGGGGGCGTGGACAAGCACCTGCTGTCCCTGGTCCACCTGCGCACCAGCCAGATCAACGGCTGCAGCCCCTGCGTCTTCGCCTCGGTCGATGCGGCGCGGAAGGCCGGCGAGACGGACGAGCGCCTGCACAACGTGGTCGCCTGGCGCGAGACGCCCTTCTACACCGACGAGGAGCGCGCGGCCCTGGCCCTGACCGAGGCCGCCACCCGACTCCAGGACGGCGCCACGGGCGTGACCGACGACATCTGGGACACCGCCGCCGACCACTTCACCGAGGAGCAACTGAGCGCGATCATCCTGGAGATCGCGACGACCAACTTCTTCAACCGCATCAACCGCACGACCCGAGAACAGGCCGGCAAGACCTGGTGAGCGGGGCGCAGCGTTGTCCCGCGGAGGCCGGCTGCTACAGGAGGTGGGCGCCGTACAGGGTGCGGCCGGCCGTGAGTTGGCGGCCGGTGATCAGTTGGGGGGCTATGCGGATGAAGGTTTCCCGGGGGGAGGGTGCCCAGGAGTGGGGGCCGGTGCGCAGTAGTCGGGCGTGCTCGGTCGGGTCGGTCACCAGGCCGGCCGCGCCGGTGACCACGACGCTCCAGCCGGAGTGGGTGGCGGCGTCGACCTCGTCGGCCTGGAAGGCGACCACCGCTCCGTCGACCGCGCCCGCGAGGTCCGAGGAGGCCGAGGTGCGCACCAGCACGGCCCCGTCGTGGTCCAGGCAGAAGTTGACCGGCAGGACGGCGGGCAGCGCCTGCCGCGTGTACACGATGCGCCCCACGGGCACCTTGGCCAGCAGGCGCAGGCACTCCTGCCGGCCGAGTTCGCGGAATCCGTCGTTGGCGTGCATCTGCCTTCTCGTCTCTCGCGTGACAAAGCGGTACTGCCCTGTCCATGCTCGAGCGGTGCGGGCCTCCCCGGCCAGGGACCATCGGTCCCCGGCTTCCTGAGAGAGACCCTGCTCAGGCCACGATGCGGCGCCCCGTGAGGGCATACGGTTCGATGCGCACCCACACGTCGCGGCGGCCTCCGGTCCACGGCGCGCTGTACATCCGTTCCGCGAGCCGGCGCTCCTCGGCGATGTCCGTGACCGTGTGTCCGTACCCGCGCACCAGCACGCTCCAGCCCTGGCTGAAGGTGTCGTCGATGCGGTCGACCTCGAAGGCGACCGGGGAGCCGGACGCCAGGGACGGTGTCGCGCCGTGCGCGGTCCTGAAGACGATCGTGTCGTCGACGACGCTGTAGTTGACGGGGACGATCACCGGCCCGAGAGCGGTGGGCACCGCGATCCTTCCGACCCCGTGCGTCGAGAGCAGGGCGGCGCACTCGGCCCTGCTCAGTTCGGTGAACTCGGGTGCGCGACCGGCCTGTTCACGGCCGGGTGGCAGCTCGGCGTCGCCTCCGGTGAGCGCCGAGACCGTGGTCTGCAGGGCCGCCGCCAGCGCGAGCAGCGCGCCTCTGCCGGGCGCGGCTTCGGGGTGGTGCTCCAGGTGCGCCACATAGCTGGGGGCCATGCCCGCCCGGGCGGCCGTCTCCTCTCTCGTCAGCCCCAGTTCGACGCGGCGTGCGGCGATCCGACGGCCCAGATCGCCCGAGGGCGCGCCGTGCCTCACGTTCGCCTTCGTCTGTTCGGCCATGGCCCGTCACGTCCTCTCGTCAGGCCGCCCGTACGGCGACCTCGTCGTGCGGCTGCCCGCCGAGCACCACCTTGAGGGCGCCGGTGCCGGCTGCCCCGGCGAACACGTCGTACGCCTCTTCCATGTGCTCGAGGGGGAAGGTGTGGGTGACCAGCTGGGCGGTGGGCAGCCGGCCGGCGGCGGCCATGCGCAGCAGGGTGGGGGTGGAGTGGGTGTCCACCAGCCCGGTGGTGATGGTCACGTTCTTGATCCACAGGTCTTCGAGGTGCAGTGTGGCGGGCCTGCCGTGGACGCCGATGTTGGCCACGTGGCCGCCGGGCCGGACCATGCGGGTGCACAGCTCGAAACTCTCCGGCACGCCGACCGCCTCGATGACCACGTCCGCGCCGAGCCCGTCGGTGAGGTCGGCGATCAGCTGCTCGGGGCCCTCGGCGGCGTCGGCCACGGCGTCGGCGCCGAGCCGCTTGGCGGCCTCCAGCCGGGCGGCGGCCAGGTCGACGGCGACGATCCGCTCGGGCGCGAACAGGCGCGCGGTGGCGACCGCGGCGAGGCCGATGGGACCGGCCCCGACGACGGCGACGGTGTCGCCCGGGCGGACCCGTCCGTTGAGCACACCGACCTCGTAGGAGGTCGGGAAGATGTCCGCCAGCAGGACGGCGTCCTTGCTCTCGACCGCGCCGGGCAGCGCGTGCACCGACAGGTCGGCGTAGGGGACCCGGACGTACTCGGCCTGGGTCCCGTCGATCAGGTGGCCGAGGATCCAGCCGCCACCGCCGCGGCACTGGCCGTAGCTGCTCTCGCGGCAGTAGCGGCAGCGGCCGCACGCGCTGATGCAGGAGACCAGCACGCGGTCGCCCGGACGGACGGTCCGGACGTCACCGCCGACCTCCACGATCTCGCCGACGGCCTCGTGTCCCAGGACCGTGCCCGGGTGCACCTCGGGCACGTCGCCCTTGAGGATGTGCAGGTCCGTGCCGCAGATGGTGACGGTGTCGACCCGCACGATGGCGTCGGTGGGCTCCTTGACGGCAGGGTCCGCGACCTCTTCCCAGGCGGACTGCCCAGGGCCGTGGAAGACGAAGCCTTTCATGACACTCCTCACCGTCCTCTGCTCGACTGCCGGGATCGCCCCGTACATCCAGCTTGGGCGCTCATCGCCGAATCCGCTTCGGGCTCCGGGCCGGCGAACGGCCCGGAGCCCTTTCTCCCTCCTCCGTGTGCTACACGGCGTCCGCGTGCGTCAGGTCGTCGGCGACCTTCGCCGCCCACGCCTCGATCGCGCCGAAGTCCCGGAAGTCACCGCCCTTCCCGGACCGCACGATCATCTTGGCCACGCGTCCCTTGGCGCCTTCCTCCAGGCACCCGCCGAAGGTGACGTGCTCCCGGACCTCCAGCCGGGTCATGGCCCGCTGTACGCCGCGCACGGGCGGGATGTCCCGCTCGGAGGCGGAGGCGTCCAGCGGTCCGCTGCTGAAGAACCACACGGGCCGCTCGGCGAGTTCGGCGCGGTGCCGGCGGACGAACCGCCGGGCGTCCTTGTGCCAGCGCCCCGCGTAGAGCCCGCCGCCGACCACGACGGCGTCGTACGGCTCCAGGCTCGGCACGGACCGGGCCGGAACCGCCTCGACGGTCAGCCCGTCCTTGCGCAGGACGTCGGCGACGGCCTCGGCGATCCCCGCCGTGGATCCGTTCGTCGTTCCGTAGGTGACCAACACGGTGCCGGTCATGGTGGTCCGCCTCCTCTCACAGTAGGCGCGGCCGGTCCTCGGCCACGCCGTGCGGCGCCCGCTCCTCGGTCCGCAGGCGCGCGTCGCGGGGCCGGTGCGTGAGGCTGTCGGCCTTGTGGTGCCTCATGGCCGTTCCTCCTCAGCGCAGCCGGCGCAGATAGGGGTCCTGGGGGCGGCGGGGCAGCAGGCGTACCGTTG
Source organism: Streptomyces sp. NPDC096132 (assembly GCF_044763345.1). NCBI lineage: Bacteria > Bacillati > Actinomycetota > Actinomycetes > Kitasatosporales > Streptomycetaceae > Streptomyces > Streptomyces sp. NPDC096132. The sequence goes on from NZ_JBIWGA010000064.1 coordinate 14,211, forward strand.
CGTCGAGCACGGTGACGCCGCCCGGTGTCGCCAGGACGGGGTTGAAGTCGGCCTCGGCGAGTTGCGGCAGGTCCGCCGCCATCCGGGACAGCCGCAGCAGCAGCTGTTCGAGTTCGCCGAGGTCGACGGGAGCGTCTCCGTTCGCGCCCAGCAGCAGCGGGGCGCAGCGCGGCGAGGTGAGCAGGTCGTGGACGTCACGGTCGGTGAGCGGGGCGAGGCGGGCGGCGTGATCGGCGAGGACCTCGGTGGCCGTGCCGCCGAGCCCGAACAGGACGAGCGGGCCGAAGACCTCGTCCTGGACGACCCCCGCGAACAGTTCGGTGCCGCGGGCGGCCAGGGGTTGCAGGACCACGCCGGTCATGAGTCCGGCGAAGCGGTTCCGAAGGTCGCGGAACGCGGCCCTGACCTGGGCGTCGCCGCGCAGGTCGAGGTGGACGGCCTGCTCCCGGGACTTGTGCAGGAGCCCGGGCCAGTGGGCCTTCATGACCACCCGCCCGTCGAAGCCGCGCAGCCGGTCGGCGGCGAGCACGGCCTCGTCCTCGGTCTCGGCCCAGGCCCACGGGATCTGCGGGACGGTGTAGCAGGCGAGCAGGTCGGCGCAGGTGCGCGGGTCCAGCCAGCCGCCGTCGGGCTCCCGCTCCAGGTAGTCCTCGACGACCGTACGGGCCCGCTCGGTGTCGACGTCGTCGAGGGCGGGGACGACTCCGGCGGGCCGGGCCAGCCAGCCGGCACGCCCGGCCGCGTGGGCCAGCGCGCGGGCCGCCGCCTGCGGTTCCGCGTAGGAAGGAACGGTGCCGCCGTCGGCCGCGGGCAGCAGCCGGACGGGCAGGTCCTGTTCCAGGCGTACGGCGAGCACGGGCCGCGTCCGTCGTCCGGGAGCCCCGGTCAGGGCGCGCACCAGGTCGTCACCGGTGGCCGCAGCGACCGCCGTGGGCACGAGGGCGACGATCACGGCGTCGATGCCGGAGCACCGGGTGAGACGGTCGACGCACTCCGTCAGCTGGTCCTCCGAGACCGCGGCGGTGGCGTCGACGGGGTTGCCGACGGCGGCGCCGTCCGGCAGCACACCGAGCAGTTCGTCGATCATCGCGGGGGTGAACGGCGGAAGGGCCAGTCCCGCCTCCGCGCAGGCGTCGGCGGTGAGCACCCCGGCTCCGCCCGCGTTGGTGACGATCGCGACGCGACTGCCCTGCGGCAGCGGCTGGGAGTGGAACAGGGCCGCCGTTTCGAGGAGCTCGCCGACCGAGCGGGTCGCGGTGATGCCCGCCTGGGTGAACAGCGCGCCGCGGGTCATGGTGCGGGTGGCGGCGGCCGCGGTGTGGGAGGCGGCGGCCCTGCGGCCCGCGTCCGTACGGCCGGCGTCGACGGTCAGCACCGGGAT
>NZ_JBIWGA010000065.1:0-14211 GCF_044763345.1 Streptomyces sp. NPDC096132
GCCACGGCCTGGGCCGGCCAGCTCGACCTCGTGGACGCGGCCGCCGACCAGGTCCGCGACCCCTCCGCGGCGGCCCGCCGTGCCGCCGTCGTCGCAGCCGTCCAGCGGCTCTTCCCCGCCGCCACGGACGGCACGGCAGACGGTGCCGCCTGACCGACCGTCCAGCGAAGGCAGTTGGAGGACTTCAGGAGACCGTACGCACAATCTCCCCAAGGGCCCGTCGCTGACCGACCGCGTCTTCGTGAGACACATTCAGTTTCAGTGCCCGCTTGTACGCCTCGTTGATCTCTGTCGCGGCGATCACTTCGATCTCGGCGCCGAAGCCGTGCTCGGCGCAGAAGTCCAGCAGCTCATGAGTCTCGGCGATGCCGCCGATGGCGGAGCCGGCGATCGACCCGCGGCTCTGCGGGGCGTCGCCTCCACCAGGGGACACCGGCTTCCGGCATCGCGGTCGAGCAGCGCCGTCACAGCGAAGCCACCGTGATGCACTCGGCGGCCACCGCGCCCATCCGCAGCACCCGCACGGTCCTGGGTGCGTTGACCTTCGGCCGCGCCGACAACCCGGCGGTACCGGGGGAGCGGAACCGGTGGCCGTTGCGGGCCGCGATCGTAGTGGCCGGCCTGGCGTTGACGGCACTTGTGCGGCGAGGCTCGGCCATGGCCTGACCACGGTGCGTGGGCCTGCTGCGAGCCCTCGCCCGGACGTTTCCGTGTCCCGCGAGAGGGGACTCGCCGCCTGTGGTCGCGTACGGAGCAGAGCAGCGGGAGGGCCTGCCCACTCTGCGGGCCGGCCGACTGAGCCGGACGTTCGTCCACTGGCCACTCGGACTGGAGACGGTGCAGGGGTGCCGTTAACGAGCGGCGAACCAAGTGACAAGTAACCCGCCAGTAGCTTTCAGGGCTTCGCCGCATCGGTCTTCTTCGGCTGGCGGGGCACGTTGAACATGTCGGCGATCTGCTGGACGGTCTTCTCCCGGGCGTCGTAGAGCTGCTGGGCGAGCTCGGCCTGGTCGGCCGTGAGCTTTGGCCGACGCCCGCCGACCCGGCCGCGGGCCCGCGCGGAGGCGAGCCCGTCGTTCGTGTTCGCCACGATCAGCTCTCTTTGGAGCTCCGCGAGCACGCTGAGCATCCCGAACATGGCCCGGCCTTCCATGGTGGAGGTGTCAATGCCCTGCTCGATGACGTGCAGCCCGATCCCGCGCACGCGCAGCTCGGCGCCGAGCGTCACCAGGTGCAGCACGGAGCGGGAGAGCCGGTCGAGCCGGGTGACCTTCAACGTGTCACCCTCGCGCATCAACTGCATGACGAGATCGAGCTTGGGGCGGGAGGCTTTCGCGCCGCTGGCGACGTCGACGTGGATGTTGTCGCGGTCAACGCCGTTGCGGAGAAGCGCGTCGATCTGGTGGTCGGGGTTCCGATCGGCCGTCGAAGTGCGGCAGTAGCCAAGAAGCATTGTCGGAAACTACTCCGCCGACCGTTCACCGACGTTGATTTCCGACGCGAGTTGTCGACAATGCCCACCTGCGGGTTCGTGATCACACGCATGAGTGTCGACAGACGGTCGTTTGCCGACACTCAAAGACACATGAGATCCAGTGGGGAGTGTCCGGCCGAGGGCCAGGCGCACATCATCGGCGACGGAAAATCGTCAGCGGATGGCGAGAAGGCCATCCACCAGAGCCCGGAGCCCGTCCAGGTAAGTGTCCTCGCCGGTCAGTGGTGCCCAGCGGTCCGCGATCTGTGCCAACCGGGGCAGCTCAACCGGGTCGAGATTGCCGAAGACTTGCTCCCGGTAGGTCCCTCGGTCGTCGTCCGCGCGCCGCCGGGCCGCTGTCGCCCGAACCACGATCTCTCCAGCGGTGTAGTACCAGATCGCGCGGTAACCGTGCACGGCTTGCTCGGGGGATAGTCCGCATTCGACCAGGCCGTCGACGATCTGCTCGACGAACCACAGCGCTGACGTGGACATCAGGTCATCGGCGGTCAGCACTTCCACGATCCAGGGACAGGCGGCGAGCGCCTCGTGGATCGCGGCGGCGGCAACCACGATCCGCTCGCGAGGGTGGGCAGGCAGTTCGGGTCGGCGCAGCGCCCGCGCGGCGTAGTCGTCCAGCAGCAGGACGAGCAGTTCTTCCTTGTTGTGGACGTGGTGGTAGAGCGCCATCGGCGTGCTGCCGATTTCCATGGCCAGCCGCCGCATGGTCAGCCGGTCCACTCCTTCCTCGGTCACGATCCGGCGGGCCGTCCCGATGACCTCCTCGCGGGAGATGCGGGGAGGTCGGCCAGGGGATTTGCGCGGTGCGGACGGCTGCGGCATGCCCCCATCATTCCCCAGGTGTCGACAACGGCGATCCCCTGGGGCTAGTTTCTTTACATGTATAAAAACTTAGGGGGGCGACCCGGGGCGGTGCTGGCGGCGGCGGCCGTCGCCCAGTTCGTCTTCGCCCTGGACATGTCGGTGGTCAATGTCGCACTGCCCGCAATCCGCACCGCGCTGGGATTCGCGCCGCTCGACCTGTCGTGGATCGTACACGTCTACGCGCTCACCTTCGGCGGACTCCTGTTACTAGGGGGCCGTGCTTGTGACCTGTACGGTCACCGTCGGCTGTTCGTGGGCGGCCTGGTCGTCTTCGGGCTGTGCTCGCTGGTGGGCGGGCTGGCCCAGGCGCCCTGGCAACTGATCACTGCCCGCGCCGGTCAGGGCATGGGTGCTGCCGCGGCCGCCCCAGCCGCGCTGGGCATGCTCACCACCACGTTCCCTGAGGGCCCTCGGCGTGTCCGGGCGCTCGGGGTGTGGAGCGCGGTGAACGCCGCAGGGGGAGCGCTGGGGGTACTAGCAGGTGGCCTGCTGACCGAGTACGCGGGTTGGCGCTGGGTGATGCTGGTCAACCTGCCCATCGTGGCGGCGGCTCTCGCGCTGGTTCTGGCAGGCGTGCCCGCCGGAGCACAGCCCGACCGGCGCGAGAGGCTGGACGTGCTCGGCGCTGTCCTGGCGACCGGCGGAGTCGGGCTGCTGGTGTTCGGCGTCGTCCGCACCGACGCCCGAGGATGGGGATCCCTGGCCACCGTGGCGACCCTCGCCGCTGCGGCCGCGCTCCTGGCCGCCTTTACCTTCGTCGAATCCAGGGCCCCCGCGCCGCTGCTGCGCCTCGGCCTGCTGCGCAGTCGCTGGGTGGCTGGCGCCAACGTGCTGGTGTTCTTGGCCGCGGCCGGGCAGTTCACGGCGTTCTACTTCGTGTCCCTGTACATGCAGCAGGTCCTGGGCATGGGTGCCGCAGCGACCGGCGCCGCGTTCCTGCCGTTCTCCGTGAGCCTGGTCGCGGGCACCATCATCGCGACCCGCGTCACCACGGCGCGCACCCCCCGAGCTGCCCTGGTGCCCGGCGCTCTGCTGGCCGCCGTGGGCCTGGCCTGGCTGGCCTTCATCAGCCCCGGCGGCGGCTTCCTCACCGACGTGCTCGGTCCCTGCATCATCACCGGCGTCGGCGTCGGACTGGTCCTGGCCCCGGTCGCCGCCGCCGCGACCACCGGCGTCGCCTCCCGTGAGGCCGGCATGGCCTCCGGCCTTTTCAACAGCTCCCGCCAACTCGGCGGCTGCGTCGGCCTGGCCGCCCTGGCCACCATCGCCGCACTCCGTACCGGCCCCGCCACTGACCCCGCCTCCCTCAACGGCGGCTATGCCCTGGGCCTGGCCGTCACCGCCGGCCTCTTCGTACTCGCGGCAGTCGTGGCGATCGGGGTGTTGCCCCGGCGCCAGGCCGCCATGCCCGACCCGCAACCAGCCGCCCCCACAAAGAACCGACTGGAAGGAACGCCATCATGACGACGACCCCCATCGACCTGTTCGTCTCCGCGCTGCAGTTCCGCCCCGACGGCGATGTCCGAGCCGCCGAACGGCAGATGACGAGCAGCGACTCCGGCGCTTGGCAGATCGCGACCTTCCACGTGGAGACCGACGCGGACGTCCACGCCGACCACTGGGAGATGCACCCGGAGGCCGAAGAGGCGGTGTGCTGCCTGACTGGCGGCGTCCGCCTCTACTTCCGTGCCACCACGCCTGGTGGCGCCGAGGACATGGTGCAGTTGCAGGCAGGCACCGCAGTGATCGTCCCCCGCGGCCGCTGGCACCGCCTGGAGCTGAACGCCCCCAGCGACCTGATGTCGATCACCCTTCGCCACGGCACTCGCCTCGAAAAGCGCACCGACACTCACTGACCGGGAGGTGGCCCGACAGATTCGCTGCCGGGCCACCACGAGCCTCGCCCAGTCCTCACGAAGTTCCGACAGCGCGCCGTTTGACACCCTCGTCGACTGCACAGGGATCCCATACTGATGAGCTCGCGCATTCGACTGTCGCCGGTTCCCCGGTCTGGCGGACCTGGACATGACCGCCGTGCGCAGGGGTGCCACGGGGAAGGCCGCTGGGCATCGAAGTCAGGCGCGGAGTACTACGAGAAGCTCAACAAGCCGCGCGAGGCGAAGGTGTTCACCGCCCAACTCCAGGCCGAGATGCGCGCCGAGCTCGGCGCGCTGGACACCAAACTGCCGAAGCTGCCGTGGGTCACGATCAGCGGCAAGCACCGCAACGGCGCGATCAAGTTCACCGAGCCCGAGCCGCAGAAAGAGCCGAAGAACCTGCGCAAGCTCAAGAAGGCGATCCGCAAGAAATGGGGCACCGTCGCCCTCATCGACATCCTGAAAGAGGCCGCCCTGCGCACCGGGATGCTCAAGGCCCTCGCCCCGGTCGGCAGCCGTGAGGCGATCGACGAGGCGACGCTCCTGGAACGCCTGCTCCTGATCGCGTACGCCTACGGCACCAACTCAGGGATCAGCTCCGTCGCGTCCGGCGAGCGCAAGCACACCGAGGAAGAGCTGCGCTACACGGCCCGCCGCTAGCTGACCGCCGACGGGCTGAAGGCCGCCGGCGTCGAGATGGCGAATGCCGCCTTCGCGGCCCGCTCCGAAGCGGTCTGGGGACAGGGCACCACCACCGTGGCCAGCGACTGCACGCACTTCAAAGCCTGAGACCGCAACATCCTCACCGAGTGGCACTCCCGGTACGGGGGCCGCGGCGTGCTCGTGTACTGGCACATCGAAAAGGGTTCGATGGCCATTCACAGCCAGCTTCTGAACTGCACCGCCTCGGAGGTCGCCGCCGCGATCGAGGGCATGATGCGGCACGCCACCACCATGCAGGCCGAGGGTAACTACGTCGATTCGCACGGCCAGTCGGAAATCGGGTTCGGACTGACCCGGCTCCTGGGCTACGACCTGCTGCCGCGCATCAAGCAGATCAACAAGGTCAAGCTGTACCGGCCCGGCCGCGAGGACGAGGACACCTACGAGCGCCTGGCGGACGCGATGACCCGCGGTCGGCACCGCCTCCACCGAGGCGATCCTGCGGCGCTTCACCCGCACGTCCTCGCACCCCGTCTACCAGGCGATGCTCGAAGTCGGCCGCGCTCAGAAGACCGTCTTCGCGACTGGCCCGCCCGTGCCCTGCTGCCCGGAGTGCGGACGCGGGGCAGCACTGGAGTGGGGCGCCGTGAGTGGTACGGCGCGCGGGACCTGCGGGCGATCCGCGAGGTGTCGGCAGCTCTCGCAGGCACCGACCTCGGCGGGCCGACGCCCGTCGAACCACCGGTCCGTTTCGGATTCGGCTCAGTGCCCAGAAGCCCCGGCCTCACCCGGGTCACGACGACCGTGGAACTCCGGCGGGACCGGGGCGGGCGGCAGAATACGGGTGACGCAGCCACACACGAACGGCAGAGCGCCGCGCGGAGGGCTTCATGAACGCCGGGGTCCGCTCCCGGTGGCCTCTGCCGGACCGTCGTACGCGAGAAGACCGTCCTTGCGTAGCCGTGCCCCGGGTGTCGGCGTATGGGGGGAGCCGCCCGTCGCGCATCAGGTGCCGGGCTGGTGTGCCACGGGCGAGGGGGCGGAGAGGACGGCGGCCGGGGGCTTCTTCGCCGTCGGCCTGGAGCCGGGCGACGTACTCCAGGTGTCGGACGGGTCGTGGGCGGGTCCCGCGACCTCTTGCATCGGCCCGGCTTGCACTGTCCCGGCTACGGCACCTGCCATCCGGCGCGTAACCGAGCCGTCGGCCGGAGGAGGGCGGCGGTCGCCGCCCGGCTGTTCCGGCCAGCCTTTCTCAGTCGCCCTCCTGAACGGGGAAAATGTCATCGGCGAGCAGGCCGTGCGCCTCCTGGTGCACGGCGCCGGCGGCCTCCGCCGAGGGTGCCTCGATGAGGCAGAAGACCTTTCCCTCCGGTTCGTTGACCCAGTAGCGCAGGTAGCGGACCCCGAACCGGTCCTGCGTCTCCAGATCCGCCGTGTGAGCCCTTGCTGCGTCTTCCGTGGTGACGCCACCGCTGATCGTGTGGACGTCGAGGTACAGCGCCATGGTGCGTTCCCTTCGGGTGGTTGGCACCCTCTGTGGTGCCACACTTGATACTCGTGACGGCCGGCAGGAAGAGCCATGACCGCGCGACCGGGGCTCCTGGCCGTGGCCCCGGAGATGGCTCTGGAGGGACGGTGACCCGGCCCGCGACGGCGTGGACAGCGCTGGACGCGGCTCTGCGGGGCCTGCGGCTGGACGGAGCGCTCTTCTTCCGCGCCGAGTTCACGGAAGGCTGGGCCTACCGGTCACCGGCGCCCGACGAGCTGGTCCGGATCCTGCGACCGCGCGCGAGTCGTTTGATCGTCTTCCATATCATCGCTGGTGGGACGTGCTGGGCACGGGCCCGAGGCGGGCAACGCTTGTGGGCCCGCGAGGGCGACGTCGTCGTGGTGCCCTACGGCGAGCAGCATGCGATGGGCGGGGCCGAGACGGCGGAGGAGGTGCCGATCCTCGAACTGCTCGACCCACCTCCCTGGCGGACCCTGCCGGTGCTGCGACATGGCGCGGGCGGTCGACGTACCGACATCGTGTGCGGCTATCTGCACAGCAGCCATCCGCTGTTCAACCCCGCCCTACGGGCGCTGCCGCCCCTCTTCGTGGTGCGCCCGCCCGAGGGACCGGCGGCGACGTGGATCAGGTCCAGCATCGATTACGCCCTGGCGGCCGGTTCCCCGGCGCCGGGCACCGACCGGACGGCGACGAAGTTGCCCGAGCTGGTGCTGCTGGAAACCCTCCGGCTGCACCTGGCCACCGCGCCGGCGATCGACACGGGGTGGCTGGCCGCGCTCGCCGACCCGGTCCTCGCGCCGGTGCTGGCACGCATGCACGCCGCGCCGGACCACCACTGGACCGTTCAGCAACTCGCCGACACGATCGCGGTGTCCCGATCCGCGCTGGACGAGCGCTTCCGCCAGGTACTCGGCCGCTCACCGATCCGCTACCTGGCCGACTGGCGGATGCACCTGGCCGAGAACCTGCTCGCCACCACGGGGCATTCGGTCGCCGCCGTGGCGCATCGGGTCGGGTACGACTCGGAGGAAGCGTTCAGCCGAGCCTTCAAACGCGCCCACGCCATGGCACCTGGCACCTGGCGCCGGGAGCAGCTGACCGGGGTCACGGACCGGGACGAACACGGTCACCAACACCCCTGACATGCCATCGACGAGGGCCCCATTAGATCCAGCGCATCGTGACCGCCCGTTCCCTACTGTGACGGCGGGGCGGCCACCGAGGGAGTGACGGGGCTGCCGTCGCCGTGGACCGTGAATTTGCGTGTGCTGCCGGGGCACTGCGTGGATGTCCCCCAAGACGGCAGCGCCGCATCTCCGAGATTGCGGGCGCGCGCTGAGCGAGGAGACGATCGTGATCGACTGCCTCCAGAACACGGGCCGCCCGCCCGATCACGGACACGTGAGCGTCCGAACGTGCCACCACAGAACAACGTGACGGCGTGTTCTTTGCGGAATGCGCCCGCGTGCGCTGCAGGCACGCGCTGGCCGAGGCGTGCGCTCAGCGCCGTCAACGACCAGGTCGTGGGCATCGGGCCGATGGTGGTGCCCGGCACGCCGCGCGACTCGCCGCACATCCTGGGCGCGCTGCTGAACCTCGACGGCGGGGTGAAGCCCGAGATGGTGGCCACCGACAACGCCTCCTACTCCGACATGGTGTTCGGCCTGTTCAAGACGCTGGGCTACAACTTCAGCCCGCGGTTCCGCGATCTGGACGACCAGCGGTTCTGGCGCGCGAGCATGCGAGGGGTGGAGACGGGGACGTACGGGCCAACTGACCTGGTGTGACCAGGAGAGCCATGGGACGGCGTCCGCCCTCACCGGCGAGGTGGATCTTGCGGGTCAGACCGCCCCGGGACCGTTCAAGTGCCTCGTCGGGGCGATGGTTTCGGGGCGTCGTCCTTTTTTCGGGACGCGTGGCCTCTTCTTGCGGGCGCCGGACGTGTGCTGATGGCACGGCAGGACGTCGAGTCCACGACGACCATGTTTCCAGTCGATCCGGCCGACCAGATCGGCGTCCGCCTGGACGGCCACAGGATCCGGTCCCACGTGCCGTCCGCCGACCAGCGCCGGTGACGTTCACCGTGTTCATGGGATCACCCCGCCCCATGTCAGGAACAACGAACCAACAACCTGACGGTCACATGATCCGCCGGGCAGTGCCTGGTTGTGCCATCTCATGACATTGGTTCCTCGCGGTCAGGCTTGGCGAGCGTAGGACGCAAGGCGATCGGCGAGCGCGGTGACGAGGTCGCGCAGTTCATCGGGGCGCTCGATGACGAACGGCCGGTCGAGTGAGGCGAGTACCGGAGGCAACCAGTCGAGCCGCTCCGCCCGCAGCTCGACGCGCAGCCAGCGCTCGGTCGCCCGGTCCTGGCCTGCCGCGGGCTCTTGTTCCTCCAGGCTCGCGATGCCGGCGGGGAGGTGGGCGCGGATTTGCTCAACCGTCCCGTGGATCCGCAAGGTCACCTCATGCCGGTACTCGGCCGTGGCGAACGCTGACAACACGCGCTGTGCCGGACCGGGCCCCGCGGGCGCTTCGAATGAGCCGGGCAGGGTCCGCGCGTCTGCGATGCGATCGAGCCGGAAGGTTCGGTCCTCGCCGATCTGGGCGTCCATGCCCGTGACGTACCACCGGCCCGCATGGGCGACGATCCCGTACGCGTGCAACGTGCGTTCGCTGCGCCGTTCGTCGCGGTCGGTGTAGCGGATCGAGACCGGTCGGCGGTGGCGCACCGCGTCGGCGATGGCGAGCAGGACCCCGGCGTCCGGGGTGTCGAACTCTCCGGGCTGTTCCGTGAAGGCGAGGGATTCCAGGAGTGTGTCGAGCCGGCGGGCGATGTGCTTGGGCAGCACCCGCCGAATCTTCGCCGATGCCGTCTCGCTCGCCGTGCGCTCCGTCGTCGTCAGCCCCGCTCGGCGGCCGGCGACCAGGCCGAGCAGCACGGCCAGCGCCTCGTCGTCGCTGAGCATGAGCGGAGGCAAGCGGTACCCGGGAGCGAGCCGGTACCCGCCGTAGCGGCCGCGCACCGATTCCACCGGCACATCCAGGTCGATCAGCTGGTCCACATACCGCCGCACGGTGCGCCCTTCGACGCCGAGCCGGTCGGCGAGTTCGGCCACCGTCCGGGTGCCGCCCGACTGCAGCAGCTCCAGGAGTGTCAGCACGCGGGCAGTGGGTCGAGGCATGTTCGCAGCCTAACGCGAATACAGGACCGATTCTGTCCACTATTTCTCCTAGCCTGCGACGTGCACGCCTTCAGCACAGCCAAGGAGATCCCCATGGACTTCGTCTCGATCCGCATCATCACCAGCGACGTAGCGCGCCTCGTCGAGTTCTACGAGCGAGCCACAGGGGTGCGGGCGACGTGGGCCACCGAGGACTTCGCCGAACTCAGGACCGCGGGCGCCACCCTCGCGATCGCCGGCACCCGCACCGTCCCGCTGTTCGCCCCGGGCTCTGCCCGCCCGGCGGACAACCACAGCGTGATCACCGAGTTCCTCGTCGACGACGTGGACCGCGTTCACCAGAACCTGACCGGCTTCGTCACCGACTTCGTCAACGAGCCCACCACGATGCCCTGGGGCAACCGCTCGCTGCTGTTCCGTGACCCCGACGGCAACCTCGTCAACTTCTTCACTCCCGTCACCCCGGCGGCCATCGAAAAGTTCGCACGCTGACGCCACGCACAGCCGCTCACGCGGGAGCCCTGAGATCCCAGGGCTCCCGATGAACGCGGCCGCCGAGTCCAGGAGCGCCACCAGCAGGGGACACCGGAACGCCCGCTGACCCCTGAAGGACGCCTCCGCTTGTGTCTGCGGATCGACGCCGGACGTCCGATCGCGCACGTGGCCGCGGAAGCCGGGATCTCCCGCCGCTGCCTGGCCAAGTGGTACGCCCGCTGGCGCGCGCACGGCGAGAACGGACTCCTCGACCACTCCCCGAGCCCCTCCACCAGCCCGCCCGCACACCCGAGGACATCGCTGACCCGGTGGAGGTGCTGCGGCGGCAGACCAAGCACGGGTGGCCCGGCTCGCCGTCGACCTGTAGCGGCTGCACGGCGTCACCCTCGTGCCGGCGACCGTGCACCGCATCACGAGCAGTCGCGCGAGGCCATCCGCTACGAGCACGACCGGGTCGACGTCGACGTCTGGAAGCTCGGACGCAACCCGACGGGCGGCGCTCGACGCCCCCAGGCTCGCCTGCACCGAGGCCCTCGACGATGAGAAGCCCGTCACCGCGGTCGCCTTCTGACACCGGGCCGTTTCGTTCCCGCGAGTGGGCCTACGTCCGCGACTACACGACCGAGCGTGAACGCCGCGTCGCACTCGCCGATTTCGTGAATTACTACAACCACCAGCGGTCGCACGCCGCGCTCGGCGGCCGACCGCCCATCAGCCGGACCGCCGGGAGCGACTACCGGATCGTCTTCGACCAGCCGCACGAACAGCTCGCGGAGACCCCGCAGCAGCTCACCTTCGAGGACTTCGCGTGACCAAGGTCCCCAGACACCACAGCTAGTTGATCCCGGCGGTGAGTTCGCTGAAGAGCTTGTTCGCCGCGTCCGAGGTGAACTGGCGCTGGAGCTCGGCGCGGGCGATCTGCTTGCGGAATTCTCCTTCGTATCCGGTGAAGCCGGCGTTGTGCATGGTGTCGGTGATCCAGGTCGCGAACGCCTGGTAGTTCCAGATGTGGGGCAAACAGGTCTCGGAGTAGCTGTCGAGAAGGCCGCGGTCGCCCTCCTTGAGCTGACGGATGACGGCGCGGGCGAAGACCTCGGTGTCGTGGAGGGCGAGGTGGATGCCCTTGGCGCTCATCGGCGGGACGATGTGGGCGGCATCTCCGAGGAGGTAGAGCCGGCCGTGGCTCATCGGGTCGAACACCACGCTGCGCAGCGGCACGACCTGCTTGCTGATGATCTCGCCACTCGACACAGGGCAGCCGAAGCGGGCTTTCAGCTCGCTCCAGATCCGTTCGTCCGGCCACTGTTCGGGGGTGTCGTCGACTGCGCACTGGAGGTAGATCCGGCTCGCCTTCGGGCCGCGGGGGATCATGCCGGCCAGGCCCAGTTCATGGATCGCCATGCCGGACGGGTTGGTCGGGACCGCGGCCAGGACGCTGAGCCAGGAGTATCCGTACTCGTGGGAGTACTCGGTCAGGGCGGAGGCGGGGATGGTGCGCCGGCTCACGCCGTGGAACCCGTCGCAGCCGGCGACGAAGTCACAGTCGATGACCTCGGCCGTGCCGTCGGCGTCCTGGTAACGCACGACGGGACGCTCACCGGTGACGTCCTCCAGCGACACGTCCGCGGCTTCGTAGCGGAGGTCTCCGCCGTCCCGAAGGAAGATGTCGGTGAGGTTGCGCACCAGGACCTGCTGGGGACAGAAGAGGCTCTCGTTGTCATCGTCGTCCACGTCGATCGGCATCGCCTGCCCGTCGATGTAGAAGCCGCCCTCGCTGTGCGGAATGGGGTCGCCCTCCAGCACCTCTTCCAGACCCCACTCGCGGAACATGCGCACCCCGAAGGTGTCGATGGTCCCCGCGCGCTGGCGCTGCTCGACATAGGTGCGGGGATGCTTCTCCAGCACGACGCAGTCGACGCCGTTGCGCAGCAGGAAGTTGCCGAGGGTCAGGCCGGCGACGCCGGCCCCGACGATGGCAACGGCCGTGTGGTCGCGTGATTCCGTCATGTGTGTGGGAGCCTTTCGTGCTCGAAGCGGTGCTCGAAGCGGTGGTCGAAGACGCCGGAGGCGTGAACGACGGCGCCGCCCGGGTGGTGCGGCGTACGGCTCCCACTGTGAAACCGCCGGAGGCTTGCGAACCACCGGTACCAGGACAGCCGATACCGGAAAGCCGCCAGCCTTGCGGCGGTGGACGGCCGGCGCACCGTAGTGCTGAGCCCCGGCTACCGACTGTGGCGCAGGCCCGCCTGGTAGCGGCCGGGCGTCTGGCCGACGACTTCGGTGAAGGCGTCGATGAAGCTGGAGGGGTTGGACCAACCGCACGCCACCGCGGTCTCGGTGACGGACATGCCGTCGGTGAGGTGAGCCAGGGCGTGGTGAATACGCAGGGTGGTGCGCCAGCGGTGGAAACTCATGCCCAGCTCCGTGTGGAACAAGCGGCTCAGGGTGCGCTCGCTCGCCCCTACCGTCCGGCCCAGCTCGGCCAGGGTGGCCGGACGGGCGGGATCCTCGTGCAAGAGAGCGGTGGCGGCGCACAGCCGGTCATCGCGGGGTTCGGGCAGGTGCAGAGACTGCTCTGCGGCGTCCGCGAGTTCGTCCACGATCACGGCGAGCAGCCTTCTGTACGCGCCGGGCCGTCTCTCCGGCTTGTCGGTCAGTGCCAGGAGCGCCTCCCGCAGCAGGGGACTGACCGCGAAGACGCTGGGCTGATCCACGAGCCCCTCGCACAGATCGAGCGGAACGGTGACGAGGCGCACGTCGGTCTCGCCGTAGAAGCGGTGGGAGTGGGCGAAGCGCGGAGGTGTCCAGGTGACACGGCTGGCCGGGGCGACCCAGGTCCCGCGTTCCGTCGTGGTGGCCAGCGCGCCGGCGGCGGCGTACACGAGCTGCCCTTGGTTGTGCGAGTGAGGGTCGAGCCGGTAGCCGTGCGGCAGCCACGCGCCCCCTTGCAGAACCGGCCCGTCCTGCCCAGAGGGCGTCGGCGAAGACTGACGGGTTTTCGGCATCAGGCGTCAGTTTACCGGTGGTTCCACCTCTCCATGTTTTCTTGTCACCGGGCTGAAGAGGGGTGAACCGATGGTTTCGCGCGGTTGAACCTTCGCGGCTGGGCGGAGTTGGGACGGCAACTGCGGAACCCCGGGGGGCGGCCGGACAGGTCTTCCTGGCCGAAGCAGGTCCGTCGCCCCGAGGAGTCACCCCCTGATGCCGAGAATCACGTCCGCCGAGGTCCGCACCGTACCGGCGAGCGGCCGATCCGCACTGCCCCAAGACCACGCCCTGCGGCTCGACATCCAGGGGCTGCGCGCGGTGGCCGTCGTACTGGTGGTGCTCTCCCACGCTGGCGTGTCCCAGGTGAGCGGCGGTTACATCGGTGTCGACGTCTTCTTCGTGATGTCCGGCTTCCTCATCACGTCGCTGCTGCTGCGCGAACTCACCACCACCGGGCGGGTGTCGGTCCGTTCCTTCTACGCCCGCCGGGCACTGCGGCTGCTTCCCGCGTCGTCCCTGGCCATCGCCGTCACGCTGGGCGGGGCGTGGCTGTTCCTGTCGAAGGCGCGGCTCGCCGAGTACGCGGGCGACGCCCTCGCCAGCGCGCTGTACGCGGTCAACTTCCGGCTGGCGGCGGCCGGTACGGACTATCTCGCCCAGGACAGCCCGCCGTCGCCTTTCCAGCACTTCTGGTCGCTCGCCGTGGAGGAGCAGTTCTACCTGGTGTGGCCGCTGCTCCTGCTGCTCACCTGGCGGGTCGCCCGCGGTCGGCGCCGACTGGTCGCGGTGCCGCTCGGTGCACTGTGCCTGGGATCGTTCGCGGCGAGCGTCCTCGTGACGAACTCCTCGGCGCCCTGGGCGTACTTCGGCTCCCTCACCCGGGCCTGGGAACTGGGCGCCGGTGCGCTCCTGGCTCTGGGCACCGGCCGGCTGGAACGGCTGCCCGCCGCCCTCGCGGCTCCGCTGACCTGGCTCGGCCTGGCCTGCGTCACGCTGGCAGCGGTCCGGTACGACGACCAGACGCCCTTCCCCGGCTACCACGCCCTCCTGCCGGTCGCCGGTACCGCGCTCGTCCTGGCCGGCGGCTGCGCGCCCACACCGCACGGCGCGGGGTGGCTGCTGGGGCGCCGA
>NZ_JBIWGA010000066.1:0-13915 GCF_044763345.1 Streptomyces sp. NPDC096132
GTGCGACTGCTGGACCGGCACCGGATCAGCGGACTGCCCGTCGTGGACGACGACGACAAGGTCGTGGGGGTGATCTCCGAGACCGATCTGATACGCCGCCAGGCAACCCGGTCCGCAGGCAGGCGGGAACGACGGTTCCAGATGCGCCCGCGGCACCGTTCCACGCGTCGCGCGGATGCCGTCGCCCGCTCCAGCACAGCGGAAGAGCTGATGTCGACGCCCGCGATCACCGTGCATCCGGAACAACGCGTCGCGGATGCCGCCCGTGTGATGGAGCGTCACGGCGTGGAGCGGCTGCCGGTGGTGGACGAGGAGGACCGGCTGATCGGCATCGCCACCCGGCGCGACCTGTTGCGGGTCTTCCTGCGCACGGACGAGGAGATCGGCCGGGAGGTCCAGGACGAGGTGGTGACCCGCGCCCTCGGGCTGCCGGCCCACAGTGTGACCGTCTCGGTCCGGGACGGCGTGGCCACGCTGGAAGGGGCCGTGCGCCATCGCAGCGACATTCCGCTCGCGATCCGGCTGACGTACCGGGTCGACGGCGTGGTCGGTGTCGTCAACAGCCTGAGCTACCGGGTCGACGACACTCACCGTTCCCCGGCAGGTCCCGCCCCCGGTCCCCAGCCCGGCCGGAGCCTGCCCGGCGGGACACCCGGCCCCTCGGTTCCGGGACTGATCAGCCCTCCGAAGGGACCAACGGGACCTGCTCCCGGGCCCTGTTGACGGGAGACGCTGCTGCCGGGAGCGGTACCCCCTCCCCCGCAAGGTCACCCTTTCCGCGCCGCCGCCCGTGCGGCGTCCCCCTCTCGACGACGGAGGCCCGCCCCCATGACCCGCCACGAGGACCGCACCGCGACCACCGACCCCGCCGGGGCGCCGTCCGACATCGCCGTGGCGGTGGACCGCCTGGTGACCGACGGGCTCAAGGCACTGGCCGACTACGAGGCGCTCGATCAGGAGCAGGTGGACCACATCGTGAAGAAGGCCTCGGTCGCCGCCCTGGACCAGCACACCGCGCTGGCGCGGCTCGCGGTGGAGGAGACCGGACGCGGTGTCTTCGAGGACAAGGCCGCCAAGAACATGTTCGCCTGCGAGTACGTCACGCACAGCATGGGCCCGATGAAGACCGTCGGTGTCATCGCCCGTGACGACATCGACGACATGACCGAGGTGGCGGAGCCCGTCGGGGTGGTGTGCGCGGTCACGCCCGTCACCAACCCGACCTCCACCACGGTCTTCAAGGCACTGATGGCGCTCAAGACGCGCAACCCGGTGGTGTTCGCCTTCCATCCCTCCGCCCAGCGGTGCAGCACGGAGGCGGCCCGTGTCGTGCGGGACGCGGCGGTCGCGGCGGGTGCGCCGGAGCACTGCGTGCAGTGGATCGAGACCCCGTCCGTCGAGGCCACCGGTGCCCTGATGAGGCACCCGGGTGTCTCCCTCATCCTCGCCACCGGCGGCAACGCCATGGTCAAGGCCGCCTACTCGGCCGGCAAGCCCGCCCTGGGCGTCGGGGCCGGCAACGTTCCCGCCTACGTCCACCGCAGCGCCGACGTCCGCCGGGCCGTCAACGACCTGGTGCTGTCCAAGGCGTTCGACAACGGCATGATCTGCGCCTCCGAGCAGGCCGTCATCCTGGACGAGGAGATCTACGACGCGGTCCTCGCCGAGTTCCGCACGCTGCACGCCCACTTGGCCACCGCCGAGGAGAAGGCGAAGCTGGAGACGTACCTGTTCCCCGTCGGTGCCGCGGGCGCGGGCTGCGAGCCCAAGGTCAACTCCGCGGCCGTCGGGCAGAGCCCGGCCTGGATCGCCGAGCAGGCAGGCTTCACCGTGCCGGCCGACACCTCCCTCATCCTGGTCGAGGCCGACCGGGTCGGCCCCGACGAGCCCCTCACCCGCGAGAAGCTCTGCCCGGTCCTCGCCGTCCTGCGGGCCGGCTCCGAGCAGCAGGGCTTCGACCTCGCCGCCGACATGGTCGCCTTCCACGGACAGGGCCACAGCGCCGTCATCCACACCGGCGACCCCGAACTCGCCGAAGCGTACGGCCGCCGTATGAAGACCGTACGCATCATCGTCAACGCACCCTCCTCGCAGGGTGCCATCGGCGGGATCTACAACAGCCTGCTGCCGTCGCTGACCCTGGGCTGCGGCTCCTGGGGCAGCACGTCCGTGTCGAACAACGTCTCCGCCGCCCAGCTGCTGAACGTCAAGAGGGTCTCGGTGCGCCGCAACAACCTGCAGTGGTTCAAGGTCCCGCCGAAGATCTACTTCGAGCCGCAGTCCATCCGCTACCTCGCCTCGATGCCGGACGTCCACCGCGTGACCATCGTCACCGACGCGACGATGACCCGCCTGGGACTGGTCGACCGGGTGGAGCGCGTACTGCGGCGGCGCCGTGAACCGGTCACCGTCCAGGTCATCGACGGTGTCGAGCCCGAGCCGAGCATCGACTCCGTCCGGCGCGGGGCCCGGCTCATGGGCGACTTCCGGCCCGACACCATCATCGCCCTCGGCGGCGGCTCCCCCATGGACGCGGCCAAGGTGATGTGGCTGCTCTACGAGCAGCAGGCCGAAGGCAAGGACGTCGACTTCGCCGACATGCGGCACAAGTTCTCCGACATCCGCAAGCGCGCCTTCCGCTTCCCGGTCCTCGGCAAGCTGGCCCGGCTCGTGTGCATCCCCACCACCTCGGGCACCGGCGCCGAGGTGACCCCGTTCGCCGTCATCTCCGACCCCGCCACCGGCAAGAAGTACCCGCTGGCCGACTACGCGCTCACCCCCAGCGTCGCCATCGTCGACCCGCTGCTCACCACCGGGCTGCCCCGCGCCCTGGCCGCCGACAGCGGGTTCGACGCGCTCACCCACGCCATCGAGTCCTATGTGTCCGTATACGCCAACGACTTCACCGACGGCCTCGCCCTGCACGCGATCCGGTTGATCTTCGAGAACATCGAAGCGGCGGTCAACGACCGACGGGCGAGTGAGCGGGCCCGGGAGAAGATGCACAACGCCGGCACCATCGCGGGCATGGCCTTCGGCAACGCCTTCCTCGGCATCGTCCACGCCATGTCCCACACCCTCGGCGCCACCTTCCACATCGCGCACGGCCGCACCAACGCCGTCCTGCTGCCGCACGTCATCCGCTACAACGGCACCGTCCCCACGAAGCTCACCGGCTGGCCCAAGTACGAGAACTACCGCGCCCCGGAACGCTTCCAGGACATCGCCCGCGCCCTGGGTCTGCCCGCCGCCACCCCGGCCGAGGGTGTCGAGTCCCTCGCCTCGGCGGTGGAGCGGCTCCGGGACTCCGTCGGCATCGAGCCGACGTTCCGGGCCCTCGGCGTCGACGAGCAGACCTTCCTCGACGCGCTGCCCCAGCAGGCCCTCAACGCCTACGACGACCAGTGCGCGCCCGCCAACCCCCGGATGCCGATGCTCGACGACATGCGCGAGCTGATGCGGGCGGCCTACTACGGCCCGACGCCCGTACCGGCCTGATGGATCCGGGCGACACCGAACTCCCGGACAACGCCACGGTGTTCCTGTGCGGACCGCTGCCCTTCATACGCGAGGTGCGCGAACAGCTGCTCCGCCATGGGGTGCCCGCCCGGTGCATCCGCCACGAGGTCTTCGGACCCGACCTGGCACTGCCCGACACCGCGGCCTGAACCACACCGAAAGCCACCGCCGTCTCGAAGGAAGGACCCGGCATGACCACCGAACACACCCAGGAGACCCCCCTGGTCCGGCTGCGCTCCGAGGGCGCCGTGGACGAGGAGACCCTGGCGTACGCCCGTACGAAGATCGACGCCGTCGTCACCCGGCCGGGACTGCCCGCCGTCACCGGCGAGGTCCGCATCGTCCGGGCGGCCGCCCATCACGCCGGCCGCCCCTGGTCGGCCACGGCCGACCTGCGCATCGGGGGACGGCCTGTGGTCGTCCTCGCCGAGGAGGCCACCGGCACGGAGGTCGTCGATCAGCTCCAGGACCGGCTGCGCCGCCAGACCGACAAGGCCGCCCGGTCCTGGGACAACGGACACCGGACGACGGTCCCGCCGTGGCGCGGTGGAGGCGGGCTGCAGGTTCCCGCCGCACGCCCCGGCGGCGCGGCCGAGGATTCCCGGACGGCGTGATTCCGCAGCGACAGCGGGTCCCGGCGGTCATGGTCCACGACGGGACCGCCGGGACCCGCGTCGAGGGCCGTCCGGGCCGATCGGGTGCCGGGCGGCCCACTGACACGACCGCGGACTGCGGGACACCGTGGACCGCGGGACACCGTGGACCGCACGGATCCCGATCCCCCCACGAACACGAGGAGTTGTGTGATGACGAAGGCATATCTGGTGGGCAGCGGCATCGCGGCACTCGCCGCGGCGACGTTCCTGATCCGCGACGGCGGTTTCGAGGGATCCGACATCCATCTCTTCGAGGAACAGCGGACGCTCGGCGGCAGCCTGGACGCGGGCGGCGCACCGGACGCGGGCTACACCATGCGCGGCGGGCGGATGTTCGAGGCGGAGTTCCGCTGCACGTACGACCTGCTGTCCGGCATCCCCACCCTCGACGACCCGGCCGTCTCCGTGACCGAGGAGATCCTCGCCGGGCACGAGGAGTTCGCCTGGGACGACGTCGCGAGGCTCGTCGACGGGGACGGCAAGATCGTCGACACGACGTCGATGGGGTTCTCCGAGCGCGACCGGCTGGAGCTGGCCCGCTGTCTGGCCACCCCCGAGGGGCACCTGGACGACAAGCGGATCACCGACTGCTTCGGCGAACACTTCTTCACCACCAACTTCTGGTTCATGTGGTGCACCACGTTCGCCTTCCAGCCCTGGCACAGCGCCATCGAGTTCCGCCGCTACCTCAGGCGCTTCATCCACCTGTTCCCCGAGTTCGCGTCCATGTCAGGCATCCACCGGACCCGCTACAACCAGCACGACTCCATCGTGCGGCCCCTGACGGCCTGGCTCCGCGAGCACGGCGTCACGATCCACACCGGCTGCCGGGTCACCGACCTCGGGTTCACCCCCGGCATCCACAGCGGCACCGTCGACACCATCCACCTCAGCCGGAACGGCCACGACGAGAAGATCGCCGTCGCGCCCGACGACCTGGTCCTCGTCACCAACGGCTCCATGACCGACGCCTCCAGCCTCGGCTCGCACACCAGTGCGCCGCCGCCCGCTCCGCAGCGGTCGGACGCCTGGCTGCTGTGGCACCGGCTGGCCCGCGGCCGTGAGAACTTCGGCAACCCGGCCGCCTTCGACAAGCACGTCAAGGAGTCCCGCTGGGAGTCGTTCACCGTCACCGCCAAGGACCCCGCCTTCCTGGAGGCACTCGAGCAGTTCAGCCGGCGCCCGGCCGGCAGGGGCGGCCTGATGACCTTCACCGACTCCCCCTGGCTGCTCACCGTCGTCGCCAACCGGCAGCCCGTCTACCGCGACCAGCCCGAGGACGCCTCCGTCTGGTGGGGCTACGGCCTGTTCCCCGACCGCGCCGGCCACCACACCCCCAAGCCGATGACCCTGTGCACCGGCCGGGAGATCCTCGAAGAGATCCTGCACCACCTCCCCTTCGACGAGCGCACGGCCGCGCGGGTCCTGGAGACCTCCACCGTCGTGCCCTGCGTGATGCCGTACATCACCAGCCAGTTCCTGGCGCGCCGCCGCGACGACCGGCCCCGGGTGGTGCCGGAGGGGTCGGTCAACCTCGCCTTCATCGGGCAGTTCGCCGAGGTGCCCGACGACGTGGTCTTCACCGTCGAGTACTCCGTACGCACCGCCTGGACGGCGGTGGTGCAGCTGCTGAAACTGGAGAAGCGGCCGCCGGAGGTCTACAAGGGGCACCACGACCCGCGTGTGCTGGCCGCCGCCCTGGAGACCATGCATCGCCGGTGACCGCCGAGACTCCCGCCCACGGTCCGCTCCGGTCCCTCGCCTGTACACGCCCGGTGAGGTCACCTCGCTCCCGGAAGGTCGTCCACTACGGCCGGGGACCATCGGACGTCGGCCGGGGCCGAACGGCCCTGGCGCGGGAAAATTCCGTACGGTTCGAATGGCTCAGGCCCACGCGTGACCGCGCGAGACGGAGAACTGTGACCGACCCGACGAAGACGAATCGGACACCTGCCACGACAGGCGACGACCAGCCGAACACCTCGGAACCGCGGACAAGTGTCGAGCTGGACGTCGCCGAGGCGCTGCGGCTTCTGGGCAGTGTGTCCCTGGGGCGGATCGTCTTCACCCGGCATGCGCTGCCGACCGTCCGGCCCGTCAACCACGTCCTGATCGACGGCGACATCGTCATCCGCACCCACGGTGACGCCACGCTGACCCACTACACCCGGCACACCGGCGGTGAGGGAGTCGTCGTCGCCTACGAGGCCGACGACATCGACCCCGACACCCACCTGGGATGGAGCGTGGTCGTCACTGGCTTTGCGCGGCTGGTCACCGACCCGCGGGAACTCGCTTGCTTTCGGTCCTTGCTGCGTCCGTGGGTGTCGCAGACGATGGATCACGCCGTGCGTATCAGCCCCGCTCTGATCACCGGGTTTCGCCTCGCAGCCCACGGTCCGCCCCCGTCGGCCTGAACGGCGGGCAGGTCATCCATGGGGAACGACGACCACCGGGCAGTGCGCCCGGTGCAGCAGTGTGTGGACGACCGGGCCCAGCCGCGGGCCGAGCACGCCCGTACGGCGGTGGGCGCCGATGACGACGACCGCGGCCTCCTGGGTCGCCGCCTGCAGTTCGTCCGTGGGAGCGGCACGGACCGTGCGGATCTCCACCCTGACGTCGGGGTGCCGGTCCTGCAGACGGGTGAGGGCGTACCGCGGCACGGCCTCCTCCGCTCGGGCCTCCCTGGCCTGCCGTTCCTGCCCCGGGCTGCTCGCCGGCACCAGGGAGGGAAGTTCGGGGGTGAGGTGCCGATGACTCGGACAGTGCACGACTCGGAGACCCGTCCCGCGCCGCTCCGCCTCCTGGAAGGCGTACGCCGCCGCCCGCGGGTCCGTGTCGTCCGCCAGGCCGAGCAGCACGTCCCGGCCGTCGTCGCACGGATGGTCCCCACGAACCACCAGGAGCGGTCCCCGAGCGAGCGCGGCCAGCCTCAGACTCACCGACCCGAAGGCCGGCCCTGTCAACGCGCCCATGCCACGGGTTCCGACGACGGTGAGGTCCGCGTCCGCGCTCTCGCGTGCCAACGCGCGCACCGCACCGCCCTGGGCCACGACGGTGCCCACCAGCAGTTCCGGATGCCGTGCATGGACGCGCGCCACAGCGGAACCCAGGACCGGTGCGGCCTCGTCGAGGTCGGGAACCGCGTACAGCACGCGCAGAGCGGTGCCGTGCCGTATGGCTTCGGCCGCGGCCCAGTCCAAAGCCCTGACGGAAACGAGAGAGCCGTCGACTCCGACGACTATGTGATGCGCAGTCATGGCCGTGCCTGTCCTTTCCTCGAGTCTCGAGTGGAGGTGTGGCGGGCGCGGCGCTCGACGAACGCACCGCCCCCTCGGACGATGCTCCTCGCGCGTCGTCACTGCGGGCAGCAGCCGGGAGAACTCCTGGAAACGCCGAACGGCCCTTCTTCCAAGGGCCGTTCGGCTCAGGAGGGGAGGCGCACGCCGTACGGGGTGCGTCCGCCGACGAGTGCGCGTCCGGTGACCAGCTCCGGGTCGATGCGTACGAACACTTCCCGCGGCGCCGGCGCCCAGGAAAGCGGTCCGCTGCGCAGCAGCCTGGCGTGTTCGGCGGGGTCGGTCACCACGGCGGCCGCTCCCGTGACCACGACGCTCCAGCCGGCGTGACGGGCGGTGTCGACCTCGTCGGCCTCGAAGGCGACCACCGCTCCGTCGACCGCGCTCACGAGGTCGGAGGAGGCCGACATCCGCACCAGCACCGCGCCGTCGCGGTCCAGACGGAAGTTGACCGGCAGAACGGCCGGCAGCGCCCGTCGCGTGTACACGATGCGCCCCACGGACACCTTGGCCAGCAGACCCAGACACTCCTGCCGGTCGAGTTCGCGGAATCCGTCGTTGGCGTCCATCGTCCTTCTCGTCTCTTGGCTGACATCGCGGTAATGGCACCGTCCATCGTCGAACGGCACCCGTGTCCCCAGCCAGGGACCATCGGTCCCCGGCTTCCCGAGACAGGCCCTGCTCGGACTGCGCGGCAGCGCGGCGCCTCGGCCCTGCCCGGCCCGGTGAACGCGGTGGCCCGCCGGACAGCCGTCCCGTCAGGCCGCCCGAACGGCGACCTCGTCGTGCGGCTGCCCGCCGAGCACCACCTTCAGGGCTCCGGTGTCGCCGGCCCGGGCGAAGACGTCGTACGCCTCCTCCATGTGCTCGAGGGGGAAGGTGTGGGTGACCAGCTGAGCGGTGGGCAGCCGGCCGGCGGCCGCCATGCGCAGCAGGGTGGGGGTGGAGTGGGTGTCCACCAGCCCGGTGGTGATGGTCACGTTCTTGATCCACAGGTCTTCGAGATGCAGTGTGGCGGGCCTGCCGTGGACACCGATGTTGGCCACATGGCCGCCGGGCCGCACCATGCGGGTGCACAGCTCGAAGCTCTCCGGCACGCCGACCGCCTCGATGACCACGTCCGCGCCGAGCCCGTCGGTGAGGTCGGCGATCAGCTGCTCCGGGTCCTCGGCGGCGTCGGCCACGGCGTCGGCGCCGAGCCGCTTGGCGGCCTCCAGCCGGGCGGCTGCCAGGTCGACGGCGACGATCCGCTCGGGCGCGAACAGGCGCGCGGTGGCGATCGCGGCGAGGCCGATGGGACCGGCCCCGACGACGGCGACGGTGTCGCCCGGGCGGACCCGTCCGTTGAGGACGCCGACCTCGTAGGAGGTCGGGAAGATGTCCGCCAGCAGGACGGCGTCCTTGCTCTCGACCGCGCCGGGCAGCGCGTGCACGGACAGGTCGGCGTAGGGGACACGGACGTACTCGGCCTGGGTCCCGTCGATCAGGTGGCCGAGGATCCAGCCGCCACCGCCGCGGCACTGGCCGTACATGCCGTCCCGGCAGAAGCGGCAGCGACCACAGGAGCTGATGCAGGACACCAGCACCCGGTCGCCGGGACGCACAGTCCGCACGTCGCTGCCCACCTCGACGATCTCGCCGACCGCCTCGTGGCCGAGGACCGTGCCCGGGCGCACCTCGGGGACGTCGCCCTTGAGGATGTGCAGGTCCGTGCCGCAGATCGTGACGGCGCCGATCCGTACGACGGCGTCGGTGGTTTCCTTGACGGCCGGGTCCGGGACGTCCTCCCAGGCGGACTGCCCGGGACCGTGGAACACATAGCCCTTCATGACGCTCCTCACCATCCTCCGCGTGCCTGACGGGGTTGCCTCACTCCTCCAGCTTGTCCGCCGGTCGTCCGATCCGCTTGAGTCGTCCTTCCTCCCCCTCCTGCCGGACGGTCCCGTCAGGGGTGGCGAAAGGCACTGTCGGACCCACCCGAACAGGGACCGAACGGCCCTTCCGCCCATCCCGCCGACACCGCTTTCCTCTCCCCATGGACGCCAACCACACGAGGTCCAGGCCGTACCGCACACATCACACGAGCGGTGGCGCGACCGCCGTGATCCTGCAGGGCGAGATCGACCTCCTGGCGGTGCCCGCGCTCACGGCGCAGCTGGACACGCTGACCGCCGGTCCGGGTCCTGATCTGGTGCTCGACCTGCGTGCCGTGTCCTTCATCGACTGTGCCGGTCTGGGCGTGCTGTGCCGGACCCTGGAGCGCACGCGGACCCGTCACGGCCGGCTGCGGCTGGTCACGGACAGCGCCCGGTTCCGGCGGGTCCTCCGCTGCACGGGCCTGGCCGGCACCTTCGACATCCACCCCGGGTGGCCCGAAGTGCCTACCGCGGGCGCCGACCCGGTGTGCGCCGGGGCGTGGCCGGTCCCTCCGGTCCGTAGCCGAGGCGCATGAGCAGCTGCGGATGCGCCATCCCGTCGGGCGCGGCAACCAGGGCATCGCGCAGGTCGGCCCATTCGACGGCCTGGTGCAGCAGTGACACGCGCAGGCCGTACGCCGTCGCCACGAGCCACACGTGTTCGAGGGCCTGCCCGGCGCGCAGCCAGTCGACCCGGCGGTCGTGTGTCGTGGTCAGCAGGGCGATGACCGGTGCCGATTCGAAGGGCCGCGCCATCAGCCGTTCGGGATGCCTCTGCCCGGTGAAATCGCGCAGCGGGACTCGCTCCCAGGCGTCCTGCGGCCCCAGCGCGGCTCGCGGCAGACCGGTGTCGGGCGCCGGTTCCAGGTCCCGGTGCAGCCAGCGTCGGCCCTCGGCCGCACGGTCCGCGTCGAGGCGGTTGCGTCGCTCGGCCTCCGCGGTCAGCCTCAGCAGACGGGTCGTGTCCGTCCCCTCCGGGAATCGCAGCAACACGCCTTCCGCGCGGGCCACCGCGCCGAGCTCCTCACGCACCGCCTCGGGAAGCGGCCGGCTGGTGAACGGGAAACGGCTGCTGTGCCGTCGCCAGATCGCCTCGTAGAGATCCACGCTCCCCTGGTCCTCCTCCCGGGCAGTGGGGCCGGTCGGCCGAACGGTGGCGAGCAGGCCTGGGTCGGCGGGGCTGGGCAGCAGACTGGTGACGGGTGACCAGCCGAAATGTGCCAGCGCGACCCGGAGGTTGAACACGCACGCTCCCACGGAGAGGAGCAGGGCCCGGCCTGTCGGGTCCACATGCCGCATTCCTCTTCCGGGTTCGGCACGCACCTCGAACGTCGCCGTCCCGGAGTCCAGACCGAAGCGCCATGGCTGGGTGTTGTGGATCGAGGGTGCGGCCACCGCGGCGGAGACACAGGTCTCCAGGAGCGCGGCGCTGAATGGTGTGCTCTCCATGATGCCCTCCTCGCACGTGGGCGTCGGACGGCCCGTCCTCCTTCGAGCATGGACGCCCTTCCCCACCCCCGGGAGGGGGCGAAGGTCCTCGGGGGAACGCCGGACGGGTACCGCCGCGTCCAGGGCTGAACGGCCCTTCCCTCTTGCGTGGTTGGTCCTGAGTGGCCCTGCGGTGACGCCTGGTCGGCCCATCCCCCGCCGGCGTCTCGGCTGTCACCTTCGGAGGTGTCACCACGACGACGAGAAGGAGGTGCGGACCGATGGCCCGTGGCACGTACGCGAAGAAGCGGTTGTGGCGGTGGCGGGACAACCCGCTGCGCCGACGCGACGACATCGTCGAGGCCTGGATCGTGCTGGCCGTGTGGACGGCCTTCGCCGCCGGCGGCACCGCCGCCGGACTGGTGACCTCTCACGCCGCGGACGAGGTGTTCGCACAGCAGCGGGCAGAGCGGCAGCCCGTCCGAGCCGTGCTGCTGAACGATGTCCCCCGCGCCGCCACCGCCGTCGGCGTCACGTCCGATCGCAGGACGGCGACGGTGCGCTGGACGGCGTCCGACGGCACGCCCCGTACGGGACGGACCCTGGTGGACACCGGTCTCAAGGCCGGAACCAGCGTCACGGTCTGGCAGGACGGCCAGGGCCGCCTCACCACCGCGCCACCGAGTTCCACGGAGGCAGCCATCGAGTCCGGTGCGCTGGGCACCGCGGCCGCCGCCGCCCTCGCCGGCCTGGTGTTCGGTGGCGGAGCGGTCGTCCGGTGGCGGCTCGACCGCCGCCGCATCGACGGGTGGGGGAAGGAATGGGACCAGGTGGGACCCCGCTGGGGCCACAAGACCAGCTGACAGCGCGACGGATTCGGGGCTCCGGGCCACAGATCGGCCTGGAGCCCCGCCGTATCCCTCCTGATCCCTCCTGATCCCTCCTGATCCTTCCTAACTGTGCGTCACTGCGTCGGCGACGCCCTTCGCCCATGTCTCGATCACGCCGAAGTCGCGGAAATCGCCGCCCTTCCCGGAGCGGAGGATCATCCCGGCCACCCACCCTTTGGCACCTTCCTCCAGACGTCCTCCGAAGGTGACGTGGTCCCGGACGCCCAGCCGGTTCATGGCCCGCCGCACGCCGGGTACCGGCGGCAGGTCCCGGTCGGACACGGAGGTGCCGAGCGGCCTGCTGCTGAAGAACCAGACCGGACGCTGCGCAAGGAGGAGGCGGTTGCGGCGGACGAACCGCCGCGCGTCCTTGTGCCAGCGCCCGGCGTAGAGCGCTCCGCCGACCACGACGCCGTCGTAGCGCGCCACGCTCGTCACGGATCCGGCGGGAAGCGCCTCGACGGTCAGTCCGTCCTTGCGCAGCACGTCGGCGACGGCTTCGGCGATCTCCGCCGTGGATCCGTTCGTCGTGCCGTAGGTGACCAACACGGTGCCGGTCATGACGGTCCGCCTCCTTTCACATGCGGCGCAGCCAGTCGTCGGCCACGCCGTGCATCGCCCGGGACTGTTCCTCGGCCCGCAGGCGAGCGTCGTCAAGCCGGTAGGTCAGGTGGGCGACCACGTCGACCACGCCGTCGATCCGGCGGGTCATGGCGACAGCGATCTCGGTCTCGCTCTTGCGTTCCATGTGCCCCGTGAGCGTGACGATCCCCTCCGTGACGGAGACCTCGACGCCGCGCGGCGGCAGCCACAGGGCGCGCACCAGGACTTCCTCGATCACCTCGTTGCGGATCTCCTGATCGGGCCGCAGGAAGACCTGGAGGAGGTCGCGTCGGGTGACGATCCCGACGAGCCGGTCCTCCTCGTCGAGGACGGGGAGCCGTTCCACGTGCTTCTGGGTCATGGTGCGGGCGGCCTGGACGATGGTGTCGTCGGCGTGGACGGTGACGGGCGGTGCCGTCATCAGCCCGCCGGCGGTGCGGGCCTTGCCCTTGACGGCCTGGCGCTTGGCGCCGGGCGTCAGCTCGGCGAGCCGCGTGCGGTGCTTCGGCTCGTAGGGGTCGGGAGCGGTCGCCTGGTGCATCATCAGGTCCGTCTCGGACAGGACACCGATGACCTTGTCGTCCTCGTCCACGACGGGCAGTCCGCTGATCCGGTGCGTCGCGAGCAGCCGGGCGACCTCCTTGAAGGGGGTGCCGTACTCGGCGCGGACGACGTCCGTGGTCATCACGGAGCCGACCTTGTTGTGTCTCATGGCCGTTCCTCCTCAGCGCAGTCGGCGCAGATAGGGGTCCTGGGGGCGGCGCGGCGCCATACGTATCCGTGCGTCGAGCACGGTGACGCCGCCCGGTGTCGCCAGGACGGGGTTGAAGTCGGCCTCGGCGAGCTGCGGCAGGTCGGCCGCCATCCGGGACAGCCGCAGGAGCAGCTGTTCCAGTTCTTCGAGGTCGACGGGGGTGTTTCCGTTCGCGCCCAGCAGCAGCGGGGCGCAGCGCGGCGAGGTGATCAGGTCGTGGACGTCACGGTCGGTGAGCGGGGCGAGGCGGGCGGCGTGGTCGGCGAGGACCTCGGTGGCCGTGCCGCCGAGCCCGAACAGGACGAGCGGGCCGAAGACCTCGTCCTGGACGACACCCGCGAACAGTTCGGTGCCGCGGGCGGCCAGGGGTTGCAGGACCACTCCGGTCATGAGCCCGGCGAAACGGGTCTCCAGATCACGGAACGCGGCCCGGACCTGGGCGTCGCCGCGCAGGTCGAGATGGACGGCACGCTGCTCGGACTTGTGCAGGAGCCCGGGCCAGTGGGCCTTCATCACCACCCGGCCGTCGAAGCCGCGCAGCCGGTCGGCGGCGAGCACGGCCTCGTCCTCGCTCTCGGCCCAGGCCCACGGGATCTGCGGGACGCCGTAGCAGGCGAGCAGGTCGGCGCAGGTGCGCGGGTCCAGCCAGCCGCCGTCGGGCTCCCGCTCCAGATAGTCCTCGACGACCGTACGGGCCCGCTCGGTGTCGACGTCGTCGAGGGCGGGGACGACTCCGGCGGGCCGGGCCAGCCAGGCGGCACGCCCGGCCGCGTGGGCCAGCGCGCGGGCCGCCGCCTGCGGTTCCGCGTAGGAAGGAACGGTGCCGCCGTCGGCCGCGGGCAGCAGCCGG
>NZ_JBIWGA010000067.1:0-13784 GCF_044763345.1 Streptomyces sp. NPDC096132
GTGCGGGGGGGGGGGCCCCCGGGGGCAACAGGCGGGGCCCGGCCGGGGCCAGGGGCGGGGCGGGTGACCCCCCCCGGCCGCGCCCCGTTCAGCCCTGGTCCGTCAGCAGCCGCAGCCCGCCGTGTGCGTGGCCGCCGCGGCCAGCGCCATCGACGTGCCGGAAGCCGCCTCCTGGTCCTGGGCGATACGGCCGCGCAGCATGTTCTCCATGACGTCCATGAAGAGCTGTGCACCGGATGTGCCCATGACAAACGGGTTGTTGGTGGTGTTCGGCGCGCTCCGCAGCTGCGCCATGCGCTCCAGTCCGTAGTCGCAGAACGCGTGGTTGCTCAGTTCGACGTCGACCCCGGCCTGGCTCATCTTGGTGGCGAAGCTGAGGACCGAGCTGAGGTACGTCTGCTTGTCCGTGGTGGAGGTGGGCGGATTGGTCCCGCCCCATATCATCGCGGAGTGGGCGGTGCCCTGCCAGCGGGCGGGGAAGATCGGGGAGACGCTGCCGGGGGTGTGGCCCGGCGTGTAGTGCAGCTTGACCGTGGTGCTGCCCAGGGTCAGGCTCTGGCCGTCGGTGATGTCCAGGTCGCGGGTGGGGGCGTTGGCCGGCCGGGTGGAGGCGAGGGTGGCCCAGTCGTTCGGGGCCATCATGACGCGGGCGCCGTAGGTGTCGCGGAGGTACTGGGCGCCGCCGAAGTGGTCGCCGTGGCCGTGGGTGACGACGACGTACTTGATGGTCGCCGGGTCCAGACCGAGGGTGCGCAGGCCCGAGACGATGTAACGCTGGGCCTCCGTCGGATTGTTGAGGGCGTCGATGAGGATGATGCCGCCCGAGGTGAGGATCGCAGTGGAGGACACCCAGCCGGCGCTGAGCACCGCGACGTCGTCGAAGATCTTCAGCGGCGCGGGCGCGGTCGGGCGCGGAACGCTGAAACCGGCCGTGAGCGCCTTGATGAGGTTCGTGAGCACCGGGTCGCTGCCGGCCAGTTCGGCAGCCGTGTCGAAGTAGTCCTGTGCGGCCGCGGCGGCGGTGCGCCCCGGAAGCAGGGTGGTCGCGCCGGCGGTCAGCGCCGCGGCGGCGCCGAGCTGCCAGAACCGGCGGCGGCTGAGGGACCGGTGGCCTGCGGAGAACGTGGGGTGGGCCAGGTCGTGTTGCGGCTCGTTCATGTGTGCGGCTCCTTGCGGGGGGCTGTATCGGGGACTGCTTCAGGAACCGACGCCGGTGCTGAGCGGCCTGCAGCACCGGAGGGACCGTCGGGTACCCGGAGCCACGGCCATGCTCCTTGACGCTTGACGGGCATCGTCGTCGCGGGGCGGTGTCTTCAGGTGTGGAGGAGCATGAACGTGGGAGCCCTTGAGGGCCAATATCGAGACCGATAGTGATTACGGCCCTCCAGTGGCCGACGCGACATTGCCTCAGTTGCCGGTGTGCGGCAGCGTGATGGTTCTCGCGTGGTCAGGGTTTGTGACCCCGCCCACCCGCGCTGTCGTCCCGTCAGGGCGAGTTCCTCTGGTTGCTGAACGCGGCGTCGAAGGACGCCCCGGGCAGCTTCCACAACAGGGAGCGGATGTACCCCACGGCCTCGGCGGCGCCGTGCAGGCGGTCCATGCCGGCGTCCTCCCACTCGATCGAGACGGGACCGTCGTAGCCGATCGAGGCGAGGGCCCGGAAGGCGTCCTCCCAGGGGATGTCGCCGTGCCCGGTCGAGACGAAGTCCCAGCCGCGCCGCGGATCGCCCCACGGCAGATGCGAGCCGAGCACGCCCTGCCGGCCGCTGGACCTGCGGATGCGGGTGTCCTTGCAGTCCACGTGGTAGATGCGGTCGGCGAAGTCGGTGATGAACGACACCACGTCGATGCCCTGCCACGCCATGTGCGAGGGGTCCGCGAAGGCGCGCGAGGGGCCGCCGGTCCGGGGATCGACCCGCAGGTGGAGGCATCGGCGGAGAGGAGCCAGTCCTGGAGGTAGGAGCCGTGTATGAGCAGCGGTTCCCCCAGGTCACCCGCCTTTCGACGGCTGCGGATCTCCCGCACCAATGGGTGATACCGGTACACGTACGGCACGGTCGCGGTCGTGCCCGCGGCCCGGACCGCGGCCGCCAGTTCGCGCGCCTCGGCCAGGCCGGTGGCGATCGGCTTCTCCACGACCGGGTGGATCCCGGCCTCGGTCACCGCGTGCGCGTAGTGGGTGTGGGTGTCGTTGGGTGTGCAGATGTGCACGACGTCGGGCCGCGCCTCCAGCAGGTCGGGCAGGCTCGGGTAGCCGGTCGGGACGCCCCATCGCTCCGCCGCCTCCAGTGACCGCTCGGGCACCCGACCTTCGGCGAAGGACGCCCGAGCCTCAGCGCCCGGTGACCTCCGCGGCGGCGTCGGCGACCGTCCGGCCGTGGACGGCGGGGCGCCCGCCGTAAGGGTCCCCTCTTCGCCCCACAGTGTCGTCGGGGCGGCCTTGCGGACCACGGGGATGACCTCGGAGGCGAACCGTTCGAGCATGGCGAGCTGCTGCTCGTGCGGGATCATCGTCGGAAGGCTGAACGACTGGAGGTCGTGTCCGAACGCCTCGTGCCACCACAGGATCTTCTCGGCGACCTGCTGCGGCGAGCCGACCAGGACGGGACCGCGCTCGATGGCGTCGTCGATGGTCGCGAACGTCATCTCGTTGCCCGCGGTGTGGTTCCCCGGCTGGTTGAAGTACGCCACGATCCGCTCGTACGTCGGCCCGAACGCCTCCCGTGCCTCCTGGGTCGTGTCGGCCAGGTACAGGAAGCCGGCCCCGGCGGCGACGTACGCGTACCGCGGATCGTGGCCGTGCGCGGCGTACTCCGCGCGGTAGTGGTCGATGAGGACCGTGTACTTGTCGCGGGGCTGGATGGCGTTGGCGGAGAAGAGCGGGTCGCCCCACTTCGCCGCGAGGCTCGCCGAGGTCAGCGTGGTCGCCGAGCCGTGCCACACCCGAGGGGCGCCCGCGAAGGGCCGGGGCAGGCTGGTGACCTCGTCCAGCGGACCGCGGAAGCGGCCCTCCCATGTCACCTTCTCCTCGCGCCACAGCCGGCGCAGCAGCTCGTACTTCTCCGCCAGCGCGTCCCACTGGTCGCCGTCGTTGATGCCGAACATCGGCAGCTGGCGCATCTCGTTGCCCTTGCCTATGACGAGTTCGAGCCGCCCGCGGGAGATCTGGTCGACCGTGGCGTAGTCCTCGGCGACACGCAGCGGGTCGTGGATCGACAGGACGGAGACGCCCGTCTGGACGCGGACCCGGCCGGTGGTCGCGGCGATCGCGCCGAGCAGGACCGTGACACCGCTGGAGAGGAAGTCGCCGGCATGACGTTCGCCCAGCGCGACCGCGTCGAAGCCGAACTCCTCGGCGTAGCGCGCCGACGTCAGCGCCTGGGAGTAGCGCTCGTCGGGGCGGATCTCACGCCCGGTCACCGGGTTCTTCAGGTTCGGCAGGATGTCGAGGACCTGGAACTTCATGAGCCGACCTTTTCGCTGGAGAGGGACAGTTCGGCGGCTTTCCACTGCTTGAGCAGGCTGTTGACCGCCTGACGGCCCGCGCGGTTGGAGCCGACGGTGGACTGGGAGGGGCCGAAGCCGACGAGGTGCACGCGCGGTTCGCCGGCCACCTGGGTGCCGTGCATGGTGATCCCGCCGCGTTCGTTGCGCAGCCGCAGCGGGTCCAGGTGGGCCAGCGCCGCCTTGAAGCCGGTGGCCCACAGGATCACGTCGATCGGCGTGAACGAACCGTCCGCCTCGCGCACGCCGTCGGGTTCGATCGCGGTGAACATGGGACGGCGCTCGAGGACCCCGCGCTCCTGGGCCGCCAGGGCGTACGGGGTCCAGCCCAGGCCGGTGTAGGAGACGACGCTCCCGGTGGGCCTGCCCGCCTCCACGTCGGCGGCGACCTTGGCGATGATCTGACGTCCCTCGACCTCGGGGTCGAACCCGCCCTCCAGGAAGACGGGTTCACGTCGCGTGTACCAGAACGTGCCGGCCACGCGGGAGATCTCCTCCAACTGCTGGAGCGCCGAGATCCCGCCGCCGACGACGGCGACCCTGAGGCCCGCGAACCGGTCCGCCGAGACGTAGTCGTGGGTGTGCAGCTGGATGCCGGCGAAGGTCTCCTGTCCGGGGTAGTGGGGGCGGACGGGGTTGGTCCAGGTGCCGGTGGCGTTGATGACCGTCCGCGTGCTCCAGGTCCCCGCGCTGGACTCCACGGCCAGCTCACCGTCGGGCCGGTCGTCCACCGGCCGTACGGCGCTGACCGTCACCGGCCGCAGGATCGGCAGGCCGCTCGCCTGCTCGAAGGCGGCGAAGTAGCGCGGCACCGCCGTGCGGCTGGGCTCTTCGGGGTCGATGGGCGGCTTGGGGAAGTCGGGCAGGTCGAAGATGCCGTTCACGGTGTTCATCCGCAACGACTCCCAGCGGTGCCGCCACGCCCCGCCGGCCGCGGGTTCGGCGTCGAGCACCACGAAGGTGCGGTCGCCGTCCGGGTCGGTCAGGGCACTGGTGAAGCCGCGCCGCTTGAGGTGGTAGCCGGCCGACAGGCCCGACTGCCCGCCGCCGATGACCACGACCGACGCGCGCCGGCCGTCAGTGCGCATCGGCCTGCTCACCACCCTGGGGCAGCGCGCTTTTGCCGGTGGCGAGGCGCATGAGGTCGGTGTCGAAGTCGATGTCCTCCAGGGTCCGCTCGGCCCGTGTGGCGTTGCCGCCGAACTGGTGCTGATAGCCACCCCAGTTGCCGTCGGCGATCTGCCGCCCGGCGCCGCTGCGCAGCATCACGGACAGTTCCTGTGCGGCCCGGGCGATCCGCTTGCCGAGGTCGGTCGACGCCCAGTCCTCGGGGGCGGCGTACAGGGAGGTCGGCATCGGGATCGCCCGCAGGAAGGCGAACAGCGGCCGCAGTTGCTCGTCGACGACCATGGCGTGCCGTGCGCTGCCGCCGGTGGCGGCGAGGACGACCGGCCGGGCGATCAGCAGATCGTTGTCGATCAGGTCGGCGAAGGACTTGAACAGGCCGCTGATCCCCGCCTTGTAGACGGGGGTGGCGGCGATGACCGCGTCGGACGAGGCGAGCAGTTCCATGGCGGACTGCACCTTCGGGTTGAGCATGCCGGTCACGATGCCCTGGGCGATGTCCGTGGCGAGGGAACCGAGATCGATCGAGCGCACGGTCGCCGGTATGCCCGACTCCCGGAGGGTGTCGACCGTCTTCTGGGCGATGCGGTCGGCGAGCAGCCGGGTGGAGGACGGGTCGCTGACGCCGGCGTTGACGATGGCGATCGTCACCGAAGCCGCGGCGGGGGAGGGGGCGTTCATACGGGGCTCCTCGTGGGTGCCGTGGTGTGTGGGGCGGCCGGTGCCGGCCGTCAGAAGGCGGTCGGGTAGTTGGCTTCGACGGCCGGGTCGCTGTCCTGGTACGGCGAGGTGCCGGACAGGTTGTCGCCGCGGTTCGGGTTCGGACGCGGCCGGCGCGGCTCGGCGTCGCCGTACTTCGCCTTGACGAGGGAGTCGTGCGTCGGCGTGTCCGGGATACCGGGCTTGCGGCGGGCCGCCATCTCCTTGCGCAGCACCGGCACCACCTCGGTGCCCAGCAGCTCGACCTGCTCCAGCGCGACCTCGATCGGGATGCCGCCGGAGTCGACCGCGAAGAGCTGACGGTGGTAGTCCCCGAAGCCCTCCTGGAAGGTGAGGACCTTGTCGATCACCTGCTGCGGGCTGCCGACGGTCAGAGGAGTGCCCGCCATGTAGTCCTCCAGCTTCACGCCCCGGAAGACGGGGTGGTGCTCGAAGTAGGGGCGGTAGGTGTTGACCGCGTCCTGGGACCGCTTGGCGATGAACCCCATGCCGCCGAGGCCCACGATGGCCTGCTCGGCGGTGCCGTGGCCGTAGTGCTCGTAGCGGCGCCGGTAGAGCTCGACGATCGGCTTGAAGTGGAAGTTCGGGGCCAGGATGTGGTTGGCGAAGAACCCGTTGCCGTAGTACGCCGCCTGCTCGGCGGTCTCCGGGCTGCGGATCGAGCCGTGCCATACGAACGGCGGGACGTCGTCCAGCGGGCGCGGGGTGGAGGTGAAGCCCTGCAGCGGAGTGCGGAACTGCCCTTCCCAGTCGACCACGTCCTCGCGCCACAGCCGGTGGAGCAGGTTGTAGTTCTCCAGGGAGAGCGCCACGCCCTGACGGATGTCCTTGCCGAACCAGGGGTAGACCGGGACGGTGTTCCCGCGCCCGAGCATCAGGTCCAGGCGTCCCTTGGCGAGGTGCTGCACCATCGCGTAGTCCTCGGCGATCTTCACCGGGTCGTTGGTGGTCATCAGGGTGACCGCCGTGCTCAGGATGATCCGCTCGGTCAGCGCCGCGATGTGGGCGAGCACGGCCGGGGGAGAGGACGGCACGAAGGGCGGGTTGTGATGCTCGCCCAGTGCGAACACATCGAGTCCCACCTCGTCGGCACGCCGGGCGACCTTGACGATGTTGGTGATCCGCTCGGCCTCGCTCTGGGTGCGACCGGTGTTGGGGTCCGGTGAGATGTCACCGATACTGAAGATGCCGAACTGCATCGTGGAACTCCTCGGGTTTACAGGGTCGCGCCATGTGGTCCAACAAGGCGACATGTCATCTATTCCCGGGTGAGTTGAATCACCCCGGGAGGTGTCACAGGGCCGATCTGTCTCCGCGGCGGGGCCGCCGCCGGTGTCACCGGCCGCAGGGGCCCGAATGGTCGCAGTACGGCTGGAGGCGACTGCGTGCGCAGCCGCACAGCACGGCCCTGGTCTCGGCCCGCCGCCCCTCATCCGTGTCCAGGACCAGCTCGCCGCGCACGATCAGCTGCCCGGCGGGGGTGCGGATGATCCGGGTGGGCCGGTCCCCGCTCTCCCCATCGCCGTCCGCCAGTGCGTACTGGAGCGCCCCTGTCGGGCAGCGCCGCACCACCTCGGCCAGGTGGTCGGCCGCGGCGCCGTCCGGCCGGATCCATGGGCGCCGGTTCGAGTCGAAGACCTCGGGCAGGCCCCTGACGCACTCGGTGGCGTGGAGACAGCGCCTCGCCTCGAAGGTCACGCTGATATCCGGTGTCTGGTAGGCCTTCTTGTGTGCCGCGCCGTCCGTGTCCGTCGACTGCGTCGACTCCGCGGGTGACTCAGTCACTGGCGTTGCTCCGGTTCTGGTAGAGCAGGTCGGCGTAGTCGGGGTGGCGGTCGATCCAGGACGCGTAGAAGGGACAGGTGGCGAGCACCCGGAGCCCGGCGGTACGGGCTTCGTCGAGGGAGGTCCGGACGAGCGCTGAGCCGATTCCCCGGCCCTCGTGCGCCGGCGCCACCTCTGTGTGGACGAAAGCGATCAGTTCCGCCGTCCGGATGTACTCCGAGAACCCGGCGACCCCGGTCTTTCCCTCCACTCGCGCCTCGTAGCGGCGTGCCTCGGGCACATCGACGACCGTGACAGTCACTTGATCTCCTTGAGGCCCGTCCGCTGCGGCGGGACGTGGGTTCGTGGGGCTTTGTTGACGCGTCTACAAAGCTAGTCCGCAGAGATTGACATGTCAACTACTATCCGATCCCTCCACATTACTCGTCACACACGTACGCCCCCGGAATCCCGGAGGCGTACGTGGGGCCCGTCGCCGAGTGCGGCCTCGCGCGGGTCAGAGGTACTTCGCGGACTGGCCGCCGTCGATGGGCAGCACCGTGGCGTTGACGTAACTCGCGTCCTCGGAGAGCAGGAAGGCCACCGCGGACGCGATCTCGTGCGGCTGCCCGTAGCGCTGGGTCGGGTTGACGCCGATGAACTGCTCGGCGGCCCCCTCGGGGTCCTCGGGGTTCAGCTTGCGCATCACGTTCTCGATCATGGGTGTCCAGATCCTGCCCGGGGCGATCGCGTTGACGCGGACCCCGAACGGGGCGTACTCGATGGCCGCGGTCCGGGTCAGGCCGACGACACCGTGCTTGGACGCGACATAGGCGGACGCGTTCTCGACCCCCATGATCCCTCCGACGCTCGCGCTGTTCACCACCGCGCCACCGCCCTGCCGGCGCATCACCGCAAGCACCTTCTCCAGGCCCAGGAACATGCCGCGGAGGTTGACCGCCACCACGCGGTCGAACTCCTCGACCCCGTAGTCCGCGGTCAGGTTCGGGCGTCCCTCGATGCCGGCGTTGTTGAAGAAGCCGTCGATGCGGGAGAAGCGCTCGAGGGCGGTCGCCACGTAACGCTCGGCATCCTCGGGGCGGGAGACGTCGGCCACGACCGGGACGATCTGCGCCTGCGGGCTCACTTCGCGGACGGCCGCCTCCGTCTCGGAGAGGCCGTCCTTGGCGATGTCGACGAGGGTCAGCGAAGCCCCCTCGGAGCCGAGGCGGACGGCCGCGGCGCGGCCGAGCCCCGAGCCGGCTCCCGTGATGACGACGGTCTTGTCGGTGAAGCGATCCATGATGCGGCCTTTCGTGGACCCACGGGGTGCCGTGGGTGGGGTGGGATTGAGAGACTAGTTGATGTAACAACTATATGGTCATGGGGCGGCTCATGGCGGTTCGAGCGCGTAGGGATCCTGCCTCCGCGCCGCAACCCGTCGAAGGGCCCGACGTCCGTCGGCCGAAAGGCCCTCGGGTCGCGTGGACCCTCGGGCCTTCCGGCTCGGTGACGGTGTGGCTCAGGCGAGGCCCAGCAGAGCGGCCAGCGCCTGGCCCCTCGGGGTGGTCCAGTCGACCGCGAGCTCGGACACGACCTGAGCCGTGGAGCTGATCGCGGCACCGGCCTGCTCCATGCGGCGCAGCGCGGCATCGTCGCCGATCTTCGTGAAGGAGGCGGAGGCGTCGGTGACGACCTGGACGTCGTAGCCCTCGCCGAGGAGCTGCAGGACCGGGAAGACCACGCAGACCTCGGTGGTGATGCCGGCGATGATGATCCTTTTGCGGCCGGTGGCACGCACGGCGTTGGCGAAGTTCTCGTCGTGCATGGCGTTGACGATGCCGGCCCGCTTGATGCGGTCGGCGAAGGCCTGCGGGGCGATCTCCTCCAGCTCCGGCAGCAGCGGGCCCTGGATGTTCCCCTCCATGCTGGAGGTCAGCACCAGCGGCATCTCGGTGGCCGTCGCGATCTTGGCCAGGTTCAGGGCGGCCTTCTTGACTTCCTCGATGTCGTGCGAGTGCGTCCACGACATGGTGCCGACCTGGTGGTCGATCAGCAGCATCGCGGCATTTTCCGGGGTGTAGGCGTCCGGGTACGCCGCATCGCTGTTGGACTCCGGCTGGCCGGAGCGGTGGTCCGAGTGCTTCTTCGGCGCCGCCTGCGCCACCGTGGGCGCGGCGAGAGATGCGCTCAGGCCCAGACCTGCGGCTATGGCGCTGCGGCGAGACAAGAAATTGCGCATGATCGAAAACTCCTTGCAGATAGGGCATGTCGTTTCACGTCACGGCGGTCCGGTTCCCTGGCATCTCCGGCGCTGCCGGTTCGGTATTCGGGTCCGCGCTCCCGGCGTCGGCCGCGGAGACGTTGACGCGTCGCCTTTATATGTGATGCATCAACATAATGTCCAGGCGCTGCGCTTAGACACTACGTCCAAGCTACATGTCCAGACCTTCGAGTGGCGGCTCGGGTGTGCCCGACGGCGAGTCGAAGGCGGTCGGCGGGGCCTCGATGTGGTGGAATGTTGTTACGTCAACTAATATGCGCCCTGGAGTCGGCGTCAGCCATGGCCCGGGCCTTCGAGGAGGTCGTAGGAGATGACCCAACAACCGCAGGAGCTGCTCTTCGGCAGTTTCATCACGCCGAGCGCCGACCGCATCGAGCAGGTCGTGGCGCTCACCCAGCTGTCCGAGCGCGCCGGACTGGACCTGGCCACGTTCCAGGATCACCCGTACCAGCCGCGGCTGCTGGACTCCTGGACGCTGATCTCCTATCTCGCCGCGGCCACCAGCCGGATCAGGCTGGCGCCCAACGTGATGAACCTGCCGATGCGTCAGCCCGTCGTGATCGCCCGCAGTGCCGCCAGCCTGGACCTGCTCACCGGCGGGCGCGTCGAACTGGCGATCGGCGCGGGCGGGTTCTGGGACGCCATCGAGGCGATCGGCGGCCGTCGGCTGAGCGCCGGTGAGTCCATCGACGCTCTGGAAGAGGCCGTCACCATCATCCGCGAGATCTGGGACACCGACACCCGTGGCGGAGTCCGGGTGGACGGCACCCACTACCAGGTCGCCGGCGCCAAGCGCGGGCCCGCGCCCGCCCATGACATCGGGGTCTGGATGGGCGCGTACCGGCCCCGCATTCTCCGGCTCGTCGGCCGTGCGGCCGACGGGTGGGTGCCCAGCCTCAGCTACCTCGACGGCGGGCTCGCCGGGCTCGCCGAGGCCAACCGGCACATCGACGAGGGCGCCGCGGCGGCCGGGCGCGACCCCGCCGCCCTTCGCCGGATGCTCAACATCGGCGACCACTTCACCCCTGACGGCTCCTCGACCCTGACCGGTCCGCTGGTCGAGTGGGCCGAACAGCTCGCCGAGATCACCCTTGAGTACGGCGTGACCGGCTACATCCTGGCGGGCGACAACCCCACCACCATCCAGCAGTTCGGCGAGGAAGTGGCCCCCGCGGTACGTGAGCTGGTCGCGAAGGCCCGCGCCTGACTCCGGGATGTTGAGCGACCGACTGCACCAGGGCGGGCCGACCGTGGCCCCTACGGCTCGGACGAGGAGGCGACCGCCTCCTCGTCCGAGCCGGGTCGCACGGTGTGGACCACCGGCGAGGAGCGCGGCGTGGCCTCGGCCCGCCAGGTGCGCACCGGCATCATCGGTGTCCTCCCCATACCCCGGCACCGATCACCGGGCGCGCGTCTTCGTTCCGAGGTTCGAGGCGCCCGGTAAGAATCCAGGTATGGACATCCGGCAGTTGACGTACTTCCTGGCGATCGTGGATCACGGCGGGTTCAACCGGGCGGCCACCGCCCTGTATGTGTCACAGCCGGCCCTGTCACAGACCGTTCAGTCGCTGGAGCGTGATCTGGGCGCCGCCCTGTTCCACCGCATCGGCAAGCGGGCCGTGCTCACACAGGCGGGGACGGCCCTGGTCGAGCCCGCCCGCGCCGCCGTACGCGGCATGCAGACCGCACGGGCGAGCGTGGACGCCGTACAGGAACTGCGCACCGGCGGGCTGGCCGGTTCGCCCTTCCCGCCGCTGAAGCTGGACGGGCGGGTGGTGCCGGTCGCGCAGGCCAACAACGTCTACGTCTTCCCCGCCATCGGGCTGGCCGTCACCGCCGCCCGGGCCACGCGCGTGACCGACCGCATGATGGTGGCGGCGGCACGGGCCGTGGGGGAGTGCGCGGTCCAGGCGCACGACGGCGAGGTGACCCCGTTGCTGCCCCCGCTGGCGATCATGCGGGACGCGGCCCGTGAGATCGCCCTGGCCGTGGCGACGACCGCGGTCGAGGACGGCGTCGCACCTCACGCCACGGAGGCCGAGCTGCGCGAAGCGATCGCCACGGCGCATGGACACCGGAGTACGCCTCCTGAACCGTTGAGGATCACCGGCGGCGCTCGCGGTCGGGGCCGGCACCACAGCCGGCCTCGGTGAGCCGGACCTCCCAGCGCATTGGTTGTTGCATCAACTACGCGAGTGCTGGTTTGCTGGCCTGATGACGGATCCCAGAATGAGGGCCGACGAAGGACTCGGGGGGTTCCTGCGGTCACGCCGGGAGCAGTTGCGACCCGAGCAGGTGGGGCTGCCTTCTTCCGTCCGGCGCCGGACCCCCGGTCTGCGGCGCGAGGAACTCGCCACCATCGCCGGCGTGAGCGTCGAGTATCTGGAACGGCTGGAGCAAGGCCGGGACACCAACCCGTCCGTCGCGGTCCTCGGCGCGCTGGCGCAGGCTCTGCGGCTGTCCGACGACGAGAAACGACACCTCGCGATGCCGGCCATGAAGCGGCACAGCGCGACCCTCGTCCCGGCCGCCCACCCGGTCGGCGAAGAGCCGCGATCGACGGTGTGCGCGCTGCTGGACCATCTCGATCCCACGCCGGCGTGCCTGCTCGGGCCGATCTACAACCTCGTGGCCTGGAACCACGCCTGGGCGACGGTGGTCAGGCCACTGGGAGCGCTGGACGGCGACCGGCCCAACTTCGTCCGCTTCCACTTCCTGAACCCCATGGCACACCGGATCTTCACCGACGACGACTGGACGGTCATCGCCGACGAACTGGTCGGCTGGCTGCGGTCCGCCCAGCCGGAGTGGGGCACCGACGGCGAGTTCCAAGAGCTGGTCGAAGACCTGGCCGCGGTACCCGAGTTCGCACGGCGATGGGCCGCCCACCCGGTCGCGTTCCGGCAACCGGGCAGCCGGCGTCTCCGCCACCCCGATGCCGGGACCCTGCGCTTCACGATCGAGGTCCTCCTCGTCGGAGAGGGCCAGCACTGGCTTCAGCTGTGGGTGCCGTACGACGACGACACCACGTCCGCCATCAACGCCCTCCTCGCGGCTCCAGGGAACGAGCGAAACCGCTGACGCTGCGGACGTTCGCCGCGTAGACCTCGGGCAGGGTCGCGCGGAAGAGGATCTCGGCCTCGTGGGAGAGTCCCGGGTTGATCCAGGCGCTCGCCGGGACATCCGCCGCGAGCAGCTTGCGGTAGTAGTCGAGCCCCTCGTCACGCAGCGGGTCGACCTCGTTGACCGAGATCACGTGCGGCGGAAGCCCCTCCAGGTCGGCGGTCGTGGCCCGGCCGGGCCAGCAGGTGACCTCGTCGATGTGCGCCGAGCCCGGGTCGTAGATCTCGGCGAGCACCTGCATCATGTCGCGCTGGTTGAAGTACCCGTCGTTCTCGGCCACGGAGGGCGGTGTCCCGTCGTCCTCGGCCCACTTGCCGTGAACGTACGGGCAATGGGCGTACACCCCGGAGATCGAGGAGAGGAATCCCTCGCGCTTGGCCTTGATGGTGAGCGCGAGGGCGAGGTTGGCGCCGCCGGAGTCACCGGACACCACGATGTTCGACACGCCCAGCTCGGCGGCATGCTCATCGACCCATTTCAGGCCGGTGGCACAGTCCTGCAGCCCCGTCGGGTAGGGGTGGGGGCCGAGCCTGCCCCCGCCGTTGCGGAACTCGCCGCCGACGACGACCAGACCGTCGGCGGACAGCTCCCGCCGCCAGCGGTCGTAGACCGCGCCGGTTGCCCCCATCATGGCCATGCCGCCGCCGTGGAGGTAGTAGACGCAGGGCAGCGGACCCTCCGAGGACTGCGGGCGGGTCACGTACAGCTTGACCTCGTGGCCGTCCGGGGCCACCGCGGTGTGCGTCTCGGACGCGATCCCCTCGACCTCGGGCAGCCCCTCCATCAGCGCCTCGAACACCGGCTCGAAGGCGGCCTCGGCGCCGGCCGCGAACTCCAGAAGCTCCGCACGCGCCGAACGGATGGTCACCGGCGGCGCCGACGCCAACTGGTCGAGGCCGAACGGCGCCAACGCCGCCACCACGCCCGGATGGACCCGGGGATCGGTTCCGAGGGAGAGCTCTGGGTCTCCGAGGCGCCCCGGTGCGCCCTTACGAGGTTCTGTGGCCATTTCCGTTGTCACGGACGGCTCCTTCTTGCTTGCTGTGAGTGGATGTTCGGTGAGGTTCGTCGTTCCCGGGCGGGCTTCAGCTCGGGCTTCAGCTGTTGAA
The DNA here is from genome assembly GCF_044763345.1 of Streptomyces sp. NPDC096132. Classification (NCBI taxonomy): domain Bacteria; kingdom Bacillati; phylum Actinomycetota; class Actinomycetes; order Kitasatosporales; family Streptomycetaceae; genus Streptomyces; species Streptomyces sp. NPDC096132. The sequence goes on from NZ_JBIWGA010000067.1 coordinate 13,630, forward strand.
GAGGGCGCCGGCGCCGGGGATGGGGGTGTGGGCGTCGAGGGAGTGGAGCAGCTGCCAGGCGGTGGCGGTGGCGGCGGTGATGAGGGGGAGGCCGCCGACGGCCTTCTCGGCGGCGGGGATGGCCTGGAGGGAGGGCATCTGGACGCAGGCGCTGA
>NZ_JBIWGA010000068.1:0-13416 GCF_044763345.1 Streptomyces sp. NPDC096132
GTTGGTTTTGCCCTGTCTACGTGGGTCATCTCATAGGAGATGTTGGTGTTGGCCGATCTCAGCGCGGTGGGGGGGCCGCACCGGGGGCCCCCGGGGCCCCCCCCACCCCGACGGGCATCACCGGTCAGCGCGCTGTGGCGAAGTCCTGGGTCCAGTAGTTGCCGGGCTGCGCCAGGCCTATGCCGATCTCCTTGAAAGCGCAGGTGAGGATGTTGCGCTTGTGGCCGGGGCTGGACATCCAGCCCGCCATGACCTGCTCGGGAGTGGAGTAGCCGTACGCGACGTTCTCGCCGTAGGTCTGCCAGTCGTAGCCGGCGCGGGTGATCCGTTCACCCGGGTCGGAACCGTCGGAGCCGGTGTGCGACATGTTCTTGTGAGCCGCCATGTCCACGCTGTGGTCCTGCGCGGCCTTCGCGAGCTTCGCGTTCAGCGTCACCGCGGAGCAGCCGGCCTTGCTGCGCTCGCTGTTGACCAGGGCCAGGACGCGGGCCACGGCGGCGGACGCGGGGGTTGCCGTCCCGCTGGGGGCGCTCGGGGACGCGGTGGCCTTCGGGGAGGTCGACGCGGTGGCCGTCGGGGAGGTCGACGCGGTGACCTTCGGGGAGGCGGTGGGGGTCGGCGAGGCCGAGGTGGTGGCCGTCGGGGAGGTCGACACCGGCGAGTGCGAGGGCGCCCAGGTGTTCTCCCGGCGGTCGTCCAGGGACGCGTTCTTCCAGTTCTTCCAGTACTTCCCGTGACCGTGGGGCGTGGCCGCCTCGGCGCTCTGATCGTTGATACAGGCCATGGCGGCGGACGGTATGGCCAGCGCGCCCAGTGCGATGGCGGCGATGGCTATGGGCCGACGGCGCGTCTTCCTGGCGTGCTTCCTCATGCGGACCTCGCTCGATGGTCTCGAAGGGGCGCCTCCGGTGGGCTGGGCCTTGCCTGGAGATGGTGCTTGACCTGCGGTGACGCCTTCTGGGGGCCGTCATTGTCAGAGCCTCGGCGAGCAAGGGGCAACGAGGGCCGCAACTACCTGGCCTCGTAGCCGTCCGGTGCCCTTGAATCCGCCGCGCAGGTGTGCAGACCCGGTTCGACGCAACACGACCGCAGCTGACGCATCTTCAGGAGAGCGGACACGCGGGGCGGGTGGCGCGAGGGAAGCGGGTCCGGCCCGGCCTGCCGGACACCACGCCCCTTATGTCTGCTTCCAGGAGGCACATCCCCTTATTTCGCCCGCGCGCCTCGTACTACCCGGCAGCGTTGACAGGGGAATGCCGCGTGATGAATGTCACCGTCCACCCGTGCAACCCCTCCCCTCAGCCCCTTCCGACGGCACCGACCGTGGGGCGCGCACGATGTCGGCGTCGAAGCCGGGGGCGAGGGTGCCCCTGGCGCGCAGCCCGGACCGCCGGGCCGGGTTCCAGGAGGTCAGGGCGGCGATGCGGCCCAGGGGCAGACCGCGCTTCGTCTCCTCGGTGATCAGACCGGGGAGGAGGCCGCGGGCGGGGACGGAGGGTCCCCGGTCGCGGTCAGGGCCTGGCAGCCCGCTGTTCGACGAGGTCCGCGGCGGTGCGCAGTCCGTCGCGGGCCCGGATGGTCCGGGAGGCCTGTGCGAGCCTGCGCTTCAGGGGGGTGTTCCCGAGCAACTCCGTCAGGGCGCCGTGCAGTTGGTCGTCGGTGAAGCGGTACGGGTCCAGCCGGGCGCCGTAGCCCAGTTCGGCGACCCGCTGGGCGTTGTCGTACTGGTCCCAGAACAGCGGGAGCACGATCATGGGCTTGCCGAAGTGGAAGCACTCGGTGGTGGTGTTGTTGCCGCCGTGGGTGATCACCAGGTCGACCAGGGGAGGATCCGCGTCTGTGGGAGGAACTCCGCGCCCCACATCGTGGGCGGGAGGTCGATCTCGTCGTGCAGCGGGCCCTTGGAGACGATGCAGCGGTGCGGGGTGCGGGCCAGGGAGGCGATGACCCTGCGCATCAGGCCCACGTCGGCGGAACCGAGCGATCCGAGGCTGAAGTAGAGCAGTGCGCTGTCGTCCGGACCGGCCGGGGGTTCGGCCAGCCGCGCGGGAAGGGTGAACCCCTCGTCGGTCTCCCTGACCGAGGAGTCGAGCCGGTGCCAGGCGGGGCCCAGCGGGCGGGCCCCGGTGTGGTCGGCGATCTCCGGGTAGACGTAGAGGTTCAGATCGCCCTCGTGGATGAACTCCAGGTCGGGCAGCGGCCGAGCGCCCTGTTCCACGACCCAGGCGCGCGGCGACCCCGTTCGCGGACCTCGCTCCGGGGCAGGCGTTCGCGTTCGAGCCCGTAGGAGACGTTCCTCGCCACGCTCAGGTGCGGGAACAGCGCGTACGACTGGAACATCAGGTTGACCGGGCGTCGGTGCGCGGGCACGCCCAGCAGGTCGCGGCAGGCTCACCCCGTCCAGGGCGGTGACCTCTCCGAACCGCCGGGTGACGTCCTGGACACGGATCACGGCGCCTCCGTGAGCCGGCTGATCCGCTGGGCCGCGATGACCACGGTGAAGCTGACCGCCAGCAGCAGGGTGGCGAGCGCGTTGATCTCCGGGGTCACACCGAACCTGATCATCGAGTAGACGACGATGGGCAGGGTGGGGTCCTTGGGTCCGGCGGTGAAGAAGGCGATGACGAACTCGTCGAGGGAGAGGGTGAACGCCAGCAGCGCGCCCGCCACGATCCCCGGCGCGAGGGCCGGAAGCGTCACCCGCAGGAAGGTGGTGACCGCTCCCGCACCGAGGTCGCTCGAGGCCTCCTCCAGCGAGGGGTCGACGTGGGCGATCCGGGTGCGGACGACGGCCGTGACGGAGGCCAGGCCGAAGACGGTGTGGGCGAGCAGCACCGAGTACAGGCCCAGGGTCGCCGACACGAGCGCGTAGAAGGCCAGCAGGCCGATGGCGAGCACGATGTCCGGCAGGACGGCGGGCATCACCGAGAGGGTGTGCAGCAGGCGTGACCGCCTCGCGTGGCGGGAGAGCCCGACCGCCAGGAGCGTGCCGAGCACGGTGGACAGACCGGTCGCGCCGGCGGCCACGAGCAGCGTGTTGGCCAGGCCCCGCAGGACCTCGTCGTCGCGGGCCAGGGTGCCGTACCAGTCGGTGCTGAAGCCGGACCAGCGGTAGGGGCTGTCCGAGCGGTTGAAGGACATCACCACGAGCACCACGACGGGCGTGTAGAGGAACAGGTACGTCACCCACAGCGGGAGGAGCCCGAGGCGGCGCATCAGCGACCGCCCGGCCGGCGCGCCGCCCATGCCTGCGCCGAGAACAGCAGGACCAGCAGCGCCAGGAGGGCGAGGGCGAGTACGGAGCCGAACGGCCAGTCCCGTGCCGTCAGGAACTGGTCCCCGATCAGATTGCCGACCATGACCGTGCGTCCGCCGCCGAGCAGCTCGGGGACGACGAAGTTCCCGAGGCTGGGCACGAAGACGAACACGCAGCCGGTCAGCACACCGGGCAGGGTGAGCGGAAGCGTCACCCTCAGGAAGGTGCGGGCCGAGCCCGCGCCCAGGTCGGCGGAGGCCTCGAGCAGACGCGGGTCGACCCGCTCGATCGCCGCGTACAGCGGCAGCACGATCAGGGGCAGATACGTGTGGAACAGTCCTGTGACGACGGCCGGCTCCGTGTAGAGGAACCCCAGCGGCCGGTCGATCACGCCGATGCGGATGAGGGCCGTGTTGACCACGCCCTGGCTGTTCAGCAGCACGATCCAGGCGTAGGTACGGATGAGGAAGCTGGTCCAGAACGGCAGGACGGCCAGGACGAGGGCGACCGTGCGCCACCTCCGGGGCAGCCGGGCGATCGCGTGCGCCGTCGGGTAGCCGAGGAGGAGTGCGAGCAGGGTGGTGACGGCCGCGATTCTCAGCGAGTCGGTGAGGACGCCGGCGTAGACGGGGTCGGCGAGCCGCGCGAAGTTCTCGCCGGTGACTCCGCTCTCGTAGGCGATCCCGCCGAAGCGGCCCCGCCGGAAGGCGGTGTAGCCGATCAGCAGGGCCAGGGGGATCAGGAGCAGGACGACCAGACATGACAGTCCGGGGCCGATCAGGACCAGACGGTCTCGCGCGCGCGGTCCCCAGGCCGTCCTCCCCCGGCGGACCATCAGCCCGCGGTGACTTCCGTGACGATCCGGGTGTAGGCCGTCGAGGCGCTGCCGAGGTCGACGACGGACTCGCCCTCGAGGAGTTCCTCGGGGGTGATGGCGAGTGCCGGACGACTCTTGAGCAGGGCCGGGTAGAGCCGGTCCATGGCGGCGTCGTTGGGGACCTTGTAGAAGATGTTGGAGGCGACTCAGGAGTGCACGTCGGCGTCGAGGACGTGGTTGATGAAGGCGTGCGCCGCCTCCTTGTTCCTGGACGACTTGAGGATGACCATCGTGTCGGTCCAGAGGTCGCTGCCCTCCTCGGGGACGACGAAGCCGATGCTCTTGTCGTCGGTCGGGCACCAGCCGTCCCACGTCGCGCAAGACACCTTTCAGGACAGCGGCTCGGCGCCGGTGCCGGAGCGGCGTCCGGGCGGCCGGGGCGCGGGCCGCCGGCCGCCGCGCCCCCTCGTGGCCCGTCAGTCGCGGTGCAGCCAGACCGCGGTGTCCGGGGGCAGCTGCCCGTCCTCGCCGAGCGGTCCCGAGGCGAGCACGGGACGGCAGGCGTCGGGGAGGGCGATCGGCCGGGCGGAAAGGTTGACGGCGCACAGCAGACCGGTGCCGCGTGCGAAGAGGAGGGTGCCCTCGGGACTGTCGAGCCAGCTGAGTTCCTCGCCGCGCAGGGCCGGGTCGCGGCGGCGCAGGCGCAGGGCGTCGCGGTAGAGCCGCAGCATGGAGGCGGGGTCGGCCTCCTGGGCCTCGGCGGTGCGCGTCTTCCAGTCCTCGGGCTGGGGAAGCCAGGGAGTGGAGCCGGCCGGGCCGAAGCCGAAGGGCGGGGTGTCGCCGCTCCAGGGCAGGGGGACCCGGCAGCCGTCGCGGCCGCGGACGGTGTGCCCGGAGCGCTCCCAGGCCGGGTCCTGGAGGACTTCCTCGGGCAGGTCCTCGACCTCGGGGAGGCCGAGTTCCTCGCCCTGGTAGATGTAGGCGCCGCCGGGCAGGGCCAGCATGAGCAGGGCGGCCGCGCGGGCGCGGCGGGTGCCCAGGGCCAGGTCGGAGGGCTGGACATCGTTGCCGAGCGGGGTGGTCACCCCGGTGTGGGGGCGGCCGTAGCGGGTGACGTGACGGGTCTCGTCGTGGTTGGACAGGACCCAGGTGGCGGGGGCGCCGACGCCGGCGTGGTCGGCGAGGGTGCGGTCGATGACCTCGCGCAGGGCGGCTGCCTCCAGGGGGCTTTTCAGGAAGTCGAAGTTGAAGGCGGTGTGGAGTTCGTCGGGGCGGAGGTAGGCGGCGAGGCGGCCGGGCCGGACGTGGGCCTCGGCGACGAAGATCCGGGGGTCGGGATACTCGTCGGCGATGGCGCGCCAGCCGCGGAAGATGTCGTGGACGCCTTCGCGGTCCCAGTGCGGGTGGTCGTCCTGGCCCTCCGCGGTCAGGACGGAGAACTCCGGCAGTCCGAGGTCCGGGAGGGCCGGGTCCTTGGCCATGCCGTGGGCGACGTCGATCCGGAAGCCGTCGACACCGAGGTCGAACCAGAAGCGCAGGATCGACTCGAACTCGGCCCGCACCTCCGCGTGGTCCCAGTTGAGGTCGGGCTGTTCGGGGGCGAACAGGTGCAGGTACCACTGGCCGTCGGCGGTGCGGGTCCAGGCGGGGCCGCCGAACGCGGCGTGCCAGTCGTTGGGCGGAAGGGAGCCGTCCTCGCCCTTGCCCTCGCGGAAGACGAAGCGCTCCCGCTCGGCGGAGCCGGGGCCGGCGGCGAGTGCCTGCCGGAACCAGACATGCTGGTCGGAGCAGTGGTTGGGGACGATGTCCAGGATCACCCGCAGGCCCAGCCCGTGCGCTTCGGCGATCATCTTCCGGGCCTCGTCGAGGGTGCCGAACGCGGGGTGGATGTCACGGTAGTCCGCCACGTCGTAGCCGCCGTCGGCCAGCGGGGACGGGTACCAGGGGTTGATCCAGAGCGCGTCGACACCGAGGGAGGCCAGGTGGGGCAGGCGGGAGCGGAGGCCGGTGAGGTCGCCGGTGCCGTCGCCGTCGCCGTCGGCGAAGCTGCGTATGTAGACCTGGTAGATCACGGCGGAACGCCACCAGGCGTCGGGGGCTGTGCTCACGTGTGCCGGGTTCCTGACTGTTCGGGGTGCGTGTGGGGGTGGGTGGGGCGTCACGGCTCGGGTCAGCCCTTGACGGCTCCGCTGGTGAGGCCGCGGACGAAGTACCGCTGCAGGGTCAGGAAGACGACGATGGGGACGAGCATGGAGAACAGGCCGCCGGCCGTGACGAGTTCCCAGCCGGTGCCCTGCTGGCCCAGCAGGTTGTTCGTCGCGACGGTGATCGGCTGCTTGTCGCCGGGGCCCACGAAGACGAGCGCGACCAGGAGGTCGTTCCAGACCCAGAGGAACTGGAAGATCGCGAAGGAGGCCAGTGCCGGGGTCGACATGGGCAGGATCAGCCGGTAGAAGGTCTGGAAGTGGCTGGCCCCGTCGATCTTGGCGGACTCGATGACGTCCTTGGGCAGGGTCGCCATGTAGCTGCGCAGGAGGTAGACGGCCATCGACATGCCGAACCCGATGTGCGCGAGCCAGGCCGCCGGGAAGGTGCCGTTCAGGTGCGCGGAGGCGTACAGCTTGATGATCGGGACGAACGCGACGTAGTTCGGTACGACGAGCAGGCTCACGACGACGAGGAAGAGGGTGTCGCGGCCCTTGAAGGTCATGAAGGTGAAGGCGTAGGCGGCGAAGGCGGCGATGAGGATCGGCAGGAAGACCGCCGGGAGCGTGATCGCCACACTGTTGAGGAAGGCCGAGCCGAGGTCCGCCTGCTCGATGGCCTTGGAGTAGTTGCCGGTGGTCAGGTCGGCCAGTCCGCCGGGGTGGGCGAACAGCGTCCACCAGCCGCTGGAGTTGGCGTCGTCGACGCTGCGGAAGGACGTGACGACCACCCCGAGGGTGGGCACGATCCACAGGGCGCAGACGAACAGCACGCTCAGCCGTACCGGGAGCCCGCCGCGCGCCGGACCGCTGCCGCCGTCCCTTCCGGGGGCCGCCTGGCCGCGGCCCCGGCCCGGGCGGCCTTTCCGTACCGCCGCCGGGGCGATCTTCCGGGTGAGCTGGTTGATCTGGGTGGTCATGCCGACTCCTCCGCCCTGAAGTGGCGAATCTGGTAGATCATGATCGGCACGATGGCGACGAGCAGCATGACGACGATCGCCGACGCGTTGCCGTAGTTGTAGTTCGTGTAGAGCTGGTTGAAGAACTCGAGGCCCACGACGTTGGTGTTGAAGGAGCCGTTGGTCATCACGTAGATCACGTCGAAGATCTTCATCACGGTGATGAGGACGGTGACGAAGACCGTGATGAGCGCTCCCCGGATCTGCGGGATGATGATCCGCCAGAAGATCCGCATCTCGCCGGCGCCGTCCAGGCGGGCCGCCTCGAGGGTGTCCGCGGGGACGCCCTTGATGGCCGCCGACAGCAGCACCATGGAGAAACCGGCCTGTCCCCACAGCAGCATGACCATGAGCAGCATGCTGTTGGCGTGCAGGGTGCTCTGCTGCAGCCAGGGGACGGGGTCGTGGCCGAAGGCGGTGACGACGCCGTTGAGCAGGCCGGTCTGCGGCGTGCCGGCGGGCTGGGTGGCGTACATGAAGCGCCACACCGTGGCCGAGCCGACGGCGCTGATGGCCATCGGCATGAAGATGATGGTCTTGGCCGCCTTCTCCGCCCTGCCCGAGAGGCGGTCGGTGAGCGTGGCGATGAGCAGGCCCACCACGATGCAGGCGGCGGGGACGAGGGCGATCCACAGCAGCGAGTTGAGCAGGGTCTGCCGGAAGGCCGGTGTGGCGAGGAGGGTGCTGAAGTTGTCCAGGCCGACGAAGCTCGAGCCGTCGCCGTTCTTGAAGCTGTCGACGACGGTGACGACGGTGGGGTAGACGAGGTAGACCCCGATCGCCGCGACGGCCGGCGCGATGTAGAGGTAGGGCTTGATGCGGCTCTCCCAGCGGCCCGGCAGGGCTTCTGCGAGTTTGTTGAGGGCCCAGTAGACGGCCAGGGCGGCGGCGATGCCCGCCAGTACCGTGAGCACCGTCGAGAGCAGTTGGCTGACCACAGCGGTCACCTTCCTCGAACGCTGGTGGGTGGGGAGTCCGTCCGGCGGCCGCCGGGGGCGGGCGGGGGCACGGGGCCCGCTCGCCCCCGGCGGCCGCGCCGGGTCGTGGTCAGCTCGCGGGCCAGCTGGCGTCGATGTTCTTCAGGGCGTCGTCCAGCGACTCCTCGCCCGAGATCCAGGCCGTCATGTCCTTCCAGAAGGTGCCGGTGCCGACCGCGGTGGGCATGGCGTCGGAGCCGTCGAAGGCGAAGCCGGTGGAGTCGTAGGCGACCTTGGCGATGGTCTGGGTGGTCTTCAGCGGGTAGGCGCTGAGCGGGAAGTCCTTGTGCGGGGAGATGAAGGAGGAGCCGTTGCCCGCCGCGGTGGTGCCGAGGTCGGTGGCCGCGAGGAGCTTCATGACCTTGCGGGCGGCCGGGCTGTCCTTGTAGATGGACGCGGTGTCGCCACCGCCCTCGACGGGGTTCTCGCCGCCCGCCGTAGCCGGGGGCAGACCGAAGACGCCGACCTCGGAGTCCAGGTTCTTCTGGACGGCCTTGGGGAAGAAGCCGGTGATGAAGCTGCCCTGCTGGTACATGTAACAGCCGGGCTTGCTGTTGAACATGGCGTTGCCGGCGGTGCCGAAGGCGTTGCTGGCGATCGACTTGCGGCCGCCGAGCACGTTGCCGTCGGTGAAGGCGATCTTCTCGAACTGGGCGGCGGCCTGGCGGACCAGGTCCGAGTCGAACTTGATCTTGTGCGAGATCCACTCGTTGTACTTGTCGATGCCGCCGTACTTGAGGATCAGGTTCTCGAACCAGTCCGTGGCGGGCCAGCCGGTCGCCGTGCTGGACTCGATGCCCAGGCACCAGGGCGTGTTCCCGTCGGACTTTATCTTCGCGGTGAGCGTGTTGAGCTCGTCGAGGGTCGTGGGCGCCGTGTAGCCGGCCTTCTCGAACGCCTTCTTGGGGTAGAAGACCAGGCCCTTGACGTTCATGCTGACCATCAGGCCGTAGGTCTTGCCGTCGGACTTGGCGACGTCCAGCGTGCCCGCGGTCATGCTCTTCTCCAGCGCCGGCAGGTCGAGGACGTCGTCCAGCGGGGTGACCTTGCCCTTGCCTGCGAGGTCCTTGATGATGCCGGGCTGCGGCAGGAGCGCGATGTTCGGCGCGTCGCCCGCCTGCACCTTCTGCACCAGCAGCTGGTTGATGTTGTCGACCTTGCGCCACTGGACGGTGACGCCCTGGGCCTTGGCCCGGGGGGCGAGCTTCGCCTTGAGGCCGTCGATGACCGGCTGGTCCATGCTCGTCCAGATCGTGACGGTGTTCGAGCCGCCCGCGCTGCTGCCGGAGCCGGACGAGCAGCCGGTGGCGAGCAGCGTGAGGGCGCTGACGGCGCTCACACCGAGAACCAGCTTTCTTGCGGTCATGTGTTCCTCCTTGGTCGGCGAGCACGGCGACGCGGCGGGTCGGCGTCTCGCACCTGAGGTGATCTCGCCTGCCGGGGGTGCGCTCTTGCGCCGGTCCACCGCGGCGGGTTACTAATTCGGGTTAGTGGGCCGAAAGCTAGCCCTCCCCTCTTTGCCACGTCAAGAACCTGTTACGAGGGAGTTATCCATGGATGAACCCGTGCGGCCGGACCGGCCCGGCTCAGCCCCGGGCGGGCCGGGCCGGGGCTGCGGTGGAGTCGCGCATCACGACCGGACAGTGCACCAGGGTCCGCCCGGGTCGCACGGCGGGCCCGCCGTCGGCCAGCCGTTCGGCGGCCATGCGGCCCATCGCGGCGTAGGGCAGCCGCACGGTGCTCAGCGCCGGGTGGATCTCCGCCGCGAGCTGGAACTGGTCGTCGTAGCCCATCACCGACACGTCCTCGGGCACCCGCACCCCCGCCTCCAGCAGGGCAAGCAGCGCACCGAAGGCCATCCGGTCGTTGCCGCACATGATCGCCGTCGGCAGGGGGCCGCGGCGCAGCAGCGTGCGCGCCAGTTCGTAACCGGAGTCGGCGTGGTAGTTGCCGGGCAGCACGGTGTGGTCCCGCGGATCGAGCCCGGCTCCGCTCAGCGCCTCGCGGAAGCCGCGCAGTCGGGCCTTGGTGGCCCAGCTGCTGACCGTACCGGTGAGGTAGGCGATGTCCCGGTGGCCGAGGTCGAGCAGCGCCTGGGTGGCCTCCCGGCCGCCGCGCGCCTCGTCGGGGAGGACCGAGGGGAGCGCGTCACCCGTGACGTAGCAGTTCACGAGGATCGTCGGGACCTTCTCGGCGCTTTCCGGCACCACCACCGACCGGGTGCCGGCCGCCGCGAAGATCAGGGCGTCGGTCTGCCGGTCGAGCAGTTCGCCGACCAGCTGTGCGGCCTGGCTGTTCGAGCCGCCGGTGTTGACCAGGAGCAGCAGGTTGCCGTGGCGTATCGACGCCTCGTGCGCCCCCTTGATCGCGGCGGCCGCGAACACGCCGAAGTCCGAGTCGTGACTGACGAAGCCGATGGTGGCGCTGCGCCCCTGGCGCAGCCCCTGCGCGGCCCGGTTGGGACGGTAGCCGAGTTCGTCGACCGCCCGCAGGACCCGCCGCCGGGTCTCGTCACTGATCGTCTGCCCGGCCGTCTTGTTGAGCACGAAGGAGACGGTCGCCGGCGAGACGCCGGCCAGGCGTGCGACATCGGTGCGGCGCGCTCTGCCCGCGTTCGGCCGGTGATCTTCATGGGTTGACACGCCGCAAGAGTACGAGACGACCCCGCCCCGGGACACCGGCCTCCACAGGGGAAGACCACCGTGGGCTTCGTCACATTTCACCCGCAATGAGAGGAATCCTCGGCATGCCCGCATGGCTGCACTACGCCCCCGCGAAGGGCTGGATGAACGACCCCAACGGGCTGGTCCACCGGCAGGGGCGGCACCACCTCTTCTACCAGTACAACCCGGCCGGCACCGCGTTCACGAACCAGCACTGGGGCCACGCCAGCTCCCCGGACCTGCTCACCTGGACCGAGCACGAGGTGGCGCTCTTCCCCGGTCCGGCGGCCGACGCGCCGTACGACGCGACCGCCTGCTTCTCGGGATGCGCCGTCGCACACGACGACGGTGTCTCGATCGTGTACACCGGCGTCCTGGGCGACGCCCAGCTCCCCTGTCTCGCGCGCGCCGCCGACGACGCGCTGTCGGGCTTCGTCAAGGATCCCGCCAACCCTCTGGTCGCCGCTCCGCCCGCCGAGGACATCACCGAGTTCCGCGACCACAGCGTGTGGCGGGAGGGCGGGCGGTGGCGGCAGCTCGTCGCGGGCGCCCGCCGCGAGCACGGCGGCTCGGTGTTCGCCCTGTCCTCGGCCGACCTGCGGGTATGGGACTACGACGGCGTCCTCGTGGACCGGGCCGGATCGAAGGTGCCGGGCGCGGTGTGGGAGTGCCCCGACTACTTCGCCGTGGAGGGCACGGGGGCGCTGCTGGTCTCGGTGATCCACGAGGACGGCGAGGAAGGGCCCGCGGTGTGGTGGATGACCGGCACCGCCTTGGACGCCGGCGCCGTCTCGGGCCCCGGTTCCGCCTCGGGCGCCGGTTTCGAGGTGCGGGAGATCGGCGTCGTGGATGTGGGCGACCGGTTCTACGCCCCGCAGTCGTACTGGGCGGCGGACGGCCGGCGCATCCAGTTCGGCTGGATCCGCACCCACGAGGACCCCGCGGGGCTCGGCGGACCGGCCGTGGGGTTCATGAGCCTGCCGCGCGAGCTCTCGGTGCGGCAGGGGCGCCTGCACTGCGAACCTGCCGCCGAACTGACGGGCCTGCGACGAGCTGCGACGCCGCTGCCGGTGACCGGTGTGACCCGCCTCGACACACCGAGGACCGCCGGTGAGCTGGTGCTCGACGCCGTCGCCGCGGACGGCGTGCGCGGTGTCGACCTGCGTTCCCCGGACGGCGCGGGGATGACCGTGGACCTGGCGGCATTCACCGGACTCGACGGGCCGCTGCGGCTGTTCTGGGACGCGGGCATCGTCGAGGTCTACCGCGGCGGCACCGCGGGAACCTGGTCGGACCTGCGGGTTACCGAACTCGCCGGGCTACGGCTGGACGGTGACCCCGCCACGACGGGCGGCCGGGCCGAACTCTGGGAACTCGCCCGGCCGGACCGCTCGGCGGGGCCTGCCTCGGCGTAGGGCGCCGGATGACGGCAGGGGGCTTGTCGGCACCCCCTGTCGTCGTCCTTGGAGCGCACGGTGTGCCCGCCCCCGGAGGTGCGTCACGCCCGTCAGATGTCGGCGACGATGTCGCTCAGGTGGTAGTCGGCGCCGTAGCGGACGAGACCGCGCAGGGTGTCGCGCGGGTTGCAGGGGCGGGCCTTGCGTTTGTGGGGCTGGTGGGTGAAGGGAATGCCGGACCAGGGGTTGTCCTGGTGGTGGTGACTGCCGCGCGGGGCGTCCGCCTCGATCGCCCAGTGGACCCAAGTGCTGTCGTGGTGCAGGCAGATGACCTGGCCCAGGTACCAGACGGCGCCCTGGAGGAAGGGGCCTTCGCGGTCGGCGTCGAAGTCGGCGAGGGTGCGGTAGCGGTCGCGTACCCGGCGTTCCAGCGCCTCCAGACTGCCCGGGGAGAAGTCCCACCTCTGGATGTCGGCCCCGGAGAGCTGTCGCGCCCAGTACGGATGCCGGTCCTGCCGGTCGGCGAGCCACAGCCGGAGCCACTCGTCCACGGGCTGGGGGCCGATGGGGTCCAGCGGTGAGCGTTCCTTGAACGGCTCCCAGCCCGGGTCGGTGAGCCGCACCTCGGACACGGCGTCGGCGAGTTGGCCGTGCTCGCGGGTGAACACCTCGCCCGAGCCCTCGGCCAGAGCGACGTCGATCAGGGTCGCGACGGACAGCGGGGGCAGGCCGAGGGCGGGGTCGGGGCGGACGAGCGGGTCCCCGTCCTCGCCCCTCGCGTCGGGGTCGATGTCCCACCGGCCGCCGCAGACATCCATGAGGACCTCCCCCACATAGGGGATCGCGGCCCGGCGGAAGTCGTCGTCGGGCTCCTCGAGAAGCCCTTGTTCGAGCGCGGCCAGCGAGGCGGGCGTGTAGTCGAACGGGAAGCCGTCCGGAAGATGCACCTGCTCGAGCCGTGCGGCGAGCACCTGCATGTCGTCCAGCCACCGGTCGAGGAGCTGCTCGTGGGTCGGGGCGTCCGGGTTGGCGGTCATGGCTCGGAAGCCTAGGGGGTGTTGTGAAAGTCCCGTGCGGTGCCCGCGGTGTCCGGTGCGTGCCCTGGGGGTCCCCCCGGCCGAAGGCTGGGGGAGTGCCGGACGA
>NZ_JBIWGA010000069.1:0-9379 GCF_044763345.1 Streptomyces sp. NPDC096132
GCTGGACCGGCGTCTGCGCAACCTGCCATCAACCCCTGCCCAGCGGGTCACACTCAAGGCCGAGATCGGGACAGACCTAACGGAGTCCTACTAGGGTCTGATCCGTGACACGTCACCAGGATGGAGCGCACCCTCGTCTCGGACGTGATTTCTCCCGGTTCTGGACGGCGGCGACGGTCTCCCTCATCGGGGACGGCGTTTCCGCCGCGGCCGTACCCCTGCTGGCAGCCTCACTGACGGCCAACGCCGCTCTCGTCGGCCTCAGCGCGTCGGTCACCTCGCTGCCCTGGCTGTTCTTCGGCCTGGTCAGCGGCGCCCTGGTCGACCGGTGGGACCGGCTGCGAGTGATGTGGATCGTCGACTGCGCCCGCTTTGCTCTGGTCGCAGGACTGGCCACCGCCATCGCCACCGGACACGGCAGCATCGGTCTGCTGCTCGCCGTCGGCTTCGTGCTGGGCATCGGCCAGACCCTGTTCGACACCGCCGGCGAGGCGGTCGTCCCCCTGCTGGTGCCGCAGGGCGAGGGACAGCGGCTGCTCGAAAAGGCCAACAGCAGAAGGTCGTTCAGCGAGACGTCGGCACAGCAGTTCCTCGGACCGCCGGCCGGCGGCTTCCTGTTCGGCGTCGCCGCGAGCGTGCCGCTCTTCGCCGACGCCGTCTCCTTCGGGCTCAGTTCCCTGCTCGTCCGCGGGCTCGCCAGGCGCCGTGAGCGGTCCGCCCCGCGCTCGCCGGACCGCACCCCGGCCAGGAGCCGCTCCATGCTCGCGGAGACCCGGGAAGGCCTCGTCTGGCTGTGGCGGCAGCCGACGCTGCGGACCCTGGCTGTCACCGTCGGCGTGACCAACCTGGCCTACAGCGCGAGTTCGGCGATCCTCGTCCTGTACGCGCAGCGTCGCCTCGAACTCGGTGCAACGGCCTACGGGCTGCTGCTGACGGCCGTGGCCGTCGGCGGGATCCTCGGAAGCCTCCTCGCCACCACGGTCTCACGTGTCCTCGGTCCCGGCCGCACCCTTGCCGCGGCGCTGTTCCTCCTCGCCGCGAGCCGTGCTGGACTGGGCTTCACCGACGACGTCGTGGCCGCCACGGGTTGCCTCATGGCCGCGGGGCTGGCGCTGAGCGTGTTCGCGGTGGTGGCGATGTCGCTCCGGCAGCGTCTCGTGCCCGACCCGCTGCGCGGTCGGGTGGTGAGCGCCTACCGGCTTCTCGCGCTGGGCACCGAGCCCGTGGGTGCGGCGCTCGGCGGTCTGGTGGCGGCGCACGCTGGAGTACGGGCACCCTTTCTGCTGGGCGCCGCCATGATCGCGGTTCTCGGCGTCGTCACCGCACACGCTCTGCCCAACCGCGCGCTCCAGGTGGCGGAGGCGGTGCTTCCTGCCGCGCGCGCGGGGCGTACCCGTTCGTAGAACCAGTCGATGATCAGGCGCTGCTGCCGCCCCGTGCGCGCAGGTCCATACGGAACAGCCGTCCCTCGTGGTGGGCGACGCTCTGGTCGTCGTAGTGAGGGGACAGGGGATGCCCCGAACTGCCGTGCCGCAGAACGTCCCTCGGGCTGCACCCCCCGGGCCCGAACGCGGCCACGAACCGCCAGGGGGCGCCTTCCAGGATGTCTCCGGAGGCGTTCGGCGCCATCAACCGCAGCGAGTAGGGACTTGCTCCGCGCCGGGTCTCCGCGTCGCCGAACAACCGCTTGAGCACCGGCACCGCCCGGGTCAGCGGATGAGGATCGCCGATGCGGTGCGCCCCGTCGTTGCGCCACTGTGACGGGTCCTCGCCCCACTCGGCGGCCAGCCGGGCGACTGCCCGGCCCAGGGCGCGACCGACGGCCTCCGTGAGCGGCTCGGCGATCCCCAGCCGCTCTCGGGCGGCCGGATCGAGCACCAGATGGTCGACCTGGAGCGGCAGATCGGGCATGGCCGCCGTCAGCGTCTCGCCCAGCCGTGCAGTGACCCAGTCGTCGGTCAGTTCCCGCATCAGGCCGGAGAACAGCAGCGGAGCCGCCAGATCGTCGGTGTCCTCGCCGTTCCACAGGCGCAGCATGTCGTGGCACGCAGCGGTGAGCGAGTCCTTGGGCGGCTTCTCGCCCAGGGCCGACAGCAGGTGCGGCAGCAGTCTGCCGGCCCTGGTGTTGGCCACGTCCATCTGCCACCGCGCACAGTCCTCGGCGGTGATCCCGGTGGCATCCTCGAGCAGTTCGTCGATGCGCGGCGCACGGTAGGCGCCGGCCCAGTCGCCGCCCAGGTACACCGGGGCGTCGTCCGGCAGCATCGTGTTGTTGGCGGACACGATGTATCCCTCGGGCGGGTCGACGGTCTCGGGCAGTTCGTCGAAGTCCAGGAAGTCCTGCCAGGACGCGGCCACATCGGTGTAGGCGCGAGGTCCGAGACCGCTGCCCCTCAGCCGACGAGGGACCCGGCCAGCCGTCCGCAACGCGATGGTCCCGTCCGCGCAGGCCACCAGAAAGTTCAGGACCGGTACACCGAAGCCGCGCAGGGATTCGCGGAACTCGGGGTAGGAGCGGGTCCGCCACATCCTCAGGCAGCCGTCGATCTCGGTGGAGGGCGAGAAGCCGCTCCAGAACAGCACGCACCGCTCCCGGCCGGCGGCCGCGGGGAGGACGAACTCCACGCAGCCGTCCGAGCCGGCGGCCGTGACGGGCACCGTGTCACCACCCCGTACGACCACGCTGCTCTGCTCCTCCCAGCGGTCCGGCAGGACGCCGGGGGCGGGCAGGGCGAGGTCCTGGGTGTCGATCGTGGAGTTGGTGATGCCGAAGGCCAGCTCCTCGTTGGCGCCCGCGACCAGGCCGGGCAGTCCGGGGACGGTGACGCCGTAACCTGTCGGCTCGTGGTCGCCCGTCAGAGCCATGCCCTGCTGGTACCAGAGGTTCGGGCGGGTGAACAGCACATGCGGGTCGTTCGCCAGCAGGGGGCGTCCGGAGGCGCTGCGCTTGCCCGAGACCGCCCAGGCGTTGGAGCCCGGGCCCTCGCTGCCGCGCAGCAGCCCGCCGAGCCACTCCTGCATGGGCGGGGAGATCGGGGCCGCCGGGCCGTCGGACCCCGCACGTTCCTCGGTGCCGTCCTCGAACGCGGCCCCAGCCCGGCCGCCGACGGCGGTTCGGATCGTCAGCGGTACGTCCGCCGGGTACTTCGGCCGCGCGAAGGCCGCCTCATATTGCGGGCGGTCGCGGGCGAGACCGGAGCGGAAGACCTCGTTGAGGAGGTTCTTCCCGAGGTCGAAGCCCAGCTGTTTGACGATGCAGACCGAGTCCAACGGGCTCCAGGGCTCGGGCCGGTAGCGCAGCAGCAGGAACTCCGGCGGCAGCCCGCCTCGGCGCGTCATCCTGCGCACGGCCGCGTTGACCCCGTCGCTGAACGCCTGCAGGGCGGCGGCACCGTCCGCCGACAGGATGCGCAAGGACCCCCGGGCCGCCCGCTCGAGAGCGAGCCTGCGGATGCGGACGTCCTCTTCGACCGTCGCCGCACCGAAGACCTCGGACAGCCTGCCGCGAGCCCGGCGGCGAAGGACGTCCATCTGCCAGAGCCGGTCGCAGGCCTGCGCGAAGCCCACCGCGAAGTACAGGTCGCGGTCGCTGCCCGCGGTGATCCAGGGAATGCCCCGCTCGTCGCGGACCACCGTCGCGTCGGCTCCGTAGCGCTGCAGCCGTAGCGGCGAACGGCCCGGCTGCGCCCATCGGCTGGGCAGGGCCAGCGCCCGCAGCGCGCCGCCGAGCAGCCTGCTCTCACCCACGTGCATCGGCCTTCCCCTCGACCTCGGAGACGCCGCGGGGCGTCATCATCCCCGGCACCACACGGCCGATCACCTGGTACATGACCAGGCTGACCAGCGCCGTGGAGCCGATGCCGAAGAACATGGCCGTACCGCCGAACCCGGCCAGCAGCAGGCTGCCGAAGTAGAGCCCGACGAAACCGCCGAGCTGCGCGAACGTCTGCGTGCCGAAGTAGCTGCCGCGCAGGTGGTCCGGAGCGATGCGGTCGATGAGCGCGAACTCCGCCGGCGCGATCACTGTCTCGCCCAGCGAGAAGACCACCATCGCGACGACGAAGTGCCAGGTGTCGGCGCCCAGCGCGAAGCCCGCCATGCCGACGAAGGTCAGCAGCGCACCCAGGGAGAGCAGATGCACGGGTTCGTACTTGCGCACATACTTCGCGACGAACAACTGGACGCACACTACGGTCACCGCGTTGGTCGTCATGAGGGCCGCGAGGATCGTGGAGCCGTTGTGGAAGCTGTCCGTGAAGTACTGGGCCAGCAGGGCGGAGATCCGGTTGTGCGACGCCTCGATCAGCAGGGCCGCGACCAGCAGGCCCAGCAGGCGCCGGTCGCGCGCGGCGACTCTGGTGCTGCTCTTCAGCCCGCGGACGACACCGGTGATCCCGCCCGCAGCCACTTGCCGGGGCGGCGCGACGTCCCCCGCGCCCTCGGCGCCGGCCCTGCGGATGACGCACAGCAGCAGCACCAGGTAGAGCCCGTAGAAGAGGGCCGCCGCGGGGAACGCGCCCCGGCCGCCGGAGAGACCGATCAGAGCGCCTGCGGGCGGGCCGACCACGAACCCGATGTTGTACGCGACGTACTGGTAGGAGAACCAGGTGACGCGCACCTCGGCCGGCAGCACATCGCCGAGCAGCGCCTTCACCACGGGGCCGAAGGAACTGCTGCACAGGGCCATGACGGCGTTGCAGCAGAACGCCTGCCACGCGTTCTGGCTGAAGTAGAAGCCCGCGAATGCCAGGAGCACCCCGCACAGGCAGAGCACCATCACCCGGGTGCGGCCCAGCACATCGGAGAGGGCGCCGCCGAGATACCCCGCGATGACGGAGAAGAAGACGGAAGAGCCCAGCAGCAGCCCGACCGTGCTGACGCTCAGCCCGAGGTCCTTCCTGAGGAAGATGGCGAGGAAGGGCACCGTGATGCTGTTGGCCAGGCTCATGAAGCCGGAGCCGAGGATCAGCAGTCGGGCGAGGAAGGGCGCACGGGGCTGTGCGGCGGTCATCGGGCGTTGGTCCTTTCCCTGGGATTCCTCGCCTCGTTCGCGGCGAAGAACCGTGTCATGAGGGCGGCCACCTGCTCGGCGTGCGGGTGGCGCAGCATGCCCTCGTGGGTCGCCGGCACCTCGTGCCGCTCGAGCGAACCGGTCAGGCAGGACTCCCAGCCGCTCGACGGACCGGTGACGAGCGGATGCGGGTCCGCGCCCGCCCTGATGAGCAGAGCCGGACGGCCCTGCGGCCGGGGCTCGGACCACACCAGCGAACTCATCCGCAGGTAGGTGCGGAACGCCGACTCCAGGCCGCCGTCCAGCACGTCCCCGGCCTCCGGGCCGATCAGCCGCTGCGCCTCGCGCAGGATCTCCTCCTCGGCCAGCACGCCCGGCTCCAGGAGCCGCAGGCCGATCTCCCGGGTGTCGGCGGGGAACAGATGGGCGAGCGAGCCGAGGAAGTTCCTGAGCCGGTGCGCCCGGCTCGCCCCCAGCGCCTCGGCCACGGCGTCGGGCCGGGGCGGGTCGAGCAGGACGAGACTGACGACGTCCTGCCCCCGGCGGCCCAGGACCTCGGCGGTCGCGAAGGCCAGACAGGCACCCATCGAGTGACCGACGAGATGGACCGCGCGACCGCCGGCCGCCCCTACGACGGCGTCGGCACAGTCGCCGGCCAGCCGCTCCACGCTCAGCGCGCCGTCGGCCCGGACGAGGTCCCGGGTGTGCAGTGCGTAGAACGAGCGGTCGGAGAAGTGTGCCGACAACTGGACATAGGCCGATCCGAAGCCCAGCACGCCCGGGACGGCGAACACCGGGTGCCCGGCGGCCGTGTCGTTCTGGCGCAGGGGGAACAGCGGGGAGGGGACCGACAGCGTGCCGGGTCGACCGGCTGTCGTCCGGCCGGCGGCGTCGCCCCCGCGGGCGAGTTCGACCAGGCGCGGGACGGCCAGGGCGTCCGGGTCGGTCACCGCCTCCTGGAGCAGCTGCTCGAACTCGGTCGCCATGGCGGTCATGGTCGAGTGGTGGAACAGGTCCGTGTTGTACTCCCAGCGGAACAGGAAGTCCCCGCCGTCCCCCTCGGTCGCCTCCAGCAGCAGGTCGAACTGTGCGACCCGGTCGGTGAGACGCAGCCGGGTGACCTCGACTCCGTCCAGCTCCGGTTCCGTCGGCTCGTTGTTCTGCACCACGAGCATGATCTGGAACAGCGGGGCGCGGTCGGTCGCACGACGCGGATTGAGCCGTTTGACCAGCACCTCGAACGGCACGTGCCGGTGCTCCAGATCGCGCAGCGCACGTTCCCTGACCCCGGCGAGGAGTGTGCGGAAGGTGTCGTCCTCGGCGATCGGCACCCGGATGGCCAGCGAGTTGACGAACATGCCGATCAGGTCGTCCAGTTCGGCCGTGGGCCGGTTGGCCACCGCGGTGCCCAGAACGACGTCCGGGCTGCCGCTGCGCCGCGCGAGCTGGGCCGCGAACACCGTCTGGAGCAGCATGTAGGGCGTCACGTTGTGCCGGCGGCAGAACTCGCGCAGGGCCTTGGCCCGCTTGCCCCGGGCGGTGAAGACGATGGTCCGCCCGTTGCTGGTCATCCGCGCCGGTCTCGGCTTGTCGAGGGGCAGCCGGTGCACGTCGGGCAGGTCGGCGAGCCGGGTGGTCCAGTAGCCGATCTCCTCCTCGGCCGACGGGCCGTCCAGCCACGCCCGCATGGCATGCGCGTAGTCCGCGTAGTTGCGGGGCAGGTCGGGCAGGGGCACGTCCTCGGCGTCGGGATACTGTACGAAGTGACGGTAGAGGCATGTCAGTTCGCGGCTGAGCACACCGACGGACCAGCCGTCGCAGGCCGCGTGGTGCAGGGTCACCAGGAGGACGTGGCTCTGCGGCCCCGTCCGCAGCAGTCGTACCCGCAGCAGCAGGTCACGTTCCAGGTCAAAGGGCCGGGCGGCCTCCTTCTCGGACCACCGCTCGACGTCCTGCCGCCCATGGTTGTCGTCCTCCGTGGCCGTGACGTCCTCGGGCACGAGCCTGAACCGTGCCGGCGGCGGCTGGACCTCCTGTACGAGTTCACCATCCGCCAGCCGGAAGACGGTGCGCAGCGGTGTGTGCCGGGCGAGGATCGACGCGAAGGAGCGCTCCAGGGCAGTCACAGACAGGGAACCCTCCAGCGACAACGCTGTGTGCAGGTTGTACGCCGCGCTGTCGGGGTCCAACTGGGACAGGAAGTAGAGCCGCCGCTGGGCGTCGGTCGCGGGCGCAGGACCGTCGGCCGTGATCCTGCCGATGCCGTCCGCCGGGCCCCGCCCCCGGAGCGCCCCGCCTCGGGACGCCCGGCGCCTCTCCTCCCGGACGAGGCCGGCCAGGGCCCGCACAGTGGGGGACTGGAAGAACTCCCTCAGTTCGATCCGCACGCCGAACCGGGTGTATACGCGGGACAGCACCCGGGTGGCCAGCAGCGAGTGACCGCCGAGTTCGAAGAAGTCGGCACCGGGAGCGACGTGGTCGGCCTTCAGCAGTGCCGCGACGATGCCGGTGATCTCGGCCTCGACGCTGTCGGAGTCCCGCGTGGTGCTGTCGCCGTCCGCCTGCTCGTCCAACGGCCCGTGCCCGAGGCGCGGTTGGGGCAGGGCTCGGCGGTCGAGCTTGCCGTTGCGGGTGAGTGGAAGGCCGTCCAGGAACACGTAGGCGCCGGGGAGCATGTAGTCGGGCAGCGTCTCGCGCAGGGCGCTGCGCAGCACTGCCGGGGAGGCGGCGTCGGCGGTGGTGGCCACGACGTAGGCGACGAGTGTCATGCCGGGGCCCGGCAGATCGCGCGCCAGTACTGCTGCCGTGTCGACGCCGGGCAGGGCGCCGAGCGCGTCCTCGACCTCGGCCAGTTCGACGCGGAAGCCGCGGATCTTGACCTGGTCGTCGACGCGGCCGCGGAACTCGTACTCCCCGGAGGCGGAGAGCACCGCCATGTCACCGGTGCGGTAACCGCGTTCCGGCCGTCCGTCGGGGCCGGTCAGCTCGATGAAGCGGTCGGCCGTGAGCTCCGGGCGCTTGAGGTAACCGACGCCGACGCCGTTGCCGGTGATGACGATCTCCCCGATCGTCCCCGCGGGCACAGGGCGTACGAACTCGTCGACGAGCCGGAAGGCGAGCTCGGGAAGCGGCTGTCCGATCGGGCTCGTGGACAGCTCCAGGTCGGCCCGCAGCACACGGCGGTAGGACGACAGGACGGTGGCTTCGGTCATGCCGTAGATGTTGAACAAGCGGGGGCTGTGGTCGCCGTACTTGGCGACCCAGGGCTTGAGATCGGCGAAGTGCAGCGCCTCGCCGCCGAGCATGATCCGCCGCAGCGGCAGCCGGTCCGTATGCCGACGGTCCTCGGCGATGAGTTCGTTGAATGCTTTCGGCGTGTGGTTCATCACGGTCACCCGCTCGTCGCGCAGATGGCGCCGAAGCGCGACCGGATCCTGGGCCACGTGCTGGGGGACGATGCTGACGCACGCGCCGCGCAGCAGGGCGCCCCAGATCTCCCACACCGAGAAGTCGAAGGCGAAGGAATGGCACATCGACCACACGTCGTCGCTGGTCAGGCCGAAGACGGTCGAGGTACTGGCGTGCAGTTGGAGCAGGTTGCGGTGCGAGACCTGCACGCCCTTGGGGCCGCCGGTGGTGCCGGACGTGTAGAGCACGTACGCGGGCGCGGACGGGTCCACCGCCGTGACGTCTTCTGTCGGAACCGGCTCCCGTGGCTCGTCGATGCACAGGAGCGGAGTGTGTTCCGGAAGGCGTTCGGCCAGGCCCCGGCTGGTGATCACCAGGGCGGGCTCGGCGTCCTGGAGGATGAGAGCGACGCGCGCCGGTGGAGCCGCCGGATCGAGCGGTACGTAGCAGGCTCCGGCCTTCAGGACAGCCACGGCTGCGACGATCATCTCGGCCGAACGCTCCAGCAGGATCGCGACCGGTCGGCCGGGCACACCGTGCGCGGCTCGTACCGCGGCGGCTAGTTCGGAGGAGGCCTCGTCCAGCTGACGGTAGCTCATGACCTGGCCCTCGTGGCTGACCGCGGGGCTGTCCGGGTGGGCGGTGACGACGAAGGCGAGGGCTTCGAGGAGGTCGGCACAGCCCTTCAGGTCATCGGGATGGGCCTGTTCCTCCTGATCCTGCGGATCGGTCGCCGGTCCATGGAGCGCTTCGGTCGGCCGCGGGGGGAGGGACACTCCGTGCTGGCGTGCGAGCCGCTGCCGCAGCAGTTCGGCGCGGTCGATGGTCATCGTGTTCCTTCCACTTCTCAAAGATGCGCGGCACCGGCGGGTGCGGGGTTCACAGGGTGAGCAGGAGGGCCGACAGCAGGCCCCGTCGTTCGACCCGGTCGAAGAACTCGCCCCAGTGCTCGTTGCCGAT
>NZ_JBIWGA010000070.1:0-8953 GCF_044763345.1 Streptomyces sp. NPDC096132
CTCGGCGTGCCGGGCGGGCACCCGCGTACTGGTTGTACTCGGGTGTTCGCCCGGTGCGGCGGTGGGGGTACCTCCCGCTCGAGCGAAGCCGAGAGTGGGGGAGCGTGCCGGACATCGCGGGGCTGGGGGCACCCCCTCTGGGGGAGGGACTTTGCGGACACGACCTAGGGGGGCGCCTCCATCCGTGCGCCCGGCGGGGGGTTGCCTCGCCGGGCGCACGGCTGTGCGGCAGTCTCTCCGCTGTCTCTCCGCTGTCTCTCCGCTGCCGCTCAGCCCAGCCAGCCCGGGCGTACCAGTCCCGACTCGTAGGCCAGGACGACCAGTTGGGCCCGGTCGCGGGCGCCCAGTTTCACCATGGTGCGGCTGACGTGGGTCTTGGCGGTGAGGGGGCTGACGACGAGGCGGCGGGCGATCTCCTCGTTGGAGAGGCCGATGCCGACCAGTGCCATCACCTCACGCTCGCGTTCCGTGAGCCGGCTCAACTCGTCGGCCGCGGCGGGCTCCTTGGAACGCGCGGCGAACTCGGCGATGAGCCGGCGCGTCACGCCCGGCGAGAGCAGCGCGTCACCGGCCACCACCGCCCGTACGGCACGCAGGAGTTCGTCGGGCTCGGTGTCCTTCACCAGGAAGCCGGAAGCTCCGGAACGGATCGCTTCGAAGACGTACTCGTCGAGTTCGAAGGTGGTGAGCATGACCACCTTCACCTGCGCGAGCGCCTCGTCCGCGGTGATCCGCCGGGTGGCGGCCAGGCCGTCGAGCAGGGGCATGCGGATGTCCATCAGGACGACGTCCGGGCGCACTTCGCGGACCTCGCGCACGGCTTCCTCACCGTCCGCGGCCTCCCCGGCCACCTCGATGTCCGTCTGCGCGTCGAGCAACGCCCGGAACCCGGCGCGGACCAGGGACTGGTCGTCGGCGAGCAGTACGCGGATCACTGGTCCTCCCCAGTCTCGGCCGCCTCGGCCGTCGCCTTCGCCGGCAGCACGGCGAGCACCCGGAAGCCGCCGTCGGGGCGCGGCCCCGCCTCGATCGTGCCACCGAGCGCGGCGGCCCGCTCCCGCATTCCGGCGAGACCGTTCCCGCTGCCGCCCGCTTCGGCGCCGGTCGCCGGTCCGTCGTCGTCGATACGGAGCCGTAGCGTTCCGCCCGCCGGTTCGAGCCGCACGCGCGCGTGGCGCGACCCCGAGTGACGTACGACGTTGGTGAGGGCCTCCTGGACGATACGGAAGGCGGCGAGGTCGGTGCCGGGAGACAGCCGGGGCGGCTCCCCCTCCACCTGGACCGTGAGTCCCGCGCGTGCCGCCTGCTCCACCAGTTCGGGCAACCGGTCGAGGCCGGGCGCCGGGGCGCGCGGCACGTCCCCCGGCGTACGGAGGGTGTCGAGCACCTGGCGCACTTCGCCGAGCGCCTCCTTGCTGGCGGACTTGATGGTGGTGAGGGCGGTACGCGCCTGTTCGGGGTCGGCGTCGAGGAGGGCGAGTCCGACGCCCGCCTGCACGTTGATGACGGAGAGGCTGTGCGCGAGGACGTCGTGCAGTTCGCGGGCGATCCGCAGCCGTTCCTCGTCGGCGCGCCGCCGGGCGGCCTGTGCGCGCTCGGCCCGCTCCCGTGCCCACTGCTCACGGCGGGTCCGGGCCAGCTCCGCGATCGCCACGATGGCCACGACCCAGCCGGTGACCACGATCTCCTGCCCGAAGGACGCCGGCTCGTCCCCGGACGGCGGCAGCCACCGGTACAGCCAGTGCGCCACCAGCAGATGGACGGCGCACAGCAGGCCGAGCGCCGTCCAGGCGGCCCGGCGGTGCCCGGCGACGACGGCGGCGAAGCAGGCCACGGCCACCGTGAAGAACACCGGGCCGTACGGGTAGCCCGCGCCGAGGTAGAGCGCGACCGTGACCGCCGTACCGAACACCACGGCCACCGGATGCCGTCGCCGCCACAGCAGCATCCCGCAGGAGACGATCAGCAGGACGCGGGCGAAGGCGTCGAGGTCGGCCCGCTCGCCCTGCTGCAGGTGGGCGGCGAAGGTCGAACCGACGAGGACGAAAGCCGTCAGCAGCAGCGTGGACCGCCAGGGCCACCGGCCACCGCCCGGCTCCTCGCCCGGCCGGTGCCGCAGCCACGGCGGCCCGTGCCCCCACCACCGACCCGGGCCACCGCCCCCGCGCACCCGCTCCACGTCCATGCCCGCCACGCTAGACGCCACCGCCCACTCCGGACGTCCGCCGGGCGAGGTGATCAGCCGTACTTCCGGGGGAGTACGGCAGGACGGGTCGGCCGGGGAGCGCCACGGCTCAGGGCTAGGGGGTGTTGTGAAAGTCCAGTGCGGTGCCCGCGGTGTCCGGTGCGTGCCCTCGGCGTGCCGGACGAAGGCCCTCGTAGCGGAGCTACTTGGGCCTTTGGCCGGTGCGGCGAGGGTGCGTGCCGGGCGCCGCGGGTGCTGTGCGGGACTTTCACAACACCCCCTAGGGCATCGGTGGACGGAGCCGGCGCCGCAGGCGCGGGTCTACCGCAGCCCCACCCCATGCGCCAGCCGGGTCACCGCGTGTCGGAAGAACGGCTCGCGGTCCTCCACCACCCGGTGGAACTGGCCGAACAGCTCGAAGCCGACCAGCCCGTACAGCTGCGCCCAGGCCGCCACCAGTGCCGCGACGACTCCCGGCGGCAGGTCGGGGGCGACGTCGCCCGCCATGCGGACGGCTTCCGGGACGACTTCGTCCGTGAGGAGGGGCACCTCCAGGCCGGGCCCCCGGTGCGCGTCCCGCAGGATGCCGATGAGGAGGAAGGGCACCCGGGACGCGGCCGGCACGGTGGTCTGGGGAGCGCTGTATCCGGGGACGGGGGTGCCGTAGATCAGCGCGTACTCGTGCGGATGCGCCTGCGCCCAGCCGCGTACCGCCTCGCACACCGTCACCCAGCGCCGGACCGGCTCGGCCTCGGCGACGGCGGAGTGCGCGGCCTCCGCTCGCTCGCCGAGGGAGTCGTAGGCGTCGATGATGAGTGCGGTGAGCAGGTCGTCGCGGCTCGGGAAGTAGCGGTACAGCGCGGAGGAGACCATGCCCAGCTCACGCGCCACGGCCCGCAGCGAGAGCTTGGCCGCGCCCTCGGCGGCGAGCTGTCTGCGCGCCTCCTCCTTGATGGCGGCGGTGACTTCGATCCGGGCTCGGGCGCGGGCCCCGCGGGCGGTGCTGGTCATGGGATCAGTCTCGCACGGAAGCGGAGCAGTGCACACATTCGAGAGCGGCGAACAAAAAAGAGAGCACTGCTCTTGCAATGGAGCACCGATCTGCCGCAGAATCGAATCAAGCGAGAGCAGTGCTCACACTTTCCGCCCAGGAGGCAGCAGCGATGTCCACCCACGTCCAGAAGCCCGGCTGGTTCACCGTCAACGTGTTCAACCGCGCCGTGGCCTGGCTGACCCGCCGCGGTCTCAGCGTGTGGGGGTCCCGGGTCCTGGCGGTCCGCGGCCGCAAGAGCGGCGAGTGGCGGACCACCCCGGTGAACCTGCTGACCGTGGGCGGGCAGCAGTACCTGGTCGCCCCGCGCGGCCACGTCCAGTGGACCCACAACATGCGGGCGGCCGGCGGCGGTGAGCTCCACCTCGGGTCGGAGGTGGACGAGTTCAGCGCGACCGAGGTCGCCGACGACGACAAGGTGCCGCTGCTGCGCGCCTACCTCAAGCGCTGGAAGGCCGAGGTCGGCGCGTTCTTCAACGGGGTCGGCCCCGACTCCCCGGACGCCGAACTGCGCCGTATCGCCCCCGACCACCCGGTGTTCCGGATCACCGTCACGAACCGACGGTGATCCGGCGGGCCTCCGGCGTCAGGCCTCGTTCGCCCCAGTCGCTTCGTTCGCCCCGGCGGCCGGCTCCTGCCGCCGGTCCATCATGGTCAGCACCCGCTGCGCCATCGGATGCGTACGGACGAGCTCCCCGAGGTTCGTCCGGCCGCGGGTGATGTCCGTGAACGCCCGCCAGGCCGGGCGGAAGCCGGTGAGGGCCGCGTGGAAGAGGCCGGGGCGGCGCTCGAAGAGCGCGAGCATCCGCTTGCCGACCGCCATCTCCACACCAAGGCCCGCCTTCACGGCGAACGCGTAGTTCAGGGCCTGGCGGCGGGTGTCCACCGCGTCGTGCGCCTCCGCGATACGGACCGCCCACTCCCCCGCCAGCCGGCCCGAGCGCAGCGCGAAGGAGATGCCCTCACGGGTCCACGGCTCGAGGAGGCCCGCCGCGTCACCGCAGACCAGGACCCTGCCCCGCGAGAGCGGGGAGTCGTCGGCACGGCAGCGCGTGAGGTGGCCGGAGGAGATGCTCGGCTCGAAGCCGGCCAGGCCGAGCCGGCCGATGAAGTCCTCCAGATAGCGCTTGGTGGCGGCGCCCTCGCCGCGCGCGGAGATCACGCCGACCGTCAGCGTGTCCCCCTTGGGGAACACCCAGCCGTAGCTGCCGGGCATCGGGCCCCAGTCGATCAGGACGCGGCCCTTCCAGTCCTCGGCGACGGTGTCCGGCACCGGGATCTCCGCCTCCAGCCCGAGGTCCACCTGGTCGAGCTTCACGCCGACATGCGCCCCTATGCGGCTGGCGCTGCCGTCCGCGCCCACGACCGCGCGCGCCAGGAGCGTTTCGCCGCCCTGCAGGACGACCGCGACCGTGCGCCGGTCCGGCACCGCCGAGCCGTGCTGCTCGACCCGCGTGACGGTGACGCCCGTGCGCAGTTCGGCACCCGCCTTCTGGGCGTGCTCGACCAGCTGCTGGTCGAACTCGGGCCGGTTGATCAGCCCGAACAGCATCTGCCGGGAGCGGCGGGTGCGGGTGAAGCGCCCGTTGTTGGAGAACGTCACCGCATGGACCCGGTCGCGGAACGGCAGCTCGAAGCCGGGCGGCAGGGCGTCCCGGGAAGGGCCGATGATGCCGCCGCCGCATGTCTTGTAGCGGGGCAGCTCCGCCTTCTCCAGCAACAGCACGCGCCGTCCCGTGACCGCCGCCGCGTAGGCGGCCGAAGCCCCCGCGGGTCCCGCGCCCACCACGACGACGTCCCACACCTGCCGCACGTCGTCCGCCGAAGAGTTCTCGCTGCTCACGATGGTCTACTGCTCCCGATCAAGCCGCCTGCCGCACCTGTCCCCCGCATCCTACGGCGGAGATCGTCACGGTCCGATGACAGTCCGCTGTGGGAAGATCGGCGGCGTACGCGACCCCATCCCGCAGACGCGTACGCTCGCACGGTCCCCCGAACGGACCAGTGCCACCCTGTACAACGTCGCACCCACAAGGAGCGTGCCCATGTCGTCGAATCCGGTCGCCGAGACCGTCGCCTCGCTGATGCCCAGGGCGAAGGCGGAGCTCACCGAGCTGGTGGCCTTCAAGTCGGTGGCGGACTTCGACCAGTTCCCCAGGAGCGAGAGCGAGGCCGCCGCGAACTGGATGACGGCCGCGCTGCGCGCCGAGGGCTTCGAGGACGTGGCGCTGCTGGAGACCCCCGACGGCACCCAGTCCGTGTACGGCTTCCTGCCCGGCCCGGAGGGCGCCCGGACCGTCCTGCTCTACGCGCACTACGACGTGCAGCCGCCGCTGGACGAGGCCGGCTGGACCACCCCGCCGTTCGAGCTGACCGAGCGCGACGGCCGCTGGTACGGACGTGGCACCGCCGACTGCAAGGGCGGCTTCATCATGCATCTGCTCGCGCTGCGCGCCCTCAAGGCGAACGGCGGCGTCCCGGTGCACGTGAAGGTGATCGTGGAGGGCTCGGAGGAGCAGGGCACCGGCGGTCTGGAGCGGTACGCCGAGCAGCACCCGGACCTGCTGGCCGCCGATGCCGTCGTGATCGGCGACTCCGGCAACTTCCGTGTCGGTCTGCCCACGGCCACCTCCACCCTGCGCGGTATGACCATGCTGCGGGTGAAGGTCGACACCCTCGAGGGGAACCTGCACTCCGGCCAGTTCGGCGGCGCCGCACCCGACGCGCTGGGCGCGCTGATCCGCGTACTGGACTCGCTTCGTGCCGAGGACGGCTCGACCACCGTCGACGGGCTGACCGACGGCGCGCCGTGGAAGGGCCTGCAGTACGACGAGGAGCAGTTCCGGCAGGACGCCAAGGTGCTGGACGGTGTCGGGCTGATCGGCTCCGGCACGGTCGCCGACCGCATCTGGGCCCGTCCCGCGATCACCGTCCTCGGCATCGACTGCCCGCCGGTCGTCGGCGCCACGCCGTCGGTGCAGGCGAGTGCCCGTGCGCTGATCAGCCTGCGGGTGCCGCCGGGCAGGGACGCGGCCGAGGCGACGAAGCTGCTCCAGGCGCACGTGGAGGCGCACACGCCGTGGGGCGCGCGGGTGAGCACGGAACAGATCGGCCAGGGCCAGCCGTTCAGCGCCGACACCACCAGCCCGGCGTACGCGGCGATGGCCGAGGCGATGGCGGTGGCCTACCCGGGCCAGGAGATGCAGTACGCCGGCCAGGGCGGCTCCATCCCGCTGTGCAACACCCTCGCCGCCCTCTACCCGGACGCGGAGATCCTCCTCATCGGCCTGAGCGAGCCGGAGGCCCAGATCCACGCGGTCAACGAGAGCGTGTCCCCGGAGGAACTGGAGCGCCTCTCGGTGGCGGAGGCCCTGTTCCTGCGGAACTACGCGGCGAGCTGAAGTCCCCGCCGTACGGGCCTTGTTGAAGGCTGAGCGTGGGGCGCGGAGGATGGGGATCATGTCCCCGCGCCTCGACGCCCACCACGCCGTCGCCGCCTTCCTCGCGCCGCTGAGCGAGGCCGCGCTCGCGGACCTCGTCGCGTCCGGCGTGCCGCTCGGCAGCGGGATCGGCGGGGAGGTCCTGCGGGTGGAGATGGCGGGCCGGCCGGTGTTCGTGAAGCGGATCCGGCTGACCGACGTCGAACTGCGCCCCGAGCACCGGCGGTCCACGGCGGACTTGTTCGGCCTGCCGCCCTTCTGCCACTACGGCATCGGCGGTGTCGGCAGCCCGGGGTTCGGTGCCTGGCGCGAGCTGGCCGTGCAGGCGATGACCACCCGCTGGGTGTTGTCCGGGCGGTTCGCCGGCTTCCCGCTGATGCACCACTGGCGGGTGTTGCCCGACGCGCCGCGTCCCCTTCCGCCGGAACTGGCCGACGTGGACCGGGCCGTGGCGTACTGGGGCGGCAGTCCGGGCCTGCGCGAGCGCATCGAGGGCCTGCGCTCGGCGTCGGCGAGCCTGACGCTGTTCCTGGAGTACGTCCCGGACACCCTCCACGACTGGCTGGGCGCACAGGTGCGCACGGAGGGCGCGGAGGCGGCATGCGCGCTGGTGGACCGGGAGCTGTCGACCCTGGCCTCCTTCCTCCGCGAGCGTCGGCTCCTCCACTTCGACGCCCACTTCCGCAACGTCCTCACGGACGGACGGCGCCTGTACCTGGCCGACCACGGGCTCGCCCTCTCCGCCCGCTTCCGGCTCGGCCCCGAGGAACGGGACTTCTTCCGCGTACACCAGGACTACGACCGCGCCTACACGCGCTCGTATCTGGTGAAGTGGCTGGTCACCGATCTGTACGGGTATGTCGGCGAGGAGCGTGGGGCGTTCGTGCGCGACTGTGCCGAGGGGCGGCGGCCGGAAGGGATTCCCGAGGGGGCTGCCGTGCTGCTGCGCCGTCACGCGCCGGTCGCCGTCGTGATGGAGGGCTTCGAGCGCCGACTGCGGGAGCAGAGCCCCGCGACCCCCTTCCCGGCGCAGGAGGTGCGCCGTGCGCTCAGCCGACCGGGATTCCGGCCTCCAGGTACAGTGCCGCGCCGCGCTCCCGCGCCCGCAGCGCCCAGCGCAGCCGCTCGTAGCGGACCGGCGGCAGCAGATCCGCCGCCTCCTCCTCGGTGACGAAGCGCCAGCCGCGCAACTCGGGCCCGGGCAGCAGCAGCCCTTCGGCGGCCGCCGCGTCGAGCCGGCCGCCGTCGAAGAGGAGGCGCAGTCCGCCGTAGCCGGGCGGCAGCGGCCGCTCCCAGTCGACGACGAGCAGCCGGGGTACGTCCTCCAGCCGGATCCCGGTCTCCTCCAGGACCTCGCGCATGCCCGCGCGCGCGGGCGCCTCGCCGGGCTCCACGACCCCGCCGGGGAACTCCCAGCCGGGCTTGTAGGTCGGGTCGACGAGCAGCACCCGGTCCTGCTCGTCGAAGAGCAGCACCCCGGAGGCGAGCGTCTCACCGGTGGGCTCCGGGGTCTGCACGATGTCGCACGCGGGCACGGCACCCGTGCCGACCGCCTCGGCGATACGGACGGCGGTCTCGTACGGGGTGAGGTGGCTGGTGTCGACGAGATGGGCGTCGGCGGTGAGCCAGGAGGCGAGGGCGGCGTGGTAGGGCTCGATGTGGTCGTAGGACCACTGCCGGACGCGTATCTCGCCGTCGGGGAGGTCGGGCGGGACCTCCCGGCCGGCTATCCGCCCGCGCAGGATCGTTTCCGCCGGAGCGAGGAGGACATGCCGGACCGGTATCCGGCGGGCGGCGAGACCGCCGAAGATCTCGTCGCGGTACTCCTGGCGCAGCAGGGTCATGGGGACGACGAGGGTGCCGCCGACCTCACCGAGCAGCGCGGCCGCGGTGTCGATCACGAGCCGTCGCCAGATCGGCAGGTCCTGGAAGTCGCCGACCTCGGCGAGGCGCTTGGGCGGCAGCAGGTGCGGGAGCGCTCCGCCGATGACCTCGGGGTCGAAGAGCGTGCTGTTCGGGATCAGGTCGATCAGTTCCCGTGCGGTCGTGGTCTTGCCCGCACCGAACGCGCCGTTGATCCAAACGACGGTCACATGTCCCCCTCTTCTGTTGGCCCCCTGTGGCTTGCCCGCTCCACCCTGCCACGGAAACCAGTTCCGGGAAGAGGGCGCACGAAGGCCGTGGGGGGGGGGGGGCCCCCCCCCCGGGCCCCCCCCCCCCCCCCGCCCCCGGGGGGGCCCCCCCCCCCCCCCCCCCCCCCCCCCCCCCCGCCCCGCG
>NZ_JBIWGA010000071.1:0-8677 GCF_044763345.1 Streptomyces sp. NPDC096132
CCTTCTTCCATGCATCCGCATCGGCCGACTCACCCGAACCAGGCCCCTGTTCGAACCCCACCGACCACCCGAGCGGATAGAGAACAGCCAGTTACTGATCTTTCAGAATGAAGTTCGGAGGCGGCGAAGACATATGAGGCAGCAGGCCAGTTCGAGCAGGCCCTGGTGGAGATCT
Source organism: Streptomyces sp. NPDC096132 (assembly GCF_044763345.1). Classification (NCBI taxonomy): domain Bacteria; kingdom Bacillati; phylum Actinomycetota; class Actinomycetes; order Kitasatosporales; family Streptomycetaceae; genus Streptomyces; species Streptomyces sp. NPDC096132. The sequence continues at coordinate 176 of NZ_JBIWGA010000071.1, forward strand.
GCGCGTCGTTCGTAGCGGATGCGGAGCCGCTTGAACTGGTGCAGCCAGGCGAAGGCGCGCTCGACCACCCAGCGCACCTTGCCCAGTCCGGAGCCGTGCGCGACGCCGCGTCGGGCGATCACCGGCTTGATGCCGCGCTTCCACAGCAGACGGCGGTACTTGTCGAAGTCGTAGCCCCGGTCGGCGTACAGGCGTCGGGTCTTGCGGCGGGGGCGTCCTCGTAGGCCCCGAATCGCTGGGACGGCGTCCAGCAGCGGCAGCAACTGGGTGACGTCATGTCGGTTCCCGCCGGTGAGCGTGACGGCGAGCGGCGTGCCGTGACGGTCGACGATTAGATGGTGTTTGGAGCGGGGCGCGGTCGACGGGCGAGGGGCCGACGTGATTCCCCCTTTCAGGGCCCGGACATGCGACCCGTCCATGGCGCAGTCGTCCAGGCCGAGAAGGCCAGCGCGGCGTAGTTCGGTGAGCAGGGCGGCGTGCAGGCGCGGCCAGACACCGGCCTCGGTCCAGTCTCGCAGCCGGCGCCATGCCGTCACCCCGGAGCAGCCCACGGTCTCGGCAGGGACATCACGCCAGGCGACACCGGTCCGCAACACGTACATGACGCCCGCGAGGGCGGCCCGGTCGGGAACACGCAGGCGACCCGGGTAGCGATGGCGCCGTGCGGGCTCGGGCGGCAGAAGCGGGGTCACCCGCTCCCACAGGTCATCCGGAACAAGATCAGCACGCACCCCGGACACCCTGCCGACCAAGATCATGGAGCACAAGACCCACAGCTGAACTCATTCTGAAACGATCAGTTAGGGACTGCTGGTTTTCGCCCACTTGCAGCAGAGGTGATGCGACGTGGACGATCCTCGCTCCTGGTAACAGCCACCTCACCACCAGGCGAACTCGCCCCGGTGAAGGGGTGTTCTGGAAGGGTGAGCCGCATGGACGATGGAGCCCTCCCGTTTCTTCACGTCAAGAATGAGCCCGGTGCGGTCGCGCGGTTCGGCCGGCTGGGCTCCACCAAGCATGTGAAGGGATACATGGTTGCCCTTCTGGTTGTTCCGTTGCTGCTTGTGTCCGGGTGCAAAGGCAGATACCAGCAGCAGTACGAGGAGGGCTACAGAGCCGGCCAAGATGAATCAACGGTGTGTGAGGAGTACGTCACACGAAGCGGAAGGGAACCATCCCAGCAGTGGATGGCAGGCTGCTCCGACGCCACTGCGGGCCGACCGGCCAATCCACCAAATTCTCGGTGACTGGCTTCGTCGGCCTCGACGGTGGTGGCGACGACAGCAGCGACCCGGCGGTCATCACCATCTGCAAGAAGCCCAAGGGCAAGAAGCTCCCGCCCGCGAAGAAGCAGGTCAACCAGCTGATCGCCGCAGAACGAGCCGTCTGCGAACACGACTTCGCCCACCTGAAGAACTGGCGCGTACTGACCCGGCTCCGCCTCGACGTGAAGTCGGCCACCCGGCTCGTCCGCTCGCTGATGGTCCTCAACTGGCACGCGATCGCCCGCTGAACGACGATCTTCACCGCAGACAGCCGCCGCCGACCAGCACGAGCATGACCTCACCCACCCATGCCACCCCCGTGACCTGCACGTTCAAGATGAACACGACTCATTGGGCGCCAGCCACACCTGTCGTCATTCGTTGGCACCCTCAAGTGATCAACGCACCACCACGGATGATCATGTGGTCGTGGAGGAACAGGTGCGTGACTACGGGTTTTCGCCGGCTCAGCAGGACGAGATCTGGAGACGCTGGCGTGAGGGACAGTCGTTGAGCTTGATGGGACGGGCGCTCGGGGCGCCGATGCACCACGTCCGCCGGTTGCTGCACCAGAGTGGGGGCGTCCGCCAGGCGCCACTGCGGCGGTCAACGCGGCATCTGACCGGCAGCGAACGCGAGGAGATATCCCGCGGTATCGCGGCTGGCGAGTCTGCCCGGCAGCTGGCGCGGCGGCTGGGCAGGTCACCGTCGACCGTCTCCCGGGAGATTGCCCGCAACGGCGGCCGGGCCCGCTACCGGGCCGCATCCGCAGACGCGGCCGCCTACGCGCGCGGGCGCCGGCCCAAGCCGGCCAAACTCGCCCAACGACCTGCTCTCCGTTCGCTGGTGGAGGCCAAGCTGGCGCTGTGCTGGTCGCCGGAGCAGATCGCGGGCTGGCTGCGGCGACAATTCCCGGTGACGTCGCCATGCAGGTCTCGCACGAGGCGATCTACCTCTCGCTCTACGACCCGCGACGCCGTCGGGCGATCGACCGCAACCTCACCCAGCGGCTGCGGACAACCCGTCCTATGCGTCGACCGAAGATTGCCCGTCGGCCCACTGGGCGGGGCGTCATCCGGGGCATGGTGTCCATCAGCGCCCGCCCTGCAGAAGTCGAAGACCGCACTGTCCCGGGCCATTGGGAGGGCGATCTTGTGATGGGCACACGGCCCGGCGGTCGCGACGCTCGTCGAGCGCACCAGCCGCTACACCGCCGTTGTCGCGTTACCGGACGGCATCAAGGCCGAGCAGGTCGCCCCGCACCTCACCTGCAGCCTGCTCGGTATCCCGCCCCAGCTGCGGCGGACGCTCACCTGGGACCGCGGCCGCGAGATGGCCGAACACCAGGCCATCACGGCTGAGACCGGCATGCCGAACTACCTCTGCAAACCGCGCAGCCCGTGGCAGCGCGGCACCGACGAGAAGATCAACCGGCTGCTGCGCCAGTACCTGCTCAAGGGCGCGGACCTCCGCAGGTTCAGCCAGGTCGACCTGGACGCCGTCGCCCACGAGCTCAACCACCGTCCTCGCAAGATCCACGGCTACCGCACTCCGGCAGAGGTCTACGCTGACCTTCTGAACAGCGGTGATGCGCTGACCGCTTGAGCCCGCCATCGTTTGCCGAGAGAGGGGGCGGCCGGGGCGAGGGTGCGGCCATTCGGGCAGCGGTCTGTCCTGGACGACGTTCTTCATGACCTGGTGGAAGTCAAGCGTTGGACGCCGGGGGGTCGGACGAGCTGCTGGTCGTAGAGCTGCTGTGCTGATCCGAGCCCTCAGCCCGAACCGGCGACCAGCGCCTCGCCGAGCGGGGTGCGCCGGTAGAGCACTGACCGTCCGGACCGGGCGCGGACGAGCAGCCCCGCGCCTCGCAGGATGGCGAGGTGGTCTCCTACCGCGCCGGGTGCCATGGCGAGGCTTCGGGCGAGGTGGCTGGTACTGGCCGGGGCGTCCAGCGCCAACAGCAACCGGGCTCGGGCCCGGCCGACCAGAGCGGTCAGCGTGTCCGGTTGGGGGACGGTTTCCTGTTCGCCCCACAGGGCGGCGGTGCCGCGGGCACGATAGACCAAGGTCCTGGGCCAGGGGTCTTCCAGGTGGGCTGCGATATGCCCGACAAAGACCGAAGGGATCAGCAGGAGCCCGTCGCCGGTGAGGCGGACTGTTCCGCCTCGGAAGAAGTCGATCTCGATACCGCCTGCGTGCCAGGCGATGCCCGGGTGCAGGCTCTCGATGGTCGTGGCCCATCCGTGTTCGCCGATCACACCCACCCGGTGCACGACATCGCGCTCACAGATCGCGCGCAGTTGCGGCCAGTCCGCAGCGAGCAGCTCGTGCCATGCCTGGTCCATCGCCTCGGCGATCCTGGAGACGGCGTCGGGCGAGTCCAGCACCGCGCGTACGCGGGGATCGCGGGCGGACGGGCCGGTCGCGGTAGTGGCGAATTCGCGGCGGGCCGCTTCCAGCGGCGCGGCCCTGATCATGGCCAGGTCGTCCGTCCAGGTCTGGTTGAGACCGCGCGGGGGCGGGGCGACGAAGTTCGGTCCGCCGTGCGGGGCCTGCAGAGCGAGGGCGGCGTCCAGTTCGGTCTCGCGGCGCAGCCGTTCAAAGGCCGGCAGGAGCCGGGCGGCCCAAGCTCGCGGCAGCGGCTGGCCCTGGCCGATGAGCGAGCGCAGCAGCAGGCAGAGGTCCAGCGCGGGCGACAGCGCGAACCGGCTGCGCAACAGGTCCTCGACGGAGACTTCGAAGCGCAGCACTCTGCCATGCTACCGCAGGACGTGGTTCCGATTCGTCCAGCGACGAATCAATGGTGAGTAGCGTGGGCGCACGGCGAGGCTGGGCGTCATGACCCCAACCGCCGAGCCCGCACAGGGCAACCACCGTGCCACCTACCGGGAGGTGCTGGCCGAGCCGCGATTCCGGCTGCTCTTCTCAACCCGCGCCGTCGCGATCACTGCGGACGCGCTGCGGATCACCACGTTCACAGTTCTGGTCTTCTCGGCCACCGGCTCCCCGCTGCTGAGCGCACTGGCCTTCGGCATCGGCTTCATCCCGCAGCTGTTCGGCTCGCTGTTGCTGGGCTCACTGGCCGACCGACTGCCGCCCCGCGCGCTCATCACCGGCGGCTACGCCTTGACGTGCGCCGCCGCCCTGCTGCTCGCCCTGGTGCAGATGCCGATCGCGGCAAGCCTCGGTGTCGTGGCGCTGGTCTCCCTCGCCACACCGGTGTTTCACGGCGCGTCGAGTCGGCTGGTCGCGCAGTCGCTGAAGGGCGACGCCTATGTACTGGGCCGGTCACTGAACAACATCGCTGGCTCCGGCGCGCAATTGTTCGGCCTGGCGCTGGGAGGTGCGGTCGTCGCGGCACTCGGGCCGCGCCGGGCGCTCGCGGTCAGCGCCGTCCTATACCTCGGCTGCGCGCTCGCTATCCGCATCCGGCTACCCCGGCTGCAGCCGGGAGAGTTCGGCGGCGCACGCGGCAGCGCTGGGGGCGATAGCGGGGCCGTCCGTGCAAGCCTGCATGGTGCAGGCCTGCTGCTGCGCGGACGCACAGTGCGACGACTGATGCTGGCCCAGTGGCTACCGCCCGCGTTTGTAGCGGGCGCGGAAGGCCTCATCGTCGCCTACGCGGGAGAACACCACTTCGCGCCCGGCTGGTACGCGGTGCTGATGGGCTGTCTGCCGGTTGGCATGCTTGTCGGTGACCTGCTGGTGGGTCGACTGCTACGGCCACGCGCCCGGGAGCGACTGGTAGCCCCGTTGATTGCGCTGGCGGGGCTGCCGCTGATCGGCTTTGCTGCCGAGCCCGGAGTGGGCGTCTCGTCCTGTCTACTGCTGCTCTGCGGCTTCGGATTGGCCTACGGTCTCGGCCTGCAACGGCCGTTCCTGGACGCCCTGCCGCAGGATGGCCAAGGCCAGGCCTTCGGCTTGCTCGGCTCCGGCAGCATGACGCTACAGGGCGTCGGGCCGGTTTGCTTGGGCTCGGTGGCCGCAGGCATTGGAACAGGCGGCGCAATCGCCCTGGCAGGTGGCGCGGTGGCGCTTACCGCCGGCTGGATTCTCACCTGGCACCCGTCCACCTCCCCGGTCCCCGTCCCGAACTACTCAACGGGATCAGAGAACAGCACCAAACAGCATGCGTGTAGTCCTCCTGCGCAGTAACCGTCGCAGGGCGGGTCAACCGCGAGCCGTCACGCATCCCACCCCCACCCCCACCCCACGTCTCTCTGACAGACAGTCACTCCCGGTAGCTCATGCGGAGGCCGCTGAACTGTGGGGCCGGCACAGTGGTGGGCAGCCCCAAGTCGAGGCGCTTGTCCATGTCGAGGCGGAAGGTGCCGTACGGAATTGACGTTCGACCAGAACAGCGCGGTCAGCCCGCGCCGGTCCTCGTCGCTCAGCTTCTTCGCCCAGGCCGGTTCGGCTGCCGAGCAGGGCGCGGACGTAGTCACGCATGCGCCGTCGCAGGTCGGCGCGGCCGAAACGGTGGCCGATGCGCAAGAACAGGTCGTCGAGTTCACCGTCCCAAGTCGCGTCGGCAAGGTCGTCGATCACGCGGGGAGGCTGCCCTCATCAGCGCGCAGACAGTTCCCGATGTCAATCGTTGGAGGGGTGGTCCGGCAAGACCGCCCCTGACATGCCAGCAGCCAACTACACTCCCGACGATGCCTCTGACCAGGCCAGATAGCGAAACGCTGCTGGAGTACTAGTACTCCAGCAGCACTTTGACGTTTTCCCTGCTCAGGGGCGGTCTGGGTGAGTGTAGAGGGCTGATGACCGGCCTGTGACCTCTTTCCCGGGCCCGCCCCTCGATCGTGTGCAGCCGCCGCTGAGAGTGACAGCGGCGGGCGACGGCTCGGCGTCGTCTGCGCCAGTGTGACCATCTCAGCGCGCGTGCGCTGATGAGGGGCTGGTGAACGGCGAGGGGTGAGTGGCCAGTTGCCAGGAGCCGCCGAACGTCTGCCACGGTGAGGGGCGCGAGGCAGGAACCGTTTCTGCTGCCCCTTTTGCCGCGGCGTCGGCGGCCATGACGGCCAGGAAGGCGTGCGCCAGTATGGCCAGGGTGATGTGCCGCATCCAGCCGGTGTAGCGGCGGACTTCGTACTGGTCGAGGCCGCACTCGTTCTTCGCGGCCTGGAAGGCTTCCTCGATGGCCCAGCGCGTCCCGGCGACGCGGACCAGGTGCTCGACCGTGGTGCCGAGCGGTGCGTAACAGAGGTAGTAGGCGATCTCCTCGGCTTTGCTGATGCTGCGGCGGGCCAGTGCCCACCGCTGGTGGGTGGGCATCTCGCCGTCGAAGTCCTCGATGAAGGTGATCTGCAGGGCGGCCCAGTGGTAGATGCGCGGGCCCTTGGCGCCGTCACCGCACGAGTGTCTCTCCCACGCTTCGTCGGGCGCCTGGGAGAAGAGGTGGTCGATTCGTCCGAAGTGGGGCACCTGCTGGGACTTGGGGACCGCGAGCACATAGCCCAGGCCGGTCTGCTCCAGCATGCGGCGCAGCCGCCACTCCTGACCGTAGGCCGAGTCCGCGGTCACCCAGCCGATCGGCAGCGGCGAGGCGATCGCCCTCAGCACCATGGCCTTGGCCAGGTCGGGCTTGGTGGCGAAGGTCCGCTCGTCCGGAATGTGCGCGGCGCGGCAGCGGTCGCGGTTGTCGGTCCAGGACTTGGGCAGGTACAACTCCCGGTCCACCAGGGCGCGTCCGCGTGTGGTGGCATAGGCGGCGAACACGCCGATCTGGCAGTTCTCGGTGCGGCCGGCGGTGCCGGAGTACTGGCGCTGCACGCCGGCCGAGGTGGTGCCCTTCTTGAGGAAGCCGGTGTCGTCGAGGATGAGGATCCCGTCGGGCTCACCGAGCCGTTCGGCTACGTAGTGCTGGAGGTCGTCGCGAAGTTCGTCGGCGTCCCAGCGGGCACCGTTCAGGAGCCGCTGGAGACGATCAGGTGTGCGGTGTCCGGTGCACAGGCCCGGATCGTCCTGGCGCACCATCCCGACAGCCTGGAGAAGAGCCGGCGTCAGTCCAGCCCCGGCCCTCGTGTACCGCACGCCCCGCTGCTGTCGCCCGGTCGGCGGCGCAGCGGGGCGTGCTCACAGGTGATGGGTGGACGGGATGCGGAAGGTACGTCACCGACGTCGAAGAGGTGTCGATGCCGTCACGCGTCCAGCGCATGAGCGGCACCGGGACCTGATCCACCGCAGAGCACACTTGCTGTGGGGAGGGGCGGTGTCTGTGGTCGCGGTCAGCAGTACGGACTCGGTGCTCAGGACTGCGACCGCACTTTCACACCGCTCGGGCCGCGACGACCGGCTGGTAGTAACCGCTGTCGGCCTCGCTGTACCACCGGACCTCGCCGAACCCGCTGTCCGCGAGCGCCCGCGTGAACTCCTCCCGCAGCAGCGCCCGGTAGACCGTGGAGCGCATGTCGGTCGTCCAGCCCGACTGCTCCTCGCGCATCAGGAACAGGTGGATCTTCATGGTCCGTCGGTCGTCCGCCCACTCCCACGCCTGACCGGCGATCACCCGCACCCCGTCCCGCTCCAGCAGGACGGGGGTGACACCGCGCACCCGATCGGCCAGCAGGGCGTCGTAGTCGCGCGTGCTCGCCAGGAAGACGCCGCCCGGCGTGAGGGTCCGGCGTATCGACCTGAGGGCGCGCAGGAGGCCGTCGTCGGTGACCAGATGCGGCAGCGCGTTGTCGAAGGAGATCACCGCGTCGAACCGCCGGTCGACCGCGTCGGCCACCTCGCGCACGTCCGCGACGAGCAGCGGGAGCCGGATGCCGTGCGCACGCGCCTCCGCGGCGGCGCGTGCGACGGCCCGCTCGCTGAGGTCCGATCCGACGACCTGGTAGCCGTGCGTGCACAAGGGCACCGCCTGGGTGCCGATCCCGCAGGTGCAGTCAAGGATGGCGGCCGGCGGTTCCACCCCCAAGGAACGCAGCAGGGCGTCGACCGTCGCGGCCTCGTCCTGCGCGCTGGCCCACCAGTCGCGGAACATCAGGTGATAGTCGTCGGCCAGAGAGTCGTAGAAGTCACGAACATCGAGCGACGTCATCCGCTACCTCCCGGAAGGCGGCCGGGCACTGCTCCGAGCGCACCAGTTTATTGGCATGAATGTTCGTCACACCATTCCCGGGGGAGTGCTCTAGTAGGACTCCGTTAGGTCTTCCTGTCGGGCCTGTTCAGGAGCACGGTGGGTGTGTGGATGCACATGAAGTGAACCGGGTCCGGGCGAAGTTGGCAT
>NZ_JBIWGA010000072.1:0-7609 GCF_044763345.1 Streptomyces sp. NPDC096132
GCCTCCGTCGCCTCCGCGCAGGGCAACGGCTACATCTTCACCGTCTTCGCCGCCGCCGTCATCGGCGGGATCAGCCTCAACGGCGGCAAGGGCACCATGTTCGGGGCGTTCAGCGGCATCCTGCTGCTCTTCATGATCCAGAACGTGCTCACCCTGGGCGGCGTCCCCGCGCAGTGGATCGGCGCCCTCAACGGCCTGATCATCCTCGTCGCGCTGATGATCTCCCGTATCACGGGCGGCAAGGTCCAGGAGTGACCCGGGCGGCCGCACAGGCCGCCCGACCTCCTCCGCCGTTCCCCCCATCTCGTCGTACGGGGCCGTGTTCCCCTTGCTCTCACAGGAGTTGCCGTCATGTCATCCGCCCTGCCCGCTCCCCCGGCATCCGCCCGCATCACCGCCCTCGACGTCCTGGACGTGCGTTTCCCGACGTCCGAGCACCTGGACGGGTCGGACGCGATGAACCCCGAGCCCGACTACTCGGCCGCCTACGTCGTCCTGCGCACCGACGCCGGCGACGGCCTCGAAGGCCACGCACTGGCCTTCACCACCGGCCGCGGCAACGACGTCCAGGCCGCCGCCATCGCCGCCCTGGCCCCGCACGTGGTGGGCCTCTCCGTCGAGGAGGTGTGCGGTGACCTCGGCGCGTTCTCCCGCTCCCTCGTCCACGACCCCCAACTGCGGTGGCTGGGACCGGAGAAGGGCGCCATCCACATGGCGACCGGCGCCGTCGTCAACGCCGCCTGGGACCTTGCCGCCAAGCGCGCCGGCAAGCCCGTGTGGCGCTTCCTGAGCGAGATGTCTCCCGAGGAGCTCGTCGCCCAGGTCGACTTCCGCTGGCTCAGCGACGCCCTCACTCCCGACGAGGCGTGGGAGATCCTCCGCCGCGCCGAACCGGGCCGCGAGCAGCGCATCGGCGAACTCCTCGACCAGGGCTACCCCGCCTACACCACCACGCCCGGCTGGCTCGGCTACTCCGACGAGAAGCTGGCCCGGCTGTCCCGCGAGGCCGTCGCGGACGGCTTCACCCAGATCAAGCTGAAGGTCGGCGCGGACCTGGCGGACGACGTGCGACGCATGCGCACCGCCCGCGAGACGGTCGGCGACTCCATCCGCATCGCGGTCGACGCCAACCAGCGATGGGACGTCCGGGAGGCGGTCGACTGGATGTACGCCCTGGCCCCCTACGACCCGTACTGGATCGAGGAACCCACCTCCCCCGACGACATCCTCGGTCACGCGGCCGTGCGCAGGGCCGTCGGCCCCATCAAGGTCGCCACCGGTGAGCACGTCGCCAACCGGGTCGTCTTCAAGCAGCTGCTCCAGGCGGGCGCGGTGGACATCGTGCAGATCGACTCCGCGCGGGTCGGCGGCGTCAACGAGAACCTCGCGATCCTGCTGCTCGCCGCCAAGTTCGGCGTGCCGGTCTGCCCGCACGCCGGCGGGGTCGGCCTGTGCGAGATGGTCCAGCACCTGTCGATGTTCGACTACGTCGCCGTCTCCGGCACGCTCGAGGACCGGGTCATCGAGTACGTCGACCACCTGCACGAGCACTTCGTCGACCCGGTGCGCATCGTCGACGGCCACTACCTCGCGCCGACGTTGCCCGGGCTGAGCGCGCAAATGCACCCGGACTCCCTCAAGGAGTACTCCTACCCCGACGGCCCCGTCTGGTCCGCCCGTGTCTGACACCCGGCGGCTGGTGGACGCCCACCACCATGTGTGGAACCTCGACCACCGCCCGCAGCCCTGGCTGGACGAGCCCGGCCACGAACCGATCCGCCGTACCTTCGGCGTGGACGACCTGCGATCGGCCGCGACCCGGCCGATCGCCGGACGGCAGCTGGACAGCACCGTCGTCGTCCAGTGCGTCACGTCCGTGCCGGAGACACGCGAACTCCTCGCCCTCGCCGAGCAGGACCCCTTGATCGGTGCGGTCGTCGGCTGGGCGGACCTGACCTCCCCCGGGGCCGGCGGCGTACTCGACGAGCTGCGGTCCGGGCCCGGCGGACGGTACCTGCGGGCCGTGCGGCATCTCGTCCAGGGCGAGTCCGATCCCGAGTGGCTGCAACGGCCCTGTGTGGAGCGGGGTTTGCGGGCGGTGGGCACACGCGGGCTGGCGTACGACGTGTTGATCCGCAGCCACCAGTTCGGCCAGGCGATCGGTCTCGCCGAGCGCCTGTCCGAACTGCCGCTGGTCCTCGACCACGCCGGCAAACCGCCCGTCGTCCGGGGTGACCTGGACGACTGGGAGCGGGACGTACGGCGGCTCGCGGCGCATCCGCAGGTGCGGTGCAAGGTGTCCGGTCTGGTCACCGAGGCCGACCACGAGAAGTGGACCCTCGACGACATCCGGCCGGTGTGGGACGTCCTGCTGTCCGCCTTCGGCCCCGACCGGCTGATGTTCGGCTCCGACTGGCCGGTCTGCGTCCTCGCCGGCGGCTGGAACCGCTGGGCCGCGACCGTGGAGGAGCTCCTGGACGGCTGCACCGCCGACGAGACCGAAGCGGTCCTCGCCGGCACCGCGACCGAGTTCTACGGCCTCACTCCCCGCGAAAGGACGACGCCGTGCTCCTGACCGACCTCCTGCATCCCGGCATCCTCGCGTCCCTCGCCGGAGCCGGCCACGGCGGCCGCGTCCTGCTCGCCGACGGCCACTACCCCGCGAGCACCGCCACCGGCGAACGCGCCCGGACCGTCCACCTCAACCTGGCCCCCGGCCTGCTCGACGTCACCACCGTGCTCGATGTCCTGCTGCGGGCGACACCCGTCGAGTCCGCCCACGTGATGGTGCCGCCCGAAGGGGAACCGGAGCCCCCGGCCATCGCCGAGTACCGCTCGATGCTCGCGCCCGTCCCGGTCGAGACGCTCGGCCGCTTCGCGTTCTACGACGCCGCCCGCTCCCCCGACCTGGCGCTGGCGATCGTCACCGCCGACACCCGTACCTACGCCAACCTGCTGCTGACCATCGGCGTCCGCGCTGAAGGGACCCTGACGAAACGATGACACTCGCCGTCCGTTACACGGCCGCCCGCACCCTGGACACGGCCCCCGCGCTCAGCGCGCCGCCCGGCCCCGGCGAGGTGGAGCTGGCCCCCGCCTACGTCGGTATCTGCGGCACCGACCTGCACATCTTCCACGGCGACATGGACGCCCGCGTCAAGACGCCCGCCGTCCTCGGACACGAGATGTCCGGCCGTGTCGTGCGCGTCGGCCCCGGCGTGGAGGGCTGGGCGCCCGGGGACGCGGTGACCGTGATGCCGCTGCGCTGGGACGACACCTGCACCGCCTGCCGCGCCGGCCACCGGCACGTCTGCCAGCACCTGGACTTCATCGGCATCGACTCCCCCGGCGCGATGCAGCAGCGCTGGACCGTACCCGCCTCGACCCTCATCCGTCTCCCCGCATCCGTCCCCCTGGTGCGGGCCGCGCTCGTGGAACCCACGGCGGTCGCCGTGCACGACGTGGGCCGGGCCGCGGTGCGCGAGGGCGAACGGGTCGTCGTGGTCGGCGGTGGACCCGTCGGCATCCTGATCGCCCTGGTCGCGCGGGCCGCCGGCGCCGACGTGCGCGTCGCCGAACTCAGCGCCCACCGGCGCGCGCTCGCCGCCGCGTTGGGGCTGTCCGCCTGGGATCCGGCCGTGGACGACGTGCCCGAGCTCGTCCGTGAGTGGACCGGGGACGCGGGCGCGGACGTCGCCTTCGAGGTGTCCGGCGCGGCGGGCGGTGTGGACACGGCGGTCGAGGTGCTGGGCGTGCGCGGCCGGCTGTGTCTGGTCGCCATCCACCCCCGGCCCCGCGAAGTGAACCTGCACCGCTTCTTCTGGCGCGAACTCACCCTGGTCGGCGCCCGGTTGTACGACCGGTCCGACTTCGAGAAGGCGGTGGCGCTGGTCGCCGACGGCACGATTCCGGCCGAGCGGCTCATCAGCAAAGTCGTCCCGCTCACCGAGGCTCCCGCCGCCTTCGAGGCGCTGGAGGGCGGCGGTGACGTGATGAAGATTCTCCTCGACTGCACCGACGACCCCCAGGGAGCCGCCGTATGAGCCTGTTCGACCTCACCGGGAAGCTCGCCGTCGTCACCGGGGCGCGGCGCGGCATCGGCCGGGCCATGGCCCGCGCGCTCGCGGAGGCCGGCGCGGACGTCATCGGCGTCAGCGCCTCCCTGGAGGCCTCCGGCAGCGACATCGAGAAGGACGTCGTCGCGGCGGGCCGTACCTTCGAGGCGGTCCGGACCGACTTCGCCGACCCCGAGGCGGTACGGGCGCTGGGCGCGGACCTCGCGGGACGGGAGCGACCGGTGGACATCCTGGTCAACAACGCCGGCACGATCCGCCGTGCCCCGGCCGCCGAACACACCGACGCCGACTGGGAGTCGGTGCTGCGGGTCAACCTCACCGCGCAGTTCGCGCTGAGCCGGGCGGTCGGCGCGGCGATGGTGGCCAGAGGCCAGGGGAAGATCATCTTCACGGCGTCGCTGCTCAGTTTCCAGGGCGGCATCACCGTCCCCGGCTACACCGCCGCCAAGCACGGCATCGCCGGACTCACCAAGGCACTGGCGAACGAGTGGGCCCCGCACGGCGTCAACGTCAACGCCATCGCCCCCGGCTACATCGCCACCGACAACACCCAGGCCCTGCGGGAGGATCCGGTGCGCAGCAAGTCGATCCTGGAGCGGATCCCGGCCGGACGCTGGGGCGACGCCGACGACCTCGCGGGCGCCACGGTCTTCCTGGCCTCGGACGCCGCCGCCTACGTCCACGGCACCGTCCTCGCGGTCGACGGCGGATGGCTGGGCCGATGACCCACGATCTGGCCGGGGTACTGGCCGGCGCCCGGATCATGCCGGTGCTCACCGTGCCCGATCCGGCCGCGGCGGCACCGCTGGCCGACGCGCTCGCGGCGGGCGGCGCCCCGTGTGCGGAGGTCACCTTCCGCACGCCCGGCGCCGAGCAGGTGCTCGAGGCGATGGCGGCGCACGGCGGGCTGGCCGTCGGTGCCGGCACCGTCCTCACCCCGCAGCAGGCGGAACGGGCGGTGGCCGCCGGGGCCCGCTTCGTCGTCTCCCCCGGCTACGACGAGGAGGTCGTCACAAAATGCCGTGAGCTGGGGGTGCCCGTGGTGCCGGGCATCGCGACCGCGACCGAGCTGATGCGCGCCCTGCGGGCCGGTCTCGACACCGTCAAACTGTTTCCCGCCGAACCGCTCGGCGGCACCGCGCTCCTCCGGGCGCTGGCCGCCCCCTTCCCCACGGCGCGTTTCGTGCCGACCGGCGGTATCGGACCCGGCCTGCTGCCCGACTACCTGGCGCAGCCGGCGGTCCTCGCCGTCGGCGGAACCTGGATGGCCACCCCTGCCCAGCTGGAGCGCGGGGCGTACGACGAGGTCCGGCGGCTGACCGCCGAGGCCGTCGAGAGGAGTACGCGATGAGCGGCCCCGAGGTGATCGCCCTCGGCGAGGTGATGCTGCGCTTCGACCCGGGCGAGGGACGGATCCGTACCACCCGCACCTTCCAGGTCTGGGAGGGCGGCGGCGAGTACAACGTCGTACGCGGTCTGCGGCGCTGCTTCGGACTGCGCACGGCCGTGGTGACCGCCCTGGCCGACAACGCGGTGGGCCGGCTCGTCGAGGACCTGATCCTCCAGGGCGGTGTGGACACCTCCCTGATCCGCTGGGTGCCGGGCGACGGTGTCGGGCGCACCGCCCGCAACGGGCTGAACTTCGTCGAGCGCGGCTACGGCATCCGCGGCGCGCTCGGCGTCAGCGACCGCGCTCACACGGCCGTGTCCCAGCTGGGCAAGGGGGACATCGACTGGGACGCGGTCTTCTCGGGCGGGGTGCGCTGGTTCCACACCGGCGGCATCTTCGCCGGGCTGTCGGACACCACGGTGGATGTCGCGGACGAGGCGATGGCCGCGGCCCGCCGCCACGGGGTCACGGTCTCGTACGACCCCAACTACCGCCCCAGCCTGTGGGCCGGCAGGGGCGGCGCCGCCGGTGCCCGTGAGATCGATCTGCGGCTCGCCCGGCACGCCGACGTCGTGGTGGGCGCGCTGGGCCTGGCCGGTACGTACCCGGGACAGGCACGCGTCCGCGCCGAGGAGGTGGCGGACGCCCTCGCCGAGGTGGCCGGCCTGCTGCCCGAGGCGAAGGTCCTGGCGACGACCCTGCGCGACGTGCCCTCGGCCGGGGTCAACGACTGGTCCTCGGCCGCATGGTCGGCCGAGACCGGCTTCGTCACCGGGCCCCGCATGCCCCAGCTGCAGGTCCTGGACCGTATCGGCTCCGGCGACGGCTTCGCCGCCGGCCTGATCCACGGACTGCTCGGCGGCACCGGGCTGGAGCGTGCCCTGGCCTACGGCACCGCCCACGGCGCGCTCACCATGACCACACCCGGAGACGTCTCCATGGCCTCGCTCGCCGAGGTCGAGGCGCTCATCGCAGGCGGATCAGCCCAGGTCAGACGCTGACCGGCGCAGTCCGTCGCCCGTATCCCAGGAGCACGTCTTGCACCACCAGAAGATCCACGACACGTCCGTCTCGCTCACCGAGCTCGGCTTCGGGGCGTCCGTGATCGGCAATCTCTACCGCGTCACCCCGGCCGAGGACGCGGCAGCCGCCGTCGACGCGGCCTGGGAGGCCGGCATCCGGTATTTCGACACCGCGCCGCACTACGGCCTGGGTCTGTCCGAGCGCCGTCTGGGTGCCGCCCTGCGCGGCCGCCCGCGTGCGGAGTACGTCATCTCCTCCAAGGTGGGCAGGCTGCTCGTCCCCAACGAGAAGCCGCGCGGCACGGACACCGAGGGTTTCGTCGTCCGGGACGAGCTGCGCCGACAGTGGGACTTCAGCCGGGACGGCGTGCTGCGCTCCATCGAGGAGACGCTGGAGCGCACCGGCCTGGACCGGCTGGACATCGTCTACCTGCACGATCCGGACGAGCATGGGCGCCAGGCCGCCGAGGAGGCCATGCCGGCCCTGGCGGAACTGCGCGACCAGGGCGTGATCGGCGCGATCGGCGCCGGCATGAACCAGTCGGCCATGCTCGCCCGCTTCCTGCGGGAGACCGCCGCCGACGTGGTGATGCTGGCCGGGCGCTACACGCTGCTGGACCAGTCGGCGCTGGACGACGTCCTGCCCACCGCGCGGGAACTGGGCAAGAGCGTGGTGGCGGTGGGCGTGTTCAACTCGGGACTGCTCTCCCGGGACCGGCCCGCCGAGGGCATGAAGTACGACTACCAGGACGCCTCTCCGGCGCTGGTCGCCCGCGCCCGGGCGATCGCCGAGGTCTGTGCGGCGCACGGGACGAGCCTGCCCGCCGCCGCGATCGCCTTCCCGCACACCCACCCGAGTATCGTCAATGTCACCCTCGGCATGCGAACTCCTGAACAGGTCGTACGAAACGTGGAACTCAAGGGACAGCCCCTCCCCGATCGTCTCTGGGACGATCTGCGCGCCCAGGGGCTGATCAGGTCGGACGTGCCCGCGCAGCACGGTCGGGGGAGGGATGCGCGGTGTCTCTGACGGACAAGGCCATCGAGCGGATCCGTGAGCTGATCCGCACCGGCGCCCTGCCTCCGGGCTCGAAGCTCCCGCCGGAGCAGGATCTGGCGGC
>NZ_JBIWGA010000073.1:0-5581 GCF_044763345.1 Streptomyces sp. NPDC096132
CCCGCGGAGCGGGTTGATCCCTGCTGCGCAGGGATCAAGGGAATCCCCGCGCGTTGCGCGGGGATTGACGGAGTGACACCGGCCCGAGCTGCGCTCGGGCCGGGATCCCTTGCGCTGCGCTTCAGGGATCTGTTGAGCCTGCTAACGCAGTCTCAAGCGGCTCCGGTTCCCGGAGCCTTGGGGGGTCCGTCCGCTGCGCTCCCGGACCCGGCCCGCTTCGCGGGCGGCTAGCTGCGAGGAGGGCTGGTGGGGGTGTTTCCTTCGGGGAGAACTTTCTGGGAATCCGGATTTGGGCGTGGTGCCTCTCCGAGTTGGGGGCTACGGGGTGGGGCGGGTTCCGGGGGTGGTGTGGATCTTCCAGCGTGCCCAGTCTCGTCTGGTGTGCGCGGCCATCTCGGTGGTGGCCAGAGCGGTGGTCTTCGCCTCGGTGAGGCGCTGGGGCCACGGGCCGGACCGTGGGCCGGTGAGGAGTGCCTCGAGTAGCGGGCCGGCGAGCACGTGGTGGTCGAAGGGGGCCCGGTCGGCCGGGGCGAGCAGCGCCAGCGGGGGCAGGTGGGCGGGGCGCAGGGCGGCCAGGGTTCGGCGTACGGCGGGGGCGGCTCCCCAACAGGTGTCCAGGATGAGGGCGTTGGCGGTCAGGGGGCGGTGCAGGGCTGTCAGGTCGGTGTCGAGGAAGCCTTCGGGGTGGGGTCCGGGGTAGGAGTGCGTGCAGATGTAAAGAACGTTGGCGTCGGCGCCGAGGGCTCGGTCCGCGGCTCCGGGGGGCACGATCAGGACCGGCCGGGCCGGGGACGGCAGGGAGGTCACGCGGCGCAGGTAGGTCAGGCGGGCGGCGACCCGGCGCGCGTCCGCCTGACAGCGCGGGGACCGGGCGGGCGCGGCCACCAGGACGCGCAGATTCCGCACGATGCGGATACGCCGGTGGCGGACGCGGGGGCCCGGTCCGGGGAGGAGGTTGGGGTGCGGCATGTGCTGCCTGGTCCGTGCGCACGGCTCGTCCGGCTCCTGGCGGCAGGTGATGGGCTGCGGGTCGGTCTGGGGCATCGTCAGATTCTGTCGAAGGCGAGGGTGGCGCAGTCGGGGCACAGCAGCTCTGCAGAGTCGGTTGGCAGGGGCCGCGCGCAGCCGCCCTCACACAGGGTGAAGGCGGTGTCGGTGAAGTCGTTCGCACAGGAGAAACACAGGATGCGTGGGGTGTCCGGGGCGGCCGCGGTCACCGCGGTGATCAGTGCCTCGGCTTCGCATTCGGGGCAGATCAGGACGTCGTCGTCGCCATGGCCCGGCAGGTGGGGTTGGTCCCTCATACCGTAGAGCTGCCAGGTGTACTCCTGGACAGCCTCTTCCGGGCTGTCCCAGGTCTTGAGGCAGAAGCGGCAGTTGGGCAGGTCCCCGCCCAGCACCAGGGTGCCCCGCTCCTCGCATTCGGGACAGGTGACGGTGTGGTCGGCGACGTCCTTGAGTTCGGTGCGCAGCTCGTTGCGGCGCTTTTTGAGGTACGCCTCGATGCGCGCGAGCTTTCCGCGGACGGCCGCGAGCATCAGGTCGGCGTCGTGCCGCTGCTGTGTGTCGAGGCGGGGCAGCAGGTGGTCGGCGATGAAGGGCAGCAGGAAGTTCAGCACGTCGGCGGCGCGTGCCTCGACAGCACCGGCCGGGGCGGTGAAGGCGTAGTGCTGCAGGGCGTTGCGGTCGCGGGCCAGTTTCTTCACTGCGGCGAGGGCCTTGTTCGGCAGGTCGAGGCCGGTGATCTGCGTCAGCCGGGTGAAGGCCTCGTCGGTGGTGCAGCTGTCGAAGTCCGCGTTGTCGAAGGCGGTGCGGGTGGCGGTCTCCGGCTTCTTGAAGACCAGGGTCCAGTGCTCGTCCTGGAGGCGGGCCTTGAGCAGGACCTCGGTGGCGGCCTGAAGGTGCAGGACGGCGTACTTCAGGGCGCGGGCGTCGGGCAGCCCGGCCGGGCCGACGGTCAGCCGCTCGGCTACGTCGATGAGGTAGTCCAGGCCGTTGGTGATCAGCGGGTAGTGCACGTCCGGGCGCTGGCTCGTGCGTTTCGTCGGCTGAGACCTGCGGGCCATCGCCTCTCCCCCTGCCCGGGCTCCGATGCCCGATTCCTTACGTACGCGGGCTGCACGCGTGCCCTGCTTGTGGTGTCCCGGGTCGGTTCTGATTCCAGGCAGGGAGAGCCTATTCGGCGCCTGGACCTCGCCGCACAGACATTTCGGGTTGCGGGTCCTTCCCCCCTGAGCGGGTCAGTTCCGTGGGGTGTACCAGGGCACGAGGCGCATCAGGAGGTCGAGGGTCTGGCGGGCGGCGGTGCGGGTGGCGGTGGTGGGGGCGAAGGCTGCGGCGAGGGCGAGGGTGGCGGTGATCGCGGCAAGCGCGGCCGTGAGGACGGCCAGGAGAACCTTCACGTGGCCGAGGTGGTGGAAGGCGGCGGCGATGAGGACGGCCAGGAGCACGGTGGTGAAGGCGGCGGCTGTCCTTGTGCGGATGCGGGTCCGGTGGCTGGGGGTCATGGCGGGGCTGGTCTTCCTTGGAGTTGGCTGGTTGCAGGTGGTGTTGGAGAGCCAGTGAGCCAGAGACGGAATTGCACGGGAGAGGCCACTTCTCGGGGTTGTAATGGTGGGCATGGCGCGAGGAACTGCAAGTCCGACCGATCAGCAGGTGATCAGTGAACTGGGCGCGCGGGGGGTGGTGGTGACGGCCAGCCAGTTGGAGAGCTGGCGGCGGGCGGGGTTGTTGCCGCGGCATCGGCGGCGAGGGCTCGGGCGTGGCCGGGGGTCGGTGGTGGACGCGGTCGATCCGGTGGTGGTGGAGAGCGCCGCGGCGCTGGCGCGGCATCTTCGGCAGGGACGAGACCGTCGACTGGCTGTGCTGGAGTGGTTCGCCGAGGCCGGCATGGCAGTGCGGCCGGGAGCGGTTCAGGTGCCGGAGCCCCCCGTCGGCGCCGTGCGTCAGGCTCTCGTCTGGGTGCTGGAGAGGTCGGTGTCGCACCGGCTGGTGGAGTTCGCTCGCAGCGCGGCCGGGACGGGTGAGGAGGGGCAGGACGCGCTGTATGCGACCGCGGGCCGGCTCGTGGCGCCGCGCCGCGGGGCGGCGAACCCCGCCCTGGTGCGCGCGGCGCTCGAAGCCGGCGAGGACGTGCCGGTGGAGGCCGAGGGGCCGGACTCCAGGAGCATGGTGCACGTGGTCGCGGCGATCGGTCTGGGGGTGGAAGAAGTGGGGGCGGACGCGCTGGCCGAGGCGTTCGCCGCGCTCGGCATGTACGGCCTGAAGGTCGAGGACTGGGCGCAGATGCTGGGGGCGGCCGAGCGCGGCGAGGTACCGCCCGTGGACTGGGGGCTGTTGGAGCAGCACGCGGACGTGGTGGGTCCGGTGAAGCGGGCCAGTGACGAGGAGCTCGTGCGGGCGCGGACCGTGCTACTCGGTCTGCGCTGGTTCTACGGGCTGTATGTGATGCACGGGCTGCTCATGCCGGACACACCGGCGCAGGCCGCGCTGCGGCAGCGGATCGACGAATGGGGCATGTTCCCCTTCCTGGACCACCTCATCACCGTCAGCCCCTCCCCCGGCCAGTTCGCCGAGTCCCTGGTGGTCTGCCTCGAACCGCCCTTCGACAACCTGTACGAGGCGCTGGTGGAGCAGCTCGCGGAGGACCCGTGCATCTTCAGCATCCCCGGCGACGAGACGGGCGCCGTCGGCTTCGGGGAGAAGTGGGTGCGCGCCATGGCCGAGCTGACGAACGGCCGGAAGGCGGTGGGCGGTGATGCAGACGACGGCCCTGGTGAACGGTCCGAATAAAAGATCTTTGGCGAGCCAGATGCCCGGAGGTATGCGGCGGGACCGGTCCGCTGGGGACCGGTCCCGGCCGGTACAGGCCCGGTGTCAACGGGTCTGTGGTGTCCCTGCGTTGCTTCGGTTTGCGGCCAGTAGCGTGCCAGGGAGGCCCGAGGGCCGGGGGGGGGGGGGGGGGGGGGGGGGGGGGGGGGGGGGGGGGGGGGGGGGGGGGGGGCGCGCCCCCCCCCCCCCCCCCCCCCCCCCCCCCCGACGCTCGGGGTTGGTTGATGGCCAGCTTTCCCTCTTTGACTGCGCCCTGGCAAGGCAACCTTGAACACCCGTGAGCCGGGGCCCCGCCGTCTGGCTCCCTGAGACGGGAAACAGGCGTGGTCGGCAGCGTGCGGCTGCTCGGGGTGGACCGTTCTTGGTCTGTCAGCGGTTCCTGGAACACCGGTGAGCCGAGGGCCCGCACGGGGGGTGCGGGCCGTGGCATGCTGCTCGTCACCGGGCACGGCAGCCGTCAACTTCCGTGCACTCACC
This sequence comes from Streptomyces sp. NPDC096132, assembly GCF_044763345.1. Lineage (NCBI taxonomy): Bacteria > Bacillati > Actinomycetota > Actinomycetes > Kitasatosporales > Streptomycetaceae > Streptomyces > Streptomyces sp. NPDC096132. Next base: position 4,309 of record NZ_JBIWGA010000073.1, read on the forward strand.
GGTTTTTGCGGCCAGTAGCACATTGCCAGTAGCACATCACTGTGCGAGCTGTCGGCGTCTCCACGGCCGACGGCCCGCACGTATGCCAGGGAGGTACTTCGTCCATGTCCAGCATCCGTGAGGGCGCAGCGGCGCCCGTCCCCCACCGCGCGCGCCCCGGCCGGGCGCCGGTCGGGGCCGCGCAGGCTTTCGGTGTCAGTGTCTTCCCGCTGCTCGGCGCGGGGCTCGCCCTCGCCGGTGTGCCGGTGCGCGAGGTGCTCGTCCTCCTCGCCGGGTGCGGGGCGATCGGTGCCGCCGTGTACGCAGTCGGAGGGGGCGGCCGCCGCGTGCTGGAGGCCTTCGCGGCCGCCGTGAACGCCACCGCCCGCCGGTGAAGGGGGCAGGTGAGATGCGTCCGGTGAAGACCGTGCCCGCCGGCCCGCACCACGCTGGGCTGGCGCACCACCTCCAGGGGCTCCGGCAGCGGGCCGGGCTCACCTTCGCCGAACTCGCCGAGCGCACCGCGGTACTCGGCAATCCGGACCTGGCCGTCTCGGCCGCGACGCTCAAGCGCGCGGCCGGCTGCCGCTCCCTGCCGAAGCAGAACACCGTCGTGGCCTACGCACGCGGCTGCGGCGCCACGCCGCAGGAGGAGCGCAAGGCGCTGCTTCTGTGGGCGCGGGCCCGGGCCAGGGGCCGCGGCATCCTGCACCAGCTCCGCGCGCCCGCGGTGCACAACATCCGCACCCGTCGGGAGTTCACCGCCGCGCTCGCGGCCCTCAACGAGACCATCGGGGCCCCGCCGCTGCGCACCGTCCAGCAGCGCGCCGGAACGGTCCCGCAGCCTGCGGGGACTGCCTGTGAGAGTGAGGTGTTCCTGCTTCCCCTCGGGACCCTGTGGGGCATCGCCAACCGGAAGATCAAACTGCCCGCCTGGAAGCACTGCGAAGCATTCCTGCGAGGCTGTGGAGTCACCGGCGAACGCACGCTGGGGCACTGGAAGCAGGCGTGGAAGCACGCCCGCACGGATCGGGCCGCGACTGCCGGGGAGAGTCTGCAGCCGCGTGACCCGGGACGGCGGGCGCGCGAGGCCGGCCGAGACACGAGGAAGTACGGCGATTTCGTCCGTGTCCTGCAGGCGGCCTCCGGCCAGCCCGACGCAGATGGCGTCTGGCCGACCTTGACGGTCAGATCTCTTAAGAGGTCCTAACAAAGGCGTTGGACGTGGCGGTGGGTGATCAGACAGGTGGCGAGGCCGAGGAAGGCTTCGTGGATGTCGTCGCGTCGTTCCCAG
>NZ_JBIWGA010000074.1:0-5311 GCF_044763345.1 Streptomyces sp. NPDC096132
CTAGCTGTACCACTGGTTCCTGGCGAAGGCGGTCGTGTGCGGCATGGATGCGGCTCCCGTCGTTGGGTGATGGCGACATCGTCGGGAAGGGCGTCAAGGGGACGCAATACTGCTTCCGCCTCACGGAAGGTTTGACGTAAAAGGCCTGTTCAGAGGGCTGATCTGAATACGCCTCGGTGCTCGACCTCAATGGAGGGTGCCGCCAGGTCTTCCGTTCTTCGCCTGCGGCTCATGTCGCTGCAGTGTCGATGATTTACAACGAATGACCGATCTGGCCTTGTTGTGGCAGTTTCCTGGCTGCGTACGGCTGGTACAGCGGCAGAATTCGCATAGCTGCAGATCAGGGTTGATCGTTGCCGTGACGGAAGGCAGGCGGGGTCGAATCTGGGTCGAATGCGATTGCCTTTTGCCCCTTCGGTGGGTTGTTGCAGGCCAAGGGCATGATCAGACGCCATGTCGCCTCCACCGACGAAGTGCTAAGCGTGCCGGTGCCCCTGAGGGGTGTCGAATGCCGCCCAGGCGCGCTCCCACTGTGTCCTCCGGCGCGCATCCAGTCGCATGCGCGCGACGCACCAAGCGCCCAGCACCAGCACACTTGTACCTACGCCGGAGGCCGCTCCCAGTGCGATTCCGTGCCACTTGGCCTGAACGGTCGTGGGCGGCGCAGGCTGGATACGGTCGGCATCGTCGAGCCACACCGTGGTGTGCGACCCTGCCTTGCTGCCGGCCGCAACCGAGGCCCTGCCGGATGCGGAGAAACCACGTGGCGTGGTCCACCGCACGGTCGCCCGTGCCTGATTTCCGCCCGGCGTCCCGGAGAGCCGGGACGGGACCACGGTGGCGTCCTCGATGAGTTCCGCGGTGACGTGATGCAGGCCGCGGGCCTGGCCGAGCGCGGACCGCTCGGCCGCTCCTGCTGCCGTCACACCCACTGCCGGTGCCGTGAGCAGCACCACCACGCCGATCCATGCTTCGAGGGCATCGGAGCGGCGCTTGAGGGGATTGCGCCGCCAGCGCCACAACCACATCCTGCTCTTCCGCTTCGGCATGTGTCCGCTTCTCCGTGCGTCCCGGTCTCGGTCCATGCCGGTACGGTGGACGATCCGCAAGTGCCGGAGACAGGGGCCATCAGGTCGGCACGGTGGGGCCGTTGGGCCCTGCGGCGACGGCCGAAGGGCTCAGCCGCCGGGCAGGCCTGGCGGCCGTGGAGGGCAGGGGGCGCGAACCGGCTGGTGGTGTACGCCGACCGTCCGCACGGTCACCGCCCACTGCGAACTCGACGGCGACATCACGGTCGAACGGGGCGCCGCCGAGGAGGACGGCACGGCAGCCCTCCGGCGCATCGCGGGACGCGCCGACGACGCGGTGCTTCTGGCCGGGGGCGCCCCGACCGTGCCGCCGCCTGTGCTCGCGCCCCGCGGGAGGCGGGCTACCGGGTCCGCGGGCGGTGACCGAACATGTGCTCGGTGCCTGGGTTCTCGCGGCGACGGAGGGACGGACGGTGGGCCCACGGCCGACCCTCGCACCAGGGCGTTCGCCGTAGCGCGCCGCGTCCGTCACTTGGCTGCCCCGCAGCCTGCGCGGCCGAGGGGGACGACACCGTACGTTCGCCGTACACGGCCTACAGTAACCGCCGCGGGTGAGGACGGCCGCTCGGCCCTGCGGTCCGAACTGCTGCGGCGCCCCTGGCCGGGCATCACTCGCACGCACACGGTCCACCGGATCAGGAGAGCGCCTCCGAATCGAACACCCCGCGGACGTCGCCCCGAGGAGAGGCGGGCCCCTCGGGGCCGTACCCGAGGCGGATCACCATCTGCGCGTGGGCGGTGCGGGCGGTCGGCGGCGATTCGAGCTGTCGGCGCAGGTCGGGCCATTCCAGTGCCTGGTGCAGGAGGGAGGTCCGGATGCCGTGGACGGTGGCGGTGAGCAGGACCCGCTGGAGGGCCTGACCTGCCCGGAGCCAGTCGGCCCTGCGATCGTGCAGGGTGGAGAGTACGGCGATGGCGGGCTGTTTCTCGAAGGTGCGGGCGGGCAGCCCGTGAGGCGTTCGGTGAGCGCCGAAGTCGCGCATGGGGACGGCTTCCCGGAAGTCCTGCGGGCCGAGTGCCTCCGGTGGCATGCCGAGGCCGCTGCCGTCCCTCGCCCGCACCCAGCGGCGGCTCTCCTCGGCTCGGTCGTGATCGGTGACGTTGCGGTGCTCCGCCTCGCGGGTGAGCCGGAGAAGGTGGTCGGCGTCCGAGGGGGAGAAGTGGGTCAGGGTGGCCCCTTCGGCCTGGGCCGCCTCGGTGAGTTCCGCGAGTGCCGTCACGGGCAGTGGGCGCCCGGAGAAGGGGAACCGGCTGCTGTGGCGGCGCCGGACGGCGTCGTAGAGACCGGGGAAGGACCCCCGGGCGGGGCCGCCGAGTCGTACGGCGGCGAGCAGGTCGGGCCGGTCGGGGCAGGGCAGCAGCCGGGTCACCGGCTCTCGGCCGAAGTGCGTGATCGCCACCCTGAGGTTGAACACCGCGCAGCCGACCGAAAGGTGGAGACCACGGCCGACCGGGTCCGTGTGGGGCAGTCCCCGGTCCGTGTTCGCGTAGATCCGCAGCGTGAGCGTCTCCGGGTCGAGCCGGAAGCGCCAGGGCTGGGTGTTGTGGATCGAGGGGGCCGCGACAGCGGCGGAGACCATCGTCTCCAGGGCCTGGACGTCGAGGACGGCGGAGGACACGGCAGGCTCATCCCCTCACTCTGCGGAAAGGTTGCGCCGGTATCGGCGGTCGTCCCAGCGTCCCGTGCGGGGTGCCGTCGAGGCAGGGGCCGTCCGGCCCATCGGGGGTCCCGATGGGCCCGTTCCTCACGTGCTGCGGGGCCGGCCGGTGTCCGGCTGCTCCAGGTGCGAGGCGAGGACCGCCGCCTGGACCCGGCGCTGCACGCCCAGTTTGGCCAGCAGGCGGGAGATGTGGTTCTTGACGGTCTTCTCCGACAGGTAGAGCTTCCTGCCGATCTCCCGGTTGGTGAGGCCCTCGCCGATCAGGGCCAGGATGTCCTTCTCCCGTGGCGAGAGGCCCGAGAGTTCGGACGGTTCGGCCGGGGGCTGCGTGGGTTCCGTGCGCAGCGAGCGCATCAGCCGGGCCGTGGTCGCGGGGTCCAGCATCGACTGGCCCGAGGCCACCGTGCGGACCGCCGAGACGAGGTCGGAGCCCTTGATCTGCTTGAGGACGTACCCGGAGGCCCCGGCCATGATCGCGTCGAGGAGCGCTTCCTCGTCGTCGAAGGAGGTCAGCATCAGGCAGGCCAGCTCCGGCATCCGGCTGCGCAGTTCGCGGCAGACGGAGATGCCGTTGCCGTCCGGCAGCCGTACGTCGAGGACGGCGACGTCGGGGCGCAGGGCGGGGCCCCGGGCCAGGGCGTGGTCGACGGTGCCGGCGTCGCCGATCACCGTGATGTCCGGTTCGGCGTCGAGCAGGTCGGCCAGACCACGGCGGACGACCTCGTGGTCGTCCAGCAGGAACACCCGGATCGGGTGCTGCTCACTGAAAGTGCGTGGCTCCGGCATGGCGGCCCCTCGTTCCCCGGCGGAGGACAGACCGTCGGCTGTCCAGGGTGCCGATCATCACGCGCGGAGAACGAATGCACTAGGGCCGACCGGCCCCACTCACGCGGAACTACTGCTTCCGGTGTCCGCCGTGTGCGTGTCCGTGTCCGTCGGCCGGCCCCGGTCGGTGAGGTCGAAATCCACGTCCACCACTCCCTCGACGGCGCGGACCAGCCGTGCCGCCACCGGCACCAGCGAGTGGTCCCGGACCCGGCCGACGAGTCGCACGGCGCCGTCCCGCACCTCCACGCGCACGCTCGAGTCCGGCGGCGGGAACAGGTAGGACACGACCTCGCGCCGTACCTCCTCGGCGATCTCCTCGTCGGCGCGGAGGAAGACCTTGAGCAGGTCGGCACGGCTGACGATGCCTTCGAGCATGCCCACGGCGTCGACGACGGGCAGTCGCTTGACCCTTGCCCGGGCCATGGTCCGGGCAGCCTGGGCGAGGGTGGCGTTGGCGTGGACGGTGAGAGCAGGGGAGGTCATGAGCTCCTCCGCGGTCACGCCGCCGGCCTTCGCCAGATCCGTGAGGCGGCGCAGCTGCGTATAGCGATCGGGATCGCTGTCGCGGAACTCCTCCTTGGGCAGCAGGTCCGCCTCGGAGACGACGCCGACGACCCGTCCCTCGCCCTCGATGACGGGCAGGGCGCTGACCTTCCAGTCCTGCATCAGCTGCACGATCTCCTTGAACGGGGCCTTACGGCCGATGGCGGCGACGGTGTGCGTCATGACGTCGCTGACGATGTGCGGGGTGCCGTGCATGGCCACTCCTTCGGTAACCGTTCGGGGCCGGCCGGGTCAGCCGAGGCTGCCGGAGCCGTAGGGGGCATACAGGTCGAGGAGGCGGATCCTGGCCGAGCGCAGACGGTGGGCGAGAACCTGGCCCACCCACTGGCTGACCTCGTTGCCCAGGGCCGGGTCGTCCTGGCACATGGACCGTACGGCCGTGGCGTCGAACTCGTAGGCCCGCACGGGTGTGGTCGCCTCGGCGCCCATCTGCCAGACGTGCGGGGGAAACAGCCAGGACCAGCCGACCAGTTCGTTGTGGCCGAGGTTCTCGACGACGGCCGCCCGGCGGCCCGGCACGCGCATGTCGATCTCGACACCGCCGGTGCGGATGATCCAGAAGCGGTCGGCGCGTCCGCCCTCCTCGAACAGACGTGTTCCCTGGGGGAAGGACACATCCCGGGCGGCGCGCATGAGCCGCTCGCGGTGTTCGTCGGACAGCGAGCGCAGGATCCTGGGGGCGGAGGTGGCGTGCATGACGTGCCTCCCGGCGGGGCTGGGATCTTCCAAGGCCAGCATGTGCCCGCTCGTTGGCGAGGTCCATGGGCCACATGGTCCTGTGATCGGGCCGTTCAGTACCAATCGGGTGTTTTCGCCGCGACACAGAAGATCACGTGAGCAGGCGCCACGTGCTGATTCGCCTGCGGCCAAGTCGAGTTGGGCTGCACGGACCCGCCGTATCGGGACCTTCGGGACCGCCGCGGGGCCCGTGTGGCCGCTGCCCTGATCCTGCGTGGCGCAGAAGCATCCTTCGCGGATCGACTCATCCGCAGCGACTTGCACAAGGAGCACAGCCATGCCCAGGACTTCAGCGACCGGTGACCGGGCGGCGCCCGAGCCGAAGGCGGCGCTCGGGCTTCCGGCCGCGTCCGCGCTCGTGATCGGGACCATCATCGGCACCGGAATCTTCGCCCTGCCGTCCGCCCTCGCCCCGTACGGGCCTCTCTCGCT
>NZ_JBIWGA010000075.1:0-5105 GCF_044763345.1 Streptomyces sp. NPDC096132
ATACGGCGTCATCCCCCCTGAGCCCGTGACTGAAGGGATTGTTCCATGGGGCCGCCAGCGTCTCCGTGGGACGGCATTCTGAAACGATCAGTTAGTCGGGTTCATCGGGAAGCTGATGACCTTTGAGTCGTGGGGTGCGAGGGTGTATCGCGCCGGATTGCCGTCCTGGCCCTGCAGCGTCACGCCGTCGACCTGGGCTGCGAAGCTCTCTGTGTCGTCTGCATCGTTCACGAACTGGATCTGCGCAACCCTGGCGGGCAGCATCGGCCCGCCGTCATAGGAGAGCACCGTCTGCGAGCAATCGACCACCGTGACGGCGATTTTGTTGTTCACGGCTCCGCCTCCGCCCCCGCCGCCGGAGGTGGTCCAGTAGACGATCCCCGCCACGGCCAGTGAGGCAGCAGCGCCCATCGCCACGTACCGTACGGCCATGGAGCGGCGGGATGACGGCGCGTACGCGGGCATGGACGGAACCCCCGTCGGCAGGCCCTCCTGCGCTGCCGCCCAGCCCTCGACGTACGTGTCGATGCACTCCTGGCAGGTTGCTTGCTCGGGCTCGTCCGCCCGGGGCGCCCCACGTCCTATGGGTGCGTTGCATATAGCGACGGCGTCACCATCCAGGGCGATGTGCACAACCTCCGCCACGACCCATGCCCCCTTGGTTCCGGCCGCGAATTTTCATAGAGCAGCCACATTTTTGTTGAGTGGTGCACAATCTACAGGTGATCTACGTGCACACCCGCGGGGGCGGCTCAGGTGCCTTCGGGTGGGGAGCGGATTGACGTACAGGAAGAACAGCTGTCGACGATCAAGTTTTCGGCTCCGTCACAAGATCGCCGACAGAGCCTGTATTCCCGTATGGGTCCTCGGTGTGCAGGAAGTTCGTCTCCGACAGCGATGCCAAGGCTCGGATAGAGCGCCTCGACTGCTTCGGGGTTGAGCGGGCGGTCTGTGAGAGGCAGGGCGACTCTCCCGGTTCCGCCTGGCTCTTCAATCCACTCAGCGTTGGCATCGGCGGGCCAGATTCGGCAGACCACTCCACCGGCCACCACGATGAGCAGGCGCAAGGTCGGCCTGCGATCCTCGGGTATTTTCCAGTACCGGCTGTCCGCCTCCCGTTGGGCGGCGTCGCTTTGGCCGGTCTCACCGTAGGAGTAGCCGTCTGCGCCGATTCCGCGCTTGCGCTTGGAGCGGTAGATCACTAGGTGCACTGTCCGGCCGCGGGCGGCTGGTGGCGGGTGTGACCAGGGCAGATCTCTCTGCAGCCAGAGCTGGATTGAGTCGATTGATGTCAGTCCTGTGCTGTCGAACCAGTCGAGGAACGAAACGACGTCGCCGACCTTGGCGATCCGGGCGTGAATTGCCCTCTGATCGTGTCCGGCGATGAAGCTGCGGCCCGAGGGTGTCTCACTGCCGCACCCGCAGACACAGAGAGTCCTGTCGAACGGAGAGCCGACCTACTGGACCGGGTTCTGGCTTTTCGCTACCAGAGCGCCGCTGCCCTCGCACGTGTCGTACACCGGGTCGCCCGGCTTGAGGGTCGTGCCGTTGATGGTGCGGCGGCTGTCAGGATCGGCGGCCGTGATGCTGTCGATCCTGACGGCCAGGACGACGATGCCCTTGGCGGTGCTGGACTTCGGCATCGCCCACGTCGCCGACTCAGCAGACAATCTGGCCGAAGTTGGCCATCGACCGGTCGACCTGTTCTTGAGTGTGCGGCGGAGAGTTCCGACAGATCACTTCGGTGCCGTCCGCTGCTACCCAGCGTCCGGCGACTCCCCCATGATGGCTGCATGCGCCCCGCTCCCCGACAGAGGCGGACACCCAGCCGTCGGCACACACCGAACCCTGGTATGTCCACTCGACAGGCGTCACGGAGGCGGGCACTTCCGACGCAGCTGGGGCTGGCGCTGGCCGTTTCGCTTCGTCGGGGTCATCCCAGACGAGTCCCAGGACCATGACACCCACGAACACCGGCACAAACATGACAGCACAGAACAGCTGGAATGCACGCGCAACCGCAGCGCAGACCCTTTTCACCCAATCCCACGCCGAGCGCACGTCCGGTCTCTCCCCACCCGCCGTGTCCCCACACGGCATCGCCGCATCCTACGACCTTGGGAGCGACTGAGTTCTGGGCGTGCTGGCCTGGCGGAGCGGCTGTTGGGTAATCAGCAGGCGGCCTGTCGGGCGAGCACGAGTTCGGAGCTGGGCTTGCGGTGGGTCGCCCTGCGGGCGGAGCGGTCGGAGGCGAGTCCGGCGATGGCGAGGTGGGTCTGGGTGTAGGTCTCGCGCAGTCCGGTGAATCGCTGCAGGGGCCGCCACTGCTTGTACTCGGCGGTGGTGTGCTCCACGCAGATCCGCTCGGAGGACTGGCGGCGGCGCTGCTCACGCCAGGCGTGGTGCTCGCCGAGCGGGGCGTCGTCCTTCGGCTTCTTCGGTGGGGCGATGACCTGGTCGGGGAACTCGTTCGCCAGACTTCGGTAGCCTTCGTCAACCTCGGCCGTGACCTTGGGTGCCGGCAGAATTGCTCGGCGATGCCCTCGGTGTGCACGGCGGTCTGGTCGTGCATCCGGCCGGGCCGGACCACCCCGCTGAACAGGTGCGGCCCTGATCATCGCTGAAGGTCGTGGTCTTGATGGTGTTCTGCTTCTTCTTGCTGGACACGAACGCCTTGCGGCCCGGATGGCTTGCGCGCGGGCGGCGGACCTGCACCTCGGTGCCATCGATCCGCAGTTTGACCCCTTCCGCCTTGGCGTAGGCGAACACCCTCTCCAGCGTGCGCAGCCGAACGCCGGGCGGCTCGGGAACGGCAAAGCCGCGGCGCGCCAGCAGCGGCCGGACCTCGCGGATTGCGCCTGAGACGGTGGAGCGGTCGACTCTGTACAACTCGGCGAGCGCCGCCTGCGGCAGCCCCAGCCGCAGGTGCACCAGCGTGACCAGCACCCGGTCCACGAACACCAGCTTGCAAGGGGGGCCGGTCCCTGCAGCGCGGCGCCGGTCCCCGCCACGTCGCTCGCGCAGCGCCGACTCCCGTGAGGCCTGCCACTTGGGTGTGTGATGACAGGTGCGAGTTCTTCGAGCAACTCGCCGACGTGTGCACGGGGGATACCGGACAGGGCAGGATGGGAGCAGGCCGCACGGGCCCAGAAAAGCGTCACAAATCACCCAAGCCATGCGGCCCCTCTCACGTCACGGGCCGACCGCCACCGCTCCCAAGGTCGTTAGCGGAAGTCGTAGTCCTCGTCCATGCCGCTGGAGAGCCAAATTTCCTCGGCTCCAGCGAACGAGTAGTCCTCAGGCCCCTCCTCGTAGTCAACCGAGTCCGGACCCTCGATGTGTTCCTCGCCGATCATGCACCGGCAGGAGAAGATCTCCTGGGTGAGTTCACCGTTGACGATGCTGTTGACGGCGCGGTCGTGCAAAGGTCCCGTGGGCACACCCCGATGCTACCGAGTTGGAATCCTTGAGTATCTCCGCAGATCCCCGTGCAGCCCGAATCGAATGACGTCAATCGCCGCGGCCATCCTCAGACTGGTGCGGCAACGCAGGAAGTAGTCACTGACTTCATCCAGAATGCAGGGTAGCGGGGCTGCCGTGGGATCACTTTTCTTCGGCTTTTGGTGGGGTGAGATCGGGTGGGTAGCCCTTGGCGCGAAGGAATGTGTCGAGCGCTATGGCGACGATGTCGCCGTGCTGGACACCGTAGTCCGCGTGATACCGGCGGATGCGCCGCTGAAGTTGGAGAGTGTCGGGGACGGCGTAGTTGATCTGCCCACGACTGGTGTGGCGACCATTGATGACCTCCAATGTGTCCGGATGAGGCGCCAATGGGTCGTCGGTCAGGTCGGATTGCGCGTCGAGAGCGTCAGCCAGCTCACGCAGCTGACGGGCGTGGTGGGAGAGATCGGGCATACGGTGCTCCGGTCCGGTCCACTAGTCGACTAGCTAGCCGCCTAGTCGACTAGTGGAATAGTCGGTGGGACGGGTGTCCGCGAACGAGCTGAGCGTTCGCGGACACCCTGCGAGATGTGTGCCGTGTCAGAAGCCGCGTGCGGTGAGCCATTCGTCCAGGGCGACCGAGACGATGTCGCCGATGGGCAGGTGATCGAGTTCGTTGTCCAGCGCGAAGCGCTTGATCCGCTTCTTCAGCTTCAGCGCGGCGGGAACTGACGAGTCGAGGCTCTCGCGCGTGATGATGCGTTGGTTGAGGATCACGGCCGTCTCGGGGATGTCCTTGGGGCGGCCGGGACCGTGAGCCCACGGGGTTCCCTCGCTGGGTGCTGCCTCGGGGTGCCCGTACTGCTCTTGGGGGGATCCCGGACCATCGGTCCTCACCGGGAACGCGGTACCGCCTGCGACCGCAGAAGCTGCAGGGCGAACCGCCACCTCGGCGGCCGGGGCCATATCAGGAACCGCGGACGTGATGTGGGACAGGTCGTGTCGCGCAGCGGGGTCGCTTGCCTGCGCCGACCGCATCGCAGGAGCTGCAGGTTCGTAAGCCGGGACCACGGGCGGCACCTGCCGCTCCACCGGCTCCGGCACGGAGCCGCTCGGCGCCTCGGCCGTCGGCTGGGCGGAGACCTGTGTGACCTCGGGCACCGCCTTGGTTCGGCCCTGTGCCGATGCCTTGGTGGGATCGCCAGAAGGTGCGGGCCGAGCCTGCGGCTCGCTGGCAGGGAGATGGCCTTCGTCGCTGGTGGCGGTCTGTTCGGCGGCGTACTGCTCGGGGGTGAGCTCGGCAGCTGGGGGAGGGGGCGGCGGGGCCGCTTTCTTGGCCCCGCCGCCGAGGGTGCGACCGGCGCGGCGGGCCGGGGGCTTCAGCTTCTCGTTCTTGTCGGTCATGCCGTGGTCAGCTCCTTCATGAGCTTGGCGTACTCGCTCAGTTCGGTGGGGATCTCGCCGAAGGCCTCCATGTAGTGGACCCAGGAGTGGATGGTGGTGTCGGCGAGCGGGAAGGCCTCGTCGCGGTCGGGGCCGATGCCCTCGCCCTGGTCGGGGTCGAGGAGTTTGTCCTTCGCGTTGCGGGGCAGGCTGGTGCGGTCGTCGGCCTTGACCATGACGACGTGGGCGGTGACGCCGTGTTCGTTGCGGGCGGCGGCGCG
>NZ_JBIWGA010000076.1:0-4990 GCF_044763345.1 Streptomyces sp. NPDC096132
GCGCCATCCCCGTCAACCACAACGGCAAGACCGACACCGACGCCCTCCCCCTCCCCACAGCCGCCAACACCCTGCGCCCACCGGAACACACCCAGGAGCCCCTAGGCGGCCAGACGGAACCGGACAGCGCGGTCGGCGTCCAGCCCGACGCAGGGGCCGTCCGGGACCTCTTCGAAGACGTCCTGGACGTGCGCGGCCTCACCCCCGACGACTCGTTCTTCGCCGTCGGCGGCGACTCCATCCTCGCCCTCAACCTCTGCGCGGCCGCGCAGGCGCGTGGCCTGGCGCTCGAACTGGCCGATGTCTACGCCCTGCAGACCCCGCGGGCGCTCGCCGCTGCCGCCGGCTCCGGCCGTTCGGCGCCGGCCGTCCCCGCCGCCGCTCCGTTCAGCCTCATCGGCCCCGCCGACCGTGCCCTGCTCCCGGCGGACGGCGTCGAGGACGCCTATCCGCTCGCCGCGCTGCAGGGTGGTGTGCTGTTCCACAGCGCGTACGGCGCGGACCGCAACATGTACTGCGACGTCTTCCTGTTTCGGCTGCGCACCGAATTCGACCGGCTGGCGCTGGAACGCGCCATCGACCGCGCAGTTCGGCGGCACGACATCCTGCGCTCCTCGTTCCACTTCTCCGGCTTCTCCGAACCGCTGCAGCTGGTGCACACCTCCGTGTCGGCCTCCGTGACCGTCAAGGATCTGCGCGGCCTGACTCCCGAGCGGCAGGACGCAGAGCTGGAGGCATGGCTCGACCGGGAGGCGACCCAGCCCTATGACTGGTCGAACCCTCCGCTCATGCGCTTCACAGCCCACCTCCTTGGCGAGCGGGAGTGGGCGCTGTGGTTCGGGTTCCACGACGCGCTGCTCGACGGGTGGAGCGAGTCCTCGCTGCTCACCGAGATCCTCACCGACTACTGGGCGTTGCGCACCGACCCCGTACGTCCCGCCGCCCGGCGGCTCAGCCGACGCTTCGCCGATTTCGTCGCGCTCGAACAGGCCGCCGTACGCGACGAGGACATCCGGCAGTTCTGGGCGCGGGAACTCGCCGGCGTGGAGCCGATGCTGCTGCCGCGTCTCGCCGCCGGTGACCCCGACGTGCACCGGGGGCGGATCGGCTTCCTCAGCGTCGACATCGTCCCGGAGCTCTCCGGCGACCTGGACGCGGTGGCCGGCGCGCGGGGCGTGACGCTCAAGCACGTGCTGCTCGCCGCGCACGCGCGCGTGCAGGCCGCTCTCAACGCTCGTGACGAGGTCCTGATCGGCGTCGAGTCCAACGGCCGTGTCGAGGAGCAGGACGGCTCCGAGGTGCTCGGCACCCATCTCAACGTCGTGCCGTACCGGCTGGCCACGCGGGACAGGTCCTGGGACGAGCTGATCGACGCTGCCTGGGCGAAGGAGAACGAACTGCTGGCCCACCGCAGGTTCCCGTACGCCGAGCTGCAGCGCCTGGCCGGGGTGCCTGAACTGACCGACATCCTCTTCAACTACACCCACTTCCACACCTACGAGTCGCTGGCCGCCACCGGCATCGAGATCCTCGACGCCAAGGGCTACAACCGCACCAACCTCACCCTGCGCGTCGAGTTCAACAAGGACCCCTTCACCCGGCTGCTGTCCCTGGACATCGAGGCCAACCTGGAGCGGGTCACCGAGGAGCAGCTCCGCACGGTCGGGGAGCTGTACCGCAATGCGCTGACGTCCCTGGCAGCCGATGCGCGAGCCGTTCCGCGGCAGCCCGCGCTGCTCGGCGAGGAGCGCACCCACGCCCTGATCGACGACGGCCGTGGGCCGCGCCGGTCGGCCACCGCCGCCGGATGGTTCGAGCGGTTCGACCGTGCGGTGGCCGAGCACCACGACAGCGCCGCCGCGGTCTGCGGGGCCGGCACCCTCAGCTACGGGGAGCTGGCCGCGCGGGTCGGCTCGATGGCCGGTTGGCTCCACCACCGGGGAGTGCGCCGGGGCAGTGTCGTCGGCCTCGGCTCCGAGCGTGGGCTCGGCCATCTGGTGACCGTGCTCGCCGTCCTGCGCGTGGGCGCCGTCTACCTGCCCCTGCCGGCCGGCCCCACGCAGCGCGTGGGGAGCATGCTGCGCCGCAGCGGCTGCGACTTCGTCCTGTGCGACGGGGTGTGGCGCGACCCGATCACGGAGGCGGCCGTCGCCGACGGCGTCCCGGTCGCCGACCTGACCACGGCGCTGGCCGAGGCGGAACGGCACGAGTCCTACGACGGTCCCGCGCCGCAAGGCCGGGACAGCGCCTATGCGTTGTTCACCTCGGGGTCCACCGGAGAGCCCAAAGGTGCGCTGATCCGGCACGACGGCATGCTCAATCACATCGAAGCCAAGATCGACGTGCTGAGTCTGGGCCCCGGTGACCGGGTGTCGCAGGACGCCGCCGCGACCTTCGACATCTCGGTGTGGCAGTGGCTGGCGCCGCTCGCCGTGGGCGCCACGACGGTAATCTACCCCGACGAGATCGGCCAGGACCCGCCGCGACTGCTGCGGGCGCTGGCCGAGGACGCGGTCACGGTGCTGGAGGTGACTCCCTCCGTGCTCAACGTCATGCGCGCGGAACTGGAGCACTATGGCGTCGACGCCTTCCCGCGCTTCGCGCTGCGCTGGGTCGCCTCCCAGGCCGAGACGCTGACCCCGCAGCACGCCAACGCCTTTCGCCGCCTGCTGCCGGGTGTCCGGTTACTCAACATGTGGGGGGCGACCGAGATCTCGGACGACTGCACCCACTACGAGGTGCGTGGTGACGCCGACGAGCGGACGGCATCAGTCCCCATCGGACGGCCCATCGCGAACTCCGCCGTGTACGTGCTGGACGACGACCGCGCACCGGTACCGCCCGGCACGCCGGGGGAACTGTACGCCGCCGGAGTGTGTGTCGGCGCGGGCTACCTCAACGACAAGGAGCGCAGTGCCGAGTCCTTCGTGCCCGACCCTTTCAGCAGCGAACCCGGCGCGCTGATGTACCGCACCGGCGACCGGGGCCGTCGGCTCGCCGACGGCAACCTGGAGTTCCTCGGCCGCAGCGACAACCAGTTGAAGATCCGCGGTCAGCGCGTCGAACTGGACGAGATCACCGCTGCGCTGGCCGCTTTGGCGGAGGTGGCGGAAAGCGCCGTCATCGTGCGTGAGAACGGCGACGGCGGCAAGCAGCTCGTGGGGTTCTACGTGCCTGAGGTCGCGCCCACGAACACGGACACCGGTGCGCCTTCGGCGCCGGTCTCCGGCCCTGTCCCCCGGCTCGATGTGACGCCCCCGCAAGTGCGCGCCGGCCTGGCCAAGGTCCTGCCGCGCTTCGCGGTGCCGGACTTCCTCATACGCCTCGACCGCATGCCGCGCACCACTCACGGCAAGCTGGACACCAGGGAGCTGCACCGGTGGGATGTGTCCGCCGGCGCCGGAGCGGACGCTGGTGCCGGAGCGGCCGCGAGTGCCACCGAGGCCGCGGTACTCGAGGTGTGGGAGCCCATCCTCAAGGTCGGAACGCTGTCTTCGTCGGCCAACTTCTTCGAGTTCGGCGGCCATTCTCTCCAGGCCACGCAGGCGGTGGCCCGGCTGCGGGACCGCTTCGGGCTCGACCTGCCGGTGCGGATCCTGTTCGAGCAGCCGACGGCGCGCGATCTGGCCGCCCGCATCGACGCGCTGCTCGCCGAGGGGGCCGGTTCCGCCGCGGACGACGCCGAGCTGCGCATCCCCCACCGGGCCGCCGGGATGGCGGAGTTCCCGCTGTCGCACAGCCAGTCAAGCCTGTGGTTCCTGCACCAGTACGACCCGGACGACCGCTCGTACGAGACGGGCAGCCTGCTGTACCTGTCCGGGCTTCTGGACGTCGAGGCGCTGCGTGCGGCGGTCGCCGTCGTGGCCGAGCGCCACGAAATCCTCTCTGTGCGTTTCGGCAGCCGTGACGGCGTGCCCTACCAGACCCCTCTGCCGGAAGCCCGGCTGCGGCTGGAGGTCGAGGACATCGCCGTCGGCGAGAGCGTGCTCGGCGACCCCGGGGCGCTATTGGCCCTGGCCCGCGAGCATCACCGCAGGCGTCGGTTCGACCTGGAGAAGGGCCCGCTCGCGGTGGCGCAGCTGTGGCGCTTCTCGCCGACGGAACACGTCCTGGAATGGAGCGTCCACCACATCCTCTCCGACGGATGGTCCAACGTCGTGGCTCTGCACGAGGTCCAGCAGGCCTATCACGCCCACCAGGAGGCGCGGCCGGCGAACCTGCCCGCGCTCGACGTCCAGTACGCCGACTACGCCCTCTGGCAGCGGGAGTTCCTGACCGCCTCGCCCCGCGCGGAGGCGGAGCTCGCGTTCTGGCGACAGTATCTGGACGGCTACGACGGCGATCTGGGTCTGGTGACGGACATGGAGCGCTCGGACGACCGGTCACGGGAGGCGGGGCACGCCGGCCGGGTCTGGGACAGGGCGACGTCCGAGCGCATCCGGGGCTTCGCCCGCGAACAGGGCGTCACACCGTTCATGTTGTTCCACACGGTGACGGCGGCGCTGACGGCCAAGCTCGGGCAGAGGTCGGACGTCGTCCTCGGCGCGGCGGTCGCCGGCCGGGCCGTGCACGGGACCGAGCACCTCGTCGGCTTCTTCGCCAACACCCTGCCGTTCCGCTATCACGTCGACGTCTCCGGCACCGTGGCGGACCTGCTGGCGACGGTGCGGGAGAACGTACTGAACGGCTTCGAGCACCAACTGGCGCCGTTCCAGGAGATCGTGAAGTCGGCCGGGGTGCCACGGCATACAGGCGTGCCTCCCCTGGTGCAGGTGTTCGTCACCGTGGACGACTACGCACTGGATGCGGACGGCTTCCCCGGTCTGTCCGTGATCCATGAGCAGCTTCGCCCGGTGAACAGTCTGTTCGACCTCGTCTTCGAGTTCGTGGACCGCCCGGCGCTGGAGTTGACGGTGCGCTACGACACGTCGTTGTTCGGCGCGGTGACGGCGGACCGCCTGCTCACGGCGTTCGGGCGGCTGCTGGACTT
>NZ_JBIWGA010000077.1:0-4984 GCF_044763345.1 Streptomyces sp. NPDC096132
GTCTCCGAGGTGAAGCGGTCACCGGTGAGCTGCATACCGTCACCCGAGTCCCCCGCGAACCTGATGATCACCCGGTCGAGACGGCGTACGTCCTTGGGCTGTGCGGTACCGCGGTCCGGTGCTTGCGCAGAGGCCATGCTCTTGTCATCTCCCCAGGGCTGTGTCAAGTAGGTTCTGTTTTGCCGTGTGTCGGCCGCCGAGGATGGCCGATTCGCCACTGAATCTTCATGAACGCTGTCGATAGCGTGCTCCTCTGGAGAGCCATGTCCGTGATCGGGTTTCCGGCCCCGCGGTGTGACCCAGCCCTCGTATACATCGTACGCAACGACGTGTACGATGTATTGTGAATGCCTGGAACAGGTCGGTACGGGGGAGCTGGTGTAGTTGACGGTGCAGTTATTCGTCTTCTTTTGAGCGATGTTTCCGCGGGGAGGCGTAAAACGGTGTGCACCGGATGTTGTCTTCGGTGTGATCAGGTCTCTTTCTGTTTCGGCGGGGTTTCAACTTTTCTTTCTGATCGGATCGTCAACTGTTGATCTTTGACGGATCGAGCGCCCCGTCTGTACCCTTCCTGTGGACCTGTTTTGACATTGGCTCGACGCTCCGCTAAATCGGATGAATATGGGGGATTTCTCGGATGGGGCATCAGTCTGTAAGGCTTCTAGAACCGCGCACTCCGCATCAGGCGTCCACGCGGGTGGCGTACGCAAGGCCGGACGTGAGGCGAGTCCGCAAGGGATTGCGCGTGCTCGCCGTGGAGAGCGAGAGCGACATGGCCAAGGAGTTGGTGCGCGACCTGTGGCGGCACGGGTACGACGCCGACAGCGTCCCGACCGGCGCCCAGGCCCTGCAGCAGTACCGCAACGCCGATCTGCTCCTCGTCGACCTGGACCTTCCCGACCTGGACGGGGTTGAACTGTGCCGCAGCATCCGCGCGGTGTGCGACGTGCCCATCATCGTCGTGACGGCCCGTGACTCCGAGCTCGACCGCGTTCTCAGCCTGCGGGCCGGCTCGGACGACTACGTGCCCAAGCCCTACAGCCTGGCCGAGCTGATCGCCCGCATCGAGGCCGTCATGCGTCGGGTGCTCCGGCCGCCGGCCCCGGTCGACGAGGCCATCACCGTCGGTCAGCTCGGCATCGATCCCCGGGCCCGGGAAATCCGCCTGGACGGCCGTCCCATAGAAGTGACGCGCAAGGAATTCGATCTGCTGTATTTGCTCGCCTCACGGCCGGGAATCGTTGTCACCCGAGAGCAGATCATGGCGCAGGTCTGGCGGGACTCCCGGTCGGAGCCGGGGCGCACCATCGACACCCATGTCAGCAGCCTGCGCAGCAAGCTGGGCTCCAGTAGCTGGATCATCACCGCCCGCGGAGTCGGTTTCCGTCTGGGGCATGCCTGACAATTCCGCTTCTCCTCGGATTCATTTCGTATTCGAAAATGGACCCGGTGCACAAAAATCAGGATCAGTGATCAGAAAAGGGGCCGTCCGGTCAATGGCGATCGGCGGTCCTTCTCCGTTGGCGGAGCCAGGGGAAAAGGCTTGCTATGGAATGCGGATCAGGCCGCGCGGCGCCACCCCGGCAGCGGTCCGGCCGCCCATGACGTGGCGGTCCTGCGCCTGGCCGAGGACGGTGTCCAGCGCGCTCCGCGACCGCCGTCGTCCCCGTCCGTCGGCTGCGCCGCCTGGGCGGCGTTCGCGGCGAGCACGCCGGCCAGTGCCACCGCCACCGCGGCGACCTCCTCGGCGGTGGGATCCCCGCTGACGATGCGCCAGGACTGCGTGGTCAGCATCGTGGTGACATCCACCGCGGAAGTGCCCTCTGCTGTCATGCTTCCTCCCCAAAACGAAGGCGGCCCTCCGGAACCGTTCGGTTCCGGAGGGTCGCCTGGCGGCTGTGCGGTTGTCAGACGCGGGACCGGCGGATCACCTCGAGCGCGGCCACCGCGACGAAACCGACGATCAGATGCATCGCGATCAGCGTGGCCGCGGTACCGCCGTCGGTCTCCTGGGTCAGCGGACCGATCGCCGTGAGCACCGCCACCGCGCCGCCCACGATCTGACCCACCCGCAGGAACACCGGCTTCCAGCGGGCCAGGAGAACGGCCGCCGTGACACCGATCACCGGTGCGGCGACCGACATGAAGATCACGTCACCGGCGGCGATCTTGTCGGGCTTGTCGTTGAGCTCCAGGACCAGGGAGGCGCCGGCGGCGTCGCCGATGAACAGGACGATCAGATTGACGACCGCGGCGATGGCGGCGCCCCCCACCACGGCCTGCCACGCGGGCAGTGCGCGCCGTCCTGGAGCGGTGCGGGTGGCAGCGGGGTTACTGCTGGTCATGGAGCCCTCCGGGCTGTCGTGAACATGTGTGATGTGCGCTTCCGGCGCGAGGACCGGTGGCCCGGGCGATCCGTCAGGCGGGGTCCAGGGACAGGGCGTGCCGGAAGACGTTCTTGGGGTCGTAGGCGTTCTTGACCCGCTGCAGCCTGGGGTAGTTGTCCTTCCAGATGATCGAGTACCAGGGCACACCGGAGGTGTTCTGCACCGGGTCGCGCATGTCGACGTCGGGGTAGTTGATGTAGCCGCCGTCCTGCTGGCCGTTCGGCACCGGGAAACCGCCGGTCGCGCCATGCACGTTCTTGCGGAGCGTGCGCAGCCAGTTGACCTCGGCCTCGTCCTGGGCCGGGTCGGCCCAGTTGTTCGAGTACCAGAGCTTGAGGACGGAGTCCCGCTGGGGGATCGCCGTGGCGGACGACGAGACCGTGTTGATCTTGCAGCCGTAGGCCGCGAGGTACACCAGGCCGGCGCCGTAGTGGTTGGGGTCGTTCAGCGAGCGGTAGATCGCGCCGACCTGAGTCTCGGTCAGCGGCTTGCGCAGATGGCCGCCCATGGACTTCTGGCGCGAGTACGCGCCGTAGCTCGGCGTCGGCTCAAGGGCGATCTCCAGCCAGGTGCCCTCCTTGACGTCGACGGTCGGCTCCAGGCCCACCCCCGCGTTGACCGCGCGGATGTAGTCGTCGTGGAGCTTCGGGGTGTCCGCCAGCGTCGCGTCCATGCGGATCTCGAGCTGGACCGTGCCCGCGAGCGACGAGTGCAGCTGCAGGGAGCTGTGCATCGTGGCGTAGACGGAGCCGGGAGCGCTGTTCGCGGCGTGCCAGGCGCCGTGGTTGAGCACCAGACGAGTGAAACCCGCCTCGGTCAGCTGCGCCCACGGCCAGGTCACGACGGTCTTGCGCATCCGCGCGGGCGGCTTCGGCAGCAGCGCCGAGGCGCTGCCCGACGCACCCGGGGTGCGGAACCAGAACCGGGTCACGATGCCGAACCCACCGCCACCGCCGCCGGTGTGAGCCCACCACAGATCACGGTTCGGGTCGCCGGCGTTGCGGGTGGCGATGACGGTGCGCGCCTTGCCGCCCCGGTCGGCGACGACGACCTCGACCGCGTACAGGTGGTCCACCACGAGGCCGTAGCGGCGGGACAGCGGGCCGTACCCGCCGCCGGTGACATGGCCGCCCACGCCCACCTCGGGGCACACACCGCCCGGGACCGTGACGCCCCAGCCCTCGTACAGCGCCTTGTACACCTCGCCGAGGCGGGCACCGGCCTGTACGGCGAAGGCGTTCATCGTCGGGTCGAAGGTGACGTCCTTCATCTCCGACAGGTCGACCAGGATGCGGAACTGCGGGTCGTCGACCAGACCCTCGAAGCAGTGGCCGCCGCCGCGCACGGTGATGCGCTGGTTGTCGGCGATGGCCTGGTTCACCGCCTTCTCCACCTGGGAGGCGCAGTGCACGAGCCAGATCTCGTCCGGGGTGGCCACGAAACGGTTGTTGTAACCGCGTTCCGCCAGCTCGGTGTAGCGGGCGTCGCCCGGCCTGACGATCACCTCCGGCGCGGCCTGAGCGGCGGCCCGGGCCGCCGGCGAGGTCAGTGCGGCGAACCCCGCGGTGGTGCCGGCCACCGCTATCGCGGAACCCAGGAACCTGCGTCGCGAAACCATGTTGAGCCCTATCTGTGCTGGGATAGCTGGGACAGCTGGGAAATCGACGAATCACCGCATGGACGCATGCGGGCCGGGGGATGGGCTTCACCCAATCAGCCCCCGGGGAGGGTCACCACGCGCTTGACATGGATCTGTGGTGCCTCGATGCGAAAGTTGAGGTACCGGACTCTCGGTTCAGAACCCGGAGCCGGTCCGGGCGGCCTCGTCCAGCGCCGCGGACAGCGCGGCCTCGGACTGGGATCCGGTCAACGGCCGTACGCCGTCGATGAAGAACACCGGCACCCCGGTCACGCCGAGCCGGCGCACCTGGTCGAGTGCGGCACGCAGCCGGTCCGTCTCCGCGGACCGGGCCGGTGCGGCACCGGGGCCGTCAGGCGTGACGCCGATCTCCTCGGCGAGCCGGGCGAGGGTGTCGGGGTCGCCGATGTGCAGCCCGTCCGTGAAGTGGGCGCGGAAGAGACGCTCCACCATCGGCTCGGCCAGGCCCTGCCGGGCGGCGCGCGCGATGAGCCGGTGCGCCTCGAACGTGCCCGTGGCCACGGCGCGTTCGTAGTGCAGCTCCAGCCCCTCCGCGGCCAGCTGCCGGGCGTACCGCAGCGTCTGCTGCACGGCCTCCGCGCCGAACACCCGCTCCAGCACGGGGAGCAGGGGCTCCCCCTCGGTGCCGGCGCCCGGCGCCAGCTCGAACGGCAGGAATTCCACCCGAAGTCGGCGGCCCTCGGCACGCAGCCGGTCCGCCACCCGCGTGAAACGGGTGTAGCCGAGATAGGAGTGCACGCAGATCACGTCCAGCGCGATCCGTACGCGCACCGTGGCGTTCCTCGGCGTCTGCTGTTCCAAAACCGCTGCCTCCTACGGACTGGTGGGGTCAAGTGGGGTCCTACTGCGGGGGGTTGCCGTGTTTGCGGGAGGGGAGGTCGGCGTGCTTGGACTGGAGCATCGCCAGGGAGCGGATGAGGACCTCGCGGGTTTCGGC
>NZ_JBIWGA010000078.1:0-4650 GCF_044763345.1 Streptomyces sp. NPDC096132
CACGAAGGCCGCCGCGGAGTCGCTGCCTGTCTTCAAGGGGGACCTCATCGGTCAGAAGGACCCGAGGCATCCGCTCCGCACTGCATTAGAGGGTGAGCCTCCAGGAGTTCCTCGATCCGCCCGGCCAGCAGCTTGCGCTGGTCAAGCACGGCGGTCAGGGATCCGGCCAGGCTCGGGACGATCAGCGCGGCCGCCTCGTTGCCCGGAACGGTGACGGCCTGCTCGTCCAGGGCGGTGAAGATGTCGTCGACCAGCCGCTCGGCCATCCTTGGGGCCTTCGGCCGTAACAGCGTGACCAGGCGGTGCCGGCCGGCTTTGCGGATCTGGGCTGGTGAACCGAATCGCTCCAGCAGGGTCAGGACGGCTGGGTGTTGCAACCGCGGCCCGAGGACCCGTTCCAGTGAGGGGTGGATCTGGGTCAGCAGGCCGTGGAGCCGGTTGGCGACCCTGGTGGCTTCGCCGGCGAGGTCGTCGTCGAAGCCGACGATCATCTCCAGTTCGGCGATCGTCTCGTCCTCGCCTTCGATCGCCCGCAGCGTGTGCGGCATCGCGCGGGCCGCGTCGGCGATGATGAACGCGTCCCTCGCGTCTGTCTTCGCCTCCCCGGGGTAGAGGTCGGCGATCCGCCGCATCGTCAGCCCCGGAAGGTAGGCCACGGCGCAGCCCATGTCTCGGGCCACGGCCAGCGGCAGGGCCCCGATCGAGGCCGGCTGGTCGACCACGACCAGCACCGTTCCGTGCTTGGCCTGCAGCCTTGCGAACAGTTCGCGGAGCTTGGGCTCGGTGTTGGGCAGGCGCTTGTCGAACGCCTTCTTGCCTGCCGGGGTGACGGCGGTGGCGTGGTGTTCGCCCTTGCCGACGTCCAGGCCGAGGAAGACGTCGATGTCGCCGGTTTCGATCACGTGCAAGCCCCTCCATCACGCTTTCGTCCGGCCCGCCACGGCACCGAGCTGCCACATCCACGTTACGGAGAGCTCTTCCAGCTCGGGTGAAGCCGGCGCTCAAGCCCCTCATCAGCGGTCCGTCGATGCCTCCGGATCCGGTGACACCACCCCCCGGATCATGAACAACAGGAGGGGGAAGTCATGCCGGACCCGAAGGCCGCAGGCCCCATTGCGGAGCCATGAAGACGGTAACGGGGGAGCCATGGCAGTGGCCATGTGTCCGTTGTGCAGTGACGACGAGGACATCGAGGTGGTCGGTGCCCTCGACGACGGACGCCAACTCGTCAGACACCGGTGCGGCTTCGAGTGGAAGCATCAAGGCGGTCATCATCCCCCAGAGGAATTCCCCTCGGTCCTTCGGTGACCTCAAGGCCCGCTTCCCGAAGCCCGAAGACGTCGAGCCCCAGTGGCGGGAGCGGGCGGCCCGGCTCAAGGAGCGGTACCTCGCCACCAAACCGGGCTTTGACTCCGAGTTGGCTGCATACTGGGCGAAGTACCAGCAAATCTTCCCTCCTGACGGATTGCGGACGAGCGCCCCGAGGCTTCTCAAGGACTTCGCCAATTCGGACATCGGTGCCCACCCGGGCAACCAGGCCACGTTCAACTCCGCCTGGAACGCCATGGGCGACGCCGCGGCCGGGGAGGCCACGAGCAAGAGCATTGCGTACCTCCTGTACGGGCCTGACGAAGTCCCGGTCGAGGACCGACTGCAACAACTCCTGAGCGGCGCCCAGCCGTTCGCCATGACCGGCTTCAAGGAAGCCCTCCTCACGAGGGTTCTCTGCGTGATGGAGCCCGAGCGGTTCCTGTCGACCTCAAGTACACGACGGAGGCGGACGGCAAGCGGGAGATCGCGCAGATGGTCTACGGCCTGGAGCTGCCGGCGCCGGAGTCGGTGAACTGGACCCTCGGCCGGCTCATCCTCTGGAGCAACGACCTCCTGCGTGCCCTGGTCGGCGAAGGGTTCGCCAACCAGCAGCACTCCGCCGCGTTCCTGTGGTGGGCCAAGGACCAGCCCGGCGGGCCGCAGTAGGCGAACATCTTTACCGACAGGGGAGAGGCTCCGGGCACCGGCAAGCAGCCAGGCCGTTCGGCAGCACGCCCTGTTGCGCCGGCCTGCTCGACCCACCACCTTCGGCTGTGTGACCGCACAAGGAGCCTTTTCCCACCCCGGGCTGGAGCTGCGAGGTGGAGCGTCCGGACGAAAATCCTCTGTGGTCAAGGGTGGTGATCGCCCTACGGTTGCTCCCCGTGACCATGAAGATGCCCTACCGGCCACTTCCGATCGACCAGTCCGACGTGCGGTACATCCACGGGCCCGATTCCGCTCTACAGCCGGGCGTGCCCGCCGGCGAGACGGTCGAGCTCGAATGGAGGGGAAGCGAGGTCTACCGGGGAACCTTCCGGAAGTTCTGGGTACACGTGCCTGCCCAGTACGACCCAGCGGTACCGGCATCCTTGATGGTGTTCCAGGACGGATGGTGGTACCTGGACCCCGCAGGGGAGGTACGCGGCGCGATCGTCCTGGACAACCTCATTCACCGCGGCGACATCCCCGTCACCATAGGGGTGTTCGTCGATCCTGGCGTCTTCCCCGATGCGGAGAACCCGAAGAACCGCAACAACGAGTACGACGCCTTCGACGACCGGTATGCCACCTTCCTCCTCACCGAGATCATCCCGCAGGTTACGGAGCGTTATGCCGTCGCTCAGTCGCCCGAAAGGTGGGGCATCTGCGGCGGGAGCAGCGGCGGCAACTGCGCCTTCACCGCCGCCTGGCTGCGTCCGGACAAGTTCCGCCGCATCATCGGATACCTGTCCAGCTTCGCGCAGATGCCGGACGGCAACCCCTACCCAGACCTCATCTCCCGCGTACCCCGCAAGCCGCTGCGCATCTTCATGCAAGGCGGCCACCGCGACCTGAACTGGAATGAGCCACAACGGAACTGGCTCGCCGAGAACCTGCGCGTGGCAGCCGCTCTAGCTGAAGCGGGCTACGACTTCCGCCTTGTGCTGGGAGACGGCGGACACAGCCCCAACCACGGCGGCGTCCTGTTGCCAGACGCTCTGCGCTGGCTGTGGCGGCCCAACGAGGATTGATCGATGCCCGCATCCTGGTAGTCGAGTTCACGGCCAAAATCACTCGCGTGACCAGGAGCGCCGTCGTGCTTGTCCACCCGTCCGCGATCAACCTGTCCAGCTCACACTTGCGCTTCCTGACCGGGCAGCTCGCCGAGCGCCGCCGACAGGTCGGCACCCGCTGGCGGCGCCCGCCCCCCAGTGGCAGGCCCTGCTCGTGCCCGCCATGTGCAGACGTTGCGGCGTGCTGCTTTCAACTGCAATACGTTCATGCGGCCGGCCAGGGACTTCGGGATGCGGGCGTGCACCATTGGCCGGCGAGCACGAATCTGCCACCATCGATGAACGCGGGCGGGGCTGCCTTGCCACACCCCATCGAGGACTTCGGGCGACGCTATCCGTGCGGCCCATCCCACGGCATGAGGCAGGCGGGCAGACGCTGAGGTGCGACGGAGTCACTGACGATGAGGATCAGGTTCTGGAAGGGCAGAAGGCAGAACGACGACGACCTGGTAAGTGGCGCCGACTGGCAGGCTGAGCAGGCGGGGCTTGCGCTGCGCGACGGTGAACTGCATCACGCGATCCGCTGGTCGGATTGGACGGTTACGCATACGCGCGAGATATGGGCGCGGTGGCGAAAGCGCGGCAGGGACGAACGGCGGGTGACAGAAGTCCTGGCGGATCGCCTCCGGGACCGTGCGCTGATCCATCACGGACTCGGCAACATTGGTGAAGCGATCCGTGACGCGACCGAGGCGCTTGCACTTTTCGAAGAGGGGCAGCGGGTTCACGGTGTCCGGTATCCCTTGCTGGTGCCGTCGTGTCAGGTTTTGCTGAGCGAGCTCTACGCGCAGGCCGGCGACGCGGCGGCCGCCCGACGACACGGGCGGGCCATCGAAGCGTACGAAAGGGGGCTGGCCGAAGGGCCAAGTCTGGCCCTTGCGCGTGGATACAACCACTATGGCCGGGCGATGCACCTCATCGGCGACCCGGCGGCGGCACCGGCCTTACGCCACGCCGTCGATCTTTACCGCCACCGTGACGTGCTGCCCGACGGGCGGTACACCGCTGGACAGTTCATTCAGACCGTGCTCCTCGTCGCGGATACCGCGAAACCGGTCAACGCGGCCGCGGCCCCCGAGATACTTTCGATGCTGGAGGACGCTGCCACCTACGCCAGACAGCTTCCGCAGTTTCCTCCACGCCAGTACTACGCCGACTTGTACGTACTGCGGAGGGTCCAGGTACGGATGGCCGCGTGGCGTGAGACATTGGACGCGCCGTAGCCCGCCGAGTATCGCGACAGACTCGACATGTTCCATCCTCGCGGCCCAGACGGTCTCCTGTACCGGTCCAAGCCTCAAAGACAAATAGAGGCGGCAACCGTTCACCGGCCTCGTACCGGATTCGCTCCCGAAACTGCCGCCGCTCGGCGGTCAGTCCGCCACCCTGCGCGTACCACATACCACCGGCCTACCGCAGGGATCACCACACGTCACCACCCCACGACAACACTCCGAAGAGGTCAGTAACGGTAGTTCGTTAAATCCGGTGGTGGCATGGGTTGACGGCAAGTCGGGTTGGTCGTAAGCCGGTGGTAGGAGCCAACTGGCTTGCTGGGGGCTGA
>NZ_JBIWGA010000079.1:0-4509 GCF_044763345.1 Streptomyces sp. NPDC096132
GGCGGTTGCTTTATCACCGCCCCAGTGTCATTTGGCTGTTGTGGCTCTTGAGAGCCGCAGAGATGATGTGGGCGCGGCCGGCGGATCGCCGACCGCGCACACCTGGTGCGACCCGACGTGCCCTGCCTCAGCCGCGCCGCACCTGGATGGTCCTGGCCCCCGCCTTCGCCTGCGGGACCGGGACCGTGATGGTCAGAACACCGTCCTTGTACTCGGCGGTCGCCTCCTCGCCCTTCGCTCCGGCCGGCAGGCGAACGGAACGGGCGAACGTGCCGTAGCGGAACTCCGTGCGGTGCTTCTCGGCCGTCTCCTCACCGCGTTCGGCCCGCAGAGTCAGTACGTTGTCCTCCACCGTGACCTCGACGTCCCTGCCGGGGTCGAGACCGGGGAGCTCGGCGCGCAGGACGTACATGCCGTCCGTCAGATGCTCCTCGACGCGGATGCCGTGCAGTCCCGGAGCCGTGTGCATCCCCGGGAATCCTCCCTCGGCCCAGCCGAACAGCTCGGGCAGAGGCGGGAATCCGGTCAACCGCTCCACCATGCCGTTCATGTCCGCCTCCTCTCCTTCCTGGTCGTTTCCAGCGTCCCGCGCAGGAGTCACCGAGCGCGTGGGCCGATCGGGCCCCTGATGGACCCGATCGGCCGTGGCCACCGGTGCCGTCAGTGGTGCGGCACCACCGCCACCGGCGCGGTGGCGTGCTGCAGCACCGCGTGCGTCACCGGGCCGATACGGCCGCCGACCGGCGCCTGGCGCCGCTTGCGACCGACGACGACCAGCGACGCGTCCCGCGAGGCGTGCACCAGATGACGGCCGGCGCCGCCGATGACGGCCTGTTCCCGCACGTCGACCCCGGGGAACTTCTCCTTCCACGGCCGCAGGACGTCGCTGAGTCCGTGCCGTGCCTCCTCCGCCAGTTCTGCGTTGAGTCCCGCATCCAGGACGGCGCCGTAGCCGTAGACGGCCGCGGGGTTCCAGCCGTGGACCACCCTCAGGCCGGTCGCGCGCCGCCGGGCGGCCTCGAACGCGAACTCGACGACGGCGTCCCCCGGGTTCTCCAGGTCCAGCCCCAGCACGACGTCGCGGTAGGGAGTGGTGATCGCCTCCGCGCCCGTGGCGTCCGGCAGATGTTCGTCCTGCGCGTGCTCACCGGCTCGCACGAGGACGACGGGCCGTTCCGTACGCGCCACCACGGCGAGGGCGACCGAGCCGACCAGGAATCCCGTCACCGTACCGAGCCGCCGGGACCCCAGGACGAGCAGTTCGCCGGCCTCCCCGGCGGTCAGCAGGGCCGGGACCGCCTGTTCCCGGACCTGCTCGGTGGTGATCCGCAGACCGGGGTGGCGTTCCGTGAGCCGGCGTTCCGCCTCGCGCAGCAGATGGTCGCTCCACTCGCGCTGCACGTCGATCAGGGCTGACGTCTGAACCCCCATGAAAGGCACGTACTGAGGGCCTGGCGAGTCCCCGGCGTGCAGGAGACGCAGGGGCGCCGCTGTCTGCGCCGCTTCGCGAGCGGCCCAGTCCGCGGCGGCGAGGCTTTCGGGGGAACCGTCAAGACCGACGGTGATGGGGGACATGTGCGGACCTCCTTGAGGGATGCGCTGAAAGTCTCCGCACCCGAGGCATGGGGCAGGAGGGGCCGGAGGTCCCCGTCGGGCGCCGGTCGACCCCGGTCGACGACACGATGGCGCGGTCAGCGGTGTGGGCCGGGAACTCGGCCCCCGGCCCACACAAGCCCTGCCCGCCGGGCCCGTCAGGAGTGCACCGACACACGGGGATGATGCCGCTCCGGCCGCCTCGCCGGCGGCGCCTGGGGCGGCGCTGTCCTGTGCGCCCGTCCGCGCAGCAGCCGGACGGCGAGATCGTCGAACACGGCTGCGAGGACACACGTCAGTCCCGCCCCCAGCACGAGCAGTACCGCGAACCGTTCCCAGAACTCCGGTGTGAGGCTGGTACCCACTGTGCTCGCCCTCCCTGGTCGGTGGTCGTTCTCCTCGTCACCAGCCAACTCCGGCGCGGGGTGGGCCGCATGGGCCGAAGGGGCCGGAGGGAGTCGCGGAACGGCCCTTGCGCACGGGGCCGCACGGGCCCCAACCAGCCGACGGGAAGGGGCGCGGTGGCTGTCCTCCCGGAATGGGGCCGTTCGGCCCTGGTGTGCGTACGGTCCTGATGGTGTGCTGGGCGTGGCGGGAAGGACCCGACGAAGGCGCGGGGAAGCGGTCGCAGGGGCCGCGCACCGCGTGATCAGGATCCGCGAGAAGCGGGTGGCGCCCTTCCCGCCCCGTTGTACGGTGGCGGCGCCCGGTGGCGGCCACCCTGCCCGGAGTCCCTCAAACGTGGTGCTGTACGTCTCAGCCCCTACCGTTTCTGCGCGGGCACGCGCCACACCAGCATGGTGCCGCCCCCCTCGGGTTCCGTCAGTTCCAGCGTGCCGCCCAACTGTTCGGCACGTTCCGCCATGTTGCGCAGTCCGCTGCGGCGTCCCTCGGCCGGGATGCCCACACCGTTGTCGGTGACCGACAGGCGTAGGTGCCGTCCGTCCGTGGCCAGCAGCACATCGGCCCGACTCGCATGAGCATGGCGAGCAATGTTGGTGAGGGACTCGGAGAGCACCGCCACCACGTGGTCGGCGATCTCCTTGGGTACGTCGGTGTCCAGCAGACCCTCCATGCGCACGCTCGGCGCGAAACCCATCACCGGTGCCGCCTCGCCGACCACTCGTACGGCACGGGCGCGCAGCCCGGCCTCCCCCGTACCCTCCCGGGTGCGCAGGCCGAAGATCGTCGACCTGATGATCTTGATGGTTTCGTCGAGGTCGTCGACCGCGCGCACCACCCGCTCGGCCGCCTCGTCGTGCTCGATGAAGCGGCCCGCGCTCTGCAGGGTCATGCCGGTGGCGAACAGCCGCTGGATCGCGAGGTCGTGCAGGTCCCGTGCGATGCGGTCGCGGTCCTGGAGCAGGGCCACCTGCTCGGCGTCCTGGCGGCGGTCCGCCAGTTCCATCGCGATGGCGGCCTGCGCGGCGAAGGACTGCAGCGGTTCGGTCTCCGCCGCCGAGTACGCCGGCTGACCAGCCTTGCGCGCGAGCAGGACCACGCCCCGCGGACCCGCCTCGCCCGTGCCGATGGGCACAGCCACGGCCGGGCCCAACCCGCCGAACCTCGGGGGTTCCAGGGAGATGCGTTCGTCATGGGTGACATCCGCGCTGGTGACCGGGGCGGCGCCGGAGAAGGCCAGCCCCATCAGGCTGCTGTCCATCGGCAGCACCAGTCCGCGGTGCGCCTCGGCGTCCATCCCGACGGCGATCTCCACGGCGAGCGTCCCGGTGTCCTCCATGGGAAGCGCCACCGCCGCCAGGGACGATCCGGTGATCTCGCCCGCCCGCTCGGCGATCAGGGCGAGGACCTCGGCCCGCTCACCCCCGGACATCAGCCTGTGGGTGACCTCCGCGTTCGCCTGCAGCCAGCGCTCCCGGAGCCGGGACTCCTCGTACAGCCGTGCGTTGTCGATCGCGACACCGGCCGCCACGGCCAGGGTGAGGGTGACCGAGGCGTCCTCCTCGTCGAACTGTCCCCCGCCCCGCTTCTCCGTCAGGTACAGATTGCCGAACACCTGGTCACGGACCCGGATCGGGACGCCGAGGAAGCTGTTCATCGGCGGGTGGTGCGGCGGGAACCCGTACGAGGCGGGATGCTCGGAGATCTTCGCCAGGCGCAGTGGCTCCGGATGGCGGATCAGCTCGCCGAGGATGCCGTGGCCCTCCGGATAGGGGCCGATCCGGGCGATCTGCTCCTCGCTGACCCCGACCGTATGGAAGGCCGACAGCCGCTTGCCGTCGGGGCCGATCACGCCGAGCGCCGCGTACTCCGCGTCGACCAGTACGGCGGCGGCCTCCACGATGCTGCGCAGGGCCTGTTCCAGATCCAGCTCCCGGCCGACCGACAGCACCGCCTCCAGCAGACTGTGCACCCGGTCGCGAGTGCCGCGGGCCGCGTCCAGGCGCGCCTGCAGCTCCTCCAACAGCTCGTCCAGCCGCAGCTGAGGCAGCCGGACGCGAGCCTCCTCGGGGCTTCCCACCGGTAGTCCTCCAGGTCCCCTCTACGCACGGACACCCACCGGTCCGATCATGTGCCACGGTAGTGGTAGGCCGCCTGCCGCGGAAGCGCACCCGGCCGAGTAACCAGGGCTCGCCCCTGTGGCTTCATTCACCGGGCGGCGGGCCCGACTTGCGCCGCTGCTCCACGTGCTTCGCGCCCCATGGCGGACCGCTTCGGGGGGCGTCCCGGCCAAAGGGGGACGGACTCACCCGGGCCGACCGGCCCAGGGGAGGGGACCGACAGCACCTGCCCCTTTCGGTCCCGGCGGTCGCACGCTGAGGACGTATCCAGTCCGAAGCCCGACGGAGGAGACCGGCGTCATGGTCCGTTACGTGTACGACTTCACCGAGGGCGGCCGTGACCTGGCCGGCCTGCTCGGCGGCAAGGGCGCGAACCTGGCCGAGATGGCTCGGC
>NZ_JBIWGA010000080.1:0-2142 GCF_044763345.1 Streptomyces sp. NPDC096132
CCCTTGCGGCGCAGTTCGGCGGGGGTGGCGTCGAGGACGGGCTGCTGGGCGGGTGTCCCGTAGTCCTCGTACACGCAAGGGACGTCGGTGAGGATCAGCAGGAAGTCGGCCTTCAGGTCCTCGGCGAGCAGGGCGGCGGTGAGGTCCTTGTCGACGACGGCCTCCGTGCCCGTCAGTGCGCCGGTGTCGCGGTCGGCCGTGACGGGGACGCCTCCGCCGCCCGCGCAGATCACGAGGGTCCCGCTGTTGAGCAGTTCGTGGACGGTGTCGGTCTCCAGGATCCGTTCGGGTGCCGGTGAGGGGACGACGCGGCGCCAGCCGGTGGTGTCCTGGGCGATGTGCCAGCCGCGCTTGCGGGCGAGGGCGCCGGCCACCTCCCGGGGGTAGACCTGGCCGACGAACTTGGTGGGCCGTGCGAACGCCGGGTCGTCGGCCCGGACGAGGGTGTGGGTCACCAGCGTGGCGATGTGACGGCCGGGCAGGGCGTCGTGGAGTGTGCAGGCCAGCAGGGAACCGATCATGCCCTGGGTCTGGGCGCCGAGCAGATGGAGGGGGTAGGGGGCGCTGAGTGCGGGGTCGGCGGCGCTCTCCATGGCGAGCAGACCGATCTGCGGGCCGTTGCCGTGGGTGAGGACGATCTCGTGCTCGTGGGCGAGGGCGGCCAGGGCGGTGGCGACCCGGTCGATGTTGGCCTGCTGGACGGCTGCGTCGGGGCGTTCACCGCGGTGCAGCAGGGCGTTGCCACCGAGGGCGACGACGATACGCATGGCTCAGTCCTCCAGGGTGGCGACGAGCACGGCCTTGATGGTGTGCAGTCGGTTCTCGGCCTGGTCGAAGACGATCGACGCGGGTGAGTCGAAGACGTCGTGGGTGACCTCGAGTCCGTCCAGGCCGTAGCGGTCGAAGAGGTCCTGGCCGAGGCGGGTGCGGCGGTCGTGCAGGGCCGGCAGGCAGTGCATGAACTTCACGTCCGGGTTGCCGGTGGCGGCCAGCGTCTTGTCGGTCACCCGGTACGGCAGCAGCAGTTCGATCCTCCCCCAGCCTTCGGCCGGGGGGACCCCCATCTCGCTACGCTCGCGCCAGGTGCCGGCGGGCTCGCCCATGGAGACCCAGACGTCGGTGTGCAGGAAGTCGGCTCCCCGTACGGCGGTTTCGACGTCCTCGGTGAGCGTGATGCGGGCGCCGCTGCTCTCGGCGAGTTCCCGGCACCTGGTGACCAGCGCGGAATCGGGCCACAAGGCGGCGGGTGCGGCGATACGGACGTCCATGCCGAGCAGGGCGCCCATGGACAGCAGGGAGTTGCCCATGTTGTTGCGGGCGTCGCCGAGGTAGCAGTAGGCGATGTCGGGCACGGGTTTGAGGCTGTGCTCGTGCATGGTGAGGACGTCGCACAGGCTCTGGGTGGGGTGCGCCGTGTCGGTGAGGCCGTTGTAGACGGGGACGCCGGAGTGGGCGGCGAGGGCGGTGACGAGCGACTGGGCGGAGCCCCGGTACTCGATCGCGTCGAACATGCGGCCCAGCACACGGGCGGTGTCCGCGATGGACTCCTTCACGCCGATGTGGGTGTCGCCGGGGCCCAGGTAGGTGGTGGCGGCGCCCTGGTCCGCTGCGGCGACCTCGAAGGCGCAGCGGGTGCGGGTGGAGGTCTTCTCGAAGACGAGCGCGAGATTGCGGCCGGTCAGCCGGGGCTGCTCGGTGCCGACGCACTTGGCGGCCTTGAGGGTGGCGGCCAGGTCGAGGAGGTGGTGGATCTCGGCGGCCGTGAAGTCGAGTTCGCTCAGGTAGGAGCGGCCGCGCAGGTCGATGGTCATGATGGATCCCCCTGGGGGTCGGGCTGAGGTTCAGGCGACCGGGTCGCGTTCGACGGGGCAGCTCATGCAGCGCGGTCCGCCGCGTCCGCGGCCGAGTTCGGCGCCGGCGATGGTGACGATCTCGATGCCCTGCTTGCGCAGGTAGGTGTTGGTGGTGACGTTGCGCTCGTAGCCGACGACGACTCCGGGGGCGACGGCGAGGAAGTTGCTGCCGTCGTCCCACTGTTCGCGCTCGGCGTTGCGGATGTCCTGCGGGGCGGAGAGCATCCGGACCTTGTCGAGGTCGAGGGCTTCGGCGAGGGCGGTGGCCAGATCGGAGTTCGGGGCGACA
>NZ_JBIWGA010000080.1:2241-4035 GCF_044763345.1 Streptomyces sp. NPDC096132
GCGAAGTCGTCGGCGTCGAGCGCGTTCCAGACCAGGCTGTGCGGGGTGGCGAGGGGCAGGTCGCTCTTGAGGAGTCCGCCGACGAGGTGTCCGGCGAGGGTCTCGCCGTCCAGCTGGGCGCACAGCTCGCGCACCGGGTCGATCAGCGCCGGTCCGACGGTGGCCGGGGTGATCACCCGCTCCAGCAGCCAGTCGCGGGCCTCGTCGCCGTCGAGGGTCTGGGCGAGGAGGTCGGCGAAGTAGTGGACACGGGTGCCGTGGTCACGCAGCACCTGCGCGAAGGCGTCGTGCTCCTCCCGGGCCCGCTTGGCCCACAGGATGTCGTCGAAGAGGAGGGCGTCGACGTTGCGCGGGGTGAGGCGAGAGAGTTCGATGCCGGGGCGGTGCAGGATCACCTGGCGCAGGCGGCCGGCCTCGGAGTCGACGTGGAACGTGTTCATGGCGTTGTGTCCTCTGTGGTGAGGGAGGGCGTCAGTCCTGGTGGCGGTGGGCGTTTGGCTTGCGGGGGCCGCCGACGCGGTCGGTGCCCAGTCCGCGGGAGAGCCGCTTCGGCGGTGCCGGTGTCTCGGGGGCCCGCTCCTCACGCGGAACGGGAATCGCCGCGGCCGGTTCGTCGCCGTACCGGCCCTGCCCGCGCTTCAGCCACACGTAGACCGGCACGCCGAGCAGCAGCACGAACAGCCCGTAGTAGACGGTCTGGTAGCCGCTGCCCTGGATCGACCAGTAGGAGAAGGCCAGTGCCAGGGCGGCGACCGTGACGTCGCGGGCGAGGCGCCGCGGGCTCAGGGTCTCCCGGCCGCGCACCAGCAGCCAGTACAGCTGGGCGGCGGCGGAGAACAGATACGGGATCACCGCGGTGAGGACGCTCAGCAGCACGATCTTCGTGAAGACGTCGTCGAAGCGGGTGTAGCTGAACACGGTGATCAGCGAGGCCAGCATGGTGGAGGCGACGACGCCGAAGGCCGGGACGCCGCTCTCGCCGCGCAGCTTCGCGAAGGCGTCGGGGAAGAGTCCGTCGCGGGCGGCGGCGTACGGCATCTCGGCGCACAGCATGGTCCAGCCGTTGAGGGCGCCGATGCCCGAGATGATCGCGGCGACCGCCACGACGTCTCCCGCCCAGGTACCGCCGAAGATGTTGTTCGCCGCGTCGGTGAACGGTGCGACGGTGTCGCCCAGCGCACCGTGCGAGACGGTGCCGAAGACCGCCAGCGTGCCCAGGATGTAGATGACCGCGCACAGCAGCGTGCCGTACACGGTGGCGCGCGGCACGTTGCGCTCCGGGTCCCGGACCCGGCCGGCGACCACCGACGCGGCCTCCAGGCCCAGGTAGCTGAACAGGGCGATGGCCGCCGCGGCGGAGATCGCGCCCAGCGCCGACCCGCCACTCGCGTTGAAGGCGCCGAAGTTGTCCGGGTCGACGAAGAACAGTCCGACGGTGGCCATGAAGACCAGAGGAACGAACTTCAGCACGGTGGTGACCACCTGGAACGCGCCGATGTTGCGGACGCCGCTGAGGTTGATCGCGGCCGCCGCCCAGAGCCCGCCCAGAGCCAGGCTCATGGAGATCCACGTCTTGTGCCCCGTGTTGACGAAGACCTCGACGTAGCCGACCCAGGCCACGGCGATCGCCGCGTTCCCGGCCCATGCGGTGATCCAGTACGACCACGCGTTGAGGAATCCGGCGAACTCGCCGAAGGCCTCCCGGGCGTAGACGTACGGCCCACCGCTCGCCGGCACCCGCTTCGACAGCGCCCCGAAGGTCAGCGCGAGCGCCAGCGCGCCCAGGGTCACCAC
>NZ_JBIWGA010000081.1:0-3913 GCF_044763345.1 Streptomyces sp. NPDC096132
GCCGAGCCATCTCGGCCAGGTTCGCGCCCTTGCCGCCGAGCAGGCCGGCCAGGTCACGGCCGCCCTCGGTGAAGTCGTACACGTAACGGACCATGGCGCCGGTCTCCTCCATCGGACGTCGGGCTGGACACCTCCAGCCTCCGTCCGCCGGGACCGGCGCGGCAGGTGCGGTCGGTCCCCTCCACCGGGCCGGTCGGCCCATGCGAGGACCGCGGGTAACCGGGCCGATCCGCTACCGCGTCCACCGGTCGGCCGTTACCGTGGCACATGATCGGACCGGTGGGTGTCCGTTGACCGGAGGAGCGCAGGTGGGAAGCCCCGAGGAGGCCCGGGTACGGCTGCCTCAGCTGCGGTTGGACGAGCTGCTGGAGGAACTGCAGGCCCGGCTGGACGCGGCGCGCGGCACCCGAGACCGGGTGCACAGCCTGCTGGAGGCGGTGCTGTCGGTCGGCCGGGAGCTGGACCTGGAGCAGGCCCTCCACAGCATCGTGGAGGCGGCCGCGGCGCTGGTCGACGCGGAGTACGCGGCGCTCGGCGTGATCGGACCGGACGGCAAGAGGCTGTCGGCCTTCCACACCGTCGGGGTCACCGAGGAGCAGATCGCCCGGATCGGCCCGTACCCGGAGGGCCACGGCATCCTGGGCGAACTGATCCGCCACCCCGAGCCGCTGCGTCTGGCGAAGCTCTCCGAGCACCCCGCCTCGTACGGGTTCCCACCGCACCACCCGCCGATGAACACCTTCCTCGGCGTCCCGATCCGGGTGCGCGACCAGGTCTTCGGCAATCTGTACCTGACGGAGAAGCGGGGCGGGGGACAGTTCGACGAGGACGACGTGTCCGTGACGCTGACCCTGGCCGTCGCCGCCGGGGTCGCCATCGACAACGCCCGGCTGTACGAGGAGTCCCGGCTGCGGGAACGCTGGCTGCGGGCGAACGCGGCGATCACCCACAGTCTGATGTCCGGCGGCGCGCGCACCGAGGTCCTCGCCCTGATCGCCGAGCAGGCCGGCGAGATCACCGGATCCGCCCTCGCGGCGGTCGCGCTGCCCATGGAGGACACCACGTCGCTCGCCGTGGAGACCGCCGTCGGGCTCGACGCCGAGGCCCACCGAGGGCTCGTCCTGCCGATGGACAGAAGCCTGATGGGGCTGGCCTACTCCACCGCGGCCCCGGTCACCAGCGAGGACGTCGCCCACGACGACCGCGTCTCGCCGGAGCCCCCGAGGTTCGGCGGACTCGGCCCCGCCGTGGCCGTGCCCGTCGGCACCGGCGAGGCGGGCCCGCGCGGTGTGCTCCTGCTGGCCCGGGAAACCGGCCGGCCGACGTTCTCGGCGACGGAGACCGAGACCCTTCAGGCCTTCGCGGCACAGGCCGCCATCGCGATGGAGCTGGCGCAACGCCGTCAGGACGCCGAGGAGGTCGCGGTGCTCAAGGACCGCGACCGCATCGCCCGGGACCTCCACGACCTGGCGATCCAGCGGCTGTTCGCCACCGGCATGACCCTGCAGAGCGCGGGCCGCTTCATCGAGCACGACGAGGCGGCCGAGCGGGTGGTGCGCGCGGTCGACGACCTGGACGAGACCATCAAGATCATCAGGTCGACGATCTTCGGCCTGCGCACCCGGGAAGGCACCGGGGAGGCCGGGCTGCGGGCCCGTGCCGTACGGGCGGTCGGTCAGGCCGCGCCGGTCCTGGGCTTCGCCCCCAGCGTGCGCATGGAGGGTCTGCTGGACACCGACGTGCCGAAGGAGATCGCCGACCATGTGGTGGCGGTGCTGTCCGAGGCCCTGACCAACATCGCCCGGCACGCCCGCGCGGACCGGGCCGACGTGCTCCTGGCCACGGACGGGCGGGAGGTACGGCTGTCGGTCACCGACAACGGCGTGGGCATCCCGGAGGGGGGCCGCCGCAGCGGACTGCGCAACATGGCGGAGCGTGCCGAGCAGCTGGGCGGCCGACTGGAGCTGGGCACCCCCGAGGGCGGCGGCACCACGCTGCTGTGGCGGGTGCCGGCGAGGAAGTGACGGCGCTCGAGGAGGGGGCGAGCCCATGGCCGGGAGCCATCGGACACAGGTGACCAGCGTGCGGTTCTGGCGGTGGCGGCACAACGCGCTGCGACGCCCCGGCGACGTCGTCGAAGCCCGGATCGTGCTCGCCACGTGGACCCTGGCCCTCCTCGCCGGAGCCTTCGCGGCCCGGGCCGCCGCGACGGCCGCCGACGCGGACATGGCCGCGCGGCGGGCGGCCGTACACCCCGTCGTCGCCGTGCTCGCCGAGGACGCGTCGAGGATTCCGCCGACCACGACCGGATTCGACGACGACAAGGTGTGGGCGACGGTCCGCTGGACGACGGCCGACGGCCGCGCGCACACGGCACGGACGAAAGTCGATCCCGACGCCACCACGGGCACCCGCGTGACGGCGTGGGCCGACCGCACGGGCGCCCTGGTCCCGGACCCGCCCACGGCGACGCAGCGGGTGGTGCAGGTGGTGGGCACCGGCGTGCTCGCCGCGTCCGGCACCGGCGGCACGGTGCTCGCCGGCGGATGGCTCATCCGCAGACGGCTGCTGAGCCGGCGTCTGGCGGAGTGGGACGCCGAGTGGAGGCACGTCGGCCCGCAGTGGCGCAACCTCAGCGGAGGCAAGGGCTGAAGGGCGGTCGCCCGCGCCCCGACGCGCACCCCTGACGCACCCGGCCGCAACGCGAACGCCTGGGCCGAACGGCCCCGTCGAAGGCCGGTCCGCCCCTCGTATCGCCCGCCGGTCCGTGCGACGGTGAAATCGGACCCCTGTGCTGCTCTACGGAAGGCGGTGGGGACGATGACACTCCCCCTGGTCGTGGGCATCGACGGATCCGACGCCGGCCTGTCGGCGGTCGACTGGGCGGTGGACGAGGCCGCCCGGCACGGTCTCGCGCTGCGCATGGTGCACGCCTCGCGCTGGGAGCGGTACGAGCGAGCCCTCCCGTACCCCGGCCACAGCCGCCCGTCCGGGCGGGTGCTCGCCGAGAACCTCGTCGCCTCCGCCGCCGAGCGCGCCGGACAGCGCAACCCCGCGGTGAAGGTCACCACGGACATCGTCCCCGACGACGCCGTGGACACCCTGCTGCGCGAGGCGGACGACGCCTTCGCCGTGGTGACCGGAGCACGCGGACGCGGTGGGCTGAAGGGCCTGCTCCTCGGCTCGGTCGGCCTGGCCGTGGCGGCCCGCGCGCCCTGCCCGGTGATCGTCGTCCGGGGCGACGCGGCGGGCCTGGCCGGCTCCCACGAGCGGATCCTGCTGGGCGCGGGCGACCCCGAGACCGGCGCCGAGGAGGTCGTGCGCTTCGCCTTCCGAGAGGCCGAGACACGCCGATGCGCCCTGGACGTCGTACGCGCCTGGCGCCGCCCCGCGCACGACGACGCGGACGAGCCCGCGCCCGCGGAGGGCCCGACGCGCGGGCCCGAGGAACGGGCCTCCGCCCTGCTCGACGCGCTGCTGCGGGACGCAGTGGCCGAGCATCCGGCGGTCCGGGTGCGGCGCGTCACGGTCGAGGGACCGGCCCACGGTGTCCTCGTGCACCACTCGGCCGCCGCCGACCTGGTCGTCGTCGGAGCGCGGCGCGGACACGGCCGTCTCGGGCTCCAGCTCGGCCGGGTGAGCCACGCCCTGCTCCACCACGCGGACTGCCCGGTGGCGGTCGTGCCGCAGACGATGTGACCGTGGGAGACGGAGGCCGAGCGACTCCGCCGTACGGCGCCGACACCGTCGTACCCGCCGTACGGCGCCGGCAGCGTCGTACCCGACCTCGGCGAACCGCTCGACGAGGGGGTACGGCAGTGACGGGCTGGACCTGGGAGTACGACGGCTACGACCCGGCGGACGAGCGCCTGCGGGAGTCGTTGTGCACGCTGGGCAACGGCTATCTCGCCAC
>NZ_JBIWGA010000082.1:0-3662 GCF_044763345.1 Streptomyces sp. NPDC096132
GGCCGGGGCCCCGCTGGGGGGGGGGGGGCCCCGGCCAAGCCGGGGGGGGGGGGGGGGGGGGGGGCCGGGGGGGGGCCCCCGGGGGGGGGGGGGGGGGCGCCCCGCCGCCCCCCCACACTTCTGCTCTGCGGCTCTCAAGAGCCACAAGAGCCAATGGACAGTGGGCAGTTGATCACGCAACGGCATGTATGTCGAGACCTGGTGGCTTTCGTCGGCTACCGGGGGACCACCGTTGCGGTGAGGCGGCAGTGGACGTCGACGACCCCTTCCACGGCCCACGCCAGACGTTCGGCCACCGGTATCAGCCCCGCACCTTCCACCCAGCCCGTGAGGGCGACGACGCCCTCGCGGACCTCGACCCGGATGTGGTCGGCCGACAGCGGGAACAGCCGGTCCACGACCTCGTGCCGCACCTCTTCGGTGAGGTCCTCGTCGTCCCGCAGGAAGACCTTGAGCAGGTCCGAGCGGCTGGCGACGCCTTCGAGCCTGCCCTCGTCGTCGATGACGGGCAGTCGCTTGACCTTGCGCCTGGCCATGATGCGTGCCGCCTCGGACAGCGTGGTGGTGCCGTGCACGGTGACCGCCGGGCTGCTCATCAGCTCCTCGGCGGTCACCGTGCCGGCCTTCGCCAGGTCGGACAGGCGCTGCCGCTGGGTGAACCGGTCCGGAACGTCGTCCCGGAACTCCTCCTTGGGCAGCAGGTCGGCCTCCGAGACGACCCCGATCACCCGGCCGTCGCCTTCGAGTACGGGCACCGCGCTGACGTTCCACCGCTCCATGAGCCGGACGACGTCCTTGAACAAGGCGTCGCGGCCGACGGCGACGACGGCGCGTGTCATCACATCGCTCACCACGTGCGGGCTGTTCCGCATGATCTCCTCCTCGAACGGAGCGCCGGTTCAGAGCCTGCGCAGCCAGTCGTCCGCCACGCCGTGCACAGCCAGGCCGGTGGGCTGCGGGGGCCTGTCGTCGATGCGGTAGGAGAGGTGGTCGACGACGTCCACGACGCCGTCCAGCCGCCGCGTCGTCTCGACGGCGACGGGGATCTCACTGCGGCGCTCCAGCTGACCGGTGAGCGTGACCACGCCGTTCCTCACGGTTGCCTCGACGGTGTACGGGGCCAGCCAGAGCGTGTTGAGGAAGACCTCCTGCCGCACGTCCCGCTGGATCTCGTCGTCGGTGCGCAGGAACACCTGGAGCAGATCCCGGCGCGTGACGATGCCGGTGAGTGTGCCCTCCTCGTCCACCACCGGAAGCCTTTCGACGTGGTGCTCCGTCATGAGCCGGGCGGCCTCGGCGACCGTGGCGTCGGCGTGAACGGTGACGGCGGGCACGGACATCACCTCGCCGGCCGTCCGGGCACGGCCCTTGGCGGCGTCGCGCCGGGCACGACCGCTGAACAGGCGCCGACAGCGCGTCCGGAAGCCGACGGCCTCCGGCCCGAGAGCCTGTCGCAGCACGAGGTCGGTCTCGGAGATCACACCGACGACCCTGCGGTCCTCGTCGATCACCGGGAGCCCGCTGATGCGGTGTTCCTCGAGCAGACGCACCACTTCCTTGAACGGCGTGTCGCACCGTGCGGTGACGACATCGCCGGCCATGAGAGCGCCTGTCCTCGTGGGCTTCATGGCTGAGCCTCGCTTCCCTCGATGCCGATGGTCACGTACTCCCCTCACGGGGTTTGACCTCAGCTTCCTGCGAGGGCGCGCCGGAGACATGGGCTGACCGGGTATCGGGTGCCGGGCCGATCGGCCCTCGGCATCCGTCCCGGAGACCGTCTCGGCGGAGGAGCATGGGCCGAAGGTCCCTGCGAAGGTCCTGTTCGCCCCTCGCACGTCCGGCCAGCCGGTGCGACCGTGACAGTGGACCTGTGTGCTGTCGGGAAGGCGGTGGGAACGATGACTCTCCCCCTGGTCACGGGCGTCGACGGATCCGACGCGAGCCTGACGGCGGTCGACTGGGCCGTGGACGAGGCCGCTCGGCACGGCCTCCCACTGAGGCTGGTGTACGCCTCGCTCTGGGAGCGGTACGAGCGGGTCAGCCCGTCCAACCGGCTGAGCCGCCCGTCCGGGCGGGTGCTCGCGGAGAACCTCGTCGCCTCCGCGGCCGAGCGCGCCGAGCGGCGCGACCCCGAGGTGAAGGTCACCACCGACATCGTCCCCGACGACGCGGTCGACGCCCTCCTGCGCGCGGGGGACGACGCCTTCGCCCTGGTGACGGGTTCACGCGGCCGCGGTGAGCTGAGGGGCCTGCTGCTCGGCTCGGTCGGTCTGGGCGTGACGGCCCGCGCGCCCTGCCCGGTGATCGTGGTCCGGGGCGACAGGGCGGGACTGGCCGGCTCCCACGAGCGCATCCTGCTGGGCGCGGGCGAACCCGTCACCGGCGCCGAGGCCGTCCGCTTCGCCTTCCGCGAGGCCGAGGCACGCGGCTGCCCCCTGGACGTCGTACGTGCCTGGCGCGTCCCCGCACGCGACGGTGCCGGGGATCCCGCGCTCGCCCACGAGCCGGTACGCCGGCCCGAGGAGCGGGCATCGGCCCTGCTCGACGAGGTACTGCGCGACGCGGTGGCCGACCATCCGGCTGTCCGGGTGCGGCGGGTCACGGCCGAGGGCCCGGCCCACAGTGTCCTCGTGCGCCGCTCGGCAGCGGCCGACCTGGTGGTCGTCGGGGCCCGGCGCCGGCACGGCCATCTCGGGCTGCAGCTGGGCCGGGTGAGCCACACCCTGCTCCACCATGCCGACTGCCCGGTGGCGGTCGTGCCGCAGACGGTGTGAACGTTGTACGTGTCCGCCCGCCCACAGGGGGAGTGATGACGGCTGCCTGGTCCGGTGACGTGCTCGTGCCCGAACTGCGCGGAATCGAGGCGGTCGTGTGCGACACGGACGGGGTGATCACCGACTCGGCGAGGGTGCACGCCGCCGCGTGGAAGACGGCCTTCGACGCCTTCCTGGCCGAGCACCCGCCCGAGGACCCCGCCCAGCGGCGCCCTTTCGACTCCGGTGACGACTACCTGCGCTACGTGGACGGCAGGTCCCGGCTCGACGGTGCCGCCGCCTTCCTGGCATCGCGCGGTGTCGACCCGACGCCGGCGACCGTACGTGCCGTGGCGGCGGACAAGGAGTCACTGTTCGTCGAGCGGCTCCGTGAGCACCGTGCCGACGCGTATCCGGGAACCGTACGGCTGGTGCGTGCCCTGCGTGCGGCGGGAACGCCCGTCGCCGCGGTCTCCGCGTCAAGGCATGCCCGCGAACTGCTCACCGGGGCGGGTGTGCTGGAACTCTTCGACGCTCTGGTCGACGGCGCCGAGGCGGCCAGCCTGGGGCTCGCGGGCAAGCCGCGGCCGGGCCTCTTCCTCGAAGCCGTCCGCCGGCTCGGCGTTCCCCCGGGCCGTGCAGCAGTCATGGAGGACGCCCTCGCGGGAGTGGAAGCGGGGCGCCGCGGAGGCTTCGCCCTCGTCGTCGGCGTGGACCGGGCCGGCGGTCCGGACACCCGGAACCGGCTGCTGCGGCACGGTGCGGACATGGTCGTGCGCGACCTCGGGGAACTGCTTGCCGGGGGAGGACCGGGGTGACGGGCTGGACCTGGGAGTACGACGGCTACGACCCGGCGGACGAGCGCCTGCGGGAGTCGTTGTGCACGCTGGGCAACGGCTATCTCGCCAC
>NZ_JBIWGA010000083.1:0-3440 GCF_044763345.1 Streptomyces sp. NPDC096132
AGACGCCGATGCCCAGCCGGGACAGTCCGTCGAGCAGCGCGATGCCGACCCCGCCGGACTGCACGGCGACGCCGGCCGTCCCGGGGCGGGGGTGCCCGGCGGCGAACGTCGCGTCGAGGCTCAGCTCCGGGTCGGTGTGGGCGATGCCGAGGCAGTTGGGGCCGACCATGCGCATGCCGTAGGTGCGACAGGCGGTCAGCAGGGCCCGGGCCTGGGTGTGGTCGAGTCC
Organism: Streptomyces sp. NPDC096132; assembly: GCF_044763345.1. Classification (NCBI taxonomy): domain Bacteria; kingdom Bacillati; phylum Actinomycetota; class Actinomycetes; order Kitasatosporales; family Streptomycetaceae; genus Streptomyces; species Streptomyces sp. NPDC096132. The sequence continues at coordinate 230 of NZ_JBIWGA010000083.1, forward strand.
GGCGGTGACGACGACGAGGGCGCGCACCCCCGCCCTGCCGCACTCCTCGGCGACGGCCGGGACCGCGGCGGCCGGTACGGCGACGATCACCAGGTCGGGCGTCCTGGGCAGGGCGGCGACCGACGGGTGGGACGGCACGCCGAGCACGGAGGAGACCTTGGGGTTCACCGCGAAGAGGCGCCGGGTGAAGCCGCCCGTGCGCAGCTGGTGCAGGACCGCCCGGCCCACCGACCCGGGTGTGCGTCCGGCGCCGACCACGGCGACCACGGACGGCCGCAGCAGCGGCAGCAGACTGGCCACGTCGGCGGAGCGGCCCCGGGCCTCGACCGCCGACAGATAGGTGTCGTCCTGGTCCAGGTGGACCGTGCAGCGCACCTCGGGCCCTTCGAAGCGGCGGGTCGTGCGCAGGCCGAGGTCGGCGAAGAGGCGGAGCACCTCGTGGTTCTCGCTGAGCGCGTCGGCCGTGAAGCGGGTGATGCCGTCCGTGCGGGCCGCCGACACCAGGTGCTCGACGAGCAGGGTGCCGACGCCCCGGTGGTGCAGGCCGTCGGCGACGGATACGGACACCTCCGCACCGTCGTCCGTCTCCTCGCCGGTCTCGTACTCGGCCAGGCCGATCATCCGGCCGTCCACCTCGGCCAGCAGGGCCCGGTGGCCCGGGCGGGCCGGGGCGCAGGCGCGGTCGGCGGCCAGGGCGGCCGAGCGCCGGCTCGCGACGAAGAACCGCAGGCGGAGGCTCTCCGGCGACATCTCCTCGTAGAATCCCCGCAGTTGTTCGTGGTCACCCGGCAGCACCGGCCGGACGCACACGGTGGTGCCGTCCGCGAGCAGGGCGTGGACCGGGGCCCGGTCGAGCAGGTCGTCCGTCATCGCAGGTCGCCTCCATGGCTTCGCTCCTTCGATCGTCCGTCGGAGCGCCGAGGGCGCACATGGGCTGTACGGGGCGGACCCGAGGGCCGGTCGGCCCTCCTTCCGCCGCGTGCTCGGGTGCGCGGCTCGCCGTCGGAAAGTACGGTGGCAAGTCGTCGACGTAGGGGTCATCGGGCGGTGGAGGCGGCATGGCCGACAAGAAGGCGGCGGACCTGCCGCGCAGGACGTACGAGAAGGAACTGCTCCGGCTGCAGATGGAGCTGGTGAAGCTGCAGGAGTGGGTGCGCGCCGAGGGGGCCAGGCTGGTCGTGATCTTCGAGGGGCGGGACGCGGCGGGCAAGGGCGGGACGATCAAGCGTGTCGCCGAGCACCTCAACCCGCGGGTGGCGCGGATCGCGGCGCTGCCGAAGCCGACCGAGCGCGAGCGCACCCAGTGGTACTTCCAGCGGTACGTCGAGCATCTGCCGGCGGCCGGGGAGATCGTGCTGTTCGACCGGTCCTGGTACAACCGGGCCGGGGTCGAGCATGTGATGGGCTTCTGCACGAAGGAGGAGCACCAGCAGTTCCTGCGGCAGTGCCCGATCTTCGAGCGGATGCTGGTCGAGGACGGGATTTTGTTGCGCAAGTACTGGTTCTCGGTGAGCGACACCGAGCAGCAGGAGCGGTTCCGCAAGCGCCTGGAGGACCCGCTGCGGCGCTGGAAGCTGTCGCCGATGGACCTGGAGTCCCTCACCCGCTGGGAGGCCTACTCGCGGGCCAAGGACGAGATGATGGTGCACACCGACATCGGCGAGGCGCCCTGGTACGTCGTCGAGAGCGACGACAAACGCCGGGCCCGGCTGAACATGATCGCCCATCTGCTGGGCTCCCTGCCCTACCACGAGGTGCCGCCGCCGGTGCTGGAGCTGCCGGAGCGGCCCGCGTCGACCGGCTACGTACGCACGCCGCGCGATCTGCAGACCTACGTCCCCGACCACGCGGCGGGCCTCTGACCGGCCGGAGGCCGCCTCGCCTCACCCCCGCTCGGGTACGACGGCGACGGCGCAGGCGGCGTGGTGCAGCACCCCGTGGGCGACCCGCCCCAGCTGAAGGCCGAGGTGCCCGGAATCGCGCCGGGCGCCGACCACCAGCAGGTCGGCCTCGTGGGAGGCGGCCAGCAGGACCCTGCGGGCCGGTCCCTCGACCGTGCGCCGGCGCAGTTCCACGTCCGCGGGCGCGTCCTTCAGGGCCTTCTCCAGGACCTCGGCGGCGTGCTGCTCGTGCAGCCGGGCGGGTTCGCCGGCGAGCAGGGGGTGGTCGGTGCTCTCGTGCGCGGGGCACCGCCAGGCCCGTACGGCGTCCAGGGTCGCGTGCCGCAGCCCGGCCTCCTGGACGGCGAAGCGCACGGCGGCGGAGTCGGTGCCGTGCTCGCCGACGCCCACGACGACACGGCCGCGTGCACCGCTGCCGCCCCGGTTGTCGTGGCCGCCGCGCAGCACGATCACGGGGCAGTCCGCGTGGGCGGCCACGGTGAGACTGACGGAGCCGAGCAGCGTCTCGACGAGGCCGCCGCGGCCCCGGGTGCCCAGGACCAGCGCGCAGGCGTCGCGTCCCTCCCGGACGAGCGCGTACTCCGGTTCCTCGGGCAGCACGTCGGCCGACACCTTCACGTCGGGCCTGCGGAGGTGGGCGCGGCGTGCGGCGGTCCCGACGATGTCGTCCGCCCGCACCTCCTCCCACGGCTTGCCGTGGTCGCCGGCCAGGGCGGTGCCCTCGTAGCGCTCCCAGAGGGAGGCGTACACCACCCGAAGCGGCACTCCGCGCAGGGCTGCCTCGTCGGCCGCCCAGTCCACGGCGCGCAGGCTCGGCTCGGAGCCGTCCACGCCGACGACCAGGGGCAGTTCGACCGTGGTCATGACCGCGCTCCGAGGTCGAACACGATCCGTGCCTTGACCTCGCCGCGCAGCACCTCGTCGATGGACTCGTTGACGGAGGCCAGGGGGCGGGACTCGTAGATGACCCTGGTGCGGCCGGCGGCGTGCAGCTGGAAGACCTCGGCGAGGTCCTGCCGGGTGCCGACGATCGAGCCGATCACGGAGGTGCCGTTCAGTACGGTGTCGAAGATCGGGACGCGGACCGTGCCGTGCGCCGGCAGGGCCACCATGACCAGCTTGCCGCCGCGTCGCAGACCGGAGTTGACGGCCTCGAAGGCCGCGTCGTCGACCGCGAGCGCGATCGCCGCGTGGGCGCCGCCGTGCCGCTTGAGCACCTCGCCGACGTTGTCCTTGCGGGCGTCGATCAGGATGTCCGCGCCGAGTTCGGCGGCCAGTTCGAGCTTGTCGTCGGTGACGTCGATCGCGGC
>NZ_JBIWGA010000084.1:0-2896 GCF_044763345.1 Streptomyces sp. NPDC096132
TCAGCCGAGGACGGTCCAGGTGTCGCCTCCGGCCAGGAGTGCGGCGAGGTCGCCCTTGCCCTGTTGTTCGACGGCGGTGTCGAGTTGGTCGGCCATCTGGGTGTCGTAGACGGGGCGTTCGGTGGAGCGGAAGACGCCGATGGGGGTGTTGTGCAGGGTGTCGGGGTCGGCGAGGCGGGAGAGGGCGAAGGCGGTGGTCGGGGACGCGGAGTGCGCGTCGTGGACCAGGATCTGCCCCTCGTTCTCCGGGGTCACGGCGACGACTTTGAGGTCGGCGGTGGCGGGGTCGCGGACGACGCCCTTGGTGAGGTCGGTGCCGAAGCGGATGGGCTGTCCGTGTTCGAGGCGGATGACGGCGTCCTCGGCCTGCTGCTTGTCCTTGAGGGCGTCGAAGGCGCCGTCGTTGAAGATGTTGCAGTTCTGGTAGATCTCGATGAGGGCGGTGCCGGGGTGGGCGGCGGCCTGGCGCAGGACGTCGGTGAGGTGCTTGCGGTCGGAGTCGATGGTGCGTGCCACGAAGGAGGCCTCCGCGCCCAGGGCAAGCGACACCGGGTTGAAGGGCGCGTCCAGCGACCCCATGGGGGTGGATTTGGTGATCTTGCCGATTTCGGAGGTGGGGGAGTACTGGCCCTTGGTGAGGCCGTAGATGCGGTTGTTGAACAGCAGGATCTTGAGGTTGACGTTGCGGCGCAGGGCGTGGATGAGGTGGTTGCCGCCGATGGAGAGGGCGTCGCCGTCGCCGGTGACCACCCATACGGACAGGTCGCGGCGGCTGGTGGCCAGGCCGGTGGCGATGGCGGGGGCACGTCCGTGGATGGAGTGCATGCCGTAGGTGTTCATGTAGTAGGGGAAGCGGGAGGAGCAGCCGATGCCGGAGACGAAGACGATGTTCTCCCTGGCCAGGCCGAGTTCGGGCATGAAGCCCTGGACGGCGGCGAGGATGGCGTAGTCGCCGCAGCCGGGGCACCAGCGCACTTCCTGGTCCGACTTGAAGTCCTTCATGGACTGCCGGGCCTCGGCCTTGGGGACGAGGGAGAGTGGCTCAGTGGTCATCGATGGCCTCCTTGAGCGCCGCGGCGAGCTGCTCCGCCTTGAACGGCATGCCGTTGACCTGGTTGTAGGAGTGGGCGTCGACCAGGTACTTCGCGCGGACGAGGGTGGCGAGCTGGCCGAGGTTCATCTCCGGGATGACGACCGTGTCGTAGGCCTGAAGGACCGTGCCGAGGTTGCGGGGGAGGGGGTTGAGGTGGCGCAGGTGGGCCTGCGCGATGGCCTCGCCGGCCGCCCGCAGCCTGCGCACCGCGGCGGTGATCGGCCCGTAGGTGGATCCCCAGCCCAGGACCAGGGTTCTCGCCTGGTGCGGGTCGTCCACTTCCACGTCCGCGACGGTGATGCCGTCGATCTTGGCCTGGCGGGTGCGGACCATGAAGTCGTGGTTGGCCGGGGCGTAGGAGATGTTCCCGGTCCCGTCCTCCTTCTCGATCCCGCCGATGCGGTGCTCGAGTCCCGGGGTGCCCGGGATCGCCCACGGCCGGGCCAGGGTCTGCGGGTCCCGCTTGTACGGCCAGAAGACCTCGCTGCCGTCCTGAAGGGTGTGGTTCGGGCCCTGCGCGAACTGCACCCGCAGATCCGGCAGCTCGTCCAGCTCCGGGATCCGCCACGGCTCCGAACCGTTGGCCAGATAGCCGTCGCTGAGCAGGAACACCGGCGTGCGGTAGGTCAGCGCGATCCGCGCCGCCTCCAGAGCCGCGTCGAAGCAGTCGGCCGGCGTGCGCGGGGCCACGATCGGCACCGGCGCCTCGCCGTTGCGCCCGTACATCGCCTGCAGCAGATCCGCCTGCTCGGTCTTGGTCGGCAGCCCGGTCGACGGCCCGCCCCGCTGGATGTCCACCACCAGCAGCGGCAGCTCCAGCGACACGGCGAGCCCGATGGTCTCCGACTTCAGCGCCACCCCCGGACCCGACGTCGTCGTCACCGCGAGGGACCCCCCGAAGGCGGCCCCCAGCGCCGCCCCGATGCCGGCGATCTCGTCCTCGGCCTGGAAGGTACGCACACCGAAGTTCTTGTGCTTGCTCAGCTCGTGCAGGATGTCCGAGGCCGGAGTGATCGGGTACGAGCCCAGGAACAGCGGCAGATCGGCCTGCCGCGAGGCGGCGACCAGCCCGTACGCCAGCGCCAGATTCCCGGAGATGTTCCTGTACGTCCCGACCGGGAACGCCTTCGCGGCCGGCGCGACCTCGTAGGAGACGGCGAAGTCCTCGGTGGTCTCCCCGAAGTTCCAGCCCGCACGGAACGCGGCGATGTTGGCGGCCGCGATGTCGGGCTTCTTGGCGAACTTCGACCGCAGGAACTTCTCGGTGCCCTCCGTCGGCCGGTGGTACATCCACGACAGAAGGCCGAGCGCGAACATGTTCTTGCTGCGCTCGGCCTCCTTGCGGGTGAGGTCGAATTCCTTGAGAGCCTCGACGGTCAGGGTGGTCAGCGGGACCGGGTGGAGCTGGTAACCGTCGAGGGAACCGTCCTCCAGCGGCGAGGCCGCGTACCCCACCTTCTGCATCGCCCGCTTGGTGAACTCGTCCGTGTTGACGATGATCTCCGCGCCGCGCGGCACATCGCCGATGTTGGCCTTCAGCGCGGCCGGGTTCATCGCGACCAGCACATTGGGCGCGTCACCCGGCGTGAGGATGTCGTGGTCGGCGAAGTGCAGCTGGAACGAGGAGACGCCGGGGAGGGTGCCGGCGGGCGCGCGGATCTCGGCGGGGAAGTTCGGCAGGGTGGACAGATCGTTGCCGAACGACGCCGTCTCCGAGGTGAAGCGGTCACCGGTGAGCTGCATACCGTCACCCGAGTCCCCCGCGAACCTGATGATCACCCGGTCGAGACGGCGTACGTCCTT
>NZ_JBIWGA010000085.1:0-2645 GCF_044763345.1 Streptomyces sp. NPDC096132
AGCCGGGCCATGCCCTCGCCGTCCCTCGGCACGTCCGGGTAGGTCTCGCTGTAGCTTCCCTCCAGCCACGAGTTCGCCAGGATCGACGGCCCTCCATGCCCCGGTCCCCACACGCACAGGGCGTCGAGCCCGCGCGCCTTGATGACCCGGTTGAGGTGCGTGTACACGAGGTTGAGTCCGGGCGAGGTGCCCCAGTGCCCGAGCAGCCGCGGCTTGATGTGCTCCGGCTTCAGCGGCTCGGTCAGCAGCGGGTTGGACATCAGGTAGATCTGCCCGGCGGCCAGGTAGTTGGCGGCCCGCCAATGGGCGTCGAGGGCGTGCAGTTCCTGGTCGGAGAGTGCGACGGCGTCCTGGTGTTCGACCTTGGGCATGGGGTGCTCCGGAAGTCAGCGGGCGGTGGAGGCGGCAGGAGTGGGGACGGCACGATCAAGTGGGTGGGGTGCTTCTCTCCCGTCCGCTCGGGTACGACGGCGACGCGCAGGCGGCGTGGTGCGGCACCCCGTGGGCGTCCCGCCCCAGCTGGAGTCCGGGGTGCCCGGGGTGGCCCCAGCGGTGCTGGATCAGGTGTGGGGGACGACGGCGACGGGGGCGGTGGAGTGGTGCAGGACGGCGTGCGTGACATGGCCGATGTGCGTGCCGAACGGGCTGCGCCGGACCCGCCGGCCCACGACCACGAGGGAGGCCTCACGAGCGGCGGCCACGACGTGCACAGCCGGACTGCCGAAGCGGGACACCTCGGTGACCTCCACGTCCGGGTACTTCTTGCGCCACGGACGCAGCACCCCGGCAACGGCTTCGGCCTCGCTCGAGCCGATCGCCTCATGCAGTACGGGGTCGGCGTGCACGCTGTACGCGTAGTACGGCGGCGGGTTCCAGCCATGGACGACCCGCAGGAACGTGCCGCGGCGCCGGGCGGCGTCGAAGGCGAACTCGATCAGCGTCTCGTCCGGGTGCTCGACGTCGAGTCCGAGGACCACGGGCCGGAACGGCGTCGCGGCGGACGGCACGCCCGTCGGCTCCGGCTCGTGCTCGTCGGCGGCCACCTCCAGCGCGCGCACCAGCACCACGGGCCGCTCCGCGTGCGCGATGACCGACAGACCGATGGAACCGGTCATGAACCCGCCGATCCCACCAAGACCTCGGGAGCCCAGGACGAGCAGCTCGGCGCTCTTGGCCGCCTCGACGAGCACATCACCCGGGTAACCGGAGAGCTGCTCCCTGATCACCTCAACTCCGGGGTGGCGCAGGCCGATGCCCTCGGCGGCCTCCCGGGGGATCCTCTCGGTCCAGTGCTGCTGGGTCTCCGTGCCCAGGAGCGGGGCCTGGGCCATGGGCTCCGGCACCGGCACCGGCACCGGCACCGGCACCGGCCGCCAGACGTGCACGATCTTCAGCGGCAGGTCGCGCAACTGCGCTTCGCGAGCCGCCCATTCGGCAGCGGCCCGGCTCTCCCGCGAGCCGTCGATCCCCACGGTGATGGTGCGGAGCATGATCTCTACCTCCTGGGGTGAGGGATCCGATTTCCAGAGTCGTCTTCAGGGGGTTCCTCGGGCAGGGGCCACTGGTCCCGGCTTCGGGCTCACCGACCCCTGCGCGGCCTGGTGCTCAACGCAGCCAGTTGTGGTCGCGGACGAAGGGAAGCCTGGCCCAGAGCCGGCCCGCGCCCAGGGTGTCGCCGGCGGCGGCAGCGGCCATGACGATCAGGGCGACGGCGTAGATGACGTGGTAGTCGACGAGCGGGTTGGTGGACATGCTCGCCGAGCCGTCCGAGAGGTGCTTGGCCGGCGGCCACTCGGCGATCCACATCAACGCCATCATCGCCGTGCCGGCGACGGCGGCGAGGCGCAGCGCGATCCCCGCGACCAGCGCCAGCCCGATCCCGAGCAGTCCGAGCATGAACAGCCAGTCCGCCCACGGGTCGCCGGCCCAGGAATGGAAGGTCGACTCCATCGGCCCGACGGCGACGGAGCCGAGGAAGCCCTTCGTCGGCGAACCGCCGTCGATCCAGCCGTTGCCGGACGGCGTGGCGTAGCCGAGGCCGAAGGTCTTGTCCAGGAAGGCCCACAGGAAGACGAACCCGGTGAGCAGGCGCAGGGAGGCGAAGGCGTAGGCCCGCGCGGTGTGCGTGCCGGCGTCCGCCGACACGGCCGACTCGGATGCGGTGGCGGTCCGGTTCCTGCGGAACGAGGGCAGGTGGAAGCCGGAGCTCCGGTGAGGGTGCTCGTGCACGGCCATGGTCGTGGTTCCCTTCGGGGACGGTCGGGGCGGTGCCTGACGTCACTCACTCTGGCCGCGCGCGCCGGCCGGCACCGGATGCCGATGGTCTGCGGCCATGGGGCCGAACGGCCCTGCGTCGGGGGGACGTTGGGCGCGGCACGGCGGCCCCGCGGCCGTCAGCCGGCCGTGAGATCCGGGCGGATCAGGGTGCCGGAGCGGCCGTGCACGATCTCGTACGCCGCGTCCAAGGCGCCGATGGCGGCGAGCCCTCCGGTCCGCTCGACGAACCGTGCGGCGGCCTCGGCCTTGGGCCCCATGGAACCCTCCGGGAAACCCTTGCGGCGCAGTTCGGCGGGGGTGGCGTCGAGGACGGGCTGCTGGGCGGGTGTCCCGTAGTCCTCGTACACGCAAGGGACGTCGGTGAGGAT
>NZ_JBIWGA010000086.1:0-2496 GCF_044763345.1 Streptomyces sp. NPDC096132
TCTCGTGACTGCGTGCCTTTTGAAGAATGAGCCTGCGAGTTTGCGGTGTGTTGCGAGGTTAACCCGGGTGGGGTAGCCGTAGCGAAAGCGAGTCCGAACAGGGCGCTGTAGTAGCACGCTCAAGACCCGAAGCGGAGTGATCTAGCCATGGGCAGGTTGAAGCGGAGGTAAGACTTCGTGGAGGACCGAACCCACCAGGGTTGAAAACCTGGGGGATGACCTGTGGTTAGGGGTGAAAGGCCAATCAAACTCCGTGATAGCTGGTTCTCCCCGAAATGCATTTAGGTGCAGCGTCGTGTGTTTCTTGCCGGAGGTAGAGCACTGGATAGGCGATGGGCCCTACCGGGTTACTGACCTTAGCCAAACTCCGAATGCCGGTAAGTGAGAGCGCGGCAGTGAGACTGTGGGGGATAAGCTCCATGGTCGAGAGGGAAACAGCCCAGAGCATCGACTAAGGCCCCTAAGCGTACGCTAAGTGGGAAAGGATGTGGAGTCGCAGAGACAACCAGGAGGTTGGCTTAGAAGCAGCCACCCTTGAAAGAGTGCGTAATAGCTCACTGGTCTAGTGATTCCGCGCCGACAATGTAGCGGGGCTCAAGCGTACCGCCGAAGTCGTGTCATTGCAGTGTATAGCCCCAACGGGTGCTGTGATGGGTAGGGGAGCGTCGTGTGCCGGGTGAAGCAGCCGCGGAAGCGAGTTGTGGACGGTTCACGAGTGAGAATGCAGGCATGAGTAGCGATTCACACGTGAGAAACGTGTGCGCCGATTGACTAAGGGTTCCTGGGTCAAGCTGATCTGCCCAGGGTAAGTCGGGACCTAAGGCGAGGCCGACAGGCGTAGTCGATGGATAACCGGTTGATATTCCGGTACCCGCTGTGAAGCGTCAAACATTGAACCAGGCGATGCTAAGTCCGTGAAGCCGCCCCGGAGCCTTCGGGCAAAGGGGAGTGGTGGAGCCGACGGACCAGACTTGCAGTAGGTGAGTGATGGGGTGACGCAGGAAGGTAGTCCATCCCGGGCGGTGGTTGTCCCGGGGTAAGGGTGTAGGCCGTGCGATAGGCAAATCCGTCGCACATCAAGGCTGAGACCTGATGCCGAGCCGATTGTGGTGAAGTGGATGATCCTATGCTGTCGAGAAAAGCCTCTAGCGAGTTTCATGGCGGCCCGTACCCTAAACCGACTCAGGTGGTCAGGTAGAGAATACCGAGGCGTTCGGGTGAACTATGGTTAAGGAACTCGGCAAAATGCCCCCGTAACTTCGGGAGAAGGGGGGCCACACCTGGTGAGGGAATTTTCTTCCTGAGCTGGGGGTGGCCGCAGAGACCAGCGAGAAGCGACTGTTTACTAAAAACACAGGTCCGTGCGAAGCCGTAAGGCGATGTATACGGACTGACGCCTGCCCGGTGCTGGAACGTTAAGGGGACCGGTTAGTCAGGATTCGTCCTGGCGAAGCTGAGAACTTAAGCGCCAGTAAACGGCGGTGGTAACTATAACCATCCTAAGGTAGCGAAATTCCTTGTCGGGTAAGTTCCGACCTGCACGAATGGCGTAACGACTTCTCGACTGTCTCAACCATAGGCCCGGTGAAATTGCACTACGAGTAAAGATGCTCGTTTCGCGCAGCAGGACGGAAAGACCCCGGGACCTTTACTACAGTTTGATATTGGTGTTCGGTTCGGCTTGTGTAGGATAGCTGGGAGACTGTGAAGCTTGGACGCCAGTTCAGGTGGAGTCGTCGTTGAAATACCAGTCTGGTCGTGCTGGATGTCTAACCTGGGTCCGTGATCCGGATCAGGGACAGTGTCTGATGGGTAGTTTAACTGGGGCGGTTGCCTCCTAAAGAGTAACGGAGGCGCCCAAAGGTTCCCTCAGCCTGGTTGGCAATCAGGTGTTGAGTGTAAGTGCACAAGGGAGCTTGACTGTGAGACCGACGGGTCGAGCAGGGACGAAAGTCGGGACTAGTGATCCGGCGGTGGCTTGTGGAAGCGCCGTCGCTCAACGGATAAAAGGTACCCCGGGGATAACAGGCTGATCTTCCCCAAGAGTCCATATCGACGGGATGGTTTGGCACCTCGATGTCGGCTCGTCGCATCCTGGGGCTGGAGTCGGTCCCAAGGGTTGGGCTGTTCGCCCATTAAAGCGGTACGCGAGCTGGGTTTAGAACGTCGTGAGACAGTTCGGTCCCTATCCGCTGTGCGCGTAGGAGTCTTGAGAAGGGCTGTCCCTAGTACGAGAGGACCGGGACGGACGAACCTCTGGTGTGCCAGTTGTTCTGCCAAGGGCATGGCTGGTTGGCTACGTTCGGGAGGGATAACCGCTGAAAGCATCTAAGCGGGAAGCCTGCTTCGAGATGAGGACTCCCACCCACTTGATGGGGTAAGGCTCCCAGTAGACGACTGGGTTGATAGGCCGGATCTGGAAGCACGGTAACGTGTGGAGGTGACCGGTACTAATAGGCCGAGGGCTTGTCCTCAGTTGCTCGCGTCCACTGTGTT
>NZ_JBIWGA010000087.1:0-2348 GCF_044763345.1 Streptomyces sp. NPDC096132
CGGTTGTCCGAGCGTGCCGCGACCCGGCGCAGCACCTCGGGGACCTCCGTTTCCATCGTCGTATTGGAACTCGGCACCAACAGACCCACACGGTGAGTGGTCATGGCTTTTCATCTTTCGGAAGCGATTCAGAAGAGATACGGGTACGCGACGGCGGCCGTCGTGTTTGCGGTCACCCGCTCGGCGGCGGCCGCCGTCCTGGAACCTTGTGGCTAGCTACTCCTCAGCCGACGGGCGTGTGCAGCCCACGGTTCTGCAGCCACTCCAGAAGGACCGTGGACACCTCTTCCAGCTTTTCGGGCTGGTTGCGCAGGTAGTGGTTGGCGCCCACGAGGTGGTGCCGGCTGACCTCGCCGGCGAGGCTTTCGGCGATGATGTCGATGACGAGCAGCCGGAAGCCCGCCCACGACCAGCCGTACTGCCGGTGATAGGCGTCCGACCTCGTCGCAAGCTGCATGTACGTGCGGATCAGGTTCACCGAGAAGTGCATGCGAACGAAGCCCTCGTCGTCCACCAGGCCCGCCTGCCGATGCTTCTCGATGAGGTGCTCGGCCGTTCGCGTCTGGTCGCTTGACGTCATGGTGATCACGTTTCTGTCTCAGGGGTCATGGGGGGACAGGATCACGCGCGCCGCACTCTCCTGCCCCTGCGTGATTTTCCCTCACCACACGACGGTAAAGGCCCCGGCGTGGGTCGCTGGGGCCCATGGCCTGCTCTTCAAGGAACGGCAGGCCGACATTCACCCCCTTGTTGATCAGTGCGCTGTTCGCCGCGTGGCGGAGGTACGACAGCAGGGGCAGGCTGCCGGCGGCCCGGCGGGCCGCGTCCCCAGCCCGACGTCGACACGCTCTGGAACTGCGAGTCGGACAACGTGGCGCCCAGGTTCCAGGAGTTGTACGAGGCGTCCGTCAGGCTCAGGTTCGACGTCAACGTGCCGGTGTAGGCAAGGTTGTTGCGCGGCTTGCCCCGGCCGACGGCCGCCCCGCCGGCGTCGACGCCCAGCCTGTTGAAGTCAGGGTTGTGTCCGTAACCGGCGTTGTTGAAGTAGTCGTTGGCGACTGGGTGGTGGTTGGCATAGAAGCCCGCCGCTCTGTCCAGGAAGGCACGGTGTCCATCGGCAGCGAGAGCGGGATGCCGTGCTCGCGAGCCTTGGCGGTGGGCGGATGCCCCTGCCCGGCGTTGAGCTCGCTCTCCGCCGAGATCGACAGGTGGGCGCCGCTGTCGGCGATGCACCGATAGGCGCCGTCACTCAGCGTGCTGCCATGGACCAGCACCGTCGACGGCGACAACCCGGCGTTGTCGTGGAGGAAATGGATCTGTTCGTCGCCGCGCATCCCGAACAACCGGCGTGGTGGCCGACCCGCAGGTCCCGGTCGCGGGCGAAGTCCAGGGCCGCCCGTCCTCGGCGCGGGTCATGCACTCGGCCGGACGGTACTTCGCGGGCCTCGCGGAGGGGCAGCGGTGGGTTCACTTCGATCTCAAGTGCCCCACCGACAAGGAGGTTGCCGGTCGCCGCGGGCGAGACGGGGACGAAGCATTCTCCATAGCGGAAGTACCTCCGGGCTTGTTCCGAGGCCAAGTCCGGGCCGCATAGCCTGCGAGCAACGAGCAGCAAACAGCGCGGCCTTGCGCACCATGCGTTGCCGGCGCCGAGCCGACCGCGTTTCGCGACAGCCGGGCGGCATCGATCTCCCGCAATCCAACTCCAATACCTCGACGGCGAGTCGATACGGCTCGCCGACGTGTTCCGCATGTGGCTTTTGCCGCTGCGGCTCCACCCACACGAAGAAAGGCGACGTGAGATGGCCACGATCGTTCAAGAGGTTCCCGTGAACAAGCCCGGCCAGGCTCCGCTCTCCCGAGAGGACGTATGGGGCGCCCTTGAGATCAAGGCGCGGAACGCCCCGAGGTTCGTCAAGGCCATCGACACGTGTGTCGTGCTCGAAGAGGGCGACAACTGGCTGACTCGCGAGATCACCGGCATGGGTGAGCGTCACATCGAGCGAGTGACCTTCACACCGCAGCGGGTGGTGCGATTCGACCGCTCCGAGGGCAACACGACCGGTTACATCACCAACGAGATCCAGGATACGGACTCCGGCCTGGTGCTCCGGTTCAGGATCGAGCTCACGCGCAACGACCTGGAGGCCGGCAGCGAGGAGGAGCGGGCCTACTTCGAGGGCATCAGGGCTGCCTACGTCGACGCCGTGGAGTCGACGCTCGAAGCGACGCGGGTGCTCCTGTCGGACGTGAAGAAGACCGGGTGACGGAAAACTGCCCGTTGCGCGCGGGGCCCCCCCCCCCGCACCCCGCCCCCCGGGGGACCGCCCCCCCGCGCCGGGGGCCCA
>NZ_JBIWGA010000088.1:0-2306 GCF_044763345.1 Streptomyces sp. NPDC096132
CCCTTCCCCCTGCGCGACACCCCGGTTCCCGATCCGGCCCTGACCGAGAGCGTCCGCGCTCGCTTCCGGGAGCGGGGCGTGCCCGCCCACTGACGTTCGCACCCAACGGCCCCTCGATGCAGGGCCGTTCGGCCCCCTGGCCGCAGACCTTCGGCATCCGGCGCCGACCGGCGAGCGCGGTCAGAGTGAGTGACGTCAGGCACCGCCCCGACCGTCCCCGAAGGGAACCACGACCATGGCCCTGCACGAGCACCCTCACCGCGGCTCCGGCCTCCACCTGCCGTCGTTCCGCAGGAACCGGACCGCCTCCGCATCCGAGTCGGCCGTGTCGGCGGACGCCGGCACGCACACCGCGCGGGCCTACGCCTTCGCCTCCCTGCGGCTGCTCACCGGGTTCGTCTTCCTGTGGGCCTTCCTCGACAAGACCTTCGGCTTCGGCTACGCCACCCCGTCCGGCAAGGGCTGGATCGACGGCGGCTCGCCGACGAAGGGCTTCCTCGGGTCCGTCGCCGTCGGGCCGATGGAGTCGACCTTCCACTCCTGGGCCGGCGACCCGTGGGCCGACTGGCTGTTCATGCTCGGTCTGCTCGGGATCGGCCTCGCCCTCGTCGCGGGGGTCGCGCTGCGGCTCGCCGCCGTCGCCGGCACCGCGATGATGGCGCTGATGTGGATCGCGGAGTGGCCGCCCGCCAAGCACCTCTCGGACGGCACCGCGAGCATGTCCACGAACCCGCTCGTCGACTACCACGTCCTCTACGCCGTCGCCCTGATCGTCGTCGCCGCTGCCGCCGCCGGCGACACCCTGGGCGCGGGCCGGCTCTGGGCCACGCTCCCCTTCGTCCGCGACCACAACTGGCTGCGTTGAGCACCGACGGTGCGGCGACCCGCGACCCGGGCCCACCGCACCGGACCGTGCAGGGGGCCGCTGGGCCCGAAGTCGGGACCAGTGGCCCCTGCCAGGGGAACCCCGTGAAGACGACTCTGGAATCGGAACGCTCACCCGAGGAGGCAGAGATCATGCTCCGCACCATCACCGTAGGCATCGACGGCTCGCGCGAGAGCCGGGCCGCCGCGGAATGGGCGGCTCGCGAAGCACAGCTGCGCGACCTGCCGCTGAAGATCGTGCATGTCTGGCAGCCGGTGCCGGAGCCCATGGCCCAGGCCCCGCTCCTGGGCGCGGAGACCCAGCAGCACTGGACCGAGAAGATCCCGCGGGAGGCCGCCGCGGGCATCGCTCTGCGCCACCCCGGAGTCGAGGTGATCAGAGAGCAGCTCTCCGGCCACCCGGGTGACGTCCTCGCCGAGGCGGCGAAGAGCGCCGAGCTGCTCGTCCTGGGCTCCCGGGGTCTCGGTGGGCTCGGCGGGTTCATGATCGGTTCCATCGGTCTGTCCGCCGTCGCACACGCGGAGCGCCCCGTGGTGCTGGTGCGCGCGCTGGAAACGGCCGCCGACGAGCACGAGCCGGACCCGTCCGGCACCCCCTCGGCCGCGACGCCGTTCCTGCCTGTGGTCCTCGGGCTCGACGTGGAGCGCCCGGACGAGACGCTGATCGAGTTCGCCTTCGACGCCGCCCAGCGCCGCGGTACCTCCCTGCGGGTCGTCCACGGCTGGAACCCGCCACCCTACTACGCGTACAGCGTGCCCGCCGACCCCGTGCTGCACGAGGCGATCGGCTCGAGCGAGGCCGAAGCCGTCGCCAAGGTGATGCGGCCCTGGCGGGAGAAGTACCCGGACGTGGAGGTTGTCGAGGAGTCCCGCTACGGCAGCGCGGCCGTCCACGTCGTGGCCGCGGCGCACGAGGCCTCCCTGGTCGTCGTCGGCCGACGGATCCGCCGCAACCCGTTCGGTACCCACATCGGCCATGTCACCCACGCCGTCCTGCACCACTCCACCGCCCCCGTCGCCGTCGTCCCGCACGCCTGATCCGGCACCGCTGATGCACCGCCCGAGGAGAAGAGACCCATGAAGGCAGCTGTCGTACGAGCGTTCGGTGAACCTCTGGTCATCGAGGAGCGCCCCGACCCCGAGCCCGGCCCCGGCCAGGTCCGGGTCCGCGTCGAGGCCTCCGGGCTGTGCCACACCGACATCCACGCCGCCCACGGCGACTGGCCCGTCAGGCCGAACCCGCCGTTCGTGCCCGGCCACGAGGGTGTCGGCCTGGTCGAGAAGCTGGGCGAGGGTGTCACCCACCTGTCCGTCGGGCAGCGGGTGGCCGTGCCCTGGCTCGGCACGGCGTGCGGGCGGTGCGAGCACTGCCTGTCCGGCTGGGAGACGCTGTGCGAGCAGCAGATCAACACCGGGTACGG
>NZ_JBIWGA010000089.1:0-2285 GCF_044763345.1 Streptomyces sp. NPDC096132
GGTGAGATCGAGGCGGTGCTCAACGCGCATCGGGATGTGGCGCGTTCGGTGGTTGTGGTGCGTGAGGACCAGCCCGGCGACAAACGCATCATCGCCTACGTCACACCGCGCACGGACGGCGACGAGCCCCACCTCAGTTCCGACATGCGGCGCGTCGAGGAGTGGAAGAGCTTCAACGAGCAGCATTACCGCGGCAGTGGCGATGCGGACTTCGGTGAAGACTTCGCCGGGTGGGTGAGCAGCTACGACGGTTCGGAAATCCCCCTCCCCGAGATGCGGCAGTGGCGCGACGCCACCGTGGACCGCATCCTCCGGCTCCGCCCCCGCCGGGTGCTGGAGATCGGTGTGGGCAGCGGTCTGATCCTCGCCAAAACGGCGGCGCGTTGCGAGACCTACTGGGGTAGCGACCTCTCGTCCGAGGTCGTCGCCGACCTGCGCGCTCAGTTGGCTGGGCAGCCCCACCTGGCTGAGCGCGTCACCCTGCTCAGCCGACCCGCCGACGACTTCACAGGGATCCCCGAGGACTTCTTCGACGCGATCATCCTCAACTCCGTCATCCAGTACTTCCCCAGCGGGGAGTATCTGGAGCGCGTATTGAGCCAGGCGATGGACCGGCTGGCCCCCGGTGGCGCACTCTTCGTCGGCGACGTCCGCAACCTGCGTCTGCTGCACTCCTTCCACGCCGCCGTCTCCCTGCGCCGAACGGGCGTGGGCGCCGGCAGCGAGGAACACGCCTCGGCCATGAAGCGGTCGCTGGACATGGAGCGCGAACTCCTTGTCGACCCCGACTTCTTCGGGGACTTCGCGCAGCGGTTCGACCACCAGGTCACCTGGGACGTGGAACTCAAGAGCGGGTCGGCACGCAACGAACTGACCGTCCACCGCTACGACGTAGTCCTCCGCAAGGGTCCCATCGACAGCGGGGCGGAACCGGCCGCGCCCAGGGTGTATGCGTGGGGTACGGACGTAACCGAACCGGCCGACACGGTCGCGTTCCTGAAGCATGAAGCACCCGCGATCATCCAGGTCACCGGAGTCCCCAACGCCAGGCTCGGCGCCGATCTGGCCGCCCTGCGCGCCCTCGGCCACTCCTCGGCGGCGCCCATGGAAGGGAGCTGCACAGCCGTCGCTCCCGAGGACTTCGTCCAAGACGCGGAACGCCTGGGACTCCAAGCGTCGGTGACCTGGTCTGCGGTGTCGCCGTTCGCCTTCGACGTGCTCCTGGCCACGGCCGACGTCGACGACTTCCGCGGCAGCGGGTCGCATCGGCCCGGCCGACCGCGCCAGGCCCGGCCGCTGTTCAACACGCCCACCTCGATGCAGCGTGACGGCATCCGAAAGGACGACGTCCTGCGGCACTGCGGTACGTCGCTGCCGGAGTACATGGTGCCTTCGGCGTTCGTGGTGCTGGAGTCCTTCCCCCTCACGCCGAATGGGAAGCTGGACCGCAGAGCTCTGCCCGCCCCCGATGCCAACGGCGGCTCGTCCGGACGCGCACCGAGGACCCCGCGCGAGGAGATTCTCTGTTCGCTGTTCGCCGAGGTGTTGGGCGTGGAGCGGGTTGGAATCGACGACAGCTTCTTCGACCTGGGCGGTCACTCGCTGCTGGCCACCCGTTTGGTGAGCAGCATCCGCACCGTCCTCGGCGCGGAACTCCCCGTGAGCGCCGTCTTCGACGCCCCACGAGTGGCGGATCTCGCCGCCCGCATCGACAACGCCGAGAAGGCCCGCCCGGCGCTGCGGCGCATGCCCCGTAACTGAGGAGAAAGCCCCATGTTTCCCCTTTCCTTCGCGCAGCGCCGCCTGTGGCTCCTGGACCGGTTGGAGGGCACCAACTCTGCCTACAACCTTCCGGTTGCGTTCCGTCTGTCGGGTGCGCTGGACGTGGCGGCGCTGCGTGCGGCGCTGGCCGATGTGGTGGTCCGGCACGAGGCGCTGCGCACGGTGTTCCCGGAGGCGGACGGGGAGCCGTACCAGCGGATCCTGTCCCACGAGGCCGCTGTCCTGGAACTGGACGTCCGCCTCGTCACGGGTCAGGATCTCCCCGCAATCATCGAGCAGGAGGCCGGTCGGACCTTCGATCTCGGCGCAGACCTGCCCTTCAGAGCCGCGCTGTTGACCCTCGGCTCCGAGGACCACGTGCTGCTCCTGACCATTCACCACATCGCCTTCGACGGGTGGTCCGCGGCCCCGTTGGCGCGGGATCTGTCGGTGGCGTATGCCGCTCGGTGTGCGGGTGAGGTTCCTGGCTGGTCGGTGTTGCCGGTGCAGTACGCGGACTACTC
>NZ_JBIWGA010000090.1:0-1655 GCF_044763345.1 Streptomyces sp. NPDC096132
AGAGGCCGTTCTCTTTCCGAACCTCGTGTGACATTTGCGCAGGTCAGGCATGAAGTAGCTGCTGCCGCGGGAGCCTCGGCTTGTTGCCGGGCGAGATGTCGTGGAGGTGGCGGATGCCGTCGATGCGGGCGGTTCTGGAAACGCGGCAGAAGGCCGCAGCTGCGCAGGTGAAGCAACTCAAAGCGGAGTTGGAACGGGTGCGGACGGCTCTGGCGGACGCGGAAGAGGTGTACCGGCGCCGGGTGATCGGCATGGAGCAGTATCTGGAGGCGCTGGCCGAGGAGGCTGCACCCGCCGACGTGACCGGCGAGGAGTCCAGGAGGAAGCCGGTCGGACCGCGCCGGGCGGTGCCTCACAGGCGACACGCGACCGAAGTGGAGGAGTTGTCGCCGGACTACCAGGCGTTGATGACCGCCGCGGTCGATGCGGGAGACGACGGGCTTGGCGCCCGGCGGGCGGCGGTGGTGCTGGGCTGGGACACTGCGTCCGCCTCCCGCGTCGAGGGAGCCAGGGCACGGCTGAAGCGGCTGGTGGAACGAGGCTGGCTGGTCGAGGCGAAACCGGGCAGGTTCACGCTGCCTCTGCCACTGTCGGAGCAAAACGCTGCTGGTGCCGGGCGGCCAGGCGGCGGCTCATGAGCATGGTCATCGACCACAGAACGACGGCTTCGCTGGTGTCGGTGCGCCGCTCGTAGTCCCGGACCAGGCGCCGACTGCGCAGGCACCAGGCGAAAGATCTCTCCACGACCCAGCGGCGGGGCAGGACCTGGAAACCGCGGGTGTCGTCGCTGCGGCGGACGATGTCGAGAACGACGCCGAGCTGTGCCGCACTCCAGTCGACGAGATGGCCGGTGTAACCGCCGTCCGCCCAGACCCGTGCCAGCCGCCCGAAGCGGCCCCTGGCCATCGCCAGCAGGATGCGTCCGGCGTCCCGGTCGGTGGTCGACGCCGGCGTGACCAGCACGGCCAGCAGCAGACCGAGCGTGTCGGTGAGCAAGTGGCGCTTGCGTCCGTTGACCTTCTTCCCCGCGTCGAAGCCCCGCGAGGTGAGGGCGACGGTGGCGTCCGCCTTCACCGACTGCGAGTCGATGACCGCCGCACTCGGCTCCTGGTCCCGGCCCTCGGCCCGGCGGACGGCCTCGCGCAGCCGGTCGTGCAGCTCGGCGATCAGCCCCGCATCCCGCCAGCGGGCGAAGAAGGCATACACGCGCGGCCAGGGCGGGAAGTCCGAGGGCATCGCCCGCCACTTGATGCCGTTGTCGACGAGGTAGCGCACCGCATCGATCATCTGCCGGTGGCAGTAGCCCTCCGGCCGCCCGCCCCGGCCGGCCAGCCATCCCGGCACCGGCAGTAGATCCCGCACCAGAGCCCACTCGGCATCGCTCATGTCCGAGCCGTACCGGGACCGGCGCTCTGGCCGGTCGGCCGCGTTTCCGAACCTGTGGGCGAGACAGTCGCACCCAGGAGTGGACGGACTGGACCCGGCAACCATGACCACGCGACACTTCGACAACAGGGCCTCTTGCTCCTCGCTGGACTCGACATCCGCGAGCTACCAAGAGGCCCTTCTTCCATGCATCCGCATCGGCCGACTCACCCGAACCAGGCCCCTGTTCGAACCCCACCGACCACCCGAGCGGATAGAGAACAGCCAGT
>NZ_JBIWGA010000091.1:0-1605 GCF_044763345.1 Streptomyces sp. NPDC096132
CCCTTCCCCCTGCGCGACACCCCGGTTCCCGATCCGGCCCTGACCGAGAGCGTCCGCGCTCGCTTCCGGGAGCGGGGCGTGCCCGCCCACTGACGGCCCCTCACGCGCGGCGCGGCGCGCGGTACCGCCCCGCCGCCGAGCCCAACGGTCCCTTTGGGCAGGGCCGTTCGGCCCAGTGGCCGCAGACCTTCGGCATCCGGCGCCGACCGGCGCACGGCACGAGAGTGAGGGGTGTCGGGCAAGGACCGAAGACGACGCCGGTACCGGACCCTCACCCCGGGCCGATACCCGGATCCCTCACCAGGAGGTGGAGATCATGCTCCGCACCATCACCGTAGGACTCGACGGCTCGCGCGAGAGCCGGGCCGCCGCGGAATGGGCGGCACGCGAGGCGCGGTCGCGCCGGCTGCCGCTGAAGATCGTCCACGTGTGGGAGCCGGTGCCGGAGCCCATGGCCCAGGCCCCGCTCCTGGGCGCCGAGACCCAGCAGCACTGGACCGAGAAGATCCCCCGGGAGGCCGCCGAGGGCATCGGCCTGCGCCACCCCGGGATCGAGGTGATCAGGGAGCAGCTCTCCGGCCACCCGGCCGACGTCCTCGCCGACGCGGCGAAGGACGCCGAACTGCTCGTCCTGGGCTCCCGCGGCCTCGGCGGAATCGGCGGGTTCATGGTCGGCTCCGTCGGTCTGTCCGTCGTCGCGCACGCGGAGCGCCCCGTCGTGCTGGTCCGGGCGCTGGAGGTGGCCGCCGACGAGCACGAGCCGGACCCGGTGGGCGTGCCGTCCGCCGCGACGCCGTTCCGCCCCGTGGTCCTCGGACTCGACGTCGAGCACCCGGACGAGACGCTGATCGAGTTCGCCTTCGACGCCGCCCACCGGCGCGGCACCTCCCTGCGGGTCGTCCACGGCTGGAACCCGCCGCCCTACTACGCGTACAGCGTGCCTGCCAACCCGGCGCTGCACGAGGCGCTGGCCCTGCGCGCCTCCGAGGCCCTGGCCGAGGTGCTGCGTCCGTGGCGGAAGAAGTACCCGGACGTGGAGGTCACCGAGGTGTCCCGCTTCGGCAGCGCGGCCGTGCACGTCGTGGCCGCCGCCCGTGAGGCCTCCCTCGTGGTCGTGGGCCGGCGGGTCCGGCGCAGCCCGTTCGGCACGCACATCGGCCATGTCACGCACGCCGTCCTGCACCACTCCACCGCCCCCGTCGCCGTCGTCCCCCACACCTGATCCAGCACCGCTGGTCCACCACCCGAGGAGAAGAGACCCATGAAGGCAGCGGTCGTACGAGCGTTCGGCGAGCCCCTGGTCATCGAGGAGCGCCCCGACCCCGAGCCGGGCCCCGGCCAGGTCCGGGTCCGTGTCGAGGCCTCCGGGCTGTGCCACACCGACATCCACGCCGCCCACGGCGACTGGCCCGTCAAGCCGAACCCGCCGTTCGTGCCCGGCCACGAGGGCGTCGGCCTGGTCGAGAAGCTGGGCGAGGGCGTCACCCACCTGTCCGTCGGGCAGCGCGTCGCCGTGCCCTGGCTCGGCACGGCGTGCGGGCGGTGCGAGCACTGCCTGTCCGGCTGGGAGACGCTGTGCGAGCAGCAGATCAACACCGGGTACGG
>NZ_JBIWGA010000092.1:0-1567 GCF_044763345.1 Streptomyces sp. NPDC096132
CGATCTCCCGCCGGATCGCCTGCAGTCCGGCGTCGTGCCCGTGGCGCTCCACGGCCGCCGCGAAACAGGCGAGCATCGGCAGGCACCAGCTGGACTCGTGGTCGCCGAGGACCGAGGCCGCGTCCGGGTGGAAGAGGACGAACCGGAGGAAGTTGTCGCCCGGCTGGGCCGTCGGATGCGGCTCGACGTCCCGGAAAAGTGTCTCGAAAGCGGTGTTGGCCAGGACCACGTCCCAGCGGTGGTCGAGGACGACGGACGGGAAGGGGACTGCCTCCAAGTAGGCGGCGTAGTCCTGGAGATACGCCTGGGCCTCGGGACTCTCGGGGACGGGCCGCGGTGCGGACCGCTGCCCTCCTGCCTGAAACGCCATCGGGAGGTCACCCCTCTTGCCTGTGCCGCCTTCACGCGGCGCCCCGATCCTGCTGCCCGGATGTGCGAGGTGTCAACTATCGTGGCATTCAATGCTTGTTGACGGCTGAAATTGGCCACAGTTGTGGCGCGACCTGATTGCTCGTGGCGGCCACTGAAGGCGCGGTACGTCGCGATCAGCCCGGACATCGAGGTCTGGAAGTAGGCCAGGTCGCGCTGTTCGAACGGGTCCCACCAGGTGCGGCCGGACTCGACGATCTCCCCCAAGACCCGAGCGATGAGACTGCGCAGCAGAAAGCTCTTGTCCTCGAAAGAGAGGTGGAACGTCGCGCGCGACATCCCCGCCTCCGACGCCAGCCGGTCGACGCTGAGCTGCAGCCGGTGAAGCCGCTCCATGGATCGGGGTCGGCGGCGGTGACCGTGGGTCGCATGGGCCGCCGCCTACGCCTCGTACGTCAGGCCGCGACCGGAGTACCGGTCTTCTCGCGCAGTTCGTCGAGGGTGACCCCGGGTGCCAGTTCGGCCAGTCGGCAGCCCTCGGAGGTGAGGTCGAGCACGGCCAGGTCGGTGATGATCCGCTGTACGACGCCCTGTCCGGTGAGCGGCAGGGTGCACTCCGCGACGATCTTGTGGGAGCCGTCCCTGGCGACATGCTCCATGAGCACGATGACGCGCTTGGCGCCGTGTACGAGGTCCATCGCGCCGCCCATGCCCTTGACCATCTTGCCGGGCACCATCCAGTTGGCCAGGTCGCCGGTGGCGGAGACCTGCATGCCGCCGAGCACGGCGGTGTCGATGTGGCCGCCGCGGATCATGCCGAAGCTCTGCGCGGAGTCGAAGAACGACGCCCCGGGGCTGACCGTGACGGTCTCCTTGCCGGCGTTGATCAGGTCGGCGTCGACCTCGTCGGCGGTCGGGTACGGGCCCGTTCCGAGGATGCCGTTCTCGCTGTGCAGCGTGACCCGGACCCCCGCCGGGAGGAAGTTCGGGATGAGTGTCGGCAGGCCGATGCCGAGGTTGACGTACTCGCCGTCGCGAAGTTCATGTGCGGCGCGCGCCGCCATCTGGGACCGGGACCAGCCGATCTGCCGCTCGCTCATGCCGCCCTACCTTCTTGAGTGGGTCCCGTGAGTTCGCGACTCTGGGACTGCGCGGGTGGGGCAGGGATGGTTTTCATGCTGGCTGCCTTCGATGGCTC
>NZ_JBIWGA010000093.1:0-1560 GCF_044763345.1 Streptomyces sp. NPDC096132
TTCAGCGGCTCGGTCAGCAGCGGGTTGGACATCAGGTAGATCTGCCCGGCGGCCAGGTAGTTGGCGGCCCGCCAATGGGCGTCGAGGGCGTGCAGTTCCTGGTCGGAGAGTGCGACGGCGTCCTGGTGTTCGACCTTGGGCATGGGGTGCTCCGGAAGTCAGCGGGCGGTGGAGGCGGCGGGAGCGGCTGTGGGCGACGGGGCGGCACGATCCAGCGAGTGGGGCGCTTCTCTCACGTCCGCTCGGGTACGACCGCGACGGCGCAGGCGGCATGGTGCAGGACCCCGTGGGCGACGCGTCCCAGCTGGAGGCCGAGGTGCCCGGGATTGCGCCGGGCGCCGACCACCAGCAGGTCGGCCTCGTGCGAGGCGGCCAGCAGAACCGTGCGGGCCGGGCCCTCCACCGTGCGCGGGCGCACCTCCACATCGGTCGGCACGTGCCGCACCGCCTTCTCCAGGACTTCGGCGGCGTGCTGCTCGTGCAATCGCGCGGGCTCGCCGGCAAGCAGGGGGTGGTCGGTGCTCTCGTGTGCCGGGCACCGCCAGGCCCGTACGGCGTCCAGGGTCGCCCGACGCAGCCTCGCCTCCTCGGCGGCGAAGCGCAGGGCGGCGGAGTCCGCGCTCTTGTCGCCCACGCCCACCACGACACGCCCGTGATGCCCGGCGCTCACCCGGTTGTCCCGGCCATCGCCCAGCACGATCACCGGGCAGTCGGCGTGGGCGGCAACGGTCAAGCTGACCGAGCCGAGCAGCATCTCCATGAGGCCGCTGCGGCCGCGGGTACCGAGCACGAGGGCACAGGCGGTGTGCCCCTCGTGGACGAGGGCGTACTCGGGCTCCTCGGGCAGCACGTCGGTGGAGATGTTCAGATCACCTTGGCGCAGGCGGGCCCGCTGCGCGGCGGTCCGTACGATGTCCTCGGCCATGACCTGCTCGGACGGCTTGCCGAGGTCGTCCGCGAGGGACTCGCCCTCGTAGCGTTCCCAGAGGGAGGCGTAGACCACCCGCAGCGGCACTCCGCGCAGGGCGGCCTCGTCGACCGCCCAGTCCACGGCCCGCAGGCTGGGCTCGGAACCGTCCACACCGACGACGACCGGGCGGGCCATGTCGCTCACCGCCCCGCTCCGAGGTCGAAGACGATCCGGGCCTTGACCTCGCCGCGCAGCACGGCGTCGATGGAGTCGTTGACCGCCTCCAGGGGGCGGGTCTCTTGGATGACCCTGGTGCGGCCGGCGGCGTGCAGCTGGAAGACCTCGGCCAGGTCCTGCCGGGTGCCGACGATCGAGCCGATCACGGAGGTGCCGTTGAGGACGGTGTCGAAGATCGGGACGCGGACCGTGCCGTGCGCCGGCAGGGCCACCATGACCAGCTTGCCGCCGCGCCGCAGACCGGAGTTGACGGCCTCGAAGGCCGCGTCGTTGACCGCGAGGGCGATCGCCGCGTGGGCGCCGCCGTGCCGCTTGAGGACCTCGCCGACGTTGTCCTTGCGGGCGTCGATCAGGATGTCCGCGCCGAGTTCGGCGGCCAGTTCGAGCTTGTCGTCGGTGACGTCGATCGCGGC
>NZ_JBIWGA010000095.1:0-1541 GCF_044763345.1 Streptomyces sp. NPDC096132
GTTACCGGTAGTTCGTTAAATCCGGCTGTAGAGGTCAATGCCGTGTCCGGTGGTGACCGCGTCGATCAGGGCCTGGAGCTCGGAAGGTGGGTCCTTGTCCGTCCAGGCTTGCCACCACCGGTTGAGCGTGACAGCGGGGGCGAGCCAGGAACGGATGGCGCGTAAGGCCGTGGGCCAGCAAGGCTGTTGGGGCCGGTGGGGTTGGTCTGGGCCCCCTCTCTGGCCCCTCGTCGGGGCAGGGGTCCGGCGCGGTGGCGTCCAGGGGTCCGGGTGGGGCGAACCATTGGTCCCAGCAGAAGGAGAAGGCGCAGTTGACCAGGGTCTGGTGGCGGCGGATGGCGCGGTCGGAGCGGACTTGGAAGTCGGCCCAGCCGAGTTCGTCCTTGATCTGTTTGTAGCTCTGTTCGATCCACGGCCGCAGTCCGTAGAGGCGGACGATCTCGGCGAGGTCGGCCGGCGGGTGCGGGCTGGTGGCGGCGTGGGGTGCGTCGGGGTGGGGCAGGTTGGTGGCCAGGTACCAGGTGGCCTTCTCCGGCAGCCGGGCCGGGTCGGTGGTGGCCACGACCAGCCGGCAGGGTGAGTCGGGGCCGTAGCCGCCCAGGCGGGCATCGGCGGCCCACCAGGTCTCACTGTGCCCGTCACGGAAGTGACGCTCCACGGGCCTCCAGTCGCCGGGACGCTTGGCATCCTTCCAGGCCAGGGCGTGGGCCGCTTCGATCGGGGTGTGCGGCTGGACGGCCCGGGCCCAGGTGCCGCGGTGCGGCTTGAGCGCCACCACGTAGGCCAAGCCGGCCTCGCGCAGTGCGAGGTACCAGGTGTCGCTGACGGAGTAGGCGCAGTCGGCGACCACCGCCCGGCAGCCGAAGCCCGCCTCCTTGCCCCGGGCCGCGAGGGCTGCGGCCAGTTGCGGTTTGGTGTGGAAGGCCGGATCGGAGCGGCCGCGGGCGAAGTGGTGGGCGGGGGTGTAGGGAGTCGCGTGCAGCGGGTAGTACACACGGCCGTCGGTCCACACCGTGGTCACCGTGACGATGCCGTTGTCCGTCTTGCCCAACCGGCCCAGCCATTGCCGGCCCACGTGCGCAGTTGCCGTGCCGTCCTTGCGGTCCCCAGAGTCGTCGATCACGATGACCCCGCCGTCGTGCGGAGCCGTCGCCGGCTGCTCGCGCAGCAGTTCAAGCCGCCGGTCGTTGATCTGCTCGGCCTCCCAGGGCGACTCGGACAGGAAGAACTGCAGCCGCTGCACCCCCGGCATCCCCGCACCGGCCACCGGCTCCGCGCCTGCCAGGCAGGTGATCGTCTTGTTCCGGTCCCGCGGCGCCAGCAGCCCGGTCAGATACTCGCGAAACCCCCGCCGCTGGGCCAGGCTGAAGAACAGGTCGTCGAACCGGGCCGCATAGTCCTCCAACGGTCCCGGCGCGGGCGGACACGGACGGCGAGCAGTCATCTTCAGCCCCCAGCAAGCCAGTTGGCTCCTACCACCGGCTTACGACCAACCCGACTTGCCGTCAACCCATGCCACCACCGGATTTAACGAACTACCG
>NZ_JBIWGA010000096.1:0-1529 GCF_044763345.1 Streptomyces sp. NPDC096132
TACTGCGG
Organism: Streptomyces sp. NPDC096132; assembly: GCF_044763345.1. Taxonomy (NCBI): domain Bacteria; kingdom Bacillati; phylum Actinomycetota; class Actinomycetes; order Kitasatosporales; family Streptomycetaceae; genus Streptomyces; species Streptomyces sp. NPDC096132. The sequence continues at coordinate 9 of NZ_JBIWGA010000096.1, forward strand.
GGGGTTGCCGTGTTTGCGGGAGGGGAGGTCGGCGTGCTTGGACTGGAGCATCGCCAGGGAGCGGATGAGGACCTCGCGGGTTTCGGCGGGGTCGATGACGTCGTCGACCAGGCCGCGTTCGGCCGCGTAGTAGGGGTGCATCAGCTCGGACTTGTATTCCTTGACCATGCGGGCCCGCATGGCCTCGGGGTCCTCGGCCTCGGCGATCTGGCGGCGGAAGATGACGTTGGCGGCGCCTTCGGCGCCCATCACGGCGATCTCGTTGGTGGGCCAGGCGTAGGTGAGGTCGGCTCCGATGGACTGGCTGTCCATGACGATGTAGGCACCTCCGTACGCCTTGCGCAGGATCAGCGAGATCCGCGGCACGGTCGCGTTGCAGTAGGCGTAGAGGAGTTTCGCGCCGTGGCGGATGATCCCACCGTGCTCCTGGTCGACGCCGGGCAGGAAGCCGGGTACGTCCAGAAGGGTGACGATGGGGATGTTGAACGCGTCGCACATCTGCACGAAGCGGGCGGCCTTCTCGGAGGCCTCGATGTCCAGGACGCCGGCGAGGGTCTGGGGCTGGTTGGCGACGATGCCGACGACCTGGCCGTCCAGGCGGGCCAGCGCGCAGATGATGTTGCGGGCCCAGCGCTCGTGGACCTCGAGGTAGTCGCCGTCGTCGACGATCTCCTCGATGACCTTGGTCATGTCGTAGGGGCGGTTGCCGTCCGCCGGGACCAGGTCCAGCAGCACGTCGCCGCGCCGGTCGGCGGCGTCGCCCGCCTCGACGCGCGGGGGGTTCTCGCGGTTGTTCTGCGGCAGCAGCGACAGCAGGTACCGCACCTCGGCGATGCAGGTCTCCTCGTCGTCGTAGGCGAAGTGGCACACACCCGAGGTCTCGGCGTGCACGTCGGCGCCGCCCAGGCCGTTCTGGGTGATCTCCTCGCCGGTGACCGCCTTGACGACGTCGGGGCCGGTGATGAACATCTGCGAGGTCTCACGGACCATGAACACGAAGTCGGTGAGGGCGGGGCTGTAGGCGGCGCCGCCCGCGCAGGGGCCCAGCATCACGCTGATCTGCGGGATGACCCCGGACGCCTTGGTGTTGCGCTGGAAGATGCCGCCGTAGCCGGCCAGCGCGCTCACGCCCTCCTGGATCCGGGCGCCGGCGCCGTCGTTGAGCGAGACCAGCGGGGCACCGGCCGCGATGGCCATGTCCATGATCTTGTGGATCTTCGTGGCGTGGGCCTCGCCCAGCGCACCGCCGAAGATACGGAAGTCATGGGCGTACACGAAGACCGTACGGCCCTCCACCGTGCCCCAGCCGGTGATCACACCGTCGGTGAACGGCTTCTTCGCCTCCAGACCGAACCCGGACGCCCGGTGCCGGCGCAACTGCTCGACCTCCTGGAAGGAACCCGGGTCCACGAGCAGCTCGATCCGCTCCCGGGCGGTCAGCTTGCCCTTGGCATGCTGCGCCGCGGTCGCCTTCTCGCTCGGACCGGCCAGCGCCCGCGCACGGATCTCGTGCAGCTCCGC
>NZ_JBIWGA010000097.1:0-1506 GCF_044763345.1 Streptomyces sp. NPDC096132
ACAGCGCCTAACAGAATGGGCCCTGCGGGCTGACCTACAGAGATCCCGGTTTGCCGTCGGCGACGAACCGCATCAGGGATTGCTCCAGCAGTTCCAGGAATTGCCGCAGGTCGTGGGCTACCTTGTCGAGTTCCGGTTCGTCCAGTGATGCCGTCCGCGTCCGATGAACCGACCCATCAGGGCCCGCGACGTAGGACAGGCCGCCGCCGTTCGAGCCGATGGCCACCATTTGGACCGCGTCGGCACCGACGGCGCCGTGCTCCTGGAGCCGCAGAAGGACGTCGCCCGCCGAGTCGAGGAAGTAGCCGTTGCCGACGTCCGCCCAGGTGACGTCGCCGATGCTGTCGTAGAAAGTGACCAGGTCAGCCGGGATGAGGCCCGCTTGGGCAAGCGTGCGAGCCGCGGTCTGATCGTCGCGGTCGGCCGGCCGGACCTCGTTGGTACCAGGGGGAAAGCCGTGTCGACGCTCGAACTCGCCTGCCAGGGCCGCGAGGACCCCGGAGACTCTCTCTGTCCACGAGGCCAGCCAGGCAGGTGAAAGCGAACGGTCACTCATGAGGCCGGATCATGGCATGAGCCACGGACATCCATGAGGCGACCAGCGGTCTTGCGCCCTCGTGTCAGCGTAATGCTCTGAGTTGTCGGTGGGTGATGAGGCAGCAGGCGAGCTTCAGGAACGCTTCGTGGATGTCGGCTCGCCGTTCCCACCGGATCCGCAGACGTCGGAAGCCGTGCAGCCAGGCAAAACTCCTCTCCACGACCCAGCGGTAGGTGCCCAGTCCGGTGCCGTGCCGGGTGCCGCGGCGTGCGATCGCGGGCACGATGCCACGGGCGCGGACCTGGTCGCGGTAGATGTCGTGGTCGTAGCCGCGGTCGGCGAACAGCGAGTCCGGCTTGCGGCGGGGACGGCCGACCCGGCCGCGGACCGGTGGGATCGCGTCGAGCAAGGGCAGCAGTTGAGTGACGTCGTTGCGGTTGCCGCCCGTCAGTAGCACCGCCAGCGGGGTGCCGTGCCCGTCAGTGATCAAGTGATGTTTGGAGCCGGCTCGGCCCCGGTCGACCGGCGACGGGCCCGTCTGACTCCCCCTTTTAACGCCCTGACGTGGGAGGAGTCGACCACGCAGCGCGACCAGTCCAGCCGCGAGGCCGCGTTCAGTTCGGCCAGCAGCACCTCGTGCAGCCGCTGCCAGACGCCGGCCTCGTTCCAGTCCCGCAAGCGACGCCAGCACGTCATGCCCGAGCCGAAGCCGAGGTCCTGCGGCAGGTACTCCCACTGGATCCCGGTGTGCAGCACGTACAAGATCCCGCACAGCACCTGCCGGTCCGGCAGCGGCTTGCGGCCCGGGTGCCGAAAGCGTCGCTCGCGCTGCGGCAACAGCGGCTCCAAGCGGTTCCACAGCTCATCCGACACGACCCACGGCAACGTCCCCACACCGAACCGAACGCTCAACTACCGTCCTGGACACGGCCACCAGGACCGAGCCACCTCATTGTGTTAGCCGCTAT
>NZ_JBIWGA010000098.1:0-1436 GCF_044763345.1 Streptomyces sp. NPDC096132
GCCCTACCTTCTTGAGTGGGTCCCGTGAGTTCGCGACTCTGGGACTGCGCGGGTGGGGCAGGGATGGTTTTCATGCTGGCTGCCTTCGATGGCTCAGGACGCTGATCCCCCTGCCCCGCCACTTCTTCCGGACTGCTGATTAGGCACTGCGAACGATCGCTGGGTAGGGCGAGGACAGGCGGAAGGAGTCGCGCCGCACGCTGGACCGGGAGGGGACCGTGACCGCCAACGCAGGCTTCGACATCGCCAAGGAATTCCACTGGCTCGCGGTCTCCGACGACCGCGGACGCCCGCTGCTCAGCCACCGGGTCGACAACAACCCGGCCGCCATCGACGCCTCGATCGGCGAACTGCACACCATCGAGGACGAACACGGCCCCGTCACCGTCGGCCTGGACATCCTCGGTGGCATCGCCACCCTGCTGACCGCCATGCTCCTGGCCGCCGGCTTCCGCGTCGTCCACGTCCCCGGCCTGGCCGTCAACCGCGCCCGCCGCGCCACTCGGGGCGGCGAGAACAAGTCCGACCCCCGTGACGCCAAAGTCATCGCCGAGCAGGTCATGCTCCGCGACGACCTGCGCACCGTCGAGTTTCCGGACGAGACCACCGTCGAACTGCGGCTGCTGGTCAGCCACCGCACCACGCTGGTCAAGGAGGCCACCGCCCGCACCGCACGGCTGCGCGACCTGCTCACCGGCATCCACCCCGGCCTGGAACGAGCCGTCGACCCGACCAACCAGTCCGGGCTCATCCTGCTGGGCCACTACGTCACACCGGCCGAGATCCGCCGCGCGGGCACCGCACGGATCGCCGGCTACCTGCACCGGCACGGAGTCAAGACCACCACCGCACAGCCCCTGGCCGAGGCGGCGCACACCGCCGCACTCGCCCAGCGTGCCGTCCTGCCCGGCGAACGCCGCACCGCCCAGCTCATCCGGGAACTCGCCGACGAGCTGCTGGCCGGCAAACACCGCATCAAGGCCCTGGAAGCCGAGATCGAAGAACTGGTGACCGGCCACCCTGACGGGGCCCTCATCCGCAGCCTGCCGGGGATGGGGGCCGCCCTCACCGCCGAGTTCCTCGCGGCCGTCGGCGACATCCGCCGCTTCACCAGCGGCGACGCGCTGGCCGCCGCCTCCGGGCTGTCCCCGGTGCTCTCCCAGTCCGGCAAGATCCGCTACTCGCGCAGCGCGACCGGCGGCGACAAGGCCCTCAAACGCGTCTTCTACCAGGCCGCGTTCTGCTCCATCCAGCGCGATCCCACCTCGCGCGCTTTCTACGACCGCAAACGATCCGAAGGCAAGCGGCACCACCAGGCCCTGATCGCCCTGGCCCGCCGCAAGGTCAACGTCCTCTACGCCATCCTGCGTGACCGACACCCCTACGAGGCCCGGCCAACTCTTCGCCTCGTGGCTTGACTTCAGCATTAGGCAGCG
>NZ_JBIWGA010000099.1:0-1421 GCF_044763345.1 Streptomyces sp. NPDC096132
CTTAGAGCTCGTAACACGATCATGCGGCCCGGTCCCAGTAGTCCTGTCGTGGTGGAGCGTGGGAGCGTGGCCCTGGATCGCGGGCGACGGCTTGTGTGGGGAAGGGGGTCTGGATGAGCGTGGTGTGGGCGGCGACGTCGCCGGAATCGGGACTGTTCCAGCCGGTTGAGAGACGTTCAGAGGTGAAGGATCTGGCGGACCGCTTCAACGACCTGCGTTCCTGTGGTCAGGGGTACGTCGAGGTTCGGTCGCCGGACAGAGAGTTCCCGGTTCTGGCTCTGGCTTTCCGGGATGATCAAGCGGTGGTCCACTTGATGAGTGACACCGAGCGGATGTCTCTGCTCGTAGGAGACGGCACCGTGCCCTCGGGTACCGAGGTCGAAGTCCCGATCATGGACGACCTCGCCGTGTTCACGGGCGACTTTGTCCTGGATATCGATCGGGCGTGGGACCTGGTGCACGACTTCACGCAGACGCGGGCGGCCGGCCCTCTGGGTGAGTGGTGTGAGTTGTAGCCAACAGCTCGTGCCACGATCACGACCGGTGCTTCTTCAGTCGCCTCCAGCAGATGAGGCCGCAGGCCAATGAGACGAAGGCGTCGTGGAGTTCTGTTCGGCGTTCCCAGCGGACGGCAAGGCGTTTGAACTGGTGGAGCAGGGCGAAGGTCTGCTCGACGACGTAGCGGAGCTTGCCCAGGCCCTTGATGTTCGGGGCGCCCTTGCGGGAGATCACCGGCAGGATCCGGCGCTTGCGCAGCTCCTCGCGGTTGGGGTTGGAGTCGTAACCCTTGTCCCCGAGCAGCGCATCGGGGCGGCGGCGTGGCCGGCCGGGACGCCCGGCCACCGGCGGGATGCCGTCGACCAGGGCGAGAGTCTGGGTGACGTCGTTGACGTTCGCCGCGGTGGTGATGACCTTGAGCGGGGTGCCGCGTCCGTCGCAGATCAAGTGGTGCTTGCTGCCCGTCTTCCGGCGGTCGACCGGTGACGGACCGGTGTCGGCTCCCCCTTTTTCGCACGGATGTGGGAGCCGTCCACACACGCCCTCGACCAGTCGAGTGCGCCGGCCACATTCAGCTCGGCAAGCAGAATGCGGTGCAGCCGGTCGAAGACCCCAGCCTGCTGCCACCGCTCCAGACGCCGCCAGCAGGTCTGTCCGGAGCCGAACCCCAACTCCAGGGGCAGCAGTTGCCAGGCTATGTCGTTGTGGAGCACGTACAGGACGCCTTGCAGACACAGCCGGTCCGCCACCGGCCGCGGCCCCGGCGATCGCTCCGGCCAGGGCGGCAGCAGCGGCTCGATCAGCGTCCACAAGTCGTCATGCACGATCCACGGCCGAGTACTCACACCCTCCCGAACGGCCGAATCGTCACATCGGTCACGCCCGGCCAGGACACCTCAACAAGATCGTGTTACAAGCTCTTA
>NZ_JBIWGA010000100.1:0-1385 GCF_044763345.1 Streptomyces sp. NPDC096132
AGACGCCGATGCCCAGCCGGGACAGTCCGTCGAGCAGCGCGATGCCGACCCCGCCGGACTGCACGGCGACGCCGGCCGTCCCGGGGCGGGGGTGCTCGGCCGCGAAGGTCGCGTCCAGGCTCAGACCGGCTTCCGTGTGGGAGATGCCGAGGCAGTTGGGGCCGACCATGCGCATGCCGTAGGCGCGGCAGGTGGCCAGCAGGGCCTGTGCCTGCTGGTGGTCGAGGCCGGCCGTGACGACGACGAGGGCGCGTACCCCGGCCCGACCGCACTCCTCGGCGACGGCCGGCACCCCGCCGGCAGGCACAGCCACGATCACCAGGTCGGGTGTCTTCGGCAGCGCCGCCACCGAAGGGTGGCACGGCACACCGAGCAGGGAGGTGACCTTCGGATTCACCGCGAACAGGCGACCGGTGTAGCCGCCCGTGTGCAGATGGTGCAGGACGGCCCGGCCCACCGACCCGGGGGTACGTCCCGCTCCGACCACGGCGACGGCGGACGGCCGCAGCAGGGACAGCAGGCTGGCCACGTCGGCGGCCCGGCCGCGGGCCTCCACGGCCGACAGGTAGGTGTCGTCCTGGTCGAGGTGGATGGTGCAGCGCACCTCGGGTCCCTCGAAGCGGCGGGTGGTGCGCAGGCCGAGGTCGGCGAAGAGCCGGAGCACCTCGTGGTTCTCGCTGAGCGCGTCGGCGGTGAACGTGGTGATGCCCGCCGCCCGCGCCGCCGAGACCAGGTGCTCGACGAGGAGGGTGCCCACACCCCGGTGGTGCAGGCCGTCGGCGACGGCGATGGAGATCTCCGCGACGCCCTTGTCTCCACCGCCGTCCTTCTCTTCGCCGGTGTCGTACTCGGCGAGTCCGATCGCCCGTCCGTCCACTTCGGCCAGCAATGCCCGGTAGCCCGGGCGGGCCGGGGCGCAGGCCCGGTCGGCGGCCAGGGCGGCCGACCGCTGGCTGGGCGCGAAGAACCGCAGGCGGAGGTTCTCGGGCGACATCTCCTCGTAGAGCCCCTGCAGTTGTCCGTGGTCACCCGGCAGCACCGGCCGGATGCAGACGGTGGTGCCGTCCGCGAGCAGGGCGTGGACCGGGGGCCGGTCGAGCAGGTCGTCCGTCATCGCAGGTCTCCTCCATCGCTTTCGGTGCTTCGATCGTCCGGCGGAGCGCACAAGGAGCCCATGGGCTGTACGGGGTCGCGCCGGGGCCGGTCGGCAGGCGTCAGTGGTCCGCGACCAGCGCTGTCAGGTCCAGGAGCCGGTTGGTGTAGCCCCACTCGTTGTCGTACCAGCCGAAGATCTTGGCCAGGGTGCCGTTGGCCTGCGTCAGGGCGGGGTCGAAGACGCAGGACGAGGGGTCGCCGATGACGTCGCGGGAGACGATCGGGGCCTT
>NZ_JBIWGA010000101.1:0-1382 GCF_044763345.1 Streptomyces sp. NPDC096132
CTAACTGATCGTTTCAGAATGCCGTCCCACGGAGACGCTGGCGGCCCCATGGAACAATCCCTTCAGTCACGGGCTCAGGGGGGATGACGCCGTATGGAACGGGTTGAGGCTGCGCGAGACCTCGTACTCGGTTACGTCCGCGCGCTCAACGCGATTGATGAGGCCATGAGGGCGGCGATTCCCTCACTTGAGCGACTGGCGGACGTCGTCGGCCTGGCCCGTTCGTGCCGGATCAGCCGGGGTGATCACATCGGCACCTATTCCTACAAGGTTCATGGGGCAGGGTGCCGCTTCGTGAGCGACGAGGGCACTGAAGTCGATATGGACTTCGCAGCCGACGGGAGCGAGGTCTTCGACCTCTGGCGGCTGCGCAGGTATGGGCTGAGCCTGCCGGAGCCTCTTGACGTCACGGATCAGGACATACGGTCCGCAGTGCGGTCGCTGCAACCGCTTCTGAACGAGGTGCGACCAGGGTGGTTCAGCGTAGCCAACTGATCGCTTCAGGATGAGGTTCGTAGGCGGCGGAGGCATATGAGGCTGCAAGCCAGTTCGAGCAGGCCCTGGTGGAGATCTGCGCGCCGCTCGTAGCGGATGCGGAGCCGTTTGAACTGGTGCAGCCAGGCGAAGGCGCGCTCAACGACCCAACGCACCTTGCCCAGTCCTGAGCCGTGGGTGACGCCGCGTCGGGCGATCACCGGCTTGACGCCGCGCTTCCATAGCAGGCGGCGGTACTTGTCGAAGTCGTAGCCCCGGTCGGCGTACAGGCGCCGCGGCTTGCGGCGGGGGCGTCCCCGCAAGCCCCGGATCGGTGGGACCGCGTCAAGCAGCGGCAGGAGCTGGGTGACGTCGTGCCGGTTGCCGCCGGTGAGCGTGACGGCGAGCGGGGTTCCGTAGCGGTCGACGATCAGATGGTGTTTCGAGCCGGGGCGGGCGCGGTCGACGGGCGAGGGTCCGGTGTGATCCCCCCTTTGAGGGCCCGGACGTGAGAACCGTCCACGGCGCAGTCGTCCAAGTCCAGCAGGTCGGCGCGGCGCAGCTCGGTCAGCAGGGCGGCGTGCAGGCGTGGCCAGACGCCCGCCTCGGTCCAGTCCCGCAGCCGACGCCAGGCCGTCACCCCAGAGCAACCCACGGTCTCCGCGGGAACGTCGCGCCAGGCGACGCCGGTCCGCAGCACGTACATGACGCCGGCAAGTGCCACACGGTCCGGAACTCGCAGCCGCCCGGGATAGCGGTGGCGCCGTTCGGGAACAGGCGGCAGCAGCGGAGCAACCCTCTCCCACAGGTCCTCAGGAACAAGATCAGCACGCACCCCGCCCACCCTGCCGACCAAGATCGTCGAGCACAAGACCGGCAGCTCAACTCATTCTGAAACGATCAGTAAG
>NZ_JBIWGA010000102.1:0-1318 GCF_044763345.1 Streptomyces sp. NPDC096132
CTCAGGACGTCCTGGAGGGCATCGAGGACCTGGTAGAGGCTGAGACCGGTCCGGGCACTTTTGGGGACAGGCGCTGTTCGGTGAGGAAGGCGTGCGCAGCGGTCACGAGGGTGACGTGGTGGTGCCAGCCCGGCCAGGAACGCCCTTCGAAGTGGTCCAGGCCCAGGCCGTGCTTGAGTTCGCGGTAGTCGTGCTCGATGCGCCAGCGGACCTTGGCCAGACGGACCAGGTCGGCGATCGGGGTGTCGGCCGGCAGGTTGGACAGCCAGTAATCGGTCGGCGCCTCGACGTCGTCGGGCCATTCGGCCAGCAGCCAGCAGTCGGGCAGGACCCCGTCCCACCAGCCCTGTCCGGCTGAGGCGGCGGCCCGGATCGGCCGTTCGACGGCCTTGCCCGCAGGGCGGACACGCAGGGCGGCGAAGCGGGAGCGTAACTCCCCTCGCGAGCCATTGCGCCAGGTCACAGGTGTGAATACCTCTTGCCCGAGGTCGGTGGCCAGGGCAGCCACCGAGGGTGCGGTTTGGCGGTAGCGAGGCTGGGGCCAGCAGCCGATCAGGCCGTTGCGTTCCGGGGCCACGGGCTGGACGCCGAAGGGATGGGCGGTCACATCCGCTCGGACAGCCAGCACGTAGTCGATTCCGCGCTCGGCCAGTGCCGCCCGAAGATGCGCGTTCGTGCCGTAGGCGGCGTCGGCGACCACGACCGGAGGCGTCATGCCCCAGCTGGCGAGCGTGTCGAGCATGTCCAGGGCGAGGCGCCATTTCTCGCGGTGTGTGATGTCCTCCGGGATGCGGGCGAGGCCCCGGCGCACGGTGTCCGACGCCCACTCCTCGGGCAGGAACAGTCGCCATTGCAGCGGGCAGGACGCGGTATCGGTCGCAGCGTGGACGCTGACCGCGACCTGGCAGTTTGCCCTCTTCCCCAAGGCCCCGCAGTACTGCGGGGCCACGCCGGCCGACATCCGGCCGTCCTTGGGCACCGACACGTCGTCGATCACCCAGGCCGTCGGCGTGATGAGCGGCAGCATCCGCTCGCAGATCCGCCGCTGCACCGGCACCGGATCCCAGGTGGACTGGTTCACGAACTGCTGCAGGTTCTGCTCGTTGCCGTCCGGTAATCGCGAGGCCATCGCCTGGATCGACTTCCGGCGACTGTCCAGCATCAGTCCCCGCAGATAGCAGTCACCCTTGGCCCGCTGGTCCCTCCGCGGCACCGAGGCGAACACGTCAGCCACGAATAATGCCAACTTCGCCCGGACCCGGTTCACTTCATGTGCATCCACACACCCACCGTGCTCCTGAACAGGCCCGACAGGAAG
>NZ_JBIWGA010000103.1:0-1240 GCF_044763345.1 Streptomyces sp. NPDC096132
CGCAGGCACCCCACCTATCGGGACGCCGAGCACACCCAGTCCGTGCTGACCATCACCTCCAACGTCGTCTACGGCAGGCACACCGGGAACACGCCCGACGGCCGCCGGGCCGGACAGCCCTTCGCCCCCGGCGCCAACCCGATGAACGGCCGGGACCGGCACGGCGTGGCCGCCTCCGCGCTGTCGGTCGCCAAGCTGCCGTACGAACAGGCCCGCGACGGCATCTCGCTGACCACGACCATCACCCCGGAGGGACTGGGGCACGCCCCCGAGGAGCGCGCGGGCCACTTGGTCGGCATCCTCGACGCCTACACGGCGGCCGGCGGCTTCCACATGAACGTCAACGTCCTGGACCGCGCCACCCTCGAGGACGCGATGGAACACCCGGAGAAGTACCCGGAGCTGACCATCCGGGTCTCCGGATACGCCGTCAACTTCGTCCGGCTGACCCGCGAGCAGCAGCTCGACGTGATCAGCCGCACCTTCCACGGATCGCTGTGAGCACGATGACGACGACCGGCCGGATCCACTCCTGGGACCTGTCCACCGGCGTGGACGGTCCCGGGACCCGGTTCGTCCTCTTCGTCAGCGGCTGCCCCCTGCGCTGCCTGTACTGCGCCAACCCCGACACCTGGCACATGCGCGACGGCCGCGAGACGACGGTGGACGAGGTGATGGCGGAGATCGAGAAGTACCGGGCCTTCGTCACCACCGCCGGGGGAGGGGTGACGATCACCGGCGGAGAGCCGCTGCTCCAGCCGGCCTTCACCGGTGAGGTGCTGCGCCGCTGCAAGGAGGCCGGACTGCACACCGCCCTGGACACCTCCGGCTTCCTCGGCGCCCGTGCCGGCGACGAGCTGCTCGCCGACACGGACCTGGTCCTGCTGGACATCAAGTCCTTCGACATCGGCACCTACCGGAGACTGACCGGCGGCCGGCTCGCCCCCACCCTCAGCTTCGCGACCCGCCTGGACCGCCTCGGTGTCCCGATGTGGATCCGCTATGTGCTGGTCCCCGGCTGGACCGACGACCCGCGGTCGGTGGACGCCCTGGCCCGGTTCGTCGCCGGACTCGGCACGGTCCGACGGGTCGACGTGCTGCCGTTCCACAAGCTCGGCGCCCCCAAGTACGACGCCCTCGGCATCCCCTTCCCCCTGCGCGACACCCCGGTTCCCGATCCGGCCCTGACCGAGAGCGTCCGCGCTCGCTTCCGGGAGCGGGGCGTGCCCGCCCACTGACG
>NZ_JBIWGA010000104.1:0-1235 GCF_044763345.1 Streptomyces sp. NPDC096132
GACGAGGGTCTGGCCCGCGTCAGCGGGGAAGGCCTCGCCCGGCTGATGTTCCCCCGGTTCGACACCTCGGCCGTCGGCGAGGCGCTCGCGCACGGACTGCCGGCCTCGCCGGGGGCGGCCGTCGGCGCGGCGGTGTTCGACTCGGCCGAGGCGGTCCGCCGGGCCGCGGCGGGCGAGAAGGTCGTGCTCGTGCGTCAGGAGACCACCCCGGACGACCTGCCGGGCATGATCGCCGCGCAGGCGGTGCTGACCAGCCGCGGCGGCAAGACCAGTCACGCGGCCGTGGTCGCGCGCGGGATGGGCACGGTGTGCGTGTGCGGTGCCGAGGAGATCACCGTGCACACCCAGGCCCGTCGCTTCACCGTGGGTGGCACGGTCGTCGAGGAGGGCACCGTCATCTCCGTCGACGGCTCCGGGGGTGCCGTGTACCTGGGCGCCGCTCCACTGGTCGACTCCGCGGTGATGCGGTACTTCGAGACGGGCGAGCGGTCCGCCGGGCTGGTCGAGGCCGTGGCCCGCGCCATGGAGCGGGCGGACGGCGTGCGGCGGCTGGAGGTGCGGGCGAACGCCGACACACCCGAGGACGCCGCCCGCGCCCGGCGGTTCGGCGCCCGGGGCGTCGGGCTGTGCCGCACCGAGCACATGTTCCTCGGGGAGCGCCGCAAGCTGGTCGAGGCGATGATCCTGGCCCGCGACGAGGGCGAGCGCGAGAAGGCGCTGGGCGCGCTGCTGCCGCTCCAGCGGCGGGACTTCATCGGCATCCTCGAGGCGATGGACGCTCTGCCGGTCACCATCCGGCTCATCGACCCGCCGCTGCACGAGTTCCTGCCCGACCGCACCGAACTCGCCGTGCGCGTCGCCGCCGCCGAGGCCCGGGGTGCCGTACCGGATCCGCACGACACCGAGCTGCTCGACGCGGTCAACCGCATGCACGAGGAGAACCCGATGCTCGGACTGCGCGGTGTGCGGCTGGGCCTGGTGGTGCCCGGGCTGGTCGCCATGCAGGTGCGGGCGATCGCCGAGGCGGTCGTGGATCGCGTACGGGCCGGGGGCTCCCCGGAGGCGGAGATCATGGTGCCGCTGGTCGGCGCCGTCGAGGAACTGCGCATCGAGCGGGCCGAGGTGGAGCGCGTCCTGGCCGAGGTGTCCGAGGAGTCCGGCGTGCCCGTGCACTGCCCGGTCGGCACCATGATCGAGCTGCCCCGGGCCGCGCTCACGGCCGGCCGGATCGCCGA
>NZ_JBIWGA010000105.1:0-1072 GCF_044763345.1 Streptomyces sp. NPDC096132
CCACGGCCGACGTCCTCGACTGTGTCCCCGGCGGAGCCCAGCGGCTCGGCGCCACCCCGTACGCCAACGGCGGCCTGCTCGTGCGCGACCTGCCCGTCGCACCGCTCGACGACTTCGCCGTACGCGTCGACAAGCCGGGCACGACCCTGCACGAGCCGACCCGAGTCCTCGGTGACCTCCTGGCCCGGGTGATGCACGACACCGGCGGACGCCGGGACTTCCGCCTGGTCGGTCCGGACGAGACCGCGTCGAACCGGCTCCAGGCCGTCTTCGACGTCAGCGGAAAGGCGTGGCAGGCCGCACATCTGCCGGTCGACGAGCACCTCGAGCACCACGGCCGCGTGCTGGAGATCCTCTCCGAACACACCTGCCAGGGCTGGCTGGAGGGCTATCTGCTGACCGGCCGGCACGGCCTGTTCTCCTGCTACGAGGCGTTCGTCCACATCGTCGACTCCATGGTCAACCAACACATCAAGTGGCTGAAGACATCACGGGAGTTGGCTTGGCGCGCGCCCATCGCCTCCCTCAACTACCTGCTCACCTCGCACGTGTGGCGCCAGGACCACAACGGGTTCTCCCACCAGGACCCCGGCTTCGTCGACCACGTCCTCAACAAGAGCCCCGAAGTCGTACGGGTCTACCTGCCGCCGGACGCCAACACGCTGCTGTCGGTGGCGGACCACGCCCTGCGCAGCCGCGACTACGTCAACGTGATCGTGGCGGGCAAACAGCCCTGCTTCGACTGGCTGTCGATGGACGCGGCACGCGCACACTGTGCCAGGGGCGCCGGTGTCTGGGAGTGGGCCGGCACCGAGAACGGCGGCGAGCCGGACGTCGTCCTCGCCTGCGCCGGTGACGTGCCCACCCAGGAGGTGCTGGCCGCCGCGCAGCTGCTGCGCCGCCACCTGCCCGATCTCGCCGTCCGGGTGGTCAACGTGGTCGACATGACCCGGCTGCTGCCGCGCGAGGAACACCCCCACGGGATGAGCGACTTCGAGTACGACGGCCTGTTCACCACCGACAAGCCGGTGATCTTCGCCTACCACGGCTACCCGTGGCTGATCCACCGCCT
>NZ_JBIWGA010000106.1:0-1049 GCF_044763345.1 Streptomyces sp. NPDC096132
AAGGACCGCGACCCCGAGTGGTTCAAACGCGCCGTCTTCTACGAGGTCCTCGTCCGCTCCTTCCAGGACAGCAACGGCGACGGCGTCGGCGACCTCAAGGGCATCACCGCCAAACTCGACTACCTGCAATGGCTGGGCGTCGACTGTCTGTGGCTTCCGCCCTTCTTCAAATCACCCCTCCGCGACGGTGGGTACGACGTCTCCGACTACACCTCGGTCCTCCCGGAGTTCGGCGACCTCGCCGACTTCGTGGAGTTCGTCGACGCCGCCCATCAGCGCGGTATGCGCGTGATCATCGACTTCGTGATGAACCACACCAGCGACCAGCACCCGTGGTTCCAGGAGTCGAGAAAGGACCCCGACGGGCCCTACGGCGACTACTACATGTGGGCCGACGACGACAAGCAGTACGCCGACGCCCGGATCATCTTCGTCGACACCGAGGTCTCCAACTGGACCTTCGACCCGGTCCGCAAGCAGTACTTCTTCCACCGCTTCTTCTCCCACCAGCCCGACCTCAACTACGAGAACCCGGCCGTGCAGGAGGAGATGATCTCCGCGCTGCGGTTCTGGCTGGACCTGGGCATCGACGGATTCCGGCTGGACGCGGTGCCGTACCTGTACGCGCGGGAGGGCACCAACTGCGAAAACCTTCCGGCGACCCATGAGTTCCTCAAACGGGTCCGCAAGGAGATCGACGCCCACTACCCGGACACGGTGATCCTCGCGGAGGCCAACCAGTGGCCCGAGGACGTCGTCGACTACTTCGGCGACTACGCCTCCGGCGGCGACGAATGCCACATGGCCTTCCACTTCCCGGTCATGCCCCGCATCTTCATGGCGGTCCGCCGGGAATCCCGCTACCCGGTCTCGGAGATCCTCGCCAAGACCCCGGCCATTCCCGCGAACTGCCAGTGGGGAATCTTCCTCCGCAACCACGACGAGCTGACCCTCGAAATGGTGACGGACGAGGAACGCGACTACATGTACGCGGAATACGCGAAGGACCCGCGGATGCGCGCCAACATCGGCATCCGCCGCCGCCTCGC
>NZ_JBIWGA010000107.1:0-1037 GCF_044763345.1 Streptomyces sp. NPDC096132
GAGGCGTACCGCGGCCATGTCTTCTGGGACGAGCTGTTCGTGCTGCCGTACCTCCACCTGCACTTCCCGGAGGTCTCCCGCGCCCTGCTCCGCTACCGCCACCGCCGCCTCGACCGGGCCCGCGCCGCCGCCCGCGCGATCGGCCGGCGCGGCGCGCTGTACCCCTGGCAGAGCGGCAGCGACGGGCGCGAGGAGACGCAGCAACTGCATCTCAACCCCCGCTCGGGACGCTGGCTGCCGGACCACTCGCGGCTCCAGCGGCACGTCGGCTCGGCGGTGGCGTACAACGTGGTGCAGTACTGCGAGGCCAGCGGGGACGACGAGTTCCTGCACACCAAGGGTGCGGAGATGCTGCTGCAGATCGCCCGCTTCTGGGCGGACTCGGCCACCTGGGACGAACGGCTGGGCCGGCACCGCATCCGGGGCGTGATGGGTCCCGACGAGTACCACGACGCCTATCCCGGCGCCCGGCAGCCGGGGCTGGACGACAACGCGTACACCAACGTCACCGCCGCCTGGGTGCTGGCCCGCACCGTGGACGTGCTGCGGGCCCTGCCGGAACCCCGCCTGCGCGAACTCGCCGAGCGCACCGGCCTGGACGGGGGCGAGCTCGAACAGTGGGAAGGCGTCTCCCGCACGCTCCACGTGCCCTTTCACGACGGCGTCATCAGCCAGTTCGAGGGCTACGGCGACCTCGCCGAGCTCGACTGGGAGGGCTACCGGCGGCGATACGGCGACATCCGGCGCCTGGACCGGATCCTCGAGGCGGAGGGCGACACGGTCAACCACTACAAGGCGTCCAAGCAGGCCGACGTCCTGATGCTCGGCTATCTTTTCTCGCCGCACGAACTCCGGGGCCTCTTCGAGCGGTTGGGCCACCGGCTGGACGACGACACCTGGCACCGGACGGTCGACCACTATCTCGTCCGCACCAGTCACGGCTCCACCCTCAGCGGTCTGGTCCACGGCTGGGTCCTCGCCCGCGCGCGGCGCGCCGAGGCGTGGACGTACTGCCAGGAGGCCCTGCGCGGCGACAT
>NZ_JBIWGA010000108.1:0-1035 GCF_044763345.1 Streptomyces sp. NPDC096132
TTGCGGAGCACCGCAGCAGGGCTCTCGTGATCGTCCGCGACGGCCGCCAGGTCCTGGTACCCGTGCCACGCCCCGACGAGATCCCACCGACGTGGCACGCCCCCGACGGGCGCGTCCTCGACCCGCTCACCGGCCGCCCGGCCGCCGACTGGCGGGTCGCCACCGACGGCCGCCTGATCCTCATCACCCCATCCGACCAGCGCAGTTACGACGACCTGGCCGCCGCCCATGCCGAAGCCCGCAGCGAATGGAAGTCCGTCGCATGAAACCCCGTCCCCGAGTCCCGGCCGACGCTAGCAAGGCCGTGACGCCCCAGTCCCTGCGCCAGCAGTACGAGGCCGGTGCCACGGTCGACGAACTCGTCACCGCCAGCGGCCTGTCCTACGGCACCGTCCTCAACCGGCTACACGACGCCGGAACCGTCATGCGCACCTCCTGGCAGACCCGCCGGATGCGGCAGAACCCACAAGCCCGCCAGCGCCTCGCGGCCCATCTGCGCACCCTGTACGAGCAGCACGGCGCCACCCTCACCGAACTCGCCACAGCGGCAGGAGAGACGAGGCGCGGCGCCCGGCGCCTGCTGATCGAGGCCGGCGGCACCGTGCGCACCACCCAGCAGACCCAGCGGATGCGCTCCGCAGCACAGGCCGCCGAACGGTACAAGGTCGCGCTGTCTCTGCGCGCCCGGTACGAGGCCGGCGCCACGGTGCCGGAACTCGCCAGGGAGCACAGCTACTCCGTCGCCACTGTCTACCGGCTCCTGCACCAAGCAGGCACCCGCATGCGACCCCAGCACGCCCACGGACCGGCCCACGACACAAGGAAGCAGCCATGAGCCCCCACGTCCTCGTGGGTGTTCCCCACCCTGCCTGGCAGATCAAGAAGGCAGCCGTACGCCATCCCGGCCGCCGCAGGGCAGCACGGGGACCCCCGTCGTCGGCCCACTCTCCGACGCGCGCACAACACGACACCCCTTCACCATTCAGGAGATCAAGCACACGTGAACGAGAACACCCGTCACAAGACCCTGGCCGC
>NZ_JBIWGA010000109.1:0-1017 GCF_044763345.1 Streptomyces sp. NPDC096132
CCCGGCCGGAGCGGGGTGTTCTCGTACAGCTCGTAGCCGCTGTAGATGCCCCAGGTGGGGGAGAGGGTGGCGGCCAGGACGGCCCGGATCGCGAAGGCCGGGGGACCGCCGTGCTGGAGGTACTCGTGCAGGATGTCGGGGGTGTTGGCGAAGAAGTTGGGCCGCATGTAGGAGGCGGCCTCCCCCGAGAGTTCGGTGAGGTACTCCGTCAGCTCCTGCTTGGTGTTGCGCCAGGTGAAGTAGGTGTAGGACTGCTGGAAGCCGATCTGGGCGAGGGTGCGCATCATCGCGGGGCGGGTGAAGGCCTCGGCCAGGAAGATGACGTCCGGGTCGGTGCGGTTGATCTCCCCGATCACGCGCTCCCAGAAGACGACCGGCTTGGTGTGCGGGTTGTCGACGCGGAAGATCCGCACGCCGTGGGACATCCAGTGCCGCAGGACGCGCAGGGTCTCGGTGATGAGGCCGTCCATGTCGGCGTCGAAGGCGATGGGGTAGATGTCCTGGTACTTCTTCGGCGGGTTCTCGGCGTAGGCGATGGTGCCGTCGGGGCGGTGGTGGAACCACTCGGGGTGTTTGTGGACCCAGGGGTGGTCGGGGGAGCACTGCAGGGCGAAGTCGAGGGCGATCTCCAGGCCGAGTTCGCGGGCCTGTTCCACGAACCGGGCGAAGTCCTCGATCGTGCCGAGGTCGGGGTGGACGGCGTCGTGTCCGCCCTCGGGGGAGCCGATCGCCCAGGGCACGCCGACGTCGTCGGGGCGGGCGTCGAGGGTGTTGTTGGGGCCCTTGCGGAAGGTGGTGCCGATCGGGTGGATCGGGGGGAGGTAGACGACGTCGAAGCCCATCGCGGCGATGGCCGGGAGTCGGCGGGCGGCGGTGCGGAAGGTGCCGTGGGGGGTGTCCGCGGTGCCCTCGGAGCGGGGGAAGAACTCGTACCAGGAGCCGTACAGGGCCCGTTCCCGCTCCACCAGCAGGGGCAACGGCTCGGAGGCGGTGACCAGTTCCCGCAGCGGATACCGG